>CALCKW010000060.1 GCA_937965695.1 uncultured Granulosicoccaceae bacterium
TGTTTTTTGTCTAAACCCGACGAATGTCCCAGATTAGACACTCAGCTGCCAATTGCGACATCTGTTGCAGCGGCAGGCTTTACAATATGTGTGAAGCATGATGTTATAAATTGCTAGTATCGGCATAACGTTGCGTGTATCAATCGCTCGGCTGCCGCGCCGGATTTCGACAGCCCTCGATGAGATAGACATCGTAGAGGTTTGTTGCTTCATACCGGCCTTTTCGGGTCATCATAAGTTTTAGTGATGATTGCAAGCTTCAAGCAGCAGCTTGAAGGTCAATTGGGAGATTTATAAGAATGAAGAGATTTTTACAGGGGACAGCACTCGCTGCATTGTTCGCGTTTGGTGCAACAACTGCTCAAGCGGCGGATTGCGGCAAAGTATCGATCACAGAGATGGATTGGGCATCTGCTCAGGTAG
The DNA here is from genome assembly GCA_937965695.1 of uncultured Granulosicoccaceae bacterium. Lineage (GTDB taxonomy): Bacteria > Pseudomonadota > Gammaproteobacteria > CALCKW01 > CALCKW01 > CALCKW01. Next base: position 424 of record CALCKW010000060.1, read on the forward strand.
TAACTGCCGTTTCTGAATTTTTGATGGTGCAGGGCTACGGCTGCGAAGTGCAGAAAGTACCTTCCTCTACTGTACCCGCGCTGACTTCACTTGCTGAGACGGGTGAGCCAGACATCCTGACTGAAGTCTGGGCTAACTCCACACCTTCATACGAGCCACTTTTAGCTGAAAATAAGCTCGTTGAATTGGGCAACGTATTGTCTGACGGCGGTGTTGAAGGTTGGTGGATCCCTGCTTACTTGGCAGAGTCAAACCCAGAGCTGACCACGATGGAAGGTATCTTGGCAAACCCTGGTGCTGTTGGTGGTAAATTCCACGACTGTCCATCGGGTTGGGCTTGCGACATCATCAACAACAACAACCTGAAAGCAATTGATATCGAAGCACAAGGTCTAGAGCGCTTCCAGCACGGCTCAGGTGAGACACTGCAGACGTCAATCGCCGCAGCTTACGCTGACAAAGAGCCTTGGTTCGGTTACTACTGGGCGCCTACAGCCGTATTGGGCAAGTACCCAATGGTTGCTGTTGAGTTTGGCGAGTACAACGCAGAAGCACATGCATGTAACGGTTCAGCTGATTGTGCAACACCTGCTGTTTCGGCTTACCCAGCGTCTAAAGTTGTGACGGCTGCTTCTAGTGCTTTTGTTGAGCGTGAGCCAGCCATTGCCGAGTTGATGAAGAACGTTTCCTTCACCAACGCTCAAATGGGTGAAGTTCTCGCTTGGCGCTTGGACAACAACGCATCTAACGAAGAAGCGGCTGTTTACTTCCTCAGCAACTACAAAGATGTATGGGCTGATTGGTTGAGCGACGACGCGAAGGCGAAACTCGCCGCTTTGCTGTAATTCGGTAGTTAGTGTTTAGGCCCTTCCGTCCGTTCTCCGGGCGGAGGGGTGTTTTCGTTTAGAGGATAGCTTATGGCGTTTTACGACGGGATGTTCAAGGCCTTTGGTCTTGAGCAATGGTGTGGGGAAGGCAATTCAGATGCGCCTCTTTCAATGGCGGATTTGCTCGCTAAAGCATCAGGTAAGGGCGCCGACGGGCCGATTTTCCCGTTTCCATCGCTGGATAACCTCAACAAGAGTTGTGGCAACCTCAGCCAAACCCGAGATTTAACCAAAGGTATCGAAGACGGTTTTCTGGCTGCAAAGCCAGCACTCAAATCAGTCCTTGATCCGCTGACCCAACCGCTAAGCTGGATGTTAGACAGCGCGCTTTGGGCTTTTGCCGCTATTCCTTGGTTTATCATGATCCCCGTGTTGGTCGCCGTCGCTTGGTTTGCCTCACGTTCAAAAGGCGTCACCATTTTTGTCGCTTTCTCCATTTTACTGTTGGCCTTTGTCGATCACTACGACGTTGCCATGCAGACGCTCTCGATAATTTTTGTCTGTACCGGTATTTCCGTTTTGCTCGGTGTGCCTATAGGCATTGCCATGTCCAAATCCGACAAGTTGGAACGGGTGCTGGTCCCCATTCTCGACCTGCTGCAAACGTTGCCAACCTTTGTCTATCTGATCCCGTTGATCTTCTTGTTCTCGGTTACCGAGTCCAAGCTCTACGGAATCGCCATTATTCTTTACGCTATCGTGCCGGTGGTGCGTTTGACTAATCTGGGTATTCGCCTAGTCGATCAAGACGTCATCGAAGCCGCAAACGCTTTCGGCATGAGCTCCAGTCAAAAACTCACCAAGGTTGAGCTGCCACTGGCGCTGCCCAACATCATGGCTGGGGTGAATCAAACCATCATGATGTCATTGGCGATGGTTGTTATCGCCTCGTTGGTTTCTGCTCCTGGACTGGGTGTTAACGTCTTGCGCGGTATCCGTAACCTGGAGCTGGGTGTCGGAATCGTCGCAGGCATAGGCATTGTGCTATTGGCTGTGATTTTGGATCGAGTTTCCAAGGCCGCACTGCAACGGGTCGACATGACCCATGTTAAACACTGAGTGGCGGAGCCGATATGAGCAATGAACCCAAAGTCCGCCTACGCGGTCTCTACAAAATTTTTGGTACCGATGGTCAAGCTGCGCTCGAGCATGTAAAAGCCGGCATGGGCAAAGACGAGCTGTTAGCAAAACACCACCATGTACTCGGCTTGCAAGACATTAACGTCGACATGCAAGCAGGTGAAATCACCGTGGTGATGGGCCTCTCAGGCTCGGGAAAATCAACACTGATTCGGCATCTCAATCGACTTATCGACCCAACCGCTGGTGAGATACTGGTGGACGGCGAAGACGTCATGCAGCTCTCAAAGTCGGGGCTTCGTGCTATTCGTCAAAACAAGATGTCGATGGTGTTTCAAAAGTTTGCGCTTTTGCCACACCGCACCATCGCGCAAAATGCAGCCATGCCTTTAGTTGTGCGTGGTGTCGAGGAAAAAACGTGGCGCGCTGAAGCCATGAAATGGTTAGAGCGTGTTGGTTTGAGTGGTTATGAAAATCATTATCCAGCTCAGCTATCGGGTGGGATGCAACAGCGGGTGGGCATCGCACGCGCACTGACGGCCAACACCGACATCATGCTGATGGATGAAGCCTTCTCGGCACTCGATCCGCTGATACGTACCGACATGCAAGACCTGCTACTTGAGCTGCAAGAAGAACTGCACAAGACCATCGTCTTTATCACGCATGATTTGGATGAAGCGCTTAAATTAGCCGATCATTTAGTCATACTGAAAGACGGTGCGGTTGTTCAGCAGGGTGAGCCTCAGGGCATCTTGCTCAACCCCAAAGACCCTTACATCGAAGATTTTGTCAGCGATATCAATCGGGCTCGAGTGCTTCGGGTGCGCTCAGTGATGGGGCCATTAAAAGAAGGCGTCAGCTACGAGGGCGATGTGCAAGCGGGCGATAACCTTGAAAGCTTGATCGCAATCTCTGGCGGAGAAACGGGCAAGACATACCGAGTGCTTGAGGGTGAGACAGTGGTCGGTCAGCTCGACATGTTGGACTTGGTTAAAGCACTGGTGCCAAGGATTTCTTCAGCGCCCAGCGAGGCGCTCTAAACTCATTTAATTATTTGGCTGCGTTTCTCGCAGCCGACTTATTTGTTTCAAATAATGGGCAGCTCTGCGGCTGCTCGAACCGTCAGTAGTTCTGCGCCATTCGCACGGACAACAATGTTCTCTTCGTGCACCATCATCAGCCCGTCGCCATAACTGAGCGATGGCTCCAAAGTCAGCACCATATTCTCTTTGAGTACAGTCTGGTCGAATGCCGCGTGCGAGGGTTGCTCGGTCAATTGCATACCTAGGCCGTGCCCCAGCCTGCCGATGTCACCACCACTGCTGTCCATTTCGGTAATGACCGCAGACATGGCTTGAAACAAATCTCTGCAAGTGTTGCCAGGGCGAGCAGCTGCCAACCCAGCCTCAGTAGCTCGCCAGAGAACATCGTAAGCTCGGCGGCTCTCGTCGTCTGCTTGGCCGATAGCCCAGTTGCGATCAAAATCGCAAAAGTAACCGTCCCAAGCACAGCCGGTGTCCATCATTAGAACATCGCCCGTTTGCAGCGGCCTTCGACCGGGTGGGGATATGACATCTATATAACCGCCTGGGCCTGAAGAGCCAACCAAGTAAGGTGCATCGTCGGCTCCTTGGGTTAGTGCTTCGCGCTTAAAGGCTCTGAAGGTTTCTTCGAGCGGTTGGCCTACATTTGCAAAGACTGGAACCTCCGCAAAAGTTGCAGAGCCAATAGCGCAAATATGCGAGAGCTTCTCTATCTCGGCTGCAGATTTGACCATGCGCAAGCTCTGTACAATAGCTGTAGCGTCGACGATCTCAAGGCCTGTTAAATCTGAGACTAATTTTTCCCAGTCCCCCAATGGCATACGCAGTGACGTCTCGTGGCCTTTGGGCAGGCCGATACGGGCTTTGCTTTTAGCTAGCGGTGATAACAACTCGTGCAACAAACTGATGCCATCGTCTTGCGGAGCAGGCGCGCTCCAAGTGCGTATATCGTCAAGCCATGACTGCCGCATTAAAGCGGCGCCAATCTCGGGAATAATGGCGATGGGTTTGCCACTGTCTGGAATAAACAAAAACCACGGGCGCGTGGGGCTCTGCCAGAACAACGTCTGAAAGCCGCTGAAGTATCGCAGCTCAGCCTCGCTTGTCAGCAGCATACCAGCCAAGCCTTGTTTGGCCATTAGCGCCTGTGCAAGACGGGTACGGTTTTCAAACTCTTCAACGGCAAAGCCGCGTTCAATTGTGCTGGGCTGCATCGTGCCTCTCCAAACAAGTTGTCACTTGCTTGCATTATTTGGTATACAACACTTATTTTCTAGTCTACAAAAACCTAAAACGTTGGAGAAAGCGGCATGGGTGAATTGACGCAAGATCAACTAGATCAGTTTTGGCGTGACGGGGTGTTGGTGGTAGAAAACGCGGTGTCCGAGCAAGACCTTGCTGACATGCGCTCTGTGTTTTCCGATTGGGTGGAGCAGAGCCGTGCGCACGATGCGGACTACGGCGAGACCTTAGATGGTCGTGCGCGTTTTGATCTAGAGCCGGGACACACGGCCCAAACACCAGCGCTGCGACGTGTGCAGTCGCCAGAGGAAATCTCTAAGATCTACGCAAACATCATGCGTCGTGCGCAAACGGTAGACTGGGTGGCGCAGTTGGTAGGTCCTGCTATCAAGTTCCATCACGGTAAGATTAATTCCAAATTGCCCGGTGCTGCTACAAAAGTTAAGTTCCATCAGGATTTTCCCTTTCAGCCCATGACAAACGATGACATGGTCACGGCGCTTTTGTTTGTGGATGAGGTGACGCTTGAAAATGGGCCGTTGGAGGTTGTGCCAGGTACACACAAGGGGCCGCTCTATGCCCATTGGCACAACGGCGTGTTTACCGGTGCCGTGGCGGATGAGGTATTCGAGAGTCACGCCGAAAAGGCCATCAAGTGCACGGGCAAAGCGGGCTCTGTGTGCCTGATGCATTCCAGCGTGTTGCACGGCTCTGCACCCAATTTGTCCAAGGAGCCACGTACCCTATACATCACAACTTATTATGCCGAGGATGCGATTGAACTGAGCCCCAATGCACTGCCGAGTACGCTGACTCACGAGCTAGTCCGCGGAGAAGTATCCGGCCGAGTGCGTTGCACCCCCTACGAGATGCTGCTGCCAGAAGTGCCAAAAGACACGTCTTTTTTTGCCCAACAAGCGGAAGCCCAGGGCTAAGTTTATGTACGATAGAGCAATCAGAATAGCGATAAGTGATTGATGAAAAAAGAGCAGCACAGTGGCGAGATAAAGCGTTTGGACTTCTCAACCGACGAGGGGGCAGGGGCGCGTGCGCGCATTGGGTTGTTAGTGCTTGAGTCAGATCAAACCATGGAGTGGGAGTTTCGTTGGCTGAGCGATTTGCCCGGCGTGTCGGTATATCACGCGCGCCTTGCCAACGACCTAATCGTTACTCCTGAGAGCTTGGCAAAAATGGAAACTGAACTGCCCAAAGCTGCTGCACTGTTACCCCGTTATTTGGGTCTAAAATCAATCGGCTATGGGTGCACCTCTGGTTCCACCGTTATCGGTGAAGCGCGCGTCGCTGAAATCTTTGAGACTAGCCATCCGGGGGTGGCCAGCAGTAATCCGCTATCCGCTGCTAAAGCAGCCCTGAAAGCCTTGGGTGTGCAACGACTTGGCTTGTTGACACCCTATACACCAGACGTCACAGAGGCAATGCAGGCCAAGTTTGTCGAGGCTGGCATAGCCGTCACGGTGGTTGGCTCTTTTTACCAAGACAGTGATGACATCGTTGGCAAGGTCGATGAAAAATCCATTCTAGCGGGCGCTATCGCGGTGGGGCAGTCATCGGATTGTGATGGTGTCTTTATATCTTGCACCAGTCTACGTGCCGCAGGAATTATCGAACAAGCAGAGCAGGCTTTAAGCAAACCAGTCACGGCGAGTAACCATGCATTGGCTTGGCATTTACTGCGGTTAGCTGGCATTGAAGACACGCTCCCCAACGCCGGTCGACTCTACCAAACACAGCTTTCATAAAAGCGACAGCAAAGCACAGGTTTTAATTGATGAAAACGCAACTCCCTTCGCACGCGCAAGTGGTCATTGTTGGTGGTGGAATCCACGGTTGTTCTGTGGCCTATCATCTGGCCAAAGAGGGCTGGAAGGACATTGTACTGCTGGAGCGAAAACAGCTGACCAGCGGAACAACCTGGCATGCCGCTGGTTTAGTCGGGCAGCTGCAGGGCAGTCATTCAACCACTGCATTTGCCAAGTACGGCATTGAGCTGCTGCAAGACATCGAAGCTGAGACAGGTCAAAACCCAGGCTTTCGTCGATCGGGCTCCATATCGATCGCCATTAACCATGAGCGCATGGCAGAATTAAAACGCAAAGCAGATTTTGCCTCGCTGTTTGGCATTGACGCCGACTACATGAGCACCGCTGAGATACAGGAACGCTGGCCGCTGATGAACCCAGAGGGTGTACTGGGCGGTATCCATATGCCCAGCGACGGATCGGCCAACCCGGTTGATTTAACCAACGCGCTGGCCAAGGGCGCTCGCATGCACGGCGCCTCTATCTTTGAGAACATCACCGTGGAAGAAATCTTGGTTCAGGGTGGAAAAGTCAACGGAGTACGCACCGCTGAGGGCATTATACATTCGGAGTTTGTAGTCAACTGCGGTGGCATGTGGGCGCGCGAGCTGGGACAGCGGAACGGCGTTGGTGTGCCTATTCACGCCTGCGAGCACTACTACCTAGTCACTGAAGCCATTAAAGATTTGCCCAGTGATTTGCCGGTTCTACGCTCTTACTGTGATGGCACCTATTTCAAGGAAGACGCAGGCAAATTATTGTTTGGCTTTGCCCACAACCGTGCAAAGCCTTGGGCCGTGCAAGGTATCTCCAAAGATTTTTGCTTCGACAGTTTGCCGTTTGTCGAAGACGATGTGATGGACGTTATAGAACTGGCGATGAACCGTGTGCCGGTGTTGCAAGAAACGGGTATACGCACTTTTTTTAACGGCCCCGAAAGTTATTCCTACGACGGGCGTTTTAACTTGGGTGAGGCTTCAGACATCAAAGGGTACTTTGTTCTGGCGGGGGTGAATTCAACGGGTATTCAGTCAGGACCAGGTGCTGGCAGGGCGTTGGCGCAGTGGATCATGCAGGGTCACCCACCGATGGATTTGAGCGAGATGGATCTCTCGCGCTGTGAAGAATTCCAAGCGCGTGACGGTTATTTGCAGCAACGCGCACCTGAGACACTTGTACTCACCTACGCGATGCATTGGCCGAATCGTCAGCGTGAGAGTCTTCGCAACTTACGCCTAACACCTTTTCATCATGCGTTGAAAGCGAAGGGTGCATGCTTTGCCGAGGTACAGGGTTGGGAGCGCCCCGCCTGGTTTGCGCCCGAGGGTGTGACGCCAAAATTTGAATACAGCTTTGGCCGTCAAAATTGGTTTGACTACTCGGTGCAAGAACAGCGCGCCACCCGAGAGGGCGTGGCGATGATCGACTACAGCATGCTCGGCAAGTTGATGGTTGAAGGCGCGGATGCTGAAAAGTTTCTGCAAAGATTGTGCACCAACAACATGGCGATTCCCGTGGGGCGAGTAACCTATACGCTAATGTTGAATGAACGCGGCGGCATAGAGAGCGACGTCACGGTTGCACGCTACGCCGAAGACAGTTACATGGTGATGTGCTCTATCGCGCACACTCGTCGAGACTACCAACGCCTGCGCGACCACGTGCAAGCGGGCGAGCAGGTGCGCCTACGAGACGCCACGTCGTCTTACGGTGTGTTGGCCATCATGGGGCCACAATCCAGAGACTTGCTGGCAGCTGTCTGCGACGTAGATGTTTCCGACGAGGCATTCTCGTTTAATAGTCATCAAACTTTTTATATCGGTCACGCACTTGTCACTGCACAGCGATTGTCTTATTCGGGTGAGTTGGGCTGGGAGATATTGGTCAGCCCCGACTTTGCCGAGCATGTATTTGACGAATTAATGCAAGCCGGCCAAAACTACGATTTGCGACTGATCGGCGGCGAGGCGCTCAATGCGCTTCGCATAGAAAAAGGCTTTGTGCACTGGGGCAGCGACATGGCTTATACAGAAGCACCCCATCAAGTCGGCTTGGGTTTTGTCTGCAAAACCAACAAAGACGTGCCGTTTATTGGCCAAGCGGCCTATCTAGCGCGCAAGCAAAAAGCCGACGGCCCGTACCTGTGCTCAATCAAACTCCATGACCCCGAACCGCTGTTGCACCACAACGAACCCGTGCTGCGCGATGGGGCTGTCGTGGGGTATGTCAGCTCTGGTGCTTGGGGCTACAGCACAGGGGCAGCGGTGGGTTTGTGTTTTGTCTCTTTACCAGAGGGGGCTGCTGATAAATCAGCGCTAGAAAGCGGCGTCTATTCCGTCATGGTTGAAGGGCGAGAGATCGCTGCTGAGCTGAGTTTAAAGCCCTTTGTTTAAACGCACGTCGTGTTTTTATTGTCACGCAATGGCATTAGCGTTCTGATTGATAGCTGATCAAGTCGATATTGGCCGCTTTTTTGCGAAGCGGGATAAGGGCTTGATACGCACTTGAATTAAACCAATTGTCTAGTGCTTCAAGACTTGGGAAACGAATCACAACGGTGTCCGTGTGCAGGCACTCACCACCCAGCACTCGGGCTTTTTTTCCGCGGAAAACAAGTTCTCCTTTCCAAGGCTCAACCGTCGCTGTGACTTTGCTGCGGTATTCAGCCCAGAGCTCGTGGTCCAAAACAGTGATATTTCCGATGGCATAAGCAGGCATCATTGATTTTTAACTCATTTGCTTTTTGTTTACAAGGGTTCTTGATAGCGGCTCTGATAAAGACTACGCGATATGAGAATTAGCTGACACTTGTCTCTCCATCAGTGTGCCAGCTCAGCGAACCCTTATTAAGTTGCAGGAATGAGCGTACTCGTCTGCGGACCTTTCTTAAACAAAGTGCTGACGACAAGCAGATTTAAAACACCGGCCGCTGCGGCTGCACCGTAAGCCATTGTGTGGCCGCCCGAGTAATCGAAGAGCGCACCGCCCAAGTATCCACCAATGGCGTGCCCAAACCAGCCAAACATGGAAATCAATCCAAACGCAGCGGCACGTCGAGAAATGGGCACAAGCACTCGAATAGTAATGAGAACACCGGTCATCACACCGGCATACCCAAACCCGTAAACCACAGCATAAAGGTAAAACGTATTTAAGGACTCAATATAAGTGAATCCAAACACCATCACCGTCATCCACGCGGTCGCGGTCATGTAGGCGGAAAGCGCACCAATTTTATCGGCGAGAATGCCAAAGGCCAGTCGACCCAATATCGCAACCAACAACATAACCAGCATCACTTTACCGGCATCGGTGGCGGCAATGCCGCGGTCTTGAATCAACGGCATAAGGTGCATCAAAGGCACCGACATACAGGTGCAACACAAGGTAATCGCCACGCACAAGGTAGCGATCACCGTGTTGACAGACTTAGACGCAGGCTCATCTGCAGCGGTGGCGGCCTGTGTTGTGTTGTCGAGGGTAGGGGGTGGTCGCAATAACAGCGCTAGCGGGACCAATGTCAGCAACATAAAAATGCCCGTTGTTGCAAATGCGCCGCTGGCGTCAAAACGTTCAATCAACAGTGAGGAGATAAAGGGAACAGCACCTTGGCCCAGCGCTTGCCCTGCGGTGGCAATGCCAATGGCTGTGCCAGCACCGACGACAAACCAATTGCCAACGGCCGCTATGACAGGCGCAAAGATCGCCGCTGCACCAAAAAAGCCCGCGATGAAAAAAACCACATAGTAATGCCAGAGAACGGTAGCGAAAGACGCCAGCACATAGCAACTTCCTAAAACAACCGCACCAAACAGCACCACCGGCCGGGTGCCTCTGCGATCAGCCAAACGACCGAAAATTAAGCCGCCCAAGGCCAAGCCTAAGATGCCGCAGAAATTGATAAACGCGATGCTCCCGCGTGGCCAGCCAAACTGCTCTTGCATGGGTACAATAAACGCGGACATGCCGTTGACGATGGAACCCATCGCTATCGCAAGGATAAAGGCGCACGCGCACACAATGACCCATCTATACGAAGTTTGCTTTTCAGCCATGTCAGTATCCCCAGTCAGTTATGTCCATGTTATCTCACTTGAGAAAATAGTTTGCACGAATGCTCGCGACGGCAAGCGTTTAGCTCTCTGAATGATGGGCTAACGCCAAATGTTCGCGGAAGTGACACTTACCGCGTTATCAATGTGTGCGATTATGGTGAATCGGTTTGTTCTGTCAACAAGCCCAAAAAAGAGGGGTTAACTGCGTTGACTATTATTGGTGAAAATCTGCCTGAGGCTCCAGCGATCGAGACACTCGATGACTTAGCGCAATTGCTCGACTACTCGTTCATGGATTCGCTCAACCGCGACCCTGAATCAGAGGCATTTGGTGCCAACCACTCGCCGCGAGAGGTCCACTCAGGTCACTATGTGCCGGTGACGCCCGAGCCCATAGAAAACCCTGAGTACGTCACTCACAGCAAAGCCTTTTTTCGTGAGTTGGGTTTCGCTGACAGCTTGGCGCAATCAACAGGCTTTAGCCAATTGTTTTCCGGTGACTTATTCAGCGTGCCAGAGCCTATGCGCAAAGTAGGCTGGGCGACGGGCTACGCATTGTCTATCTACAGCAACGAATACACGCAACAGTGCCCCTTCGGAACGGGTAACGGATACGGCGACGGTCGGGCTGCATCGGTGGTCGAAGCGGTTATCAAGGGCCAGCGTTGGGAAATGCAGCTCAAAGGCAGTGGGCGCACGCCATACTCTCGTGGTGCCGATGGCCGCGCTGTTTTGCGATCCAGCGTTCGAGAGTTTTTGGCCCAAGAACACATGCACGCGCTGGGTGTTCCAACCGCACGCTCGTTGTGTTTGTTCGCATCCACCACAGAGGTCGTGCAACGGCCCTGGTACTCAGAGGGTTCACGCTCACAAGACCCAGATATTATGGTGAGCAACAACGTCGCCATCTCGACGCGAGTGGCTCCGTCGTTCATCCGGGTGGGCCAGCTTGAACTCTTTGGCCGTCGTGTGCGCGCGCAATCACATCCCCAAGCAATGCAAGAGCTTGAGCAGATTGTGTTGCATTTGATTGATCGTGAATACGCCGACGTCATCGACAATCAACACACGACCGTAGAGAAAGTCGTGGCGCTTGCAGGTGAGTTCCGCAACCGCCTGACATCACTGATTGCACACTGGATCAGGGTTGGCTTTTGCCAAGGCAACTTCAACAGCGACAACTGTGCAGCGGGCGGCTTTACACTGGACTACGGCCCCTATGGATTTTGTGACGTCTTTGATCCGTCTTTCCAACCTTGGACGGGTGGGGGCAAACACTATTCCTTTCTGAATCAACCAGTGGCCGCAGAGAAAAACTTCGAGAGCTTTTGTACAGCGTTAAAACCTTTGCTGTTATCACAACCAGACGCAATGCAACAACTCGATTACATTCAACAAGGATTCGCCGACGAGATGCAAAAGAAAATGCATCACATGTGGGCCGCCAAACTGGGGCTTAAAACGTTTGATGCTGCGTTGTTCAACGAGTTGGTCACCCTCATGCTAAAAACCGCTGTCGACTACACCATCTTCTTCCGCGAACTCTCTGCAATCCCCGATGACATCGCCCCACTTAAGAGAAGCTTCTACACAAGTTCAGACGAGTTGGATCAGGACTGGTCAGCGTGGCTCATGCAATGGAAAGCGCTGATAAACAAAGCATCTCAATCCCCCGAACAAATCTCCCAACAGATGAAGCGCGTCAATCCAAAATACATTCTGCGTGAATGGCTCGTTGTTCCCGCCTACCAAGAAGCTGCAACCAGAAATTACGCTTTAACTCGTCAGTTACAGGACATCATGACGCAGCCCTATACTGAGCAGTCGGAGCAGGTTGAGCGGGATTACAATAGGCTAAAACCGTCTCAATTCTTTGAGGCTGGTGGCACGTCACACTACAGCTGCTCGTCTTAACTTGGCCAGTTCGTGATTGACTCTTTATAACTGAGTTGAAAGCGAAAGCGGATAATACAAGCCGAAAAATATTTTGCTGAAAACGTTGTGCAGGTTGAATGCTAACAACCCGGCCAGCAGGCAGCACCGAGTAATCTGAAGGAAATAATTGCCAATGAACGTTCTGTGGATAATGTGTGATCAGTTACGGTATGACTACCTAGGGTGTTCTGGGCATCCGCACCTCAAGACTCCCAATATCGACCAATTGGCGCACGAGGGTATGCGGTTCGATCAGGCTTACGTTCAATCGACAATCTGTGGCCCCTCTAGAATGAGCGCTTACACAGGGCGTTATGTGCGATCGCACGGATCTACAACAAATGGTTCCCCGCTGCGGGTTGGAGAACCGACCTTAGGTGATCACTTGCGCGAGATCGATGTAGACGCTGTGCTGATTGGCAAAACACACATGGTCGCAGATGTGGAGGGCATGAAGCGACTTGGCATTGAAGTCGACAGCCTGATTGGGGTGCAAAATGCTGAATGTGGATTTAATCCCTTTGTACGTGACGATGGCGTACA
>CALCKW010000061.1 GCA_937965695.1 uncultured Granulosicoccaceae bacterium
ATTGGTGTGCCGCCTTCCCCGTCATCCAAATCATCCAAAGAATAGCTTTCAGCGTTACCCGGTATGATCGTGACATTAAGCGCTACGCATCGTCTTACTGTAGGGATTGCAGCGTCTTCAAACACATAAAAAACTGGTTCAGCGGAGTCTAAGATGGCGCCAGCCGAGTCCAGCGCTAGATGGCTAACCCGCAACAGCATTCCGTCGGTATAAGTGATAGACGGTGTAGCGTCCCAAGTCGTGCCACCTGGTGTAAGGGTTTGCCGGTTTAGCTCGGTGAATGAGCCGTCACTGTTTACCCGCTCAAATATCGCGGTCTGTGTCGTCACACCGCTAACCGTATTGATCTCAAACTGATAATTGACGTGGTTAGTTCCCGGCAGTATTGACGCTGGATTGGCTTGCGTACCTCCAGTCGGTGACGTGATCTCAAGATCGTAATCAATCGCTACAATTTCGCCAACCGTGAAAGCACCTACATATCCTTTACCGGCGCCTAGTGTTACTTGTAAGGTGTTAGTTCCTGTTATCTGGGCACTGCTGCCAACGGTAAATTTATCCACCAGTGAACCAGCGTTCATTGGCTCGGATGTGGTAACGGTTATAGTTCTGGCTTGGCTGTTGTCGCGGTTTGCAAAAGCGCCCCACACCTCGTTCCCAACTTTTCTCAGTGTCTTAGTAACACCGAGCCAGCCGTCCTGCGCATTGCTCGAGAACGTCGCTTGCAGTTCGTTCTGCTGCGGCGCGTTCATCATTGGCCAAAGGTTATCTAATTGGCTTAGCGTTGTGTTGATGTTCTCTGTAGAGTTCCACCACGGTTGCTGTTCATAGCCTCGGCCCCATGAGCCATTAACAGAACTGGAGTATGTCAATGAAGGTCGATCAGACCAGATACTAAAACCAGCACCACCGAGAATGACACCGTAGACAATATCGCCTGAAATATGGCTGCCATTGTGCGGCGTGTTGAAGCTGAACGTTGATATGGGATTGGTTAGCTCGGGGTGGCCAGCAAGCGCACGGCCTGACGGCCCTTGCAGGAAGTCATATCCTTCTGCGCCGGTTCTTATTCCAAAGTCCGGCGCTTCAGGGTTAGCTTTAAACTCGAAGTAATCGGCTATCTCGTGGTAGCGCTGGGCACCGCTCGATTGTTGGCAGTGGACGAACACAGGCCGCTTGTGTGTGCCCTTATTTGATTCTGCTTGTCGGATTGCAGCGACGAGCTGAACTTGCCACTCGAACTCCTCCCAAACGTACTCCTCGACATCCAAATAAACAGCTATCCAGTCGTCGCCAACATCGTCAATCAACTCTTCAAATCTTTGTGTTGCCAGTGCCATGTTATGCCAACCACAACCAGCGGGCACATAGGTTCCGTTTGATGTAAAATCGCCGCGAATAAATGAGCTGCCATCGGAAACCATTTTCATACCGCTAGGGACTGCGGCTTGCTGACCGGTACAGGGGTTTATTTGGTATGCGGTGTTAAACCCATTAGCTCTAGAGTTCGCTAAACTTTGCGCCATCTGCTGCAATTCACTGTTGCCGCCTTGCTCTTCAAAGTCTGGATACGCGCCCTTAACAACAAAAGGCACGCCGTTAAGTTTCCAAGCGCCATCGGCTGATATTGTGATCTCACCATTGCCAGAATCGAATGCTCTGCGGGCCTTTGGTGCATCGTCGTACCAGATTGAGCCTGCTTGCTTATCTCGCCCGTGATCATGCAACGCAAGCTTGTCGATGTAGAAGTTTTGCGGTGTCTCGCCCTTGCAAACAAAACCTGGTTGGAACGCAATCTTTAGTCCCGTCACAGAACCATCTTCAGGAATTGATATAGGTATGCTTTGGGTCTCAAACTGACCGGTATTCGCTGGGCTGATGTACTGTATCTGCTGCCAGACTTGCCCGCCTGAACCATAGAACTCTACCCAAACATTTATCATCTGTGGGCAGCTACCGCCTGAACGAGCACGCCACACAAGGTTTAGTACATGACCTGCGCTAACGGCGACAATGTTGTCGGATCTATATCGAGACGATCCAAATCTAGCCTCATAGTCAGCGTTAAACGCAGATGCAGGCAGCACAATCGAGTGCGTCCCCTCGCGTATGGCTGTGTTTATCGATGGGCTTGGGGAAAAACTACCCTGATTAATGGAGCCGCTAGAGTTTGCCCAACCAGATATATTAAGTTTGGCTGGAGCTATGTGTTGTGCATTTGTAAAAGGCATTTCTTAATTAAACCTCGGGCTATGTGTGCCCATGTGTGAGCCGATCTATTCGGCGTTGGTATTGGGGTGGCTCATCTGCTGATAAGCGTTTGGTGCTGGTGTTGTGGTCGTTCGGTTATTGGGTGTGTGGTGTCCTGATTAGAGCGGTGCTGGTGCTGCGGTATTAATAAATGCTTAGGTTCTTTTTGAGCACTAAAAACACCTCGCTGGGGTTCCTGAGCTCGACCGTCCGGAAAGTTTCACATTTTTTTATTCCATTTCCTTCCTATTACATTCAATTATGTGAATGTATTCACTTAAATATAACGAGCAGTTTCGATTCTCGACTTAGGAAGTGGCTCGACCGTGGATTTCCCGATTGATGGCTAGGAGCTCAAATGCTCGCCAGTAAGCGGGACGCGGCCTAGACCGATTATTTGCAGCTTGAGCGGCTTGTTTTCTTCTGCAAGCAACGTGGCCATCTCGGTAAGATTTTGCACAACCTGAACGACCGCGTTTTCTGGATTAGGTTTTTTCTGAGTCCCTACAACGCGCAAGTGCATTTTTTTTTTATTTGAAATTTTGTCCATTGGGTTCCCTTTTAGCCTGCTGATTGCGGGCTGTTTTTGATGTTGAGCCGACGTTGGTTAGATGTTGATTTTTAAGCGGCTGATTCAATCTCTGCACTAAGCCTCTCTTGCAGACGCGCTAAACCCTTCGATGTTATCCATACTTGGCTATATGGGATTTGCTCGCCAGTCCTTGGGTTTAGACGCGTTTTGTACTTTTCCGTCAAAACCTTTTGGTCAATCGCCCGCTGGTAAGCTCTACCATCCGGCCCAATCCAGCGGATCTCACGCAAATAATAAAACAAGCGCTGTCTGCCAATCTTTAGTCCGTGGGTGTTAGCTAGCACCTGTGCAGCTCGACGTACATCCATATCTGCGGCGGTGGCCTGCACCGTCTGAGCGAACGCCACAAGCGGCCTGTCTGCCTCTCGTTGCCACTCTAGCTCCTCGACCTCAGTAGCTAGCCTCAAGCGCTTCTTCTCGCTGTCTAGGGCCATTTCTATCAGGTCTAGGCGGGTCAGCTCTGATTGGTTGGCCTGCTGCCCCGCTAGCTCAAAGAAAGCTTTCACAAGCCGCGTTTTGAATTCAACGACCAAAGGGCTATTTCGCAGGAAAGTCATTAGTAGCGTGCTTTGGTGCTCATTCAATAATGCAACTTCCCTGGTTTGCTGGCCTCCTGCTGTCTTAAAGGGTGCAATTTCAAATGCGACCCTTCCAAATGTCTCAAGATCATTAATTCGTTGTCTGATTAGTTGGATCACACTCCGGTGTGGCATCTCGACGCCATCTGCAATTGCTGTGGAAGTTGTGACCGAATGGCCGCTTTCGTTTGTTATGACTAATTCGTTCATGCTGCACACTCCTGTCTTGGTGCAATTAGGCGGCTTGTGCCGTAATCCTTGGCTTGTGGTGGTCTGTAGCCCTTGCCACGGGCCTTAGCCATGTAACTAATCCGATAAACCGCTTGCGCCTTGCTGTCTTCGTCTTCGATATAGTAAAAGCAGTTATCAGGGCGGTGAACTGTGTTGCCGCTTTTCTGTGCTTCCCATGTATCAGAAATAATCCTATTAAGCCGTGTCGAGTGCTGGATCACGTCGCCATCGAGAAATAAAGCTAGGTGATAATGCTGGTGCTTGGCTTTTTCCATCTCTCTAACCCACATATAGCCGATCTCTGATATGTCATATTGGCGCTCTATTCGACGCAAAAGATTTTTCCTGAATTTACTAATCATTTTGCTGTCGTCCGTGTAGTGGTTCTGATGTAAATCGACGCGCAAAACAAAGACACGGCCCCACTTCATCACGCAGATGTCGAGCTGGTCGATCAAGGCGTGTAACTGCTTCGGATAGATGCCAGATTTTTTCGCGTTGACTTCGTACGCGGTGCCGTTGTGCGTGATATTGCCCGACGTGCTTTTGTACTTTCGGTTTTTGGTTTGCTTCACTCACACGCCACCCCTATTCTTTTTGGGGCGCTTGCATATTTGGGCTGTATTAGTGGGTGCTGGAGAGAGATAGAATAAATAAAATACCGCTCATTTTTCCGTATCCCGAAACCCCGCCAGCCCGCAATCGCATTGGGGTGCTGATAGCCGAGACGGGACAAAACCGACGGGACAAAACCGCGCCTGTAATAAGGTCTGTTATTTGCAGATAAATCAGGCCGCCATTTGGTAATCACTTGCGCACCTCCACGCCACTGAACAGCACATAGCGCCCTACGTCGTGCGGATGGTCTTGCACTGTCTCGATGCGGTGGCAGCACGTATATATTTTGCCTGCCCGTAGGCTCAACGGGAGAATCAGAGTACTCATACAGCATCGCTTTCTTACGCGCGTCTGGACAATCTGGGCAGTCGATCTCAGGGCTTGGCTGTGGTATCGTTGGCAACGCCAGTTGAACCTCTATACGCACGGCCTGCCCCTCATGGTGGGCCTGTATGTCCATGCTCTACCCCTCCGCCTGTGCCACTGCTGGCAATCCGTACGCCTCGCGTATATCGCCCCAGCGGTAAGCCGTGGTGCGCGATCCGAGCTTTATGCCCTCCGGTATTTTTCCAGCACGAATATCTGCAAAAAACTTCGACCGCCCAAATGGCAAGAGCCTAGGGCCGTGTTTCTCGGGGTTGTATTGATTAGGGCCAACTAGGTCGTTGGCTCTGACTAGGGTGTCATCGGTGAGAGTGTGCGGCGTCATAAACATATACCTGTAATGTGCTTAGTGATTTCGCCCTGTGCGAAAATCTAGGTATATGATTGATTTTGTTCGGTCTTGGGTCATCCGTTACACAGTGTGTAACGCCTGAGTAACGCCTATGTAACGGTTTTGGCGGTTTGTGTAGCGCTGTTTTGGACGGGCAGAAACTCAGCTTATAACTCATTAACCCCTAAACCTTGATAGCGCTACCCGCAATGTGCCCATTTTTAATTCCTTGCGGTCGTGCCTCCTAACTATTACAGAACCTTTTTTGGTGTACTGCATTAACCCGTCGTCGGTTAATGTTTGTAGCCAGTCGGTTACATTTTTTGCTGTGTAGCTTGCCTTTACCAATTCAGGGTTGGCAGCCTCAAACATATTTAGCTCTTGGCCCCACTCGGTGCTCGGGTTGTGTCGCTGTTCTTGATTCCCGCCACCCACTAGCGCATCGAGATCACCTCGTCGAAACACAAGACGCGCACCATGTGGTAGATCGCTCAACCGATACGTATTTCTCGGGTCATCATATGACCGCCCCCAACTATCGGGCAGCTCTCCATCGTAAATGTCGGCCACGTTACCCATTACCATTGCAGCCCGTGCCGTGCCGTCGTTTTGGATCGCTTCAATATATAGGTGTCCGTTAGTCCACCACGTCCTAAACCCTGCATCACTATCATCGGCTATCAATAGTTCGGAGAGAATCGCTTTGCCCGCGCCTGCAACAACCAAGCGAAAAACGCCATGCAATTCGCCCTCCCCCTCAACAGGAAAACAAACTACTTTCTTACGTTTCAGTGCTTCAATGGTGGGTATGTAGTCGACTTTCAGACCATGTACACTAGAGGCTTGCTCTAAGTCTGTTGGGTTAACACCTTCTAGCATTTGACCTTTAACCGGCCTTACAAACTCCATCCCAACGGACAGCGATTTATTTAGAGCCTTGCGTAATAGCCGCTCTTTGCTGATTTTTGAGTCTCTTAGGTACTCGACTGATTCGTCGAGCGATAGATAATCGTCGCTCATAACAAGCCCTGTGCTCGCACCTGAAAAAATAGAACCACGCCCACAACTCGATCAGGGGTCGAGCGTTCAGCCGCTAAGCCTAGTGGGTGTGGTTTGCTCGGTTATTCTGCCGCTGCGTCTTGCCGGAAGTTTCCAACAACAACATTGCCGCCCGCTTTCAGTCCGCCCAAATAATCAGCCCAACGTTGCATTAGTTCTCGGCGCTGTGGTAGATGGTGTGTTCTGTTGTACGACCTACCATGTAGATCACGCACGCGGTGGGCTAGCTGCTGCTCCAGATGTGCAACATTGGCCCCTAGTACTTCGTCCGCAATAGTCCTAAAAGCAGCTCTAAACCCGTGTACGCTCATGACCTCCTTTGGGTAGCCCATATTCCGCAACGCCATGCGCAGAGCGTTATCACTAATGGGTCGGCCCGGTCGCAGGCTAGGAAATACATATTCTTGGTGAGAGGTTTCGGGCCGCAACCACTCTAGTATTTCAACCGCTTGACTGGATAAGGGCGTTACGTGAGGCTCACCAGTTTTAGAGGCGACAAATTCCCATTGCCTTGAAGCAAAATCAAAATCCGCCCACTTGGCTTGTCGAAGCTCGCCGGGGCGAACTGCTACCAGCGGGGCCAATTGCAACGCCGAACGTACAACCGGGCCTCGGCCTTCGTATTGATCTATCGAGCGAAGCAACTCGCCAAACTGCGCTGGTTCGGTAATCGCCGCAAAGTGTCCGCCCTTGCCGGGTTTGGGCAGTACTGTCTTTGCACCTAGTGTTGGGTCGTAGGCTTTGCCTGTGCGCGCGGCAGCAAGTTCGTAGATGCTTCTAATATCCCATAGCATTCGGCGGGCAGTCTCAACAGCCCCTCGATTGCAGACAGCCAGCAACACGTCTTGGACTTGCTTTGGCCGTACAGCGTGAATATGGATCTCGCCAAGCTTTGGGAGAATATCTCGCTCTATACGCGCCCTCACCTTCTCCGAATTGACTTCAGACCAATCGGGCACTTGATTAGCGTGCCACTGCTCAAAGTAGTGCCCGAATGTCGATACCAAAGCCCGCTTCGCGCGCTCTCGCTCTTCCAGCGGGTCAGCGCCTTGCACTAATAACTCGGCGGCATTTTGCCTTCGCTCTCGCGCCGCAGAAAGCGTTACATCTGGGTAGACACCTAAAGACATAGCCCGCTCGCGCTTCTGGAACAGATAGCGATACTGCCAGCGTTTGTGTCCTTTAGGATCTATAACCAAAAACAGCCCGCCACCGTCCTTAAGCTTCCGGCGCTTCTCGGCTGGTTTGGCCTGTCTCACTCCGATATCAGTCAAGAGGTTTAATTTTGCCATTTCGGGACACTCAGTAGTGGTAAAAACGGGACATCCCGCGAGCTGTCCCGTTTTTGTCGCGGATTTAATCCAACAACAAAGAACAAACACGGACAACAATGTAACGGCAGTCGAAGCAAAAAACACACTAACTACCTGAATACATTAAACCACACCGAACAAATGAGCACAAAAAAGGCCGTCCGAAGACGACCTAATTTAATTAGATTGGTGGAGCCAGGCGGGATCGAACCGCCGACCTCTACACTGCCAGTGTAGCGCTCTCCCAGCTGAGCTATGGCCCCAAATCTAAGCCAGCAATGTTAGCCTGACTAGCCTATCCCGTCAAGACGTCAACGCGGAATACCGGCGAATCAGCTATTGAGTGCAGCTCCAAGCTATTGCTCCGCCGTAGCCTCTATAAAGGCTACTGCAGCATCCAAGCGTTTTAAGGTTGTCGCTTGCCCCATAACCGCAAGCGTTGCATCAAGAGCAGGGGATGCCGTGCCACCCGTGCTGGCAATGCGCAGTGGCAAAGCAACTTTACCAAAACCGACTTCTAGCTCAGCAACGGTGGCCTCAATCGCACTATGGACACTTTCAGCACTCCAGTCAGACACTTTAGACAACTGCTGCTTTACAGCACGTAGTGGTATCAGCGCCGCTGGTTTGAAGTTCTTTTTGGCTGCTTTTTCGTCATACGCTGTCAGTGGCTGATAAAAGAACAAACTCTGCTCCACCATAGCCACAAAGGTAAGCGCGCGATCACGCATTAACTCGGCTACGCTTGCCACTGATGGTCCATTTTCCGTAGACACACCAGCCCGATCGAGAGCGTCTACAAATGCAGCCGTCAGCTCTTCAGCGGGTAGTGATTTTATGTATTGCCCGTTAAGCCAATCGAGTTTTTCAGTGTTGAATACGGAGCCACTGCGATTGACCGCATTGAGCGAGAACAGCTCGATCATTTGCTCTTGTGTAAATTCTTCTTGATCACCGTGCGACCAGCCTAAACGAACTAAATAGTTGAGCAACGCTTGCGGCAAATAGCCCGCTTCTTTGTAAGCCATGACACTGACCGCACCGTGGCGCTTCGAAAGGCGTTTTCCGTCATCCCCCAGGATCATGGGCAAATGGGCGAATGTCGGTAACTCTGCGCCCAGTGCGTGCATAATATTGATCTGTCTGGGTGTGTTATTGATGTGATCATCACCGCGCACGACATGGGTGATTTGCATGTCTAAGTCATCCACTACAACACAAAAATTGTATGTGGGCGTACCATCAGTGCGCCTGATAATTAAATCGTCAAGCTCACTGTTGGCTATCTCTATGCGCCCGTAAACAGCATCATCCCATACTACAGTGCCATCCTCAGGGTTGCGAAACCGCACTACGTGGGGTGAATCTACGTTCGGCGTGTCTTCACGACTACGGCAACGGCCGTTATATCGCGGCTTCTGCTTGTTTGCCATTTGCTCTTCGCGACTAGCATCCAACTCTTCGTGTGTGCAAAAGCAACGGTAAGCCTTGTCTTCCGACAATAATTTCTCTGTTATTTCGTGGTATTGGTCAAAGCGCTCTGTCTGGAATATAGGGCCCTCGTCCGCGGCCAAGCCCAGCCATGTCATGCCGTCCAAAATTGCTTGCACAGATTCATCGGTTGAGCGTTCTCGATCAGTATCTTCGACGCGAAGGACAAACTGGCCGCCCTGTTGCTTAGCAAATAACCAGCTGAACAAAGCAGTGCGAGCTCCTCCGACGTGGAGAAAACCAGTGGGACTTGGGGCAAAACGGGTACGAACGGTCATGATGTTGATCAAGTTCCTAAGAAATAAATGGCGCTAAACCACTGAATATGCGCCGAGTTGCGTGACACAAGGGCAAATTCAGCCAATGAGAAGCCATGACTAAGTTGAATTTAGGTCTACAGTTTACAGGGCAAGTGAAGTCAAAAGCGACGCTGGGAAGCCGCATTGTATAAGGCACTGCTCCCGCGCTGGCCGATTAAGTGTAAGTGCGCTTTTCAAATAGCGCTGGCCCGATCCTGTAAAAGAACTAAAAATAAAAGAACACGATTGAAAACACCATGAATCTAGTCAATGCCACACCGGCAGACAAGCTGAACAATTTGCTGAGTGCTGTCTCCGCTCCAACGCTGGACCCAGCGCAAGAGCAAACGATGCGCTGGACCTCTTGTGCGATGACACATACCGGATTTGTGCGTAAACATAACGAAGACGCCATCTTGGATCATCGGGAGCAAGGCCTCTGGCTAGTGGCTGACGGTATGGGTGGTCACTGGGGCGGCGATCAAGCGAGCCAAACCGTGATTGATGCGATGGCAGATTTCAACCGTCAACAAGACTTGTCAGACAATGTCGCTGAAATAGAGCTGCGACTTAAAGAAGCCAATCGAACTTGCATGCGCACGGGAGCACAAGCGGGTAAAAAACGGGTCATGGGCACAACGGCCGCACTGTTATTTGCACACGACCCATTTTGTTTTTTTATCTGGGTTGGTGACAGCCGTGTGTACCGTCGCCGCGGTGAGACAACCGAGCAGATGACACATGATCACAGCCTGGTACAAGAGCTGGTTGATCAAGGCAAAATCACCAAGGCGGAAGCTGAAAAACACCCGTCGGGCAACGTCATAACCCGAGCTGTAGGTGTTGGACACAAATTACAAATCGATCTGGAGTTCGCCACCACAGAGCCAGGAGATACCTTTCTACTTTGCAGCGACGGGCTCTATCGCCACGTTTCCGATCAGGAGATAGGTGAACACCTTCAACTGCCTAACATCAACGATGCAGCATCCCGGCTGTTAGCCTTAGCTCTTAGCCGCGGCGGTAGTGACAACATCTCTATTGTTGTGACCCGAACTCAGAATCACTGAGCATCGCCGCTGCAGCTGTAAGAAACTCGCTTCTGGCAATGCTTCATCTATCACCATAAAACTTCGCTTTCACGATACACACTCCTGACATAAGGTTGTCGAACGGCCTGAATATTATGCAGTTGTCGGCAAGTCGCCGACACAAAGCCACTAGTATTCAGGAGCATTTCAATGGAAATCAAAACCGTTAACGCCCAACCAGCGATTAGCCTTCATCTTAAGACCAAGCTAAATTCTATCCACCAAGATGTCGCCGACAAGCCGGAGCAGCTGATGCATGCATTAGCCTCAGCGAATATAAGCCCAACGGGCCCAATGGTATTCGTCTACCGAAACATGACACCAAACCCCTCGGCAATATTTGATTTAGAGATTGCTCTGCCCGTTTCCAGCACCAAAGGATACAAAGGGGTGGCCAAAGCTTCTACCCTTGGTAAGCTCCACTATGTCGAAACAGTGCACAAGGGTGACTTGCAAAGTATGGGTGAGCAGACTTATCCGACGTTCTTTGGCGCCATTAAAACGGCGAATTTACAAGTCGGTTCAGAATCACGCGAAGTGTATACGCATTTTGTAGACGCTGGATCAGCCGACAACATCACTCACATACAAGTCGGTGTTCAAGACTGATAAACTAACTGGTCTACAATGATCGGGTGCTGCTCTTTGAAAAGATTCGACCGGCTCATCGCTATATTGCTGTTGTTACAAACAACCCGATTGCTGAGGGCTGCTGATTTGGCAGCCCGTTTCCAAGTCAGTGATCGTACTATATATCGAGACATGCGCTCACTCGAAACAGCAGGTGTGCCGATAGTTGCTGAGCCAGGTTTGGGATATTACTTAGACCGCGGCTATCAATTACCCGCTGTCAATTTCGATCCGGAAGAAGCCATTGCTTTACTAGTAGGAGTAAAAGGTGTCCAGGCTCACGTGCCTGGCACTCTCAGCAAACGCGCTGAGTCGGCGATGGACAAATTGCTCGCAGTGATGGATGAACAACAACAAGACCACATCCGACAATTACAAAGCCAAATAGCGATTAGCAGCCTCAATCAACAGGCCACAAGCGCTGAAGACACAACTTTCGACATCTGCCAACAAGCCCTAATCACACGGCGTACGCTCAATCTCACGTACACAGCTAGTTACAACAAACGTCTTAGTAAAAGAGTTGTTGAACCTGTAGGCCTGAGCCACTATAGCGGCCACTGGCATTTGATCGCTTGGTGCCGACTAAGGGTCGCGATGAGAGATTTTCGGCTGGACAGAGTCAATGCAGCTGAATTACAAGCGGAACCGTGTCCAGCGAGACCCGGCCAGTCCTTGGTCGAATATCTTGCGTCTTTAGAGCAACAGCATACATTGAGCCGAATCACCGTCGCTTTTACTTTGCAACTCTCAAGCATTGTGGGTGTCGAAAAATACAAGCACGGATATATCAAATCTGAACTTTCAGATACAGAAGAGATCATGGATTTTCTCACTGCCTACCCGGTATATCTAGGTCGCTGGTTGCTCCAATTCACAAGCGCAGTGCGAATTGTCAATAATCCAGAAATGCTGAATATAATGAAAAATCTAACAACTGAATTACAACACTACAATTAGAATAAGCCCACTAACAGTAATTCCCAGCTAAAATTCCTCCCAAAAATCATCGCCATTTACTTTCTTCTTCGTCGAAGAAATATCAACAACCGCCTTCGGATCAATTTTCGGTTTAACCGTCGACCCATTCGAGAGCGAACTCTCTGGATCATCCATTACACGTTTAGTCTCAGCTTGGCCAATCGCTTTTTCTTGCCAAGGCCTTTTAGGTGATGAGCGTCGTTCGACTACAGGCCCTTTTTTTTCAATTGGCTCGTCTGTTTTAGCACTAATAACAGCTTTCGCAGGACTCCTTTTCACTGACTTTACTGGCAGCTCAGGCTTGACAGCAGAGACCTTATTTTCCTTTCTTGCCTTGCTAGCATCTCCAACACTTGCACTCGCACTCGCTGGCTTAGAGAGATCACGGTCAGAGACACTAAAAAAACCTATTTTTTGAGATAATTCAGCTGCTCTCAAACTCATTTTTTCGCTGGTGGCGGCGGCTTCTTCCACCAGTGCAGAGTTTTGTTGTGTTGAATTATCCATTTGCTTCAAAGAAGATTGAATACTCTCAATTCCAGAACTCTGCTCAGAGCTTGCCGTGTTTATTTTTTCCATCAACTCGGAAAGCTCAGTGACAGATTCTACAATTGCCGATAGCTCATCGCCCGAATTTCTTACCAGCTCAGTCCCACTAGACACTTTACTAGCACTGTCTTCAATGAGTTCTTTAATTTCCTTCGCTGCTTTTGCACTTCTTCCTGCCAATTGCCGCACTTCAGAAGCGACAACCGCGAACCCTCTGCCTTGTTCACCTGCCCTAGCGGCCTCTACAGCGGCGTTTAGCGCTAAAAGATTCGTCTGGAAGGCAATCTCATCTATTACACCAATAATATCCACTACTTTTGCACTAGAATCCCCCAGCTCTTCCATTGCTTCAATAGCATTCTCAGCAATCTCTCCACCGCTTCGTGCTCTAGCACGCGTGTTACTGGCAAGCTCACTGGCGGCACTTGTATTTTCAGCATTACGTTTGACAGTGCATGTTATAAGTTCCATTGCACTGGCAGTCTGCTGAAGTTCTGCCGCCTGATGCTCTGTTCGTTCACTAAGACCAAAATTCCCTCGCGACAGCTCCTCTGACCCTCGCTTGACATCATCAGCAATATCTAGAGCTTCACCCAGAGTACTAGCAAGCTTTTCTCGCATCGTTATGATCCCAGCAAAAGCACCACTTCTACCAACATCCTGAGAATTGGAACTCAAGTCACCTGCAGCAATCGCACTGGCTACGTTAACAATCTCTGTTGGATCTCCACCCAGCATTCGATCAAAACGACTACTTAATCGCCATGCAAAAAACATAACGATGGCTGCCACCAATATAAAAATCACGACAGCTGTGAGAATTATTTCGCTGGAGGCCGCATATATCTCACTATCATCTATCTGTACCATCAGTACCCAATCCAAGCCCGGCACGTCGATTGGAGTATACCCGGTGTGAACTTTTTTTCCGTCAACTTCTTCTAAAATTGATCCGCTTTCACCTTGGCGTGCTAGGTCGTGACTTTGCAGGTCGATCTCTTTAGCAAGGAAATCACTCTCAGTAAAGAGCCTAGGTCTTGTCCGCAAATGCCCGTCAGCGCCCACGAGAAAAGTCTGTTCAGTGGCTCCTTGCTCTTCACCTTTGTTGCTCATCGTTTCTAATTTTTCATTGGTCAACTGGGTGACTATGACACCGGAGACACTACCAACTTTTTTTATCGCAGACGCTATGAACGCTGATGGCCTCTTTGCAGACGATATTCTCGTCTCCATATCTACAAAAATAGAGCCTTGATTGGGAGATGCAATAGCTTGACTAACTGCTGCAGCTAGCCCGCTAGAAGACAAACTCACGCCATTTAAGTTAGCGCCGAATGTTGGATCTTTCATGACGGAATAAACGACGTCTCTCGTTTGGGCATCCACCAAAAAAATATCATGAACTTCAAATAATTTTTTGTTACTCGCAAACAAACGGTGAAACTTAGCGTGGGCCTGACTGTAACTGGAAGCATCGCCAGAAAGGGTCAATTCATCTTTTTGACCAAGAGGATACTGATTATTAGCAATGTAAAGCCATTGAGCAATTTGCCCATTTAGGCTGGTCGGTATCGTTCCATCGGTAACCAGACTTTGGTTAGTGATGATGTCTTCTTGGCTTCCTGATTGCCCAATACTGTCATAGTATTTATTCAACTCACGACTAACAGTCGCACTGGAGCTGTCGCTAAGCGGCTTTTCTGTCGCTAATCCTTTAAAACCAAGCGCTAATTGTTCCATGGCTCCCGCCACTAAGTCACTGCTAGCGAGCGATGCGTTCATCCGAAAAAGTTGGTCCATATATTCTTCAATATGAACTTTGCGAGTATCAAGTTCACTTCGCAACCGAGTATCAGCTTCCCCACCTAGCAATTGGGACGATTGATATCCAAGCACACAACTGATGATAAACAATGGAATCAAGCCGGCGGCGAGCATGGCATATACAAGCTGCTTTTTCATACTCATTATCATTGGAATGACTCTTTGGTTCTTGAATAACCCAGAAATCGACCCACAGCATAAGACCTTTAGAAACCGTAAGTGAACACCCTTTTTATCGCACTCAATATTTTTCACAAGCTTCAGACAACTGTGATTTGCAACACAACACATCCATTCGGTGACTATTTGCGTGCATATCGACTGAAAAACCAAATCTATCCAGATCTTGATCAATAGTGATTTTTTGTTCTCAAGCCATTACACACAAAGCCGATGACCGTCTTGTAACTTAAGTTTTAGAATTTGGTTCAATGCAATTTCAGAAACACTGAACCAGTGGATTGGGAACGAGAAGTCACATTAGACATCACCCGAAAAAGTCAATCAGCGTAAAAATTGAATTAAAAGGAATACCAATGTCAGCTTATAAATTGCCAAACGTCAGCGAATTGAACGAATCTTTAGAAATGATTTTGGGCGATCCTGCCCAAATCACAGAGTGCGAAGTTCTAAACCACTCGGGTGCAAGCCACGCTGCTGAATTCAGAAACCGTAAAGACGAAATTGTCGCTTACTGCCTTTGCGACCTACCACTTGCAGCTGGCCTTGGCGCTGCACTTTCTATGGTACCTCCTGGAGCTGCTGAAGATATGGTAGGTGAAGGCGAGCTAACTGAGATGGCAACAGCAAATCTGTACGAGGTCATGAATATTTTTTCACAGCTCTACATGGATGATTCTACTGCTCACCTAAAACTAACCACAGTTAGTGCAGCCAATGACGCTGATGTAACTCTCGAAGGCGAGACACACGAAATCACTTACGATTTGGACACTGGTCGGTACGGAAAGGGAAAAGTACGCTTTATCTCTAAGTAGTCTCTGCACCTACAAAGGAACCTCAGATCAAATCAAGCTCGCACCTTCAGCGCGCTCAATTCGGCCCAGCCGCGTTGCAAACCGGACTTGATCTGAGGCTCCCTAGGATTGGCAGCAGCGTCGCACACCGGAAGATCCAGACGCCCCTCACTTTTCGAGTGCGTGTTCGACTTTTGACTAATGACTGCAACTATGATTTATCGCTAACGTGGCTGGCGATGGCCTCTGCTTTTAATCCATCAGCACTAATTACGTCCGCAACAGCATCGCTGCTTTCTTGATGACGGCTAGATATAGCAACTCTGGCGCCCGCAAGTGCCATTTGCCATGCTTTTGCCTCACCATTTCCGCGAAAAGAGCCTGCAACCAGCGCAACCTTTAACGTCAAATCAAACATAGCGCTATTGTCCTAATTAGTGTTCAAACCGGTGGTCAACACCAGCTTACCAATAACGGAACGATTCATCAGAGCTTTCAAGGCATCGCCAGCTTGCTCCAACGGCATGCTCTGACCGACCACAGGCTTTAACTTCCCATCTGCGTACCAAGAGAATAACTGCTCGAAGTTGCTATTGTCAGTCTCGAGCTCCTTTGTGCGGAAGCTGCCCCAAAAAACGCCAACGATCGAGCAGCCTTTAAGCAAGGTTAAATTAACCGCAACTTTAGGAATTTCACCCGAGGCGAAACCAACAACTAAGACTCGACCATTCCAAGCCGTGGAGCGCAAAGCCTGTTCAAACATCCCCCCACCAACAGGGTCATAGACAACATCAACACCCTTTTTACCAACAATTTCGGCCAGCGCGTCTCGCAGCGGACGTTCACTGTAATTAATGAGATGAGTAGCACCAGCCTTTCGTGCTGCTTCCAATTTTTCAGCTGTGCTAGCAGCAGCGATAACTTCAGCCCCTATCAATGCACCAATTTCCACAGCAGCTAGACCAACACCACCACCTGCGCCTAAAACCAATAGCGTTTCACCAGACGTCAATTGGGCGCGTTGTTTCAAGGCGTGCATGGAGGTGCCGTACACCAAACCAAATCCAGCAGCCATTGTGCCGTCCATACCAAGTGGGCGCGGCAACAGTTGATGCTCTTCGACTAAAACTTTCTCGGCAAACCCGCCAAAGTAGGTCAACGCAATAACAGGACGACCAATCCAACTAAGGTCGACCCCTTCGCCCACCGCCGAAACGATGCCCGCTACCTCTCCGCCCGGTGCGAAAGGGAGTTCCGGTTTTAGCTGATACTTGCCTTCAATGATGAGCGTGTCGGGGAAGTTGACACCGCAGGCCTCAACATCCACCAGTAATTGGCCTTTAGTTGGGATGGGATCCGGTAGATCCATGCTTTGCAAGGTCTCCGGTGGACCAAACTGCTTACACATCATTGCGCGCATTTCTCAACATCCTCTCTAATAAAAAAACGACCCGATGGCTTCAAAATACCACATAACGGTGAACTTTTTCGTGGCGAGGACTGAAAGCCAAACTCTCAAATTCTGCGTAGAAGCAGTATGTGGAGCTTATGGATTTGATGCCGTCTCGCCATAAAATCAACGTTTTAGCCACGATGAGTGACGAATGTCACAACCAGCAATTGCTGACAAGGACAGTACGCATTCCTAAACATCTAGGCCGATCCTGCTCGTCGCTTATAAAATGCAAGTCCAACGATTTAGCACTGACGGCGTGCAATTCGATGAGCGTCTATCAATCAGTTGAGGGCGAATTTTTAAAACTTCCACTGTTCCAGTTTGTTGGCATCAATTCTGAAATTAAGGGTTTCCAGACCGTAGTGCAGCTTTCGATGCGCTGAAGTGTTGCTCTCATCGTAATAGGCAATATTATTTCGAGTTTCCTGATCAAAAAAACTTAGCCCAAAGTATTGGTCTACCAAAACATAACGTGTTAATTTTTAAACGCGTAGAAACCGGAATGTTAGTTCACAGCTTTTTGACGTGTGATCATACTGTTTTGCAGCTTGACAATCAGTGCTTTAACTTTGGCAGAGAAAAAATACGATGACGCGCCTCACCGCCGATGAACTACTCAAGACACATGATCTGCATTTGCCACCCAGTGATTGGGTCATGATAGATCAAGCGATGATCAATACATTCGCAGACGTGACACGTGATCATCAATTTATTCATGTAGACGTAAAACGAGCGGAAAGCGAAACCCCTTTTGGCGGCACTATCGCTCACGGGTTTTTAACTTTGTCACTACTGAGCGGTATGACTGAGAACTCTTTCCCAGAAATCGTAGGGCTAAAAGGTGTTCTAAACTACGGTCTAGACAAACTACGATTTCTGTCTCCCGTTCATGCAAACAGCCGAGTAAGAGCGCATTTTGAACTGATTGAGTGCACCGCAAAAGATTTTGGCCAACTGCTTGTGCGCTACAACGTCAGTGTCGAAATAGAAGGCAATGACAAGCCAGCTCTTGTCGCTGATTGGTTAGCAATGGTACTAGTTGAAGCAGACTCAATTTAATATATTATTCTGCACACCGCACCACCCTAAACACATAGCTATTCAAATGAATTAGCGCGGGAGAAAGATTGTAAATTGACCCCTCGCTATTCGAGCGATTAGACACACAATAGTCTATGCAAAGACATAGTCTTTTTTTTGATAGGCGAAAGAAACAACTGGTTAGAAACACCTAAGGCAAACGACTAATCCTTCAATTGAATTGATCAAGTCCAGAGAAAAATCGCGCAACTAGCTGTCAATGTACCTGTGACATACCGAAAAACTTGCCAACGCAAAGGCGTTGATAAAAATCGACGAATCGCCCGACCGGCCAATAACCACGGACTGATACTTAGTGCATTCAAAAACGGTGTCAGCAATAATGCCTTCCAAATAGCACCCGGATAAGATTCAGCAATCACAAACAATATCCCAGACAAGGCAATTTTTGCCGTTATCGCTTTGGGATTCACAAACTGAAAAGCTATAGCGCTTAAGTAAGACATAGGTCGCTCGGTTCTATTCTCTACTGCAGCACCAGCATTAGCCATCTTCCAGCCAATGTAAACAAGCCAGCTGGAACCGACTACCTTCACGATCAACAAGCTGGTTGGCCATGCATCGATAAGTGGACCTAACCCAGCAAGCACTAAACTTAATAAGATAATGCTTCCACTTGAAATGCCTAGAAGATGAGGCAACGTACGACGGACACCAAAAGTAGCGCCTGAGTAGGCCAGCATCATGTTATTGGGGCCTGGGGTGCCCCACAGCGAGATTCCAGCGATGACAAAAGGCAGTAACTCCATGGGAAAGGCTCTAATAAAATCTACTTTCAATTTTAACCTTATAGCCATGCAGCACATAAGATACAAAGACTCTGTCTTTGGCAGCAATTTGCCACTGTGAGTATAATCAGTATAACTAATACAATCGGGGCAAGCAGCTGGCTATACTAAATGAGGCATGTGCTCGATTTTTCCGATGTGCCAGTGCGGCAATATGACCCGTAAAGTTATCCATATTGATATGGACGCCTTTTTTGCTTCTATCGAGCAACGCGACAACCCTGCTCTACGTGGCAAGCCAGTACTCGTAGGCGGAAAACCCAACTCTCGTGGCGTTGTCGCTGCTGCGAGTTATGAAGCAAGAGCGTATGGCGTTTTTTCAGCTATGCCCTGCTCTCGTGCAGCACGCCTTTGCCCCAACGCTATTTTTACTCCACCTCGCTTTGAGGTTTATCGCGAAGTTTCTCAACAAGTTCAAGCCATCTTTCTGCGCTACACAGATCGCATAGAACCTCTCTCACTGGACGAGGCTTACCTAGATGTCAGCGAGCAATGCGTGAGAAAAACCGCTACTTCCCTCGCTAAAGAAATTCGTCAAGTTATTGCCGCTGAAACTCAACTGACCGCCTCAGCAGGAATCTCTTACAACAAATTTTTAGCTAAAATGGCTTCGGATATCCGAAAGCCTAACGGACAATTTGTCGTTCTACCCGAGCAAGGCGAGGCATTTGTAGCACAGCTTCCGATAGGAAAATTCTACGGCGTCGGCAAAGCTACTGAAACGAAAATGGTGGCGCTTGGTATTCACACAGGAGCCGATCTCCGACGCTGGTCACTGGAGGCCCTTCAGAAACAATTTGGAAAGTGGGCACAATTTTTATATGACATCGCGCGTGGGATCGACGAGCGCCCGGTTGACAATAACGGTGAACGAAAGTCAATTGGAGCGGAAACAACGTTTTCGGAGAATCTTCACAACGAGCAAGCCATACTTAAAACATTGCAAGACCTCGCCCAACAGGTGGCGAACTCTCTTCAAAAAAAACAACTTGTCGCCGAAACACTCGCCATAAAAGTGCGATATCCTGACTTTACAACTGTGACTCGGCAGTGCCGAGCAGTACCGCCAGTGCATAGCTTCGATGATATCAAACCCTATCTACCACACCTACTACAACGCACGGAGGCCGTTGACAAATCGGTACGCCTATTAGGGCTTTCAGTATCCAATTTGATTGATCAGAAAAGCAATACACCCATTCAGCTAAAACTAAAACATTTGGATCGCAAGGATTAATAGCAGAACAATACCGAATGAAATTTATTAGCCCAAAATAGCACTTGTCCCTCGATTAAAGCGAACGATAAATCGAGTGCCTGGATTTAGATTTTCTATTTGAATTTCTGCCTCACTGGATTGAACAACTTGCATGACGACACTGAGCCCAAACCCAAACCCAAATGATTTCGTAGAAAACATCGGTTCGAATATTCGCTCGCGTACCTCCGCCGATATCCCCGAGCCATTATCCACAACGGTTAATACGGCGGAGTCGTTTTCAAAGGACGTCTCTACGTGAATTCGACCATTTTGCCGTGACCCTACAGCATCGACTGCATTATCAATTAAATTACTGAGTAGTCGGTTCAACTGTTCGGGAATGATCCAAACACTCGCACTACTTTGCGCAGCGAAAGTTAAGGAACTCTTGGCATCAATACTTATTTGATGCTCATCGACAATTGACTGCACCGTTGAGTCGAGCGCTACCCAATCAACCGGATCAGCGGGTAGCTGGGAATATATAAGTAGTTCACGCACCAGTTTATCACAGCGCTCAATATTGCGTTCCATCCTCGCGATGGCACTTTTATGCAAAGCTTCATCAGCCATTCCACCCCGTTGCAAAAGAGCGAGTGATGCCTGAATCGTGCCCATAGGGTTTCTCAACTCATGACTTACCTTGCCCACTAATTGACCAATTGCAGTCAGGCGCTCATTACGCAGTGCGCGCTCGTTTGCGTTCTCTAGAGCTTGTGTGCGCTCTACTACGCGTTGTTCTAGTTGTGCTCCGTGTAGACGCAGCTCTCTCACACTTTCAACCAAGCGATAATTGAGAATATTGATGGTAGCGACAACTGAATCAAATTCGTTGCGCCCTCTAGCTAATCGACGTGGAGGGAATCGCAGTAGCTGAACCCCTTTTTCAGGATTTAAATTGCGAAGATGGTAGTCGATCGTCACCACATACCGGCTGACAAGCATATGGAAAAACACGAGTGAAAAGCCAAGCATAACGAGTGTTTTTGCGGCACTGTATAAAAACAAACTAAGCCCTGTAGACAGTAAATCTCTACCGTGCCCGCGCCTCTCAAGAGTCAGCGCCAACTTTCCTAGTATCAACTGATTCGGTTTTTCCCCGTAGGAAAGCGGCACCAACAATTCAGGCTCTATACTTGAATTATCCTCGCCCGCTTGCCAATCAGCATAGGCATCAAATATTCTGACTCGCTCTATGGCATCTAACTTCACCATTGCGTTGAGCGTTTCTTGCAATTGGTCGCTGTTTTGGGATCTTAGGCTACTTATTAAACTGGGCTTATAGACAAGGCTGATTCTCTCATCTAGCTGCTGCGATTCATGCAAAGTAAACTTGTGATATTTCCACAGCTCCCACGAAGTTATGCCAACAACGAGTGCAACGCCTAAAGCAAATGTCAGCAAAAAGTACTGACGGGCTAAGACCATGCGGGAAAACATTTGCCTAAGTTCTTTCAAACGCTATGCCCCCAGCACTCTGAACACTCCTGATAGATATCAAAAATCCGAGATACAGAGCTCGATAAAAAACTATCGAGCTTTTGCCAGATCTCCCTGCCTAAAACAAGCTGCTAGCCCGTCATCATGTAATTATCTTTTGCTCGCACTTGAACCTTTGTTTTTACCAGTGCCGCCGTGCAAATATTTAGTCGTGAAAGGCCTAGTCTTTCCACCGCGCTTGCCTTCTCCAGCACCACCCGTACCCTTGGGTTGAAATAGAGGGATCAAATGGCGCTTGCCGTTTCCAATCAAGTCGGCGCGCCCCATTCGTTTTAGCGCTTCGCGCAAAATCGGCCAGTTTTCAGCATCGTGATAGCGCAAGAATGCTTTATGTAAGCGACGCTGAGTTATTCCTTTAGGTGATTCAACGACTTCAGAGCCTTCTCGTTTCACTCCTTTCAGAGGGTTCCGGCCCGAATGGTACATCGCTGTTGCAAGTGCCATAGGGCTTGGCAGAAAGGCCTGAACTTGATCCGCTCTAAAACCATTGCGCTTGAGCCATAGTGCTAGGTTCATCATGTCCTCATCTTTCGTGCCGGGGTGAGCGGCAATAAAATAAGGAATCAAGTACTGTTCTTTGCCCGCCTCTTTCGAGAACTTATCAAATAGTTTTTTGAACTCATCGTAAGCACCAATGCCCGGTTTCATCATACGATTAAGCGCGTTTTCTTCAGTGTGTTCTGGGGCTATCTTTAGGTACCCACCCACATGATGGGTTACCAGCTCTCGCACATAATTTTTGTCACGCATCGCCAAGTCATAACGCAAGCCCGACGCGATCAATACTTTTTTTACGCCAGGTAAATCTCGAACTTTGCGGTACAAATTGACCAAAGGCGTGTGATCGGTGTTTAGATTCTTACATATGTCTGGGTAGACACAGCTCAAACGTCTGCAAACTTTTTCTATATTAGGGTCTTTGCACGAAAGACGATACATGTTGGCTGTTGGGCCACCTAAATCAGAAACCACGCCCGTAAATCCCGGCACTCGGTCTCTAATATCTTCAATTTCTCTAAGGATAGAGTCTTCGGAACGACTCTGAATCACTCGCCCTTCGTGTTCAGTAATCGAACAAAAAGTACATCCTCCAAAACAACCGCGCATGATATTGACTGAAAACCGAATCATCTCATAGGCGGGAATTTTCGCTCCTTCGTAAGCCGGATGCGGCACTCGCTGAAAGGTCAGATCGAAGATTCCGTCCATTTCTGCCGTGCTAAGCGGGATCGGTGGCGGCTCTATCCAGACTTCACGATCACCGTGGCTTTGTACTAGAGCACGCGCATTCCCCGGGTTCGTTTCAAGGTGCAAAACACGCGAAGCATGCGCGTATAAAACTCGATCATCACGAACCTGTTCGTAGCTAGGGAGCCTAATCACCTGCTTGTCACGGGGATGTTTCCTTGCATGACGGTCAAACCTTATTACCGTCGCTGCAACTGGCTCTTGTAGCGCCTCGTTGTCTTCACCGCCTGCTTTGCCACAACTCTCCGATTCGTCTTTCACTTCGTAAGGGTTGAGGTCAGGAGCTAGTTCTCCGGGTGTATCGATGCTGGTGGAATCGACCAGAAAATAATCATCCGGAACTGCACGTAGCGCGCGAGAAGTCCCACGGACTCCTGTCATCGTAGCGATGGCTTCACCAGCCGCAGCACGATGCGCTATTTCTGCTATCGCACGCTCGCCATTGCCGTAAACCAACATGTCAGCTTTGCTGTCGAGCAGCACTGAGCGTCGGATTTTATTGCTCCAGTAATCAAAGTGTGCAATGCGACGAAGGCTCGCTTCAATTCCGCCGACTACAACTTGTGCGCCTTTAAAGGCTTCACGGCATCGCTGGCTGTAAACAATTACAGCACGATCTGGGCGCTTGCCCCCTTCATCGTGCGGGGTGTAAGCATCGTTATGGCGTACGCGACGGTCTGAGGTATAACGATTGACCATGGAATCCATATTGCCTGCGGTCACACCGAAAAACAGTGTCGGCTCACCGAGACGCTGAAAATCCTCAACGTTACTCCAATCGGGCTGAGCAATGATACCAACTCGAAAGCCCTGCGCTTCTAAAAAGCGCCCAATCATCGCCATGGCAAAACTGGGGTGATCCACGTAGGCATCCCCAGTGATTAGAATAATGTCGCAGGCGTCCCAGCCCAATACATCCATTTCCTCGCGAGTCATCGGCAAAAATGGCGCAATGCCAAGCTTGTGAGCCCAGTGTTTACGATAGGAAAAGAGTGTTTTTAAAGGCAACATGACAGAGGACCAATTGTGGACAATACTAGGGAAACCCTACGATTATCGCATATCCACCAGCAAAGGTCTGTTGCCATTCATCGCTTTGAGATAGGCATCGAGGAAGATTCGAGGAAAACACACACTGACACTTGCAGAAGTTCGTCGCTAGAAGTGCAAAGCCAATCAGAAGGGCAACGCCCAGCTCATTTTTTTGACGAGCTCTAGTGGCCTCACAACAACAAGACCAGCCTATCCAACCAAGGTTTTTCTTGAAAAACAGAAGCTAAACAGCGGTGCAAGTGAACAAGTAAGGCCTTAACTTTAGCGCAACTAACAGCCAGTCTGCCTTATGACTTTCTTCGCACAACTCATCACCTTACCGGAAACCCGTTCGAGGCATCCACAGACCGAACGACAACGGCTGCTGGCTATTTGGTATAGCGTAAGCGAGATATCCAGTAGCGCCATATTTTAAATTTCAAAAGCACAAAAAAAGCTCCGAGAAGGAGCTTTTTTATCGAACGAGGTATTCGATCAGCGCTTGCTGAACTGTACCGCACGACGCGCTTTACGCAAGCCGACTTTCTTACGCTCAACCTTACGAGCATCACGAGTCAGGTAGCCGTGACGACGCAGATCACCGCGAAGCTCTTCATTGTAAGCCAACAATGCGCGTGCAACACCCAGACGGATGGCACCGGCCTGACCACTGTTGCCACCGCCTTTAACAGAGATGTCAAAGTCAAATTTCTCAGTCATGTCTAGTGACTCGAGTGGCTGACGTACGATCATACGAGCAGTCTCACGACCGAAGAAATCTTCGATAGGAAGCTTGTTGATGGTAATACGTCCGCCACCGGCACTCATGAAAACGCGAGCGCTGGACGTTTTACGACGACCTGTACCGTAGTATTTCTGCATGTTCTATCTGCCTAAATTAGATGTCAAGCGGCGCAGGTTGCTGCGCGGCATGCTGGTGATCGGGACCCGCGAAGACTTTAAGCTTGCGGAACATCGCACGACCAAGAGGGTTTTTAGGCAACATGCCTTTAACCGCACTCTCAATGATGCGCTCAGGGTGCTCAGCACGCTGCTTACCCAAGTTGATAGTCTTTAAACCACCAATATAACCCGTGTGATGGTGATAGAGCTTACCGCTCTCTTTGTTACCGGTCACATGGATTTTCTCAGCATTGATCACAACGATATAATCACCGGTGTCAACGTGAGGCGTGTATTCGGTTTTATGCTTGCCACGCAAACGACGTGCGATTTCAGTGGACAAACGCCCGAGTGTTTTACCCTCGGCGTCAACCACAAACCACTGTCGCTTAACCTCGGCCGGTTTGGCGCTGAAGGTTTTCATTAATTCGCTCCTAACTTCCCAAGTATATCTTGGGCTTTGGTCTTGGGAAACCAGACATGTTAGGCCACATTGCAGCTGGACTCAACCACTACGTGACTTTTTTTTGCCAAACGTTGCTATAGCTCAGAATCAGCACTGACTTCTTCGCCGTTAAACTCCAGCGAATGCGTAATTGTCGCTGTTTTTTCAAGCATCTTGCTGACAGAACAGTACTTTTCGATAGAGAGATCCGCAGCACGCCTCACCTGCTTCAAAGACATGCCTTCGCCTTTGACAACAAAGCGAAGGTGAATTGACTCAAACACCGCTGGGACCGAATCCACTCGCGTAGCTTCGATGTGCACTTCCAAAGAATCGAGCGGTTGACGTGCCTTCCTCAACATAGACACCATGTCGTATGAAGAACAACCG
Organism: uncultured Granulosicoccaceae bacterium; assembly: GCA_937965695.1. Lineage (GTDB taxonomy): Bacteria > Pseudomonadota > Gammaproteobacteria > CALCKW01 > CALCKW01 > CALCKW01. The sequence goes on from CALCKW010000061.1 coordinate 25,326, forward strand.
CCCAAGCCCATCAAAATCATCTCCATCGGCCGAGGAGCCAAATCTCGCCCACCAGAATCGGGGGACCCGTCCATAACCACCGTGTGGCCAGTACCTGATTCCGCGACAAAACTCATGTGATCCAGCCACTTAACTCTCGTTTGCATACGCAACATTGCTCTTATAAAAACAGGGAAAACTCAATTAACTAGCGGCCTTGGCCGCTAGCTAAGGGAGTCAAAGAGATTAACACGTGTACACACCCTCTACAGCCGCTCGAAATCGTTGCGAGGCTGTGGACAAATGAAGAGAGCAGACTGATGAATGGAGCACCTAGGATTATGATGCCGCAAAGGAATGTCGCTGCGCAGGCAGAGTGGTTAGAAACTTTTCTGCGCCATAGCCACAGACGCCAGTATCCCAGCAAAACCACCATCATTCATCACGGTGACCAACCCGACACGCTCTACTACATTGTCGAAGGTTCAGTCAGTGTAGTCGTGGAAGACGATGATGGCCGGGAGATCGTTCTTGCCTACCTCAACAAAGGCGACTTTTTTGGCGAAATGGGCCTCTTCGATGACGACAGTAATCGATCCGCCTGGGTTGTTGCGCGCAGTAAATGCGAACTTGCGGAAATAAACTACGAACAGTTTCGCCGGTTGGCCAAGCAAGAGCCAGATATCCTTTTTGCGCTTACGTCACAAATAACGACCCGTCTGCGCAAGACTAGCACCAAGGTAAAAGACCTAGCATTCTTAGATGTGACGGGTCGAGTAGCTGCCACCTTACTGGATCTGGCCAAACAACCAGATGCTATTACCCACCCCGACGGCATGCAGATTCGAATCACTCGACAAGAGATTGCTCGAATCGTCGGGTGTTCTCGTGAAATGGTAGGCCGAGTTTTGAAGGATTTGGAAGAGCAAGGCATGATCCATGCGCGCGGCAAAACCATGGTTATATTTGGCACGCGTTAACCGCAAGAGATTGGCGCACTTACATAAGGGTGCCGCCGTCTCTCGGAAATCTGCAAAAACCGACCTCTAGGGTCGGTTTTTTGCGTAATGGGTTCGCAATATCGGCGCACCCAAAAGAACTAGGGTCAGACAACTTTCTTTAAACCTCTGCTCTTGCACCCTATTTCACCTTGCCGCATGATGTCGACAAAATCCACGGCCTGAGTTCAATTCACGTCACTGATCAGCACCCTAAGCTCGAGAGTCAAATCATGTTATGCAGCCAAGAGCAGAAAAAATCTTTTTTGGAAGACGGCGCCGTCTACCTAAAAGGAGCCTTCACGGATTGGGTTGAGCTACTCAAACAAGGTGTTGAAGAAAATTTAAAAAATCCGGGACCTAGCTTTGCAGACAACGTGAGCAATGGCGGTGGAAGATTCTGGGACGACTACTGCAATTGGCAGCGCATTCCTGCATTTCAAAATTTTATAGAGCAATCCCAAGCAGCGCGTTTTGCCAGTGAATTGATGGAGTCCAAGACAGTACAACTCTTCCATGATCATGTACTGGTCAAAGAGCCAGGGACTAGCATGCCAACGCCGTGGCACCAGGATTCACCCTACTACTTCGTCCATGGCACACAAACAGTGAGCTTTTGGATTCCACTAGACGCAGTGAGCAAGGAGAGCAGTTTGCAGTTTTTAGCTGGTTCTCATCGCTGGGAGAAAGAAGTGTTGCCCACTAGCTGGGCCGACAACAGCGACTTTTACGCAAGTAATCGGGATAAGTTTAGACCTGTCCCCAATGCCGACAGTAAAGAATACAGAGATTCACTAAGAGTTTGGGAGATGAAGCCCGGTGACGCTATTGCCTTTCATTTTAGAACGGTACACGGCGCCAAAGGGAACCCTGGCACAAGCAGGCGACGTGCTTTTTCACTCAGGCTTGTAGGCGATGATGCTCGTTATGTAAATAGAGAAGGACGCACTTCCCCACCATTTCCTGGCCACAATATGCAAGATGGTCAGAAATTGCGTGAGGATTGGTTTCCCTACTTGACATAAAATTAACTTAGCCTTGATGGCTCTTCGTTTTAGCCATCTGCTGCCAAGTACGCTTTAGAATATTAGGCCGCTGGATAGTCTCGGCGTGCTTGATCGGCATGCTTTTCAGGACGCGCTGAAAGCCACTTTCGCGATCCCACTTGTTTCTCTCCCACGCCCAACCTCCAAAAATACGCACAGCCCAATAGATAAAAAAACGTCGCGAAGGACTGACTCCTAATACCACCATGCCGTCTCGAAAAATTTGGTCTGCTTCTTCGCGACTGTAGATGGATTGATTCCAGTACAACCAATCGTGGATGACGGCCGCGTTACCATGAAGACCCCAATTGTTTACATACCAACGAATAAAAATGGGCACAGTTGCAAAATCAGTGACAAAACCACAGGGAACAGTTACTTGATTCCCAGCTGCACTTTGACCAACGTAGAAGCCAAAATCCTCTCGCAATACCCATGTGTTGCCATCAGCAAGCGGTGTCACCACCAATGACTTGGTGAATTGGCTCATGCAACAAACTCCAAAAACACAGACTTGGGGGAAGAAATATAGCAACAATTTGCGCTATAGGTTCGACAATACTGTTCGAATAAAAACAAATACTGGGCAACCTAAGCGTGAGGAATATCGGTCTACTTATCCAATGCCAAACCTTTTAAACTAGGTAGCCTCAGATTAAGTCCGGTCAATTAATAGCCTAGCTGCGCTAAATGACCTAAGCTGCCCATCCCTCATTCATCGAGAGTTACTTGTATGAAGTTCTTGCCGCTTTTTGTGCGCGCTGACCGCGTGCCCGCTCTCGTTGTTGGTGGCGGGCCAGTTGCGACTCGTAAGGTGCGCGTGCTTCGAGAGTCAGGGGTCGTTGTACGAGTCGTAGCACCGCGAGTCGAACCGGCTCTAGAATCAATGGATGGCGTCACGATAGAACGGCGAGATTACCGCGAGAGCGACTTAAAGGGCGCAAAAATAGTTTTTGCTGCGACTGACAATCGCGCCCTTAATGCGCAGATAGCCAAAAGCTGCGAGCATTTGGACATATTGGCGAACACTGCAACCGATAGTTTAGAGGCTTGTTTTATTTTACCCGCCATCATCAACCGTGATCCGATAAACATTGCCATCACCACCACTGGCGCTTCTCCAGCGCTTACACGCATGTTGCGAAGCCGACTTGAAGCACTGCTACCCCCTAGTTATAGCCGTCTCGCAGCGCTACTTGAACAGTTTCGCGCGCGTGCTAACGCCGCCATTCCCAACAGTCGGGTACGCGGGCGATTTTGGGCAGAGATTGTCGAGGGCCCAATCGCGGATCTGATACACGCCGGACGCGAAGACGAAGCAGTTCAAGCGCTCGACAAAGCGATCGTTAACTCGGACAGTTCAGCTCCGCGTGATGGCGAAGTGTGGATTGTAGGTGCTGGACCGGGAGATGCGGACTTGCTGACGGTGCGTGCGCTGCGGCTGATTCAACAAGCCGATGTCGTGGTCGTTGATCGTTTAGTTTCTCCTGCCGTTCAAGCCCTAATAAGACCAGGGGCAGAGCTTGTCTATGCAGGTAAACGTCGCGCAGATCATGCCATTCCGCAAGACGAGTTAAATTTATTGCTTGTTAGCATGGCTAAAGAGGGGAAAAGAGTTTGTCGTCTAAAGGGTGGAGATCCTTTTATCTTTGGCCGTGGCGCAGAAGAGATTGAAACACTCGTCGATCACGGTGTGCGCTTTCAGATTGTACCCGGCATCACAGCCGCCAGTGGTTGCGCTAGCTATGCCGGCATTCCGCTAACACATCGCGACTACGCACAAAGCTGCGCTTTTATTACTGGTAATCGGCAAGCGGACGGAAGTTTAGATTTGGAATGGGCACGCCATGCAAACCCTGCACAAACACTAGTTTTTTATATGAGCTTGCATTCCTTGCCGACAATCAGCAAAGAGTTGCAAGCGAATGGTCTGCCTGCTGATACTCCAGCGGCAGTTATTCAGCAAGGGACCACCCCACACCAACGGGTTTTGATTTCAAACCTCGCCGATGTTGCCAACGATTGTGTTGAGGCAGACATTCAACCACCGAGCTTGTTAATCGTGGGGCAAGTTGTTCGACTGTACCATCGACTGCATTGGTACCGTACCGGCGCCGACACCGTTACCCACGAAGCGGATTTCTTCGACTCTTCTACGCCGCGTGCGTAAGCGTCGAGCACCACTTTGCAAACTAAGAGAAGAATCGACGCAATTCTTCACCCGGGTTTTCGGCACGCATAAAGCTCTCACCAACAAGATAAGCGTCCACATTATTATCACGCATCAATACCACGTCTTCCGCGCTTGTAATACCACTTTCTGTGACGACCAACACACCTTCAGGTATGCTCGGCAAAAGGTCCAGCGTGGTTTTTAGCGATACTTCGAAAGTGCGCAAATTGCGGTTATTGATACCTAGCAAGTCTAAGTCTAAGCGCAGAGCCCTTTCCACTTCCGCCGCATCATGCGCTTCTACCAAAACATCCATTGATAGTTCGGTGGCGAGTTGGTGCAATTCTCGCATTTGCTGATCTTCAAGTGCCGCAACAATCAATAAAATGCAATCGGCACCCATCGCTCGCGCCTCGAAAACCTGATAGGGATCAATGATAAAGTCTTTGCGAATCACAGGCAGTGTGCAAGCCGCACGCGCTGCGATGAGAAAGTCTGTGCTGCCTTGAAAATACTTCTCGTCAGTAAGCACCGATAAACAAGCAGCCCCGCCAGCAGCATAACTGCTAGCTATTGACGGCGGGTCAAAGTCAGGGCGAATCACACCTTTGCTTGGAGAAGCCTTTTTTATCTCTGCAATAACTGCCGACTCACCCAGCGCCAACTTACTTGCCATGCTCGCTCTAAACCCGCGCACAGCGCTTTGCTCACCGGCAAGCGTTTGCAAATCGGCAACTGAAACCCTAGCCGATCTCGCTGCATTTTCTTCGACTTTAGTTCCAAGAATTTTCTTGAGTACATCTGGCGTATTACTCATGCTTTCTCCCCGAACTGACTTGAAAACTGCGCGAGTTGTGCTAATTTATCCGTTGCAGCACCGCTATCAATTGCATTCGCGGCTTTTGTAATGCCATCGGCATGACTTGAAGCTTGTCCGGCCACATAGATCCCAGCACCAGCGTTTAGTAAAACGGTATCTCTCGCTGCACCCTTTTTCCCTGCAAAGACATCTTGAATCATCGCCAAACTTTCGCCGGAGTCGGAAACTTGAATCTCATGCATTGCCGCTTCCTGTAGATTAAAATCAGCCGGATTAATCACGTAGCTGTGCACTTCGCCCTCACGCATTTCAGCAATCATTGTCTCGCCGTTGATGCCAATTTCATCGAGCCCTATTTTGGCGTGCACCACCATTGTGTGAATACTGCCAAGTCGCGCGAAAACATGCGCAATTGGCTCGACAAGGTCGGCTGCAAACACACCAATCAACTGGCGTTTCGCACCCGCAGGATTGGTTAGGGGACCCAATACATTAAAGATCGTGCGTACACCCATTTCACGTCTTGGCCCAGCAGCGTACTTCATTGCACTGTGGTGTTTGGGCGCGAACATAAAACCCAACCCCGTCGCCTCGATACACTGACGCACCTCATCTGCTGTTAGATCAATATTGACACCCGCTTTCTCAAAAAGATCAGCAGCACCCGACTTGCTAGAGATTGAGCGATTGCCATGTTTAGCAACTATGGCACCAGCGGCAGCTGCGACAATTGAACTAGCGGTAGATATATTAAACGTACCCGAGGAGTCGCCACCAGTGCCGACAATATCTACAACATTGTCACCTGCTAGAGATACTTTCTCTGCCAGGTTACTCATCACGTCCGCCGCGGCAGCAATCTCATCGACCGTCTCACCTTTAATTCGCAAACCAATCAAAAACCCACCGATTTGCGCAGGTGTAGCGTCACCGGTCATGATCTGCTTCATCACCGCCTGCATGGCGGCTACGCTGAGGTCGTTGCCTTGCAACAACTCACTAATTGCCTCTTGTATTTTCATGTTCAAAACCTCTGTGAGCGGCTAATTATTGATCGAGAAAGCTCTGCAACTGCTTATGCCCATGCGCACTACGAATAGATTCAGGGTGATATTGCACACCTTCGACAGCCAGTGTTTTATGGCGCAATCCCATAATCGCCTCCACACGACCACTGTCATCTTCCACCCATGCGGTCATCTCTAAGCAATCAGGTAACGTGTCGTGGTCGACCACAAGAGAATGATAGCGTGTCGCTTCAAATGGGCTGGGTAAATCCCTAAACACACCTTGGCCCTTATGCTGAACCGGCGAGAGCTTACCGTGCATAATACGATCGGCTCGAACAACTTTTCCGCCAAACACCTCTCCGATAGCCTGGTGTCCCAAACAGACACCGAGGATAGGTACCTGCCCCGCAAAATTCTCTATCACAGCCTTTGAAATACCTGCATCCCGTGGTGTGCAAGGACCGGGACCCACCAAAATACGCTTGGGTGCCAATGCTTCAATTTCATCGATGCTTATTTGGTCGTTGCGATGCACTTGCAATGTCTGGCCTAACTCGCCCAAGTACTGCACCAAGTTATAAGTAAAGGAGTCGTAGTTGTCGATGACTAATAACATGTCGTTCAACCCCTCTTCTTATCAGCGGGCAACATCTGAAGCCCCGCTTCAGCCATTGCAACAGCTCTAAACAAGGCCCGACCTTTGTTCAGGGTTTCCTGCCATTCCGACTCGGGCACGCTGTCGTAGACCAAGCCCGCCCCCGCCTGCATATATAATGTTTGATCTTTAATGACAGCAGTGCGAATGGCGATCGCCAAATCCATATTGCCGTTCCAAGAAATGTAGCCCACTGCACCACCGTACAAGCCCCTTTTGACGGGTTCTAACTCGTCTAGAATTTCCATCGCTCGAATTTTTGGTGCACCAGAAAGAGTTCCGGCAGGGAAAGTCGCACGCAGCACAGATAGCGGTGTCATGCCCTGCTTAACTGTGCCCTGCACATTTGAAACAATATGCATCACGTGCGAGTAGCGTTCGACCGCCATCTCCTCGGTCACCCGCACAGTCCCCATCTCGCTGATACGGCCCACGTCGTTGCGACCCAAATCAATGAGCATTAAATGCTCAGCAACTTCTTTAGGGTCTGCTAAAAGCTCTTTCTCCAAGCGCAGATCTTCCTCTTCGGAGGACCCTCTCGGGCGCGTGCCCGCTAAGGGTCTAACCGATACTTCTCCATCTTCTTCGCGCACTAGGATTTCTGGCGAAGCCCCCACCACAAAGTGATCACCTAGATTGAGGTAGTACATATAGGGCGAAGGATTGAGCACACGCAATGCGCGGTAAAGATCCAATGGCTGCGCCTTGTAAGGCACCGACATGCGCTGTGATAACACCACTTGCATGCAATCTCCAGCCGCTATGTATTCTCGACAGGTCTCAACCGCCTGTTTGAATCCCTCCTGCGTAAAACCAGAGTCAAACTCGCTCTCGACAACCGTGCGACGACGGTGTGGCTGAGAATAAGGGGCACTGCGCTGCATTTGTGCTTCTATGTCGTCGAGGCGCTCTTGGGTGCGACTCCAAGCTTCGGGTGTTGCCGGGTCGCACATAATGACGATATACAAAGAGCCGTTCAGATTATCAAAAACCACAACCTCATCAGACACCATCAATGTGATGTCTGGGGTATCTATTGGATCAATCTTGTCCCAACGATCCAGCTTAGGCTCTATATAGCGGATGGTGTCGTAGCCAAAGTAGCCGACAAGGCCACCAATCATTCTTGGCAGCTCTGGAATATCAGGCACACGGACACCTGCCATGTAATCCTCTATCCAAGCCAGCGGATCGGTTACGGTTTCTTCTTGGGTAATTTCACGGCCACGCAACACGCTAATTGTGCGTTCGCGAATCTGGATCACTTCTCGACAGGGCAATCCGATGACGGAATAACGGCCCCATTTCTCGCCACCCTGAACAGACTCAAGCAAATAGGTATGTGGCTGAGAGGCAAGCTTGACGTAGGTCGAAAGAGGGGTGTCCATATCAGCCAGAATTTGGCGGGATACGGGGATACGGTTGAAGCCAGCGTCGGCGTGGTTCTGAAAGTCTTCAGGCGTCATGATTAATCTCGCGCGATAAATTGGTAAAGCAAAATGTGTTGAGCGGACTTAGGAAGTCACCCTCGCCATCGCCACCAAAGAATATTCGCGTTTAATTTGATCATGCTGAAATTGGATAACCGAGTTTCAAGTTTAAAAAACAATCTGGTCGCTATCATAAATTAATTCGGCCCGTCAGCAAACCAAAACTGATGCGAATCGATAATCAAAGACCCTAAAAAGCCATAATCCCTGGGTTGAAATGACCAGTGGCAGGCTGGAGTTTTGTCGTTTCCCTAAAAAACAGGCGATGTACCAAGGTACATTAGATCGATGTCTGTTCCATGAAGTCGGCGTGAAATATTTAGTCCCAGCAAGGTACAAATCGACAGCAATAGTGGTGCTTTGGGCTAGATTTGTAACGGGACGGGGCCCAATTTAGCGCTTCAACGGCGCGAGCATGACGTGATCTGAGGCTCCCTCGGGAAGTTGCCAAGCAAGTCTTGGACACTTCCGCCGATATGGAGTCACTAATGTGCGGTCTTTCGCATTCCGCAACCACCGAATTTCAGTTAAAGCTTTCGAGTTATGAATCAAAATATATCTACATTTATCAAAGGGTTGGCAATGGGCGCCGCCAATGTTATTCCTGGTGTATCCGGCGGTACAGTGGCGCTAGTTACCGGGATCTACGAACGCCTGATAAACGCCCTAAAATCGTGCAATTTTGGCGCGGCTAAGCTGTTGCTCACGGGTGATTTCAAAGGCGCCTGGCAACATATGGACGGTAATTTCCTCGCATCCATCCTTGCAGGTGTGGCTGTCAGCATCGTCACTTTGGCAAAAGTATTGGAATTCCTGTTAGCCAACCACGAAATTTGGACCATGGCCTTCTTTTTTGGCCTGATTGCGGTTTCAATCTACAGCGTGGGCCGCACGGTAAATCAGTGGGGCGTCAGCGCAATTGCCGCGGTCATCATTGGCACTTTACTCGCGGTGAGCGTAGCCATGCTGGCACCTGCAAGCGAAAACGCGAATGCTGGCTATTTGTTCCTGTGTGGAGTGATAGCCATTTGTTCGATGATTTTACCGGGCCTATCTGGCTCTTTTGTACTAATCATCATGGGCAATTACGCTCTTGTTTTAGGCGCTATTGGCCGGTTCGATATGGCCATTTTATTGCCTATGGCGCTGGGCTGTGGCCTCGGACTGCTCGCTTTTGCACACGTCTTGGGTTGGGTCTACGACAAATACCACGATCAAACGGTCGCGTTAATGACTGGATTCATTCTTGGCTCCTTAGCAGTGGTTTGGCCTTGGAAGAACAAAGTTTTAGAACAGGTCGTGCGTGAAGGCAAAGCAGACAAAGAGATAACCACCGGCTATGAGTGGTTTACACCAGTTTTGAGCGATAGCACTACGTTGATCGCACTTGCACTTATGGTGATTGGTGGCCTAGTGATTTGGACCATGGAAAAAGTATCTGGCGGTAAAAATCACTGAATCAATACCCTTGTTAGAGCGGGCCAAGCACAGTGGCCCGTTGAATTGAACACGATCACTTTGCTTGCCTCTTTATTGCTGTATTAGATCTCTAGCGGTGCTGCATTCTAGCGGTATAATGGCATCATCAAGCGACCCGAAAAAAGTCGCCACAATTACAAAGCTAAGGAATGGAAACGCCATGACTACCATTGCGACAGAAGATTTGATCAGCAGTGTGGAAGACGCTCTGCAATACATCAGCTATTACCATCCCATGGATTTCATACAGGCAGTCGACGCAGCATACCAACGCGAAGAGGCGCCTGCAGCCAAAGACGCGATGGCGCAAATTCTCATTAACTCGCGCATGTGCGCCGAGGGACGCCGCCCCATCTGCCAGGACACTGGGATCATTACTGTATTTGCCAAGGTTGGCATGGGTGTCAACTTCGAAGGTGACATGGGTCTCACCGATATGATCAATGAAGGCGTGCGTCGCGCTTACCTAAACACGGAAAATCCGTTACGTGCCTCTGTGTTAGCAGATCCAGACGGCGCTAGAAAAAATACTAACGACAATACGCCAGCCGTTATTCATTACGATGTAGTGCCAGGCAACACCATTGAGATACATGTAGCCGCGAAAGGCGGCGGCAGTGAAGCCAAAAGTAAGTTTGCCATGCTCAACCCTTCGGACTCAGTCGTGGATTGGGTGCTTGAACAAATTCCTAAGATGGGAGCAGGCTGGTGCCCGCCCGGTATGCTTGGTATAGGCATTGGCGGGACGGCTGAGAAGGCGATGTTGCTGGCTAAGGAGGCCTTGCTAGGACACGTCGATATTCAAGAGCTAGCAGAACGCGGCGCGCAGACTCGCGCGGAAGAACTTCGCTTGGAGCTTTTTGAGAAGATAAATAAGCTCGGTATCGGTGCACAAGGCTTAGGCGGACTCACTACTGTTCTCGACATTAAAGTTCTAGATGCTCCTACGCATGCGGCCAACAAACCCATCGCTTTGATCCCGAATTGCGCAGCCACCAGACATACGCATTTTGTCCTCGATGGCAGTGGCCCTGCCGTGCTGACACCCCCGAACTTGTCGGACTGGCCAGAAGTAGCACGAGTCAGTGGCGATGAAGCGATTCGCCTAGATTTAAACAACATCAACAAAGACGACATTCAGTCATTGAAATCAGGCGACACTGTTTTACTCAGCGGGAAGCTGCTGACCGGACGAGACGCGGCGCACAAACGCATGACCGACATGATCGCGGCCGGTGAGACATTACCCGTGGATTTCACTAACCGCTTTATCTACTACGTGGGCCCAGTCAACCCAGTACGCGAAGAAGCAGTCGGCCCGGCAGGCCCGACGACTGCAACCCGTATGGATAAATTTACCCGCACCATGCTTGAAACGACTGGTTTGATTGGCATGGTTGGAAAAGCCGAGCGTGGCCCCGAGGCACGAGATGCTATCCGCGACAATAAAGCCGTTTATTTAATGGCTGTTGGTGGTGCGGCATATCTCGTCTCTAAAGCAATCAAAAACGCCAAGGTAGTGGCTTTTGAAGAACTTGGCATGGAAGCAATTTATGAGTTCGATGTCGTGGATATGCCAGTGACTGTTGCCGTAGATTCCAGCGGCGACTCAGTACACGTCAGTGGCCCCCAACTTTGGAAGGGTAAAATCGCCAGTGGCGAAGTGAAAGTAATCAGCTTCAAGTAATACCTATAAACTGAAAAAGCCCGGTAGTTAACCGGGCTATTTTTTTGTCACTACGCAGAAGACTAGGTCAAAGGTGAGACCAGCATTTGCGCAGACTGATCTTCAATCAGTCCGGAACAAGCTTGTTCAACCCAAGGTAGTTCTTGGGATTCGTCGTAACTCTTTAGCAGCTTAGCGTATCGGCGAGCGAGATGTTCATCACCCCCACCTATTGCTACCTGAATAGCCAAACGATAGAACCAAAAGTGGCTTAAACCTTCTGCACCACTGTGCAAAAGGTGCTCTCCCTTCGCCAAGAGATTGCGCTGCTCAACATCACGCTGCACAACCGTCGCTAAGGCGGCCAATGCCCAAGGACCAGTGCTGTATTTAGCTTCAGTCGACTCGGCACGACTCCAAGCCTGGGTCAGCATTTGCAGACCCAAAGCATATTTACCCAAGCGAATATGCGACTCACCTACAGCCACCATTGCCATGGAAGCCAAGCTGTCTATTTCTTTGTCTGTTCCGATCGCCATGGCGAGTTTGCCATTGGCCAATGCACTTGCAGGCTCACCCAAGTCCAACAATACCGGCCCTAGAAAACAACGCGCTAATAGCTGCAGTGACTGATCACCAACAGACTTAGCGTGTTCGACAGCAGCTTGAAGAATATCCCGTGCGCCACAAACATCACCAAGAAAGTACAGACATTGACCTAACCAAGGGTCACGCTCCGCCCAACCGGCACCATGGCGCAGGCGATCACGCTGCTGATGCGCTTCTGCTAGTAACTGCTCAGCCTCTCTAACTTTTGCTTGTCGACAGAGCAATTCACCTAATGCCTGAGATATATCAATTTTCGACTGCACGTTGCCAGAGGATTGTGCCTTTGTTAAGGCAGCACGCAGATCAGATTCAGCTTCAACACAACGACCAAGCTGCGTCAGAAATTCGGCTCGTTGCACCAACGCTCTTGTTTCAAGTGTTGGTAGCTCGCTCAGTCTAGATTCCGCCAGCACCTCACCCAACAACTGCATTGCTGTTGAAGTGTTATTTAGCTCTCCATAACAGGCAGCCATATTTAATTTGGTTTCAGCTTGCTCGATACCAGGCTCGGCGACGAGAATGGCATGTTCATGACTTTCCAAAGCCTGTGAATATGCTGCGCGTCGAGTATGGCAGTCGGCGCGGAGACGGTGTAGTTGAAAACGTTGTGTCTGCACTAATTGAGTTTCGTCTACAGTAACCAGTGCATCCAATAGTGTTGCAGCTCTATTTAACTCTCCGCGACTCAACGCAGCAGTGCCCGCCAAAATAACTTGACCCACACCACTGAGCGCTTCATCAGCTTTGAGATAATGCCATGCTGCAGTTTCAGCATTATTTTCAAAATAACGCGCTGCTCTCAGGTGCAGCTCTTTTTGTAATGGCTTGTCAATCGCACGGTAGACGACACTGTGGACCAGGTCATGTGTAAATCGATATCCCGTCGAATCCATGCAAAGTAATTGTCGCTGTACGAGCTTGTCGCATGCAGCTGGTATAGAGCCTAATATGCCAGACCAGGCACCTAAAGTCAGCCGACTCCCAAGAACAGCAGCACATTGAAGTTGCTCGAGCTCCTCAGATTCCAAGCGCTGCAGCTTACTCGTTACGATCCCTCGCAATGAACCAGAACCTTGACTTTCAATCGTATCAATAGCTGCCTGAAGCTGTTGCGTCAAAAACAGGGGGTTTCCTGAAGCGCGTGCAACACATTGGTGCACTACAGGGGTTTGTACTGGCAGGAAAGTAGCCGACAAATCGAAGGCTGCATCTAATGTAAGGCCAACGAGGTTAAGATAGCTCCCTAGCATGTCACTGCCAAAAGAAAATTCTTGCTGTTCAAAACAGTCTCGGCTGGAGAAAACGAGCAATGTCGCCGAATTGAGTAAGCGGTCGCACAATAACGCTAATCGCTGCTTAGCTGAATCAGTCGCCCAGTGCATATCCTCTACAATGACCAACAAACCAGGTGACGCACGTCGATGAGATAGCAATCGAGCCAAGAGGTCGCATTGCAGATCGACCCGGTCACCTTGCAAGTCCTGATTAGACCCTAGTCCAAGCATTCGAGCAAAAAGCGCTTGATCTTCCGCTGATAATAATAGCTCTTCACTGAGTCGTTGATGCACTTGCTCTAAAGCCAAGCCAGGATACCGCGACGCAGAAACCTGTAATGCAAGAGTACCTAAAAAACAAGGTCTTGGTGCATGGGCATCGTTACCAATCGTCAGGTAATAGGACTCAGCATTACGTTCTGCCGCATCGGAATGAAATTGCTCTAACAGCCGTGTTTTCCCGATGCCAGAAACACCACTAAGCATCAACCAACGTCCACGCTCTTCTTCTATTGAGCTATTTAACGCCAGATAAAGCGCTTCTAACTCAGACTCTCTGCCGATTAACGCAGGCACTTTTGGCGCATCATTCAAAGTACCGGATGACTCCTGCACTAGCTGGTGTACAGATATCGTCACGTCTGATTCAGCGTCTTGAATTTGCCCAATAAGCTGCACTTGGTGCGCAGAGTCTATAAAGTCAACCGTTTGCTGGCAAAGGTAAACACTATCACTGGGCGCTAAGGCCGAAATCTTGTGCGACAATTCAACTAGCTGCCCAACGGGCTGAGCAGGCGCAACAGATTCATCCATTTGGGCCTGCCCGCTAGCGAGGCTTATGTGAAGATGGAAGTCGCAACCTTGTTGAAAATTAAACAACTCGATACTGGACAATAGTTCCAATGCTGCGGCAGACGCCCGCTGTGCACCCACGACAGGATCTTCGTCACTAAAACCCCACAATAAGGATCCATTGTTTATTCCTAAGAGCTCACCACCAATATGTTCAACGGTATGCTGCGAAAATCGCGCAAATTGTAATTCTGCATAATCGGGTTCTTCGACATCGCTTGAAATACTTTGGCCAGCAGCGAGCTTTAGATCAATTCTTAATAAAGTTAACTGCTTTAGCGGGATGGTCTGTAACAATGCTTCAGAGGACACCTTATATCGACTGAGTAGATCAGTATGGTGCGCTGGCTCATCTGTATGCTCAACGACCTCATCCAACAAAGGTTCTCTGAATTCAGGTTGTGGTTCATCAGCGCCGTCAGTATCAAGGCTGAGATTTTCAGGCTCTGGAGAGTCAACTCCCACTGTTTCGTTACGCAAAGTTTGCGGCAGACTGGGGAAATCAACAGAGGTGTTTTCGCTATGGGGGACTTTCGATTGAGCAACCATAAGCCCACAACCACCGCAAAATTTGTCACCGGGGGTGTTGCAAAATTGGCACTGCTCACATTTAGCGATCATGCTGTGACCGCATTGGCCACAGAATTGTCTTTCATTAGCGTTGCGCGTACCGCAACTGGGACAGGCTAAGTTCATGGCATCTCATCGTTCCCCACCCGATTGCCAAGTAAGAACACGATATTCCTTGAGTTGTATTTGTGAATCCATTCACTGCCATCGAGAATACGTTTCATCTCGACCAGCGTTGTAACGGATTCGCAAAATACCTGCCAACACAAACAGTTTTGTTCAAATTAATTTCAAAGGGCAAAGCAAGAGCAAATTCTTAGGAACGGCCACTAAGCGGCTTCTTGGTCTCCGTCTTTTAACTTCCGACAAATACTATCGGTGTCCAGATTGGCCATCTCAAATTTGGCACGAATATCCAGCTTGTCCAGCATCTGATCAAGCTCATTCCTGTTTTGATCAAAGTCATCAATCTCGAGTGCCTGCTCCATCATCAAAGACGCTATTGCCATCACCGCTACGATGTCTTTGTGCTCGGGTGCATTTTCTGGGGCATATTGAAATTCTATTGCCATAGCCAAAGGCTCTGGAAAGTTCCAACGACGCGCCATTGCGCCTCCTAGAGCTGCATTGCTAAAACCGATGACCTCCTCTTCTGCGAGATGCAATGGTAAATCGAAGTCCAAAGACATGTTTAGAGCTTCTGTCATTTTATCGGGTATTTGACTACTCAACACCATGGTGCCGATGCTGTGTAGCATACCTGCGGCAAAAGAGTATTCACGCACTGTCGGCGCAACCGCACTTAACTCTCGCGCTATTCCGCCAATCATCATCCCATCTCGCCACAAACTCTTAAGATGCAGAAGGTCGCCTTCAAGCACCTCCATTCCCTCCATGCAAGCTGCAGCGAATGCCATCTGCCCCAATTCTTTGCGACCGATTCGCATAATTGCCTGGGCGATTGAAACCGTAGGTTCGCCTCTCAGGTAAGCTGCGCTGTTGGCGATTCTCAGCACACTCATCGAGAAATTGGGATCCGCTTCCACAGACGAGACCAAATCGGGCATCCCTGCCTCTTCATCACCAGCTAACCTGTAGATATCCATTGCAGAGGCAGAAAATTTCACCAGATCTTCCGCAACATCGACCATTTGATCTATCGATACATTCATAGTTTCGTTCCCTCGTCTGGCACTACAACCCTGAGCGGCCATCACAGCAGTGGCTTTAACCAGACAGTCACTCAAGTATATTTTCTATGTACAGCAATGATTTACATGAACTCGGTGCCTAAACTTTCAACATTGGTTGACGCTATCTGCTTTGTAACACGGCTCAATTTGGATGAACCGTGCCTCCGCTTGCCAGAGTAAAAGTTTGATTGGGACGCTAGCTCTAACTCAAACAGGGAAAAAACATGGAAGATTTTGACCTCGACAATCTCAAAGAGATATTCCTTCAAGAATGTGGCGAAAACCTCGACACGCTTGAAAATGGATTACTCCGTATGGGGGATGGGGAAAGCGACGCCGATTTACTCAACGAGGTTTTTCGTGCAGCCCACTCAATAAAAGGTGGCGCCGCAACACTCGGTTTCAGCTCTCTCGCGGAGCTGACACATCACATGGAAACGTTGCTCGATGAAATGCGTTCTGGCAAGCGCAACGTGCATGAAGAAGACGTAGAGATACTTCTCAGCTCGCTCGATGTGCTGCGAGAAATTCTGGATATGAGCATTGCTGGTGACAACACAGAGCACGCTCAATTTCGTCCATTAGAAAAGAAATTAAAGGACAGTGTCGCCGCGGGTGCCGCCGAAGACAAAGCCTCGGACAGCGAATCCGAATCCGATAGTCCAGCGACTGAAGAGCAAACAGTTGAAGAAGACGGAGAGGGCACTTTGTACGTGCAGTTTAAGCCCTACAACGAAATAATGATTCGTGGCAATGATCCTATGCTCTTGGTTCGCGAAGTGCAGATGCTAGGGGACTCTGAAACCAAATTATCCATTGAAGACGTACCTGAGTGGTCAGAACTAAACCCTACTCACAGTTATATGTCATGGACAGTTGAGCTGCATAGCGATGCTTCGGAAACAGATATCCGTGAGATTTTTGAGTGGGTAGAGGAGTTCGACTGCGACCTCACAATAAGTAAAGTCGACCCCGATGCAGCGCCCGTAACCACTCCAGTAGAAGAAGTGGCAGTAAGCCAAGAATCCACTTCAGATTCGCCTGCTGTTGCAAGCAATGCAACGCCAGATGATCAGCCCCTAAAAGCCGCCGCAAAGAAAAAGGCAGCTGACACAACTATTAGGATATCAACCGATAAGATTGACGATTTGATCAACCTTGTTGGTGAACTGGTCATTACGCAATCCATGCTGTCACGATTTAGCGCAAGCGAAAGCCAAGTGGATATTGAAGAATTCCAAGAACGCATGGCGCAGCAAGAGCGGAATATAAGAGAACTGCAAGAAAGCGTCATGCGAGTTCGAATGTTACCTCTGTCTTTTGCGTTTAATCGCCTGCCACGTTTGGTGAGAGATTTATCTAAGAAACTGGAAAAAAAGATCGAATTAGTGACAGAAGGTGCTGGTACAGAGTTGGATAAAACGGTGCTGGAAAGCATCATGGATCCATTAGTACACTTGGTCAGAAACTCGCTCGACCACGGCTTAGAAGGGCCAGAAGAACGCGCAGAGGCCGGTAAACCTCCGACAGGAAAACTACTACTGCGTGCATCTCATCAAGGAGGAGCTGTCGTCATTGAAATTGTTGACGACGGGCGAGGAATAAACCGCGAGCGTGTAAAAAACAAAGCGATTGAATCTGGGGTTATCAGTGCGGACGACAAACTCAGTGATCAGGAGATAGACAACCTTATCTTTGCGCCTGGCTTTTCTACCGCTGATGAAGTAACTGATGTCTCTGGGCGCGGTGTTGGCATGGACGTGGTGCGTCGAAATATTGCAGACCTAAATGGACAGGTAGAGATTTCATCAACTCCAGGAAAAGGAACTGTTATATCTATTAGGCTACCGCTTACTTTGGCTATTCTTGACGGTCAAGTTGTTCGTGTAGCAAATCAAGAGTTTATTCTTCCGATCCTAGCCATTGTTGAAACGATTGAAATTGAGCATGCAAACGTCGCCACCGTTCCCGACACGGGGGAAGTCTGTCGATTCAGAGGTGAATACCTCCCAGTGGTACGACTGCGACAACTATTAGAGCTACCTGGAGATCCAATAGATGGAAAGCTGGTCGTCATAGTTGAATCTCATGGGAAACTCATTGGCATAGTGATAGACGATGTTATCGGGCAACAGCAGGTAGTTATTAAGACACTTGAACAAAACTATAAGGCCGTACCTGGATTTGCAGGGGCAACCATCATGAGCGATGGATCAGTGGCGTTAATTCTAGATCCACCATCTTTCGCGACCGAAGCGATCCAAAAAATACCAGAAGCGGCTTAAAGGATACAAAATGATCAACCAAGCAGAAGCTGAAGTCAGTACTGATATCGAACACCAGGAAGATGGGCAGCAATTCTTAGCCTTTCTTCTTGCCAATGAAGAATACGCTGTCGATATTCTAAAAGTTCAGGAAATAAAAAGCTGGGGACCCGTCACGCCAATCCCCGCTTCACCGGATTACATGCGCGGTATTATAAATCTACGAGGTACGGTAGTACCCGTTATCGATCTGCGGCTACGATTCGGAATCGCTGCCAAAGATCCCGATCTCACGACCGCAGTAATTATAGCTCGAACTTTTTCAGACAAGGGCGAGCGATATGTGGGCCTGGTTGTAGACGAAGTTGCCGATGTGTACTTCTTAAACGAAGCAGAAATTCAAAATCGCAAGGACGTCAGTGCAGCTATTTCTGGTGAGTACGTACAAGGCCTGTCGCAAGTGAAAGACCAAATGGTGATCGTTGTAGATCTGGATCTTATTGTTCGTAGCAGCCTAGCCGATTTCGAAGGAGAAGAAATAGAATGAGTGCACAAACATATAGCCTGCCCGAATCGATGCGCATTAATGGACTAGCAGAATTAAAGGATTTACTGACTCCACTCATTGAAACGGGTGAAGATATAGAGCTCGACGGCTCAGCAGTATCTTCACTAGATACTTCAGGCTTGCAGCTTATTATCGCTGCACATCTGAGTCTTTCAAAGAAAGGCAAAATTCTCACATTAAAAAACCCTAGTGAAGCAATTAACAAAGCAATTGATATTTCGGGCGCAGAGGGAATTTTGAAACTCGCCTAATTTTCTCCAAGGTACACACTTATTTAGATCAAACATTGCTAGCGGTACAGGAAGTACAATGAAGTCTAGTCTCGCTCGAGAAAATGCTCTGCCAGAAACCATGCTGGACCAAGACTTCGATGAGATTAGTCGACTAATTCTCGATATGACGGGAATTTCTATAGATGAATCAAAACGACCCATGATCTTTTCAAGATTCTCACGCAGGCTGCGTGAGTTAGGACTGAATAACTTTTCCGAGTATATCCATACTTTAAAGAGCGGTAATCGACTGGAAGTAGAGGCTTTCATCAATACTGTTACCACCAACCTCACGTATTTTTTCCGCGAACCACATCACTTCGATTACTTGCGAGATATCGCTATCCCAGAGCTGGTGAAGCGTAACCAACACTCTCATCAGCTACGTATCTGGTCTTCTGCCTGCTCTTCGGGTCAAGAAGCTTATTCGATTGCGATGACTTTAGCGAGCCACCCCGATTTACAATCATGGACGAATCGAGTACTCGCCACTGACATCGACACCGCTATGGTTAGCCAATGTGAATCGGGTATCTATTCAACTGATTCGCTACGAGGATTAGAACCAGAGCTTCAACGAAGCTGGCTCAGTAAGACTGAAGACAACAGGTGGCTTATCAACGAAGAGCTTCGAAAAATGGTGCTGTCAAAACCACTTAATCTATTTTCAGACTGGCCCTTTCGAAATGATGTGGATGTTATTTTCTGCCGAAACGCATTTATCTATTTCGATGAGCCACATCAGAACCAAATAATCGAAAAATTTGCAGAATTTCAAACATCTGGTGCCTTTCTTTTTCTGGGCCACTCTGAATCAATAAAAGGCTCTAACAGTAATTATAAGCGTGTTTCCAATACCGTCTATCAAAGGAATTAAGGTATGTCCTCCAATTCTCATCAATGGGGATCAGCTAGCAAGTTCAAACACCCTGTGACAGGTGAGTATATTGCTAAAGTGCTTCCCGGTTTTTTCTACCTTACGGCAGAAGACGAGCTTATCAATACGGTACTCGGCTCCTGCATTTGTGCATGCATTCGCGATCCAAATGCGGGAATCGGCGGGATGAACCACTACATGTTGCCTGGTGTAATGCGAGACTTTGATCCAGCAACATCAGATACCAAGTCAAACCTAGCAAATCGCTATGGGCAACATGCTATGGACAATCTAATTGAACATTTGATTGCTGTGGGATGCAATAAAAACAATCTAGAGGTAAAAATATTCGGGGGCGGTCACGTGATGGACATGGCCAGCGACGTCGGCGGTGAGAATGTGCAGTTTGCCAAAAAATATCTGGCCGATGTCGGAATGAAGATAGCCTCTAGTGATCTAGGGGACGATTACCCGCGCAAGATAAATTACAGCCCTAAAACAGGAAAGGTCAAGATGATGAAACTCAGGGGCGCATACAGTGGTTTGGTTTCTACTAACGAAGTTTCTCAGGCTGAGGGTGTTTAATCCATTTTCTATTCTCTCATTGAGAACAAATTGGTTAGATCAGTTGGGTTCATGGTGGAGTGCTAAATGGTAGAAACTCAAACTAAATCAGAAGTGTTTAACAAGATTTCTCGAGTGCTCATTGTTGATGACTCGAAATCAATGTGCGCATTTCTCAAGAAGGTTATCGATGCTGACCCTGCAATGTCTGTCGTTGGCTGTGCACAGGACGCATACGAAGCGAGAGAAATGATCAAAGCCCTAGACCCAGATATTCTCACCTTGGATGTCGAGATGCCTAAGATGGATGGTCTCGTATTCTTAAAGAACATTATGAGGCTAAGACCAATGCCAGTTGTTATGATCTCTTCTCTGACAAGCGTTGGTTCATCAGTCTCACTGGAGGCTCTTTCGATTGGTGCTGTCGATTTCATGGTCAAACGCGAAATCAAGTCGGCAGAGCAATTGAAAGAGTATTCAGAATCAATTCGCTCATTAGTGCGCTCTGCCGCGACTGCAGTGACTCCCGCTCGCGCTATCAGTGGAAAAATACAAGCGACCAATCAACATATAGATATGCCTCTTTTGAAAAAACGCTTTGAGACTACAAGAAAATTAAATGAAAACCTTGACAAGGTTATTTGCATAGGCGCGTCAACAGGTGGTCCAGAGGCGGTTAAACAGGTTCTAAATTATTTAGATATTCCTCGTACTGCAATTGTTATAACGCAGCACATGCCACCGAGATTTATTCGAGCTTTTGCTGAGCGTCTTAATAAAAACAGTCGCTACATAATCGAAACTTCTTATGACGGCGCCCCTTTACTTGCAGGACGTTGTTACGTCGCCTGTGGTGATTCGCACACGACCATTCAAAAAAAAGGCAAAGAGCTGATTTGTAAGCTTGTCGACAGCGACAGGGTCAATGGCCACCAACCGGCCGTGGACGTTTTATTCCATTCAGCGGCAGAGTCACTTGGCGATGCTTCGGTGGGGATTCTGCTCACAGGCATGGGTAACGACGGTGCAGTTGGACTAAAAGCAATGCACGACAAAGGAGCGATAACTATGGCACAAGATGAACACTCAAGTGCGGTTTGGGGAATGCCGGGATCTGCAGTCAGGCTAGACGCTGTGGACGCAATTCTACCCTTGAATTGCATAGGAGATTGCCTCACCGAGTTGCTCAATCACTGAGCAACTCGAACTCCTGCATCTAAACTCTAAAGGCCAATGCTCCATCTACGACATAAACAGTAACCATATCACCCGGGCCAAATTCTCCGGCCAACAGGCGTTGCGCCAGCGGATTTTCAAGCTGCGATTGAATTGCCCGTTTTAATGGTCTAGCTCCATAGACGGGGTCGAACCCAGCTTCCCCTAATAAATCTAAAGCGCTGTTCTCTACAACAAATCGGATGTCCTTTTCAGCCAAACGACTGCTCAACACTTTTAATTGCAATGCACAAATGGATCTTATTTCCTCGAGGCCTAAGGCTGAGAAAACAACTAGGTCATCAATGCGATTGATAAATTCGGGTCGAAATACGTTTTCTACATCCGCCATAATCGCGGCTTTCATTTCGTCATACGGCAAGCCACCCGATTGTATTTTTTGACTACCTATATTTGATGTCATCACAATCACAGTATGACGAAAATCTACTGTTCGGCCTTGACTATCTGTCAATCGTCCTTCGTCTAAAACTTGCAGCAATATATTAAAGACATCCGGGTGTGCTTTTTCCACTTCGTCGAAAAGCACAACGGAGTAAGGTTTTCGCCGAACAGCTTCTGTCAAGTATCCGCCTTCTTCGTATCCGACGTAGCCAGGAGGTGCGCCTACAAGTCTAGCTACAGAGTGCTTTTCCATGAACTCAGACATGTCTATGCGTACCATGGCGTCGCTGCTGTCGAAAAGAAATTCTGCCAATCTTTTAGTCAGTTCAGTTTTCCCCACCCCAGTTGGCCCAAGAAACAAAAAAGAACCGTTCGGGCGATTTGGGTCAGAGAGCCCAGCGCGCGAACGCCGAATAGCATGAGACACTGCACTAACTGCTTCACGCTGACCGATAACGTTTTCGGCGAGCATCGCTTCCATTTGCAGTAGCTTTTCTCTTTCTCCTTCGAGCATTTTCGAAACCGGTATCCCCGTCCACCGAGAGACAACTTCGGCGATTTCTTCGTCAGTTACTTTGTTCCGCAACAGCTGCATATCCGTGGACTCTGCCTCTGACGCCGATTGTAATTGATTCTCTAATTCTGGAATTTTCCCGTATCGCAACTCAGACATCCGTTGCAAATCCCCAGCACGCTTTGCAGTTTCAAAATCCAGCTTTGCAGTTTCAAGTGCTTCTTTAATATGACTCTCATCCTGCACCAAAGACTTTTCATGCTTCCACGTTTTCTCTAGATCAGCATAATTCGTTTCAATCTCCAGAATTTCATTCTCGAGATTATCCATGCGCTGTCGAGATGCGTCGTCTTCTTCGTTTTTGAGTGCTTCTCTTTCCATCTGCAACTGGATTAGCCGACGTTCTAGGCGATCCATAGATTCAGGTTTAGAGTCGATCTCCATTCGAATGCGACTACTCGCTTCATCAATGAGATCAATAGCTTTATCAGGTAGCTGGCGATCACTAATATATCGATTAGACAAGGTCGCGGCCGCTACGATGGCAGGATCACTGATACTGATACCGTGATGTATCTCGTATCGTTCTTTTAGACCGCGCAATATTGCGATGGTGTCTTGCACACTGGGTTCTTCTACCAGAACTTTTTGAAAGCGCCGTTCAAGTGCAGCATCTTTTTCTATGTATTGCCGATACTCGTCCAGTGTGGTTGCACCAACGCAATGTAGCTCACCACGAGAAAGAGCCGGTTTAAGCATATTGCCCGCATCCATAGACCCCTCAGCTTTGCCAGCTCCCACCATGGTGTGTAGCTCGTCAATGAACAACACAACTTGGCCATCGTGTTTAGAGAGATCATTGAGAACCGACTTCAGCCGCTCTTCGAACTCTCCTCGAAACTTAGCACCTGCAACCAGCGCACCGAGGTCAAGCGAGAGCACTCGCTTACCCTTTAGCCCTTCCGGAACTTCACCGTTGACAATCCGCTGTGCCAGCCCTTCGACGATGGCAGTTTTTCCAACACCTGGCTCACCTATAAGCACCGGATTGTTTTTTGTACGTCTTTGCAGTACTTGTATTGCGCGACGAATCTCTTCATCACGACCGATTACAGGATCAAGCTTTCCCTGCTCTGCTCGTTCAGTGAGATCGACCGTGTATTTCTCCAAGGCTTGTCGTGTGTCTTCAGCATTTGGATCATCAACACTGGCCCCACCCCGAACATCGTCAATAGCCTTCTCAATGATGGCACGTTGACCACCGGATTGAGTCAGTAGTCTCGCCACCTCAGAATTTTCGTCCTCCAGTAAAGCCAACAAAAACAATTCACTGGCGATATACTGATCTTTGCGTTTTTGCGATAGCTTATCCGTGAGATTAAGTGTTTTCACAAGAGCACTAGAAGGCTGAACATCACCGCCAATACCGCTGACTTGCGAAAAGCGATCAAGCATCGAGCCCAGCTGAGAGCGGAGGCTATTGATATCTACCCCAGCCTTGCTAAGCACCGGTCGAACACTGCCATCACCTTGATCTAAGAATGCGACGAGTAGATGCGCGGACTCGATAAATTGATGATCACGGCCTAGAGCAATGGACTGTGCCTGTTGCAGTGCCGATTGGAATTTTGCGGTTAGTTTATCTGCTCGCATGACAGTTTCCACGTCGAATAATTAGTTCTATTCTAAGTGGTGGCAAACCACCTGCAATTCAAGCACCGCTACGACTATCTGCAACGCAGGCTAAATTTAGCGTTCTGACAACCAGATCAATGTTGCCATTCTTCCTGTCAAACCTGCGTCACGTCGATAAGAATAATACCTTTGTAGTTCGCACGACGTACATGCACTTTCACCAGCGACAGTTGTTACTCCATGTCGATACAAGCGCGCCCTTGCCAATTGGTAAAGATCAGCCATCCATTTCCCCCCGGTCGCCGGCACAAAAGCAGTCGAGTCTTCTGGATGCTCATCTACAAATGCTGACCGGACCTCGTCACCCACTTCAAAACAACAAGGACCTATCGCTGCACCCAACCAAACATGGATTTGTTCCGGTTTTACAGGCATTGCTGCTAGAGTATTTTCTAGAACGCCACCAGCTAAACCGCGCCAACCGGCATGAGCGGCAGCTACAACGCTCGCATTTTTATCAGCGAACACCACCGGTAAGCAGTCAGCCGTTTGTATCGCTAACACTTGTCCGGGCACGTCAGTCCAAACGGCATCAGATTGAAATTCTTTTTTAAGCCCTGCTGCATAGTGGCAAGCGGTGCCATGTACTTGCTTAAGCCACAATGGTTCGTTGGGTAATTTAAGCGTCTCCACCAGCGCGCGACGATTATCGGGTGCATGCTCATCACCCACATAAATACCTAAATTATTACTTTGGTAACCGCCTGCGCTTTTGCCTCCTTGGCGGCAAGTCATCAGCGCATTGACATCAGTTGTCAAAGACCAATTGGCTGAAATGACGTTTTTATTCACGCGTCTTTGTTGTGTTGCCGTAGTGCGCTCAATAGAGCCAACATGTCGTCGGGGAGCGGGCACTCCCAAGAACACTGCTCACCCGTCGCCGGATGAATCAGGCTAAGACTACGCGCGTGCAACGCTTGACGAGAAAATCCGCGCAAGACCACTTGCAAGTCTTCACTCGCGCCCTTTGGAATCCGAAGCCTGCCGCCATAGACAGCATCACCGACCAACGGCATTTTCTGTTCACTGAGGTGAACACGTATTTGGTGAGTCCGGCCTGTCTCCAATTTTACTCGAAGCCAGCTGTGCGAGATAAAGCGTTCTTGAACTCGATAGTGAGTGATAGCCTCTCGCCCACCCGGCCTAACTGCCATTCTTTTGCGATCTACACCGTGTCGACCGATGGGTGCATCAATGGTGGCGCCAGCAACGGGGGTGCCCCAAGCAACTGCATCATACTCGCGGCTCACCGTACGCTCTTGCAGTTGATCAACCAATGATCGGTGGGCGATCGCGCTACGCGCAACAACAAACAGGCCAGTCGTGTCTTTATCCAAGCGATGGACAATACCGCCTCTAGGTAAAGCGGCTGCATCGGCATATCTGTGCAAAAGACCGTTCATAACCGTACCCGTGTGATTACCAACCGCTGGATGCATCACCAATTCAGCCTGCTTATTAAACACGGCAATATGATCGTCTTCATATAAGGGGTCTAATACCACAGAGGCATCGGGCTCGTGTTTGTCGACCACATTCTCAGGCATTTGGACAATGACCAACTCACCCCCTCTCGCTTTCTCACGAGGGCCTGGTTTTTCACCGTCTATGGTCAATTGGCCGTCTAGCAGCATCTTTTTTAGCTGGCTACGGGAGAAATCCGGTACCGATCGCGCCAGCGCTTGGTCATATCTAAGACCACCACACGCGTCGTCAATCGTGAATTGCTGTACATTTTTTTCGCTCATCAGTGAATTATACCTGTCCACGAGGCTGGGGTTTGCACTCCTGTACGTGCAGCTTGCAAGCCATGGGATATAATCACACTATCTAATGGTCTTAACGCCACCCACGCTCAATCAATCGGCTGCAAAACGTACTCAAGGGTTTACCAAATGCCATATCCTAGCTCGCTGATCACTGCAACACTACTTACGGCGTTGCTAATTTCCGGTTGCTCGACGACCAGCGAAAGCGCCCGTAAAGCCGAAGAAAATTGGGATGCTGCGAAGCTCTATGAAGAATCCAACTTAGCGTTAAAACGTGGTGATGCTTCTGGTGCTGTCCATCACCTTGAAACGCTGCAGGTTAGATATCCGTTAGACAATTACGCCAAACAAGCACAGCTAGATATCATCCTCGCCTACTTTCAACGTGAAGAGTATGACTACGCTATCACCTCCGCCGATCAGTTCATTCAGCTAAACCCTCAGAGCCCACATGCAGCGTACGCTTGGTATATGAAAGGGCGCAGTGAACTCGCGAGAACCAAAGGTCTGCTGGATAAATTTTTCCCACGTGATTTGGCCAGTACTGACCAGCGTCTGATTTACACCGCTCGCAGCCACTTTGAGCAAGTAGTCAAACGCT
This sequence comes from uncultured Granulosicoccaceae bacterium, assembly GCA_937965695.1. GTDB lineage: Bacteria > Pseudomonadota > Gammaproteobacteria > CALCKW01 > CALCKW01 > CALCKW01. The sequence goes on from CALCKW010000061.1 coordinate 51,884, forward strand.
ACCCCAATAGCCCTTGGGCGGAGGCTTCAAAGCTGCAGTCAGCTAGTTTATTGGACGAATTAGCCAAACATGAGTTTTCCGTCGCGAATTTTTACTTCAAACGCGGCGCTTATGTCGGTGCGACTAACCGGGTCCAAGCGTTACTGGATAACTACCCGGATACGTCGTATCGGACAGAAGCACTGGAGCTGTTGGTCAAGTGTTACAACAAACAAGGCCTCACCAACCAAGCCGCTGCTATCCAGGCAAAGTTAGCTTCTTAAGCGCCCTCATCACCACTGCCTTAATTAACTATGGCACTGAAGGCCACTGAACCCCAAACCAAGTACCCTGCACTAGGCATCGACCTTGCAACGTCTTGATGTTAATTTTCAACATTCAGACGACATGGACACAGCACTAGCAGTTGAGACAAACAATCACGGTGAAGATCCGTGGGTCTTGTTACGCGCTTTAACAATGTTCAGGCTTCTTTCCTGTTTGTTTTTTGTCGCTTCGCCTTTTTTGACTGTCACTCAGCAGTTTGTGGCGAGTGCCAACCCTCAAAGTCTATTTGCAATCGCTTGCTTGTACGCATTAGCGGGGGTATCGATGGCGCTGTTATTCTTGCGCCGTCAGCCTGATTTAGGTACCCAAGTAGCGATTCAAATCTACGCTGATATCATTTTCATCACTCTTTTGATGCATCAGCTCGGTGGCATCGAAAGTGGCGTCGGAATATTACTTTGCGCTTCACTGTCTGCAACTGCTTTATTTAGACAAGCACACGTCAGTTATTTGTTTGCAGCTGTAGCGACCATAGCAGTTCTTGGTCAATCGCTCTTCCAGAACATCAACAACCTCAGCGGCTCCCCTGACTACCCTCAAGCAGCCGCCTTGTGCATTGCTTTATTCGTCGTATCGGTACTCAGCGCCCATTTCAACAAACACAGAGTTGCCAGTACTGCCGTCATCGTGAATCAGCAAAAACGCCTTGCGGGACTACAGACTCTCTCAGAGGAAATACTGCGGCAATTCGACCACGGTCTGCTGGCGATAACAACAGATGGCTTTATCGTTCACAGCAACCCAGCTGCCTTACGCTTATTGGATTACGAAGTAGATTCAAATGGCCACTCGGTATTTGAAGTCGCTCCAACGCTGAGTGATTTTTTAGCGACAAGCAAAACTTCTGGGTCCATAAGCCACGAGAACACTGAGCTGTATGTCACTGTAAAACGTATGAAAGGAGACGTGCAGTTATTAACACTGGTTTCCCAAACTCAGAGAGACACTGAAGCACACCAACTAAAGCTAGCTTCCTTAGGCCAGTGGACTGCAAGCGTTGCGCATGAGATCAGAAACCCATTGAGCGCTATCACCCAAGCTGCACAACTGCTCACAGAAAATGTGGAGGATGAGACTCTTCAACATCGACTGGCAACCATTGTCCACCGCAATAGCGATCGTATAGATATGATCGTGACCGATATCCTCAATCTAGCTAAGCCCTCTAACAACTGTACTGAACTAGGACTAAACACTTGGTTAACGGAACTAACAGGGGAGCTAAGAAGCGTTCACCAACTAACGAAGGACCAGTTGACTGTAACGGGTGACGTTAATATTCGACATACTTTTGATGAAAAAAAACTCCATCACGTCATAGAGAACTTATGTAAAAACAGCCTGACTCATGGCGGCAAATCACTGATCAGAATACAGATAGAAGTATTGACTAAAAACGGCTTCCCTATAATTAGAATCAGCGACAATGGAGTCGGCATCCCGCCAGAGCTGCATAGTCGTTTGTTTGACCCCTTCTACACCAATGCCAGCGGGGGTACGGGACTAGGGCTCTTTATCGCCCGGGAAATTTGCGAGCAACAACACATTAGTTTGAAGCTCTGTAGTAGCTCCGTTGGAACAGTATTCGAACTACGATTTCGCGCACAAGCCCAAGAAATCTTGCAGGCTGCCTGATGTACACAATATTAATACTTGAGGACGAGGCCGATATTCGTGAACTCATTGCTATTACGATAAGTGACTCAAAAACCCAATGTGAGCTATGCAGTCATGTTGGTGACGCAATTTCGGTACTGAAAAAAAGCAAGCCAGACTTCATTCTAACAGACCTCAAACTGCCCGATGGCAGTGGGCTGGAGTTACTCAAAGAGTCTCGAGCTTTATACCCTGACGTCGCGGTCGCCGTGATAACAGCATTTGCAGATACAGACTCGGCCATTGAAGCTTTAAGACTAGGCGCTGTGGACTACTTAAAGAAGCCTATTGATACTCCAACTCTACGGAACCTCGTGAAGCAACAACTTGGATTGTTATCAAATAGAGACCCGGAAAGCAAAGTCATCCAAGAAACAGCCTTGGGAGCAGACGTTCTAGACAAGGACAAAGACCCCATCATTTTGGCTTTAGAAGAGCACCGTTGGAACAAGCGCGCTGCCGCAGAGGCCTTGGGATTGAGTTACCGTCAACTGCGTTATCGCATCACTAAGCTTGGTCTGGATTAGAA
>CALCKW010000062.1 GCA_937965695.1 uncultured Granulosicoccaceae bacterium
GAAGAAAAAATAACTATTCGACAATCCAAGATCCATCGCAGCAGGCACATCGCCACATAAGAGCGGTGCACCGCACGATTAAACTACACGCCATACCAAGCAGCTTGCACGACTTTAATATCGGGCGAACCCGCATTCACCAGCTTCTCAAACACATCGATGTCGCTGCCTTTATAGTGATACGGGTAAACAATCTCCGGTGCAAAATCCAACACACCTTCGGCCGCTTGTTCAACACCCATGGTGTAAGGCAGATTCATCGGCACAAAAGCTATCTTGATCCCTTCTAGCTCGCGCATCTCTGGCACGGCTTCAGTATCGCCACCTATGTAGATTCGCTCACCACCGATGGTCAGCACGTATCCGTTGTCACGCCCCTTGGGGTGATACTTCAAACGATCTGCAGCCAAATTATATGCAGGGATCGCATCTGCGGAGATACTGCCATGACTGGCGCTATCGCCATTACCAATAGCTATAGCTCGCTCTTGCAAAGCACCTGGTAACTTCTTATAAACTGAGGGATTGGTGATTAGTTTGGTGCCATCACCCATCAAACCTTCGAGAGTCTCCACGTGAAAATGATCACCGTGCTCATGAGTCAGCATGATTAACTGCGCGGGCGGCAAATCCTGGTACTTGTCAGCGCCACCGACAGGGTCTGCATAAATAACAGTATCAGGTGTTTGCATAACAAAAGAAGCATGAGCGACAGGATGAACACTGAGTTCACCTCCCCCGATCGCATAGCTTTTAACCATAGACCCTGCATAAGCAAGGCTCGGCAACATAGTCGCAGCGCCCAGTGCTCCGACGGTAGAAATACTCGACTTTAGAAAAACACGTCTGTTTGTCGTCATGATTCCATTCCCAAATAGTTATTTTTTTGGCACTAACGCCATATCCAGGATCTTAGAGCCAGCACTTATCTTTAGGTTAAGTCAACTGTCATTAGATCTACTGAGGCTCAAGCTAACAGATAAATAGGTAGGATTGCAGAAGGCCCATAAGTGCTACCTAGCAACCATAATTAATTTGCAATCAAAAAGAGAAACTGTGCCGCACTCGGAGATTGCTCATGACGCGACTTATTTGAAATACAAACAAAGGCAGTTAATGATTCCACAACGCCGCTTGGTGAACCCCAATAAATACCAACTTTGGGCGGAACTTGCATATACTTTGCAAGTCTATTATTGTCCGCACCAATCACCTTGAGAATCTACACTCTCCATGACATTCAGCCTTCTTAAACCCATGCTCAAAAACACCTATCAAAAGTGTTTGTGTGTCGTGCTGGCTGCAATTGTTACATTGTGCTCGGTTATGATTGCTGTGCCAGGATTTTACCAAAGCCTAAGTGGCCATACCCTATCCACTTCTTGTCACTCTCCGAAGTTGACAGAAACGGCTCACCTGTCTGGACATGGAGGCGCTCTAGCCGACGCTGCTACAATGCCAATAGCTGCTGACAATGAGCATCACAGTTCTGCATCTATATGTGGTGGTGAGTTTCTAAGTGCTGAAAGCACTACAAATCTCAGCCCTGTGTTTAGCTTGCTTTTCGTAACAATTATATTTACTGCGGTTGTAAGCCTTTCTCTCGCTACCCTTCTACAGCTCCGTAGTTCCAGCGTAGGACTTGGGCCCCCTTACAGCGATCGCTTAAGATCACACCTCGGCCTAGGCCGAATCCATATTTGACCTCTTTCTAGAATTAGTCACGATTCACTGAGCGAGTTTTCTTGCGCTGTGAGGTCGCCGCTATGCGGTATCTAGAAACCTGAGATCAAAACCTTGTTATTTGTAAACAATTCACCCTATGCCCGTGGTGGCTTTGTACCCATGCGCCTAAGCATCGCTGCTCTTTTGAGCGCGTTGGTTTCTGGAAATGTGGCAGCCGGTTCAGATAAGCTTTCACTAGAACAAGCTGTGCAAATCGCAACCAGCAACGATTTGACATTAGCAGGTCAAAGAGACGATCTTCGAATAGCCAACCTGAGTGCTATAGAGGCTGGCGAATTGCCGCCTCCTATGCTCGGAATCAAGCTTGCAAATTTACCTGTTGATAGCTTTCAGTTTAATCAAGAGCCAATGACGCAAGCAATGGTCAGCTATACCCAAAAATTACCCGCAAAGGGACTTCTCAGCTCTCGAAAATCCGCCATGCTAAAGGCGGCTGATATTGCAAATGCGAAGTCACAGCTTCGAAAGTCGCAGCTTCGAAAACTGATTTCCTCCGCCTGGGTGAAGGGATGGCAAGCCGAGCAAGTAATTGGAATTATCAAGCGCCACCGCAGCCACTTTGAACAGATGATTCGCAGTGCTGAGGCAAACTATCGCGCTGGCCTTAGGCGCGCCAGTCAGCGAGAAGTAATTGCGTTGAATACCTCTCTTGCACAATTGGACAATCGCTCCCAAGCAGCTCGCACCCGCTCAATCAGGGCGAGGGAAGCGATGCGTGAGTGGCTTGATGACGTCCAGCTGTCTCAGCTAGATTTTGCATCACAATCGATTACGAATCCAACCGGAAATTGGTCGGACAAGGTTAACTTCAATCGCCATCCAGCGTCTTTTTTAAGCCAACGCATGGCCGATCGAGCCACAGCGGATATTGATACTGCTGCGGCCGTTGGAGGTGCAGACCGAATATGGAGCGTCAGCTATGGCTATCGAGAAGACTCGAATACCGGGATGAACAGAGGCGATTTCGTATCACTTGGGTTTTCTATGCAGCTGCCAAGCTTACGAAATAATGCCAATCGAGCTCGCATCGAGGCTGCACAAAGCAGAAAAAGTAAAATTGAGCGAGATGGGCAATTAGTCGAATTACAACTGCGCAGCGAGTATCAAAGTAATGTTGAGATCAACTCTGCTCTCGAACAACAACTGCTCACCTACACACAGCGACTTATACCTCAACTAGCACAGCAAGCTGAATCTACTCGTGGAGCGTACACAAGCGGAGAAGCACCGTTCATGTCGATGCAACGCACACAAATGGACTTGATGAACATTGAGCTAGAGCAAGTAGATTTGGAAGCAAACATACTGCTAAACACGGTCAATCTCGACTACCTAACGGCAGAGACTGTTACTTCTAGCAGTGCAGAACAATGAAAGCATTACTAAAAGTATTTGCTTTGTTAGGTTTGGTTATCGCAGCCGGTTTTAGTGTAGGGCTTGGTATATCTCTCACACCCACAATACAAATGCTGCTCCAGCACACCTCTATGTCGCACGTGGATATGAGTGATACAGGAGCGGTGCCTGCCACGACAAAAGACGCAAACGAACCTCTTTATTGGGTTGCTCCAATGGACCCAAACTACCGACGTGATGCCCCCGGCCAGTCGCCGATGGGCATGGATCTAGTGCCAGTTTACGATGACGGCAACAAAGACTTGCCCGTGGGTACGGTGAGAATCAGCCCGGAAGTAGTCAACAATCTAGGCGTGCGAACCGCAATAGTCAAAAAACAGCGGCTCGATGACTCAATCTCCACTGTCGGCACCGTAGACTTCGATGAAAGACAACTTTATGAAGTGCACTCGCGCGTTTCTGGTTGGATAAAAACACTCGTCGTCAGGGCGGATGGTGACAAAGTTAATCGCTACGATCGGCTGTACGACATCTACTCTCCCGAACTTGTAGCAGCCCAGGAAGAGCTGCTTATCGCCGTCGCCGCAGGAGCGGCAAATATGCAAGATGCAAGCGTGGAAAAGCTAAGAAATCTCGGCGTGAGTCGAGGTTCAATCAAAAGACTAATTGACACTCGCAAAGTTGTTAGCAACATTTCTATCTACTCGCCCAGCGAGGGTGTTGTTAGCGAATTGCGCATCGGACAAGGTGCTTACGTAACCCCAAATACACGAATTATGAGCATCTCGGGGATGGACCCGGTCTGGGTTGAAGGTGAAGTATTTGAAAGCGATTTAGGCAAACTGCGAGTTGGCGCAAAAGCCAAAATTAGCTCTGCAGCCATGCCAGGTAAACAATGGTCTGGTGAAGTCGAATATATCTACCCCAAACTAAATGCCGACAATCGCACTGCAAAATTTCGCATCGTCATCGCCAATCCCGACAGCGCACTTTTGCCCAATATGTTTGTTCGCATAGTTATCGATACAGCATCTCCTGAGCCCAATCTATCAGTGCCGCTGGAAGCTGTGATTCGAACGGGCAGCATGGAGCGTGTCGTACTAGCAACCGGTGAAGGTCAGTTCAAGTCTGTTGAAGTCGAAACCGGACTACGGACACGCAAACACGTTGAAATACTGCAAGGCCTAGAAGAAGGTGATCAAATTGTCGTGTCTGCACAATTTTTAATCGATTCAGAGTCGAGTATCAATTCAGATTTCATGCGAATGACACCGCCGGAGCAAATGCCGGAGGTTGCGTGGGCTACTGGAACAGTTGGGGAACTCTATGAGGATGAAAGCGTTGTCATCATCAATCACTTGCCTGTACCAGAGTGGAAGTGGCCGTCGATGGAGATGGAGTTTAGCTACGCTGAAAGTGCCGACGTCTCACAGCTGGAAGTTGGCAATTCTGTGCGGTTTAGCATGCGAAAATTGGAGTCTGGGGAAATACTAATCGAATCCGTCGAGAGTGATGTGGGAGCGAAACAGTGATTCGCTTTGTCATTATCTATTCAATTAAAAACCGATTTTTGGTTTTGTTATTGACTGCGGTTATTGTTGGTTGGGGTCTGTGGTCCGTTAAACAAACGCCCGTTGATGCTTTGCCTGACTTGTCCGACGTTCAGGTCATTGTTAAGACAAGCTTCCCTGGCCAGGCACCACAAGTAGTAGAAGATCAAGTTACCTATCCGCTCACTACCGCATTGCTGTCGGTACCAGGAGCGGTCAATGTACGAGGCTATTCCTTTTTTGGGGACAGCTACGTCTATATCATTTTCGATGAAGATACTGACTTGTACTGGGCACGATCTCGTGTCTTGGAGTACCTGAGTCAAGTCGCACCACGACTACCCGAAAACGCAAACCCCCAACTAGGACCGGACGCCACAGGCGTGGGCTGGGTCTACCAGTATGCGATCTCAGACCCTACTGGCCAACACGATTTATCAGAACTCAGAAGCCTGCAAGACTGGTTTCTAAAGTATGAGCTGCAAAGCGTACCAGGAGTGTCTGAGGTAGCCACTATAGGTGGCATGGTCAAACAGTATCAGGTGGTGGTAGACCCAGACCAACTCCGCGCTTATGACATTCCGCTTAGCCATATCCATCGTGCAATTCAACGTGCCAATCAAGAGATCGGTGCGTCAGTCATCGAGATGGCTGAAGCCGAATACATGGTGCGCGCAACCGGCTACTTGAGCAGCATAGAAACGTTGGAATACGTCCCTCTCGGTTTGAACTCGAACGGCGTGCCGCTTTTACTTCGCGACGTGGCAACTATCAACACTGGACCACAAATGCGCCGCAGCATCGCAGAGCTTAACGGTGAAGGCGAAGTAGTTGGTGGCGTGGTTGTGATGCGCTTTGGTGAGAATGCCCAAGAAGTAATCGCCAAAGTTGAAAACCGCCTAATAGAACTGCGTAAAGGCCTACCTGACGGCGTGGAAATCACAACGGTATACGATAGATCAAAGCTCATTAAGTCAGCAGTCGATAATCTATATGTAAAGCTACTTGAAGAGTTTTTAGTAGTCGGCTTAGTCTGCGCCGTGTTTCTGTTTCACTTGCGCTCTTCGCTTGTGGCAATTTTTTCTCTGCCAGTTGGCATCTTGGCCGCCTACATTATCATGCATATGCAAGGCGTCAGTGCCAACATCATGTCACTTGGAGGTATCGCAATAGCGATAGGCGCAATGGTCGACGGCGCCATCGTGATGATCGAGAATCTCCACAAGCACATGGAACGGACCCCGCTGACCGAAGAGAACCGCTGGGAAGTAGTGGCTCGCGCTGCGAGCGAAGTTGGGCCCGCTCTATTCTTCTCACTGCTAATTATCACCATGAGCTTCCTGCCCGTGTTCACATTGGAAGCACAAGAGGGGCGAATGTTCTCACCGCTGGCTTTTACTAAAACCTATGCGATGGCGGCATCTGCAATTTTGGCCATTACTCTGGTGCCTGTACTTATGGGTTACTTTGTCCGCGGAAAGGTTTTGCCAGAATCTCGTAACCCCGTCAATCGCTTGCTACATATGATCTACCTGCCAGTACTTAGGCTTACATTGCGAGCACCAATGTTAGTTCTAGTATTCGCCGTTGCGGCAACTTTCATCGGACTACTACCTGCTCGCAATCTAGGTAGTGAATTTATTCCTCCGCTGGACGAAGGTGACTTGATGTATATGCCAACCACCTACCCCGGCATTTCAATTGGCAAGGCGCGAGAATTATTGCAACAAACGGACAAACTGATTCGCACCCTACCCGAGGTAAAAACAGTTTTTGGTAAAGTTGGCCGTGCCGATTCAGCCACAGATCCAGCACCTTTGACCATGATTGAAACCGTTATACAGTTCAAACCTAGAGAGCAATGGCGTCCGGGCATGACGCCCGAGAAAATTCGATCTGAATTGAACGAACTAATTTCCGTGCCTGGACTAACCAACGCTTGGGTAATGCCAATAAAAACCCGCATCGACATGCTCGCAACCGGAATAAAAACCCCGGTGGGTATCAAAGTAGCGGGGCCAGAGTTGGCGGTGATCGAAACTATTGGTAAAGATTTAGAGCGAATTTTGAAAGACGTGCCAGGCACTGCCTCTGTGTATAGCGAGCGCGTGGCAGGAGGTCGCTATATCGAAGTGGATATTGATCGAAGACGTGCGGCTCGCTATGGGCTCAACATAGCAGACATCCAACAGTTGGTAGCGACAGCGGTTGGGGGTATGACCGTCACCCAGACTGTCGAAGGGCTCGAACGTTACCCAGTTAACTTGCGCTACCCGCAAGACTACCGCAACTCGCCAGAGAGCCTGCGTGCACTGCCGATAGTCACACCCAATGGGCAACGCATCTCACTATCCGACGTCAGTAGCATCACTGTGGAGGACGGACCTCCAGGTATTAAAAGTGAAAACGCTCGATTGAACGGCTGGACTCTGGTCGATATAGATGGAGTAGATCTAGGCAGCTATGTCAAAGCAGCGCAAGCGACTGTAGCTGAGCAGCTAGAGCTTCCAGGAGGGTATTCTGTCAAGTGGTCTGGGCAATACGAGTACATGTTACGTGCACAGGAACGATTAAGTTACGTAATCCCCTTGACCCTAGCAATAATTGTCATCTTGCTTTATTTGAACTTCAGGCGAATGGCCGAAGTGTTCATTATTCTCGCCACATTGCCCGTCGCAGCTGTTGGTGGGGTCCTGCTGATGGTGGCGCTGGACTTTAATTTCTCTATTGCAGTTGGCGTAGGGTTTATTGCCCTTTCCGGCGTTGCCGTAGAGATAGGAATCATAATGTTGGTCTACCTGAATCAAGCCTACGAAAAGATGCTGCACACTGCCAGCCAAGAAGACCGACTCCCCAACAACAGCGATCTAAGTCAGTGTGTTGTGGAAGGAGCAGGCTTGCGCATTCGTCCTGTGATTATGACAGTGGCAACTATTGTGATTGGGCTCATACCCATCATGATTGGCGAAGGAACCGGCTCTGAAGTTATGCAGCGCATCGCAGCCCCGATGATAGGCGGTATGCTCAGCGCTACTCTTTTAACCTTGTTAGTGATTCCCGCGGTCTACTTCGTGTGGAAGCGCAATGAATTGCAGCGTTTAGCAAAAAAAGCAATTAACACTGCCAAAGAAAATAACAGCGTTATTTTACCGGAAGTATAGTCAAATCATATCTATCGAACTAGGAGCAACAACTATGAAACAACCGATCACAAACCTACTCAGCGTTGGCATCGCCACACTCTTACTACTAAATTCTCATCAAGCATTAGCCAACCCTCCAACTTCGGTTAAGCTGGGTCATCAGTCAATTGTGCAACTCGCTGATGCAGATTTACCATGGACTAAGGGGAAAGTAGTCAAAATCAGTCAGAAGCGCGGTATCGTGACAATCGCACACGAAGAAATTTCTAACCTGCAGATGCCCAGCATGACTATGGGATTTATGACTAAAGAAAAGGCGACACTTGAGGACCTTAAAGCCGGGGATATGATTGAGTTTCAAACCGAAGAACAAGACGGAAAATTAGTCCTACTCCACTATCGTCGTCCAAAAAGCTAGAGCTGCCTCATGAGCCACTAGTACATTACCACCATAAAGCATACCGGCTACACTTGGCCGGTCTGTAAGGTACTAAGACGATGAGAACACCACCTTTCAAAGCATTCTGGACGCGCACGACAGCTGCAATACTTTTCGCAGCCATTGCAGTATCTGGAGCCGCTGGACTATTTAGCCGACCTGCCACGGCATACACACCAATCGTTAAAAATGTTAAACCACTACCCCTAATGCAAGAATCAGAGGGCCGACAAATTTTCGAGAAAAACTGTGCCCAGTGTCATGGTAAATTGGCTGATGGAAGAGACGGTATAGGCCCTCCTCTAGTGCACCACTACTACAGGCGCGGACACCACGCAAACATAGCTTTCTATATGGCTGCAGAACGAGGCGTGCAAGCGCACCATTGGCCATTTGGCGATATGCCCACGCAACCACAGGTCTCTCCAAACGAGATGACACTCGTCATCAACTACTTGCGAGAGCTTCAGAATCACAATGGAATCTACTGAGACAACTCAAATGAATAAAGTAACTTCTATATCCCGCACTCTACTTTTTCTGATGGCACTTATATCTAGCAGCGTGTTTGCTCATTCCCCTCTGGTTGCAAGCTTCCCCGAAAATGGAGAAATACTTCCGACAGCTCCCACTGAGATAAGCCTAAGTTTCAAAGAAGATGTAAAACTAATTCAAGTACGTATCCAGTCTGAGGAGATAGATAAAAAAATAAGACCGGAACTAGTAGAAGAATTGACACGGCACAGTTTAGACCTGCCGACACTTGGCGCTGGAGAGTACACCGCAAGTTGGCGAGCCATGGGTGAAGATGGGCATGTGATGAAAGGCAAAATCATGTTCACAATTCTTCCATGATCGAGACTGCAAGTTGGGTGAGCAGAGGTTTTTTTTCATTGGCTACATTGTTGGCCACTGGGAGCTGCTTTATTGCCTGCTTTACGGTGAAGAGCAATAACATAGTCTTTAAAACGGCACGGCGCTTGTCTGCAAAAAGCACTTTCGTGGCTTTAGCATTTGCCATTTTTTGGGCAGTAACACTGGCCGCAGAACTTGGCGGTGAATGGCAATCGTCACTAGACCCATTTTTTTACAGTCTGATCTGGAGTAGCCCTCCAGCAAATTTGCTGACGTGGCGAGTACTAGCATTGCTTGCTCTGTTGTCATGGGCAACTTTACCGACCTGCCCTAACTGGATTGCTATGATTTCAGCTTTTACAGCTGTATTCAGTTTCACGCGATATGGTCACGCGCTCGGTGATCCTCAATTGATTAAAAGCATACTGCTAACAACACACCTCAGTGTCATTTCCTGGTGGATTGCCGTTGTGCCGGTCCTGCTGAGCACTCTATGTACGTCAACACCAAACGCGCTAGAGCTGGCAGAACAATTTGCAAGGCAAGCAAAGTGGGCAATTGCTGTTGCGATTGTCAGCGGCTTTTCTTTTTTTGGCTTTCAGTTGGCGGCCAATCAATGGAACCTAGACACCCTCTACTTCAAAACGATGCTTTTCAAACTTATCGTGGTCGCGACAATAATGTTCATTGGAGCATTTAATCACTTCAGACTCATCCCTGCTTTAAAATTGGGAGGCAAGCAGGCTAAAGAGAAGCTTCGTTCAGTACTTCTTTTTGACGGGGCCTTGTTCGTCACTGTTGTCCTACTAAGCACTTGGCTTACCGGGCCTGCTTCTAACAGTTGACACACGCGTAAGACATAGTTGTTAAGCCGCAGTGACTCAACCCACAATTATCTGGCTAACTAGTGCTTACTTTTTGCCA
>CALCKW010000063.1 GCA_937965695.1 uncultured Granulosicoccaceae bacterium
TACCGCCTTGTAGTCTTTCCACGGCACGAGCTTCATGGAGTTTCGCACCATGTGCACAATACACAGCTGAATCTGCGTGGCGGGGAATGCCGTGTTGATCGCTTCTGGGAAGCCCTTGAGGCCGTCAACACAGGCGATCAAGATGTCTTTAACTCCACGGTTCTGGAGCTCCGTGAGCACGCTGAGCCAGAACTTCGCCCCTTCGTTCTCCGACAGCCACATGCCGAGCAACTCTTTGTGGCCCTCGAGGTTAACGCCCAGGAGTCATAAGGGGTCAAACCTATTTCGTTATGTATAAACGCAGGCTAGACTGAGAGAATGCCGAGACCTGAGCGAATCCAATACGAGCATGCGTTTTATCACGTGATGAATCGTGGCCGTGGGCGGCAGGATATTTTCCACGGCCCGGAATATTACAAAGATTTCTTACAGACGTTGGAAGAATCGCACGCTCGATTTGATGCGGTTTTCCATGCTTATTGTCTCATGGGAAATCACTACCACTTGTTGATAGAGACACCGCGGGCCAACCTGGATCGCATCATGCGGCATGTTAATGGTGTGTATACGCAGCGGTATAATCGACGAAAGAAAACGGATGGTTCATTGTTCAAAGGGCGGTACAAGGCCATTTTGGTGGATGAGGATGAGTACTTACTGCAATTAGGGCGATACATTCACCGAAACCCGGCAGAGATTAAGGGGGCAACGGACGACGTGTTGGGGCACTATCGTTGGTCGAGCTATTTAGCGTATATAAATCGCGCCCCGGTCCCCGATTGGCTGCATCGTGATAAAACTTATCAGATGTTGTGTCAGAAGAATCGTTACGCGGGGTACCGCGATTTTGTGTCAGAAGGCAATGATGAGGAAACAGAGCATTTCTATAGTAAAGGGAATATCGCCAGCATAATCGGTGATCGATCTTTCAGGCAATCGATTTTGGGTGAAAAGGAAAACATGCGCGTATCCAGGGAGTTGCCAAGCATCTTGTCGGACAGACCGGATATATCAGCGGTAGTAGAAGCTGTAGCGAAAGTATTTAAAACGGATGTTGAGTCGATTACCACCAGAGCAAAAGGACGTCCGCGGTCTAATGTGGCTCGGCAGATGGCGATTTACTGTAGTCAGCAGCTCGGCGACCATTCTTTGAGGGCAATAACCGAGTATTTTTCGCTGACGAATATAGGGAGTGTTTCCCCTTCGATTCATTCTAGCAAGGAAAAACTGAAGCTTGGAGAGCTGGAGAGAGAATACGGTCGGTTGGAAAAGGTGTTAAACATAATAAAATAGGTTTGACCCCTAAAGCCTCAGCTTCTGATTGGTTCGATAGCGATGATTCTGTCCCTGATATAACCAGTGAGACAGGCTTATGTCGAGGCGATCCGTCAGGAGACCCTGAATGTGATGAAATCAACAAGCGTGTTCGGGTAACTAAGTTTCCCATACGAGCTTTCGGACGAGGGCAAGCTGCCTGCAGAGTAGGAATGTCGAGATACGAGCTCACACAAAGATTGAGGGTTTGGTTGGATCATGCAACTGCTCGTTCGAGAAGTATTGAAAGGTGCTGGACTAGTGGTGACGATAGTCATCGACAACAGACGGCTGACGCTTGGGTTCACGTTAGTAATTGCAGTACCCTACTAAGATGATCTCACCAAATAAAATTGATACGGCCTTCTCAACTCGTAAGCTGCCGGATATTTTATGCTCAAGAGAGAATGTAGATGAGCATGATTTTAAAGACGTAGAAGAGTTTTGTTCTAGTCATTGGTCAAAACTAAATTGCAACACAATTGAAAAATACTTTGATGTACTTCCGTTGTTGAGTCCTGATGCATTTCTTTACTTTCTACCTGGTGTTATTAAAGCAGGAGTAGAGGAGGGCTGCCCCAATCTTCTAATAAATCAAAGCTTGGTTAGTAACCTTGATCGCTCCCCGGATCCGGAGAACTGGGATAGTTATTTTTTGGCGCGTTGGTCAAAATTACGGAAAGACGAGTGCAATGTAGTCGAAGAATGGTTGTTATGGCTGGGGGTGAGCGACTCGTGTCTATTTTCTGAATGCATGATCGATCGTGCTTTAGAAACGATTGCGCTCATTAGGAATCTCGAAAACAAGACGTCGGTCTGAGCTGACCTTAGACTTACCCGTCACTGGCACAGTGGCCGCAGGCGAATACCAGCACTTCACGGTGGCGGCGGTCGATAACGCTCGGTCAGGAAGAAAAAGAATAAGGGGTCAAACCGAATGGCACTAAGTTAAGCCGCTTCGGCACCGCGCTTACCCCGATGCGCATCGACCACCATTTCATGCCTTGGAGCAGATAAGGATTGAAACGGTTTTGGTCTTCGCTTGACCGCTCTGGGCTCGCTTCTTCCCGGCCGCTCTGGCACCGTACAGTTCTCTATCGAATCGTACAATAATCCGAGCAACCGCTGCTGTTCTTGCGCACTGATCTTCGCCTGAAGAAGAGAATAAGAGGTCAAAACTATTTCGTTATCTATCGGCGTAGGATGTGGGCTAGACAGAAAGAATGGGACTATTTAGGTTTTTGAATCCCATGATTAGATAAGATGGTAGTGGTGTCTATCGAAATTTTTAAATCTGCATTCTTGGCTGGTCTGCTTCCGGTGGTTACCGCGCCTTTTCTTTGGTCGTTTGTTGTTTATTTCGCGCAAGGGCGTTCAAGTGAGGTTAACGTCGAGATACTCATTTATTCACTAATTCCTGTCGCATTATTTGCTTTGATTGGAGGTTTAGCAGCCGCTGTCTTAATTGGCTTTCCAGTGCTCGTTGTTCTGAGCGCATTAAATTTAAATAGTACCCAATTCGCTTCAGTTCTCGGTGCTCTATTGGCGTGCTGCGTTCTTGGTTTATTCGGACCGAGTGATGATCACGTTTCTAATATTGAATTATGGCCGGTGTATTTATTCTTTTCCTTGCTTCGTGCAGGCAGTGGGGCTTTGGGCAGTTTTCTGTCCTATAAGTAAAAGTCAGCAACAGCTCAGGCATGGTTGAATATTTGTCTCTAAAAAATCTCTATCCACTGTGTCTTGATAGCTGCGTGTGGTCTGGATTCCTAGAAGAGTTGATTGCGTAATAAAAAAAACCGCCAACGGGCGGTTTTAGTTGAAGCGGAAATAGCTCTTTTAAAGAAGCGCTGTTGAATAATTTAGAATTTCAACAACGAATAGATATCCAGTCCACGATCTCTCAGCAGGCCTTCGCCTGGTAGGGATTCAATACTTGCAAGGGCGGCAACTTCAATGACGTCGCCTTGCATTTCTTCGATCATGTTCAAGGCTGCTCCCAGCGTGCCGCCCGTCGCGATGAGGTCGTCTACCAGCAAGACTTTGCTGCCGGGTTTAAAAGCATCTTTGTTTATTTCAAGTGTTGCTTCACCGTATTCTAGGGCGTAGCTACGGCTGAGGGTGTCCGAGGGCAATTTGCCTGCTTTGCGCACCGGTGCGAAAGCCGTGTTTAGTGCGTAGGCCACCGGCGCACCCACGATGAATCCGCGGGCGTCGATGCCACAAATTACGTCGATTTCAGCGTCGTGGTAGCGGTGCACAAAGGCGTCTATCAACAGCCGATAAGCTCTGCGGTTTTGCAACAGGGGGGTGATGTCTCTAAATTGCACGCCCGGCACTGGCCAGTCGGGCACTGTTCGGATCAACGGTTCGAGTTGTTGGCGAAAATATTCGTCACTCATGTTGCAGGTCCTTGGTTTTTAGTGTGCTTATTTGTACTGGGCTTGTAATGCGGTGCTAAAGCGTTCCAGCTGGTCGGCAGGCAAGCTGTTAATTCCTGCAGCTGCGGCACGGCCACCACCCGTTTCAAATTGCCTGACGAGCTCATCGGCGCCGGTGCGGTTTTCTAACGGTGCGCGCACGCTGACGAGGTAACCGCCGTCGGGCTTTTCCGTCAAGATCGCATGGGCGGCGGCGGGGGCACTGTGTACGAGGGTGTTGGCGTAGACACCGCTGACTCGGCGTGCCCAGCGCGCATCGGGGAAAATATAGATGGCGTGTTTGTCTGAACGTTCGCTGGGTTGAAGCGCTTCTGCTTTGGCCATGTCTTCGTTGTAGCCGGCGTCTAGTGTTTTGTAGGTGTCGCCTTCGGCTGCAAACGCTAAGGGGTCAGCAAAGGGTTGCATTTGCTGATACAGCGCATCGGGCGCAAAAAACAAATCGTCCAAGCTAGCGCCGTAGCCGTTGTAGTTCAGCAAAATACCCAGGCGTTTAAGTGTGGCTACCTGGGTTTCGTTGAGGCCAATTGACTTGGCAGCGTCGAGCGCGCCTTGAAGCATGTTGTCTCCAAAAGCGGCGGTCACTGCCCATGCGCGAAATTTACCTTCCAGTTCTGCATCCACTAACAGACTGGTACAAGTCGTGGGTGCGATGTCTATGTTGGCGCGTAAGTTCGCATGCGCGGGGATTTCTCCAGGGTGGTGATGGTCGACGTAGTGCACGTGCTTGCCAGCATCTAGCAGCGCCTTGAGCGCCGCGCTGTTTTTGTCCATTGAGATATCCAGCACAGTCGCGCTGGCGCAATCATCCAGCGGCACTTTGGCCAGTAAGCTGATGTCGCGTTTTACGCCGGTGACGAGCACCGATTCGCGCGGTTCAGCCAATCGCAGTTGATGCAGCGCGCACAGTCCATCCGCGTCGCCGTTGAATACGTCATAGTGTTGCATGTAGTAATCCTTTACTTGGCCAAGTGGCGGCAGATCTGCTGCACCAACGTTGGGCCTTGGTAGATAAGGGAGGAATAGAGTTGGATTAAGTCCGCACCGTCGTTGAGGCGCTTTTCTGCCTCAGCGGGGGAGTCAATTCCACCTGCTGCTATCAATGCAATGTCTGCACCTAACTCTTGGCGCAAGGGAGCGATTTTACGGGCGGCTAGGGCCGTGAGCGGTGCGCCCGACAAACCACCGGTTTCGTCGCCGTGTTCTTCGTGGGCTACTTCTCCACGTTCAAGGGTTGTGTTGGTGGCGATCACACCGTCGATGTTGTGCCTGATGACTGACTGGCAGAGATCAACCATGGCGTGCTCATCCATGTCAGGCGCTATTTTGACGAGCAGAGGCACGCGTCGCGCTTGAGCCGTTGCCAAGGTATCGCGCTCAAGGCTCAGGGCAGAAAACAGCTCTTCAAGCTGCGCGCCGTGCTGCAGGTCTCTGAGGCCCTTTGTGTTGGGGGACGAGATGTTGACCGTGATGTAGTCCGCGACAGGGTAGGCGGCACGCAGGCAAATCAAGTAGTCCTCGGTGGCATTCTCTGGTGAGGTCGCTGCGTTTTTGCCGATATTTATGCCGACAATACCGCGCCATTGCCTTTGACGAACGCGCTCGACGAGCGCATCGACGCCCGCATTGTTGAACCCGAAGCGGTTGATGATAGCCTGAGACTGCGCCAGTCTAAATAGGCGTGGTTTGGGGTTGCCAGGCTGAGAAACGGGCGTCACGGTGCCCACTTCGACAAAGCCGAAACCCAGGGCTCCGAGACCGTCTACGGCTTTTGCGTTTTTATCCAAACCCGCGGCTAAGCCGACTTGGTTGTCGAACTTTAAACCCATCACAGTGGTTGGTTTTGCCAGTGCTTTTCGGCCATACAAGGCCTGCATGATCGAAGCAGCAGGTGGCTTGGCTAGCAGGCTCAACGCCAGGTCGTGCGATCGTTCAGCGTCTAGGGTGAACAACAAGGGGCGTACAAGCGGGTAGAGCATTAGAGACCCTCAGGGGTGTTGGAGGATTCAGCAGAGTTTGCGTGATCATCAATTTCATAGCGCAGCTTCATCTCATCCAAGGACTTCCACAGCAACTGCACGTTCCAGCCGGGCAGCTGCCAACGGGCTGCTGCATGGCCACGGCCAGCTCGAATAGCGTTGAGCTTTGAGCTTCGACTGGTCGCGTAGGAGGGGAAGTTTGATTTGTCTTCGGCCGTTCTGTAGACGCGAACGAGTTTAACTTTTAAAGCGTTAAAGCTGAGCCAGTTGGCAGGCGTCATGGTTCGTTCGATGGCGACAACACGATTGTCTTTGACGGTAAGTGACACCTCGCCTCGCGCGTTGTCGACGACGACTACGCCCGATGCATCATCCGTTGTGCCAGCTGGTGGTTCACCACCTAGACAGTAGCTATTTAAAACGAGCTTGATGCAGCTTTCATCCGCTTGACTGGGGGGCGATAGAAACAAAGCTAGCAAAAGAGCACCAGCGAGTATTAGGAAGTTGATAACATTCATGGTGTAGGATTCTCCTGCTGCTTTGCCGTAGACGCAAGCGACATTCCATTTTTTTACAGGCGAGATATGCGCTGTTACCCCGACAAACTGCCGGCCCAACTTAAAAAACCGTTGTCAGCGGTGTACCTCATTTATGGTGACGAACCCCTGCAAGTGCAAGAGGCCTGTGACGCGGTAAGAGCCGCCGCACGCGCTGCCGGATACCTGAGCCGTGAAGTGATCAGTATTGAACAAGACAGCGATTGGCGTGAATTAGGTGACACGAGCAGCACGATGTCTCTGTTCGCTGAACAGCGCCTTTTAGACTTGCGCTTGCCCAGTGGAAAACCGGGTCGCGTGGGTGGTGAAGCCTTGCGAGACTACTGCGCAAGGCCTGCGGACGACGCCATTTTATTGATAAGCGCAGGAAAAATAGACAGCGCAGCCACGCGCAGCGCGTGGTTTAAAGCGGTCGACAAGGTAGGTGTCACCGTGGCTATTTGGCCGCTGCAGGGCAACGAACTCATGAATTGGATAGAGCGTCGCCTGAAAAGCGCCAAGCTACAACCCAACCGAGATGCCGTGCGTCTCATTGCAGAGCGTGTGGAAGGTAATATGCTCGCAGCTCAACAGGAAATAGACAAGCTCGTGTTGATCGTGGACAGCCCGTTGGTTGATGCCGACACGGTGTTGGCGTCCGTGGTCGATAGCTCGCGTTACAGTGTCTTTGACCTGACAGGGGCTATGTTGGCGGGTGACGCGCGAAGAGTTGTGCATATCGTTGAGGTATTGCGGGGCGAGGGTGTGGAAGCGGCACCCACCCTGTGGGCTATTCAGCGCGAAGTGCGAGAATTAGGGCTGGCGGCGGCTGCTGTGGCACGAGGGGTACCACCCAATCAAGCGCTCAGCGATGCGGGCGTTGCGCCATTTAGGCACAAAACGATGCAACCGGTGTTACGTCGCTACAAACCCCTGCATTGGGCTGCGCTACTGCAACGCTGCAACGAACTTGATCTCATGGTCAAAGGGAGAAGCAAAGGAAACGTTTGGGATGAAATCACCGATCTTTGTCTTGCAGTAGCCGGTAAGGCCGTCAAGCTGCCTCGCGTTGGTTGAGACCGAGATGGGTATGCTTTTGCGTTTGAGTCAATAAAATACCAATTTGGCGAGCTTGCTTGAGTCAAAGGTTAGTTTAGGACGGCATTCCCCCTATTTATTGCGTCGCGCCAGCGCTTTTTTTTCTGGTAATTTGTGGGGCGCTTCGATGGATGTGAACTATTCACATTGTGGCAAGAGTGTTACCCACATATTCTAAGTCTCAGTGAAAAAGTTCTTGCGGCTAGAGCTGCAAAAAATCACGTCAAATGTGAAAAGCGCGACTGCGGGTACGCTTCGGCATTGGCGTAGGCGAACGGCAAGAAAACCAAACAATGGGAGAGCAGTTATGAAACGAAAAATAATACCAATGTTGTGTGTATTTGCCTTGTTAGGTGCTTGCAGTGGCGGAGGGGATGGCAATACCGAGACGGCGGCAGACAATGACACTGTTGATTCCAATGATGGCGCTGATAATGACGGCTCCGGTGACGAGGATAGTGCTTCTGTCTGCACACCGGCCCCTCGCGGAACGACGATCGTTAGTCAGGTTGCTTCAACCTTAACTGACGGCTGTATTGACGACGAACAGCCTGTAGGGATGTTTCTTGCCAATAAAAGCGACTTTAATTTTCAGTTGGATACCAGCGGTTACACCTTGGGTGGCAAACAAGCAAAAGGTATTTTCGTCTACAGCAATGGTGGTGGAGTGTCTCTGATCAATCCCTACTGGTTACTCGGTGAGACTGAGTACACGTATTCCGGGTTGTTGATGCCTGTTGCTCATCGTGATGGTGGTTTTTACATTCACATCGGCGGTGACTTTGATCTGGCGGAGTTCAACGAACTTAATTTAGATATTCGAGGGACTGTTGGCGATCCGCAGATAGGGTCGATTACGACAGTAGAAATCAACTGGGCGATGGTAGATGAGGATGTCAGTGGCAGCGCAAAGGTCTCTCGAAGAGGTTACGGTGTGGCTGGCATGCCTAACGGTACGCTGTTCGCCACCAGCGATAATCCGTTACGACACCTGACTTGGCTTTTGGCTCAGGATGTGGATGAGCGATTGCTCGCCATGTACGATCGTATCGATAATTGCACCCCACCAGGGCTATTTACGCCTAGGATGCGTGCTCAATTCATTGATGCTACCGGTGAGCTTGGGCAAGCCTATATTCAGAGTGCTCAGGACGTGCGTTACTCAGGTGATGTCAGTACAACCCATCAAGTTTTTACGGTTGACTGGGACTACATGGATGACACGTATCTATCCAGATTGATGTCCGAAGCGACTATTCAATTAGCCTCAGATAATGGTTGCCAAACAACTTTAGCAGCGCCCGTAAAATATGACTATTCCGCATTGCGGCAACAACTGCTGTCTGGATCGTTGAGTGCGCAGCCAAACGAGTGGAGTTATTGATGGCCTAATTTTCATAACTTCCTTATAGATTTAGCCTGGCCTCAGCCCAGCCTTCATAGCTGATGGCCCTCCCTAGTAGCGTTGTGATACATTCTTTGTGTCATAAAGTTCGCGCGATAGCGTCAGTTTTGGTGCTGGGGATCAGGTAATGAAATTTGAAGAGGGCACAGCTGCACTGGTATCAGATAGTGCGTTTAGCCAAGATGAATTGGAGGCGTTGCTGACCGTTGCTCGCGATTGTCGCTATAAGCGCGGTGAAAACATCATTGAAAAAAATGCCCTCGATACCGATTTGTACTTGATTTTGGAGGGTCGTGTGCGTGCCTATTGTGCAAACGACGATGGCAGAGAGCTAACGCTTGGTTATCAGTCTACAGGTGCTTTTTTTGGTGAGATGGCACTATTGTCTGGATTGCCGCGATCGGCATCCGTCGAAGCTGCGGAGGCAACACGTTTAGCGCGCATTGACGCTTCTGGCTTTGAGGCGACAGCTAGCGCCCATCCTAATATCCGCCGGATATTGATGAACGGGCTTATTGACCGTGTCGGTGAGCTGACTAATCGGGTAGAGAGCCAAGCTTTTCTTAACGTGTATGGTCGAATTAGAGCGCTCTTGCTACGCGACGCCCAACCGATTGAAGACTACCAAAGTAGTCCTAAAATGACCCAGCAAAGCATTGCCAACGAAGTGGGTGCTTCTCGCGAGATGGTGTCTAAGGTCATGACGCAGCTGCGTCAGGGCGGGTATATAGAGGTAAGCACTGATTCTATAAAAATTTGTAAATCTCTTCCGGCTGGCTGGTAGCAACTACGATTGTTGCACCCCAGCCCCAGCCCCAGCAGCAATCGCTTGTTATTTGTCTGGGCTCAATGTTTCAAAACGCAAGCCTTTAGCGCTTCTATGGGCAAACCCAGTCCAGTAACTGTGTTGCTCTAGAAATTCACCGTCCTTTTCTGCCCAGACACCTTCATTTGAATGCGGCACTAACGATAAATAAGCATCCATTGTTTTATCTTTCTTCAGGTATTTACCAAGCCAGGCACTGCTAAAGTGCTGCAGAATATTGTTCATGCGCGTTGTGTCCCAAACCGCATCGCTGTAGTGCTCACTGAGATTGAATCCTAGGTCATCGTCATACTTGTTAGCTTCTAGCGGTGCAGGTATGGGGGCGGCTGCATTGTGATTGGCGTTGTCAAAGGTGAGCAGTGAGCGTTCTACATTTTTTGCGCTAGACCAAATGGCACGTATACCGTTTTCATAGCCGGATACATCGTCTTCAGATCCTGCGACAAATAACATCGGAAGGCGGACTCCGGCCAGTGTTTCATTGCTCCAAAAGTTGTGATTCATTCCCCAGGGGGCGACAGCGATTGCTGTTTTTATCCGCGCATCTTCCAAGGCAGCATGGCTATCACTGCCACTGAGGTGCATGGCTAAGGTTCCGTGCGGTGCACCCCACGGCAGATCAACTGATGATTGCGTAACACCACCACCAGCGGTGATGACCGAACCATAAGCTCCCATTGAATAACCAATCAAGGCGGTGTTGTCAGCGTCCACCAGGCCGCCTAAAAAAGAGCTGTTGTCGTTGGATAGATCTGATAATTTCTCCAAGACAAATTTTTGATCAAGCGAGCGATTAACAAGCGTTGATCCAAACGCAGCTTTTGTTCGGTAGGTGGAGTCAGTGTGGTCTATCGATGCGACCACGTAACCCTTAGAAGCGATGTTTTCCGCCAGATGTGACAATAGAAATCGATTGCCCGGATAACCGTGAGATATCAAAACCAGCGGAAACCTTTCGGCGGCGGGCGTTGCGTCTCTGTGGGCACGGCCTTGTAAATTGACTTCCGTTTTACCGTCGCGCAAAAAGGCTTGCAGCTCTTGGCTTCCCTTGGCCGGCTGGGCTGCTGGGTACCAAATCTCCAGAGTGAGCGGTCGGTCGTAGCGGGGCAGTGGATCGGGCTTATCTTCGGCAGCGCTCAGAGTCACTATGTCGATTTGTTGGGGGTTAATTAAGCTGATGCTGCGTACACCGATCGCATGCTCTCCATAGGCCGCTAGCTCAGGTGCGTCAGGTCTTTGAGTGTCAATGCGATTGTCGGCCATTATTGAGGGTGCTCCGGTTAAGCAGATTGCCCCTAGGAAGCAATAATTGAATCGGTTATTGATGCTTGCATTTTTGGCTTTGTTCAGCTGATTCGTCAGATTATCTTGTCTGTCTGAAGCGGCTTTACTAGGTGTTTGAGTTGCTGCATTCATCGTTTTGCATCCGTGCTCATAAGGCTTGTCCTGAGAGTATCATGCGGTAAAAGGCTTCTCGATCGTACTTCTGGAGAGCATAAATGCTCTACAGCCGTTCAGTCGCATCAGGGTGCCTGCCTGTGGGGTGGTCGGGAAAAGTCAGTATTGGCGCTCAGAGGGCCGCTGAGGCGCTGAAAAACGGTTTTGTTGCGTCAAGTGTGATAGAATTCCGTCTTTAAATGAACCATTAAGCGACCGCGGTTCAGATTGATGGCATCGATGGCCATTAGCTGCGGCGTTTGATCGTTTCAGGTCGAGCTATTTGGCGTCTTTTTAGGTCGTGCAGATGGTTCGGCGCTGTTGTTAGCCCACTGTGGAAAACCGAACTCGATGTCTGATTCTGACAAGCCTGATTTTGCCAAAGAAGTACTGCCGGTCAACCTAGAAGACGAGATGCGCGACTCGTATCTCGCCTATGCGATGAGTGTTATCGTCGGACGAGCACTCCCTGACGTGCGTGATGGCCTAAAACCCGTTCACCGACGTGTGCTGTTCTCCATGCACGAACAGGGCAACGATTGGAACAAAGCACATCGTAAATCGGCTCGCGTAGTCGGTGACGTCATGGGTAAGTACCACCCGCACGGCGACAGTGCAATCTACGACACCATCGTGCGTATGGCGCAGAACTTTTCCATGCGTGAAATGCTGGTCGATGGGCAGGGTAACTTCGGTTCGGTGGATGGCGACAACGCGGCTGCCATGCGCTATACCGAGGTGCGCATGCAGCGCATTGCGCACGAGTTGCTCGCTGATATCGACAAAGAGACCGTCGACTTTGTAGACAACTACGACGGCTCTGAGTCAGAGCCGGTTGTTCTGCCATCGCGTGTGCCCAATTTGCTGATCAACGGTTCATCCGGTATTGCCGTCGGTATGGCCACCAATATTCCGCCGCACAATCTTGGCGAAGTGGTCGATGCAACGCTCGCGGTGTTGGATAATCCTGAAATCGAAATCATCGACCTGATGAAAGAGCATTTGCCGGGTCCTGACTTCCCAACAGCTGGCATCATCAACGGTGCTTCGGGTATTCGCCAAGCCTATCTAACAGGCCGAGGTCGCATCTATGTGCGCGGCAAAGTCGAATACGAGACAGATAAAAAATCTGGTCGCGAAAGCATCATTATCAATGAGCTTCCCTATCAGGTGAATAAGGCCCGCCTGATCGAGAAGATTGCTGAGCTGGTCAAAGAGAAGAAGATCGACGGGATCGCCCAAGACGGATTGCGCGACGAGTCAGATAAGGACGGCATGCGGGTTGTGATTGATCTGCGTCGCGGTGAATCCGCTGAGGTAATGGTTAACAACCTCTACAAGCAGACTCAATTGCAGTCGGTCTTTGGCATCAACATGGTGGCGCTGGTCGATGGCCAGCCGAAGATTCTCAACCTCAAAGAAATTCTTGACGCCTTTGTCCGTCATCGCCGCGAAGTCGTCACCCGTCGAACCATCTACGAATTGCGCAAAGCGCGTGAACGTGCACATGTTCTAGAAGGCTTGACGGTCGCGTTAGAAAATATCGATGAAGTGATCGCACTGATCAAAGCATCACCCAACGCTGCCACTGCTCGTGAAGCCTTAGTTGCGCGCCCGTGGCGACCTGGTGCTGTTGTCGGGATGTTGGAGCGTGCCGGTGCAGGTGCATCGCGCCCTGACAGCTTGGCCCCTGAATGCGGGCTGCACGACGGCATGTACCACCTCTCTGAAGTGCAAGCACGCGCTATCTTGGACATGCAGCTGCATCGCTTAACAGGGCTTGAACAGGAAAAAATCGTCTCTGAATACGGGGAGATTTTGGTCAAAATCGCTGACTTGCTCGATATATTGACCGATCCGGATCGCCTGCGTCAGGTTATCCGCGAAGAGCTAGAAGCACTGCGCGAGCAGTACATCAGCCCACGTCGTACCTTGATCCAGAACAGCTACGAAGATCTAGGTGTTGAAGATTTAATCGACGAAGAAGATCTCGTGGTCACCTTGTCGCATGCCGGTTATGTGAAGTCGCAGCCGGTCTCCGACTACACGACGCAGCGCCGTGGTGGCAGAGGCAAGTCCGCCACCCAGATGAAAGAAGAAGACTTTGTCGACAAGCTGTTTGTCGCCAGTACGCACGACACGCTACTGTGCTTTTCTAGCCGTGGCCAAGTCTATTGGAAAAAAGTCTACGAAATCCCACAAGCCAGTCGCGGTTCTAAAGGGCGTCCAATCGTCAACTTGTTACCGCTGGAAGCGGGTGAGCGAATCACGGCGGTGCTGTCAGTACGCGACTATCCTGAAGACAAGTTTGTGTTCTTTTGCACGCGCACAGGTGTGGTCAAGAAAACACAGCTTTCAGCCTTCTCTAGGCCTAGAGCTGCGGGCATCATCGCTATCGATTTGCGTGGTGATGATGAATTAGTCGACGTTTCTCTGACCGACGGTGAACGCGATGTGATGTTGCTGTCTTCTGGTGGCCGCTCGATGCGATTCCACGAAAAAGACGTGCGTGTCATGGGTCGAAACGCAGCAGGTGTTCGCGGAATTCGTATGCCGGAAGACGGCAAAGTCGTTGCCTTGTTGGTCATGGACGAGTCCAAGACGGTTCTGACTGCAACAAGCAACGGATACGGAAAACGCACCGCATCGGATGGTTATCCTCGCAAGGGCCGTGGTGGTCAAGGCGTTATCGACATCAAAACCACTGATCGAAACGGCGAAGTCATTGGTGGCGTTTTGGTCAGCGACGAAGACGAAATGATGCTGATCTCCAACGGTGGCACATTGGTGCGCACCTCAGTCAAAGAGCTTTCAACACTGGGTCGTAATACTCAAGGTGTCCGTCTGATTCGACTGGATGAAGGCGAGCTGCTTTCGCAGTTGGCACGGGTTGATGCACTGGAAGTTGATGAAGAAGCACTCGAAGGTGAGTTGGCGGAAGAAGGCGAAGGCGCCGACAAGCCCGATGAGCAAGCACCGGCGGCAGATGATGAAGATAAAGCCTCTGATGATGCGCAAGACTCAGGCGAAGATGACAGCGTCGAAGGTGACGAAGACTAATGAATCGCGCGTTTAACTTCAGTGCTGGCCCATCGGCGTTACCGACGGCCGTACTGGAGCGAGCGCAGTCAGAAATGTTGGACTACCGTGGCAACGGTGTGTCGATCATGGAAGTCTCGCATCGCAGTCCGCTGTACATGCAGATGGTGCAGCAGGTAGAAGAAAACTTGCGTCAGTTGATGGGTATTTCCGACGACTACGCGGTTATCTTTATGCAAGGAGGGGCGACCTTGCAATTCAGTGCGCTGGTTTGGAATTTGCTCGGCGTCAAACAAAGTGCCGACTACGCCATCTCGGGTTTGTGGTCAAAAAAAGCGCAATTCATTGCAAACAACTACTGCGATGCGCGCGTGCTCTGTGACGCCGCTGATTTTGACCACCGCAAGGGTCACGATTCAGCCAGTTGGGATGTCAACCCGGATGCAGCGTTTGTGCATTATTGCCCCAATGAAACTGTGCATGGCCTAGAAATGCCCAACATCCCTGACACCGGCGATGTGCCATTGGTCGCGGATTTTTCTTCCAGCATTTTGTCGCGACCGTTGGACGTTTCTCGTTTTGGTGTTATTTACGGTGGCGCCCAGAAGAACATTGGCCCAGCGGGTATAACACTTGTTATCTGTCGCCGTGACCTACTTGCTGATTGCGGGCCGACCGTGCCAGCCGTGCTTAGTTACAAAGCACAAGCAGCCTCAGATTCCATGCTCAACACGCCCCCAACTTACGCTTGGTATCTGCTCGGGCTAACGTTGGCGTGGCTAAAAGAGCAAGGGGGGGTGGCCGCAATGGAAACCACTAACCAGCTCAAATCTGAATTACTTTATTCTCGCATTGATCGCTCTAATTTTTATAACAACACGGTTGATACTACGTGGCGCTCGCGAATGAATGTTGTCTTTAATTTGGCAAACGCTGAATTAGAAACAGCATTTGTTGAAGAATCGGAAGCGGCAGGGTTACGAGCCTTAAAAGGCCATAAAGCAGTCGGTGGCCTTCGCGCCAGTCTCTACAACGCGGTGCCACTTGACGCGGTTGAAGCGTTGGTCAGTTTTATGGATGAGTTTGAACGTCGGCATGGCTGATGGTGAAACGATTAAACGAGAAAAAGCATGAGCAGTGACGAAGAGAAATTAAACGCGGTACGTATTGGCATCAATCAGGTTGACCAAGATATCTTGGCCTTGCTTGCCAAGCGCGCTGGGTTGGCAGAGGAAGTCGCTGTGATTAAAACGGCTGCTGATCCGAATGCTGTGTTTTACCGGCCAGAACGCGAGGCACAAATTATTCGTCGCCAAGTTGAGCGCAACAACACGCCACTGCCCGATGCTGCTATTCGTGCCATATTTAAAGAGATCATTTCCTCTTGTTTAGCGCTGGAGGAGACCATGGTCGTGGCGTATTTGGGGCCCGCTGGTACTTTCACCGAGCAAGCAACGCTGAAGCAGTTTGGTCATGGGCCAGAGACCGTAGCGCTAGCGTCTATCCCTGATATTTTTAGTGAAGTCGAAGCCGGCCGTGCACGCTACGGTGTTGTGCCTGTCGAGAACTCGACGGAAGGTGCCGTTACGCACACCTTAGATTTGTTTCGCGATTCTGGTTTGGTTATTTGCGGCGAAGTGTTGCTTCCGATCCACCACTGTTTGTTAAGCCAAAATGATCAACTTGGAAATATCAAAAAAGTGATGGCGCATCAACAAGCGCTCGCACAATGCCGTCGTTGGTTGGATGTGAATATGCCTGAAGCCGAACGAGTCGCCGTTTCGAGCAACGCTGAAGGTGCACGTTTGGCGGCTGGTGATTCGGCGGTGGCTGCAATTGCTTCCGATGCAGCCGCGGAGCTTTACGGTGTTCCTGTGCAAATGGCGCACATTGAAGATGAGTCCTCGAATACCACTCGCTTTTTGGTTATCGGAACTCGACCCGTTGCTCCGAGCGGTAAAGACAAAACCACCTTGTTGGTTTCAGCACGCAATCAGCCTGGTGCACTGCACAAGTTTCTTTCGCCACTGGCTGATCGAGGCATTGATATGATGCGTATCGAATCGCGACCCGTACCGGGGGCAGGCTGGCAATATTGTTTTTTTATCGACCTTGATGGCCACTGTGATGACCCACATATGGTCGAAGGGCTAGCCGCACTGAAAAGCGAAGTGGGCATGTATAAATTGTTGGGTTCGTACCCGCGGGCAGACGATTGAGCACTGTGAAAACTGATCAAAATGCTGTAGAAAAGCGGCTCGTGATTGTTGGTGTGGGTCTCATTGGCGGATCGCTAGGATTGGCACTTCGCGCTGCGGGATTTCAGGGTGAGATAGTCGGGGCTGGTCGAGATGCTGGCAGATTGCAGCAGGCTGTGGATTGTGGAGCGATTGATCGGTTCGATACAGACGTCTGCGCTGCTGTTAGCAATGCAAGCATGGTTCTGTTGGCCGTGCCTATGGGCACAATGCGCTCAATGATGGCGCTAATCGCGAGCACTCTGCCTGAAGACGCGATCATCACCGATGCAGGTAGCGTGAAAAGTAGCTTTGCCGCTGATGCGACAGCGGTGTTTGCTGATAGCCTGCATCGTGTTGTGCCTGGCCATCCCATAGCGGGTAGTGAGAATAGCGGTATTGAAGCGGCTCGCGAAGAGTTGTTTCAGCAACGCCGAGTCATTCTAACGCCTCTCGCCGAAAGCAGCGATGACGATGTGCAGCGGGTGAAGCATTTGTGGCAATTGTCGGGCGCGCAGGTGCATTGTTTGCCGTTGGAAAAACACGATGCTGCTCTAGCGGCTTCCAGTCACTTACCGCATTTTTTGTCTTTTGCACTGGTGGACATGTTTGCGGCACAGACTAACAAAGACGATATTTTTAAATTTGCTGCAGGTGGGTTTCGAGACTTCACAAGGATAGCGGCCAGCGATCCAGTGATGTGGCGAGATGTCGCACTTGCCAATCGCGAGGCGGTCGTCAACGTGCTCGATGACTACGTAGATTCTTTGGCAAGTTTTAGAGAGCAATTGCTAAAAGGTGACGGCGAGGGTATACAGCAAATGTTTACACGCGCTCGTGAGGCGCGCCGCAACTGGGCAGAGTTAGTAGAAGGGCGAGCGGTTGATGAGGCCGATGCTCACACAGAATAAGGCATCACATTGAAAGACAAAAGCATGCACAGTTTGCAGTTAGCCCCGGTCAACAGTTTGCGCGGGGAAGTGCAATTGCCCGGTTCCAAAAGTATTTCCAACCGCGTTTTACTGCTCGCCGCGCTGGCGGAAGGTGACACCGTTGTACGCGGATTACTCGACTCTGATGATGTGCGTTATATGCTCGAAGCGCTGAAAGCGTTGGGCGTGAATTGGCAGCAGCTCGGAGACAGTCGCGATTTTGTTGTCGAGGGATGCGGCGGCGCTCTGCCCGAAGCGGCGGGTGATTTCTTTTTGGGCAATGCAGGTACTGCGATGCGCACATTGTCCGCACTGTTGGCTGTGCAAGGTGGCGATTACACGGTTCGCGGTGTGGCGCGAATGCACGAGCGGCCCATTGGTGATTTAGTCGATGCGGTTGAACAGCTGGGCGCAAAAATCGAGTATTTGGGTGAATGGGGGTACCCGCCTCTAAAAATCGGCGAGCGCGCCGACTCAAAGGCCGGCCCCGTATCGATCAAAGGCGATGTGTCTAGCCAATTCACGACAGGGTTGCTGCAGTGTGGGCCACTGTTAAAAACCGGTCTACAGATTGATATCGACGGAGAATTAATCTCCAAGCCCTACGTGCAAATGACTATTTCGCTGATGGCGCGTTTTGGTGTCACGGTTGAGCGCGACGGTTGGTCCCGTTTTTCAGTCGCTGCAGGTCAGAAGTACATCAGTCCGGGTGAAATCTATGTCGAAGGCGATGCATCGTCAGCCAGTTACTTTTTGGCCGCCGGTTTAGTGGGTGGTGGACCCGTAACCGTGCACGGTGTCGGTAAAAACAGTATCCAAGGTGATGTGGCTTTTGCAGACTATCTAGAAAAAATTGGCGCGCAGGTGCAGCGAAATGCCCACAGCATTGTTGTATGTGCACCGGCTGATCAGAAAGTGCTCGCTTTTGACGAAGATTTTAATGCGATACCGGATGCGGCGATGACGCTAGCGGTTGTCGCTCTTTTTGCCGATGGTCCCTGCACATTGCGCAACATTGCCTCTTGGCGCGTCAAAGAAACAGATCGTTTGCACGCGATGGCCACTGAGTTGGGCAAATTGGGCATCAAAGTCGAAGAGGGTGAGGACTGGATGCGTGTGCATCCCGGTCCTTTGCGTGATGGCGTCAGTATCCATACCTACGATGATCATCGCATTGCCATGTGCTTCTCTCTCATTGCGGCCG
Organism: uncultured Granulosicoccaceae bacterium; assembly: GCA_937965695.1. Lineage (GTDB taxonomy): Bacteria > Pseudomonadota > Gammaproteobacteria > CALCKW01 > CALCKW01 > CALCKW01. The sequence continues at coordinate 18,446 of CALCKW010000063.1, forward strand.
CGGGTGTCAACGTGACCATCGAAGATCCAGACTGCACAGCCAAGACTTTCCCGAACTATTTCAGAGCTTTCTCGGCATTGGCTGATCAAGAGTCATCGACATGAGCTCGATCGTGATGACGGTCGACGGACCAGGCGGAGCGGGCAAGGGAACAGTCAGTCGCGCTGTAGCCGCCGCGGAGGGTTATCACCTGCTAGATAGCGGATCCTTGTACCGTCTGACGGCTTTGGCGGCATTGCGTGCTGGTATTTCGTTGCAAGACGTACCCGCGGTGGCGCAAGTGGCGCGGCAAATGAATGTCAGTTTTGATGTGACGGGCGATCGCACGGGTTATGCGCTTGACGGTGAAGACCTCACTGAGCAAGTATTGCTCGAAAACACAGGCGCAATGGCCTCAGATGTCGCTAAATATCAGCCTGTTCGCGATGCTCTGCTACATTTGCAGCAGCAGTTCAGTCGTCCGCCCGGGTTGGTCGCCGATGGTCGTGATATGGGAACAGTCGTGTTTCCAGACGCAATTTGTAAGATTTATTTGACTGCAAGCGCCGAAGAACGGGCAAGAAGGCGATATCAGCAGTTAATTGCTGCTGGAAATGATGTTAAACTGGCGGACTTGCTCAAGAGCATCCAAACACGCGACGCGCAAGACATGAATCGGGCGGTATCGCCACTGCGACCTGCAGATGACGCGATCCACATCGATTCCAGCGACATGACCATCGTTGAGGTGGTTGAGCAGTTGAGAGAACATTTACACGCGGCACTTAATCGATAAGGCCGAGTGCGGCAGCGGGAATACCCTCGTTAGCCAATGTACCACCATGGCAGGATGCCTAAGTGGAATTAACCAACCGTGGAGAGGCCGGATTGCCACACCACGCTAACACGCAGGTTTACAACCTAATGTCAGATTCATTTGCCGAATTATTTGAAGAAAGCCTCTTAAAGACGGAAATGCGCCCCGGCGCCATCCTGATGGGTTCTGTTGTCGATATCACGCCTGATTTCGTCATCGTCGCCGCCGGTCTAAAATCCGAAGGTGTTATCCCACTGGACGAATTCCGCAACGAAAGCGGAGAGCTTGACGTTTCAATCGGCGACACCATCGAAGTAGCCCTTGAAGCAGTCGAAGACGGCTTCGGTGAAACAAAATTATCCCGCGAAAAAGCACGTCGTGCTCGTAGCTGGACCAAACTTGAAGAAGCCCACGAAGCCGACGAAATTGTCACTGGTCTTATCACGGGTAAGGTCAAAGGCGGCTTTACTGTTGAGATCGACGATATTCGCGCTTTCTTGCCTGGTTCATTGGTTGATGTGCGCCCCGTGCGCGACACTGGCTACTTGGAAGGCAAAGAGCTTGAATTCAAAGTCATCAAACTGGACCAGCGTCGCAACAACGTGGTTGTTTCGCGTCGTGCGGTTGTTGAGTCAGAGTACTCTGCAGAACGCGAGCAGCTGCTTGAGAAGTTGCAAGAAGGTATCGAAGTTAAGGGTATCGTCAAGAACCTTACCGACTACGGTGCGTTCTTGGATCTGGGTGGCATCGACGGTCTGTTGCACATCACCGATATGGCTTGGAAGCGCGTCAAGCATCCTTCAGAGGTTGTTGAGATCGGCCAAGAAGTCGACGTTAAGGTTCTTAAGTTCGACCGTGAGCGCAACCGCGTTTCACTTGGCCTGAAGCAGCTTGGCGATGATCCATGGACAGCGATCCAGCGTCGTTACCCAGAGAACACTCGTCTCACGGGTAAAGTCACTAATATCGCAGACTACGGTTGTTTTGTTGAAGTTGAAGAGGGCGTCGAAGGTCTAGTACACGTTTCTGAGATGGATTGGACTAACCGCAACGTCAACCCGAACAAGGTTGTCGCTGTCGGTGACGAAGTTGAAGTCATGATCCTCGACATCGACGAAGAGCGTCGTCGTATCTCCTTGGGCATCAAGCAGTGTAAAGCTAATCCATGGGATGACTTCGCCACTCAGTTCAACAAGGGCGATCGTGTCATTGGTAAGATCAAGTCAATCACTGACTTTGGTATCTTCATCGGTCTGGACGGCGAAATTGACGGCCTGATTCACTTGTCTGACCTCTCTTGGAACGATACGGGCGAAGAGATTGTTCGTAACTTCAAGAAGGGCGATGAGCTAGAAGCGATCGTTCTTTCTGTCGATCCTGAGCGTGAGCGCATCTCATTGGGTGTTAAACAGATGGATCAAGATCCATTTGCCCAGTTTGTCGCTGACAACCCTAAGAGCAGCATTGTTAAAGGAACGGCCACTGAGGTCGATGCCAAAGGCGTAACTGTTGATCTGGGCGATGGTGTAGAAGGTTACATCCGTGTCAGTGAGCTATCGCGTGATCGCGTAGACGATGCGACGACACTGGTTAAAGTTGGCGACGAAGTTGAAGCCAAATTTGTCAACATCGATCGTAAATCTCGTAGTCTGAACCTGTCTGTGAAAGCGAAAGACAACGACGACGAAGCCGATATGATCACTGGCTACAACGAGACTGCCGCCGCAGCACCAGCGATGACATTGGGCGACATCTTGAAAGAGCAGATGGACGCTAAAAACTGAGTCTGAAGTCCAGACTTACCTGGTCACCAAACGGGTGACCGGGGTTTAACCGTAGAAGGCGAGGAGCATGACCATGAGCACCCCTGATAACGCCATGACTAAGTCGGAACTGATTGAAGTTCTGTCGCGTCAACAGAGCCATCTGGCTCAAAAAGACGTCGAATTGGCCGTGAAAGTGTTGCTCGAGTCCATGAGCCGATCCCTCAGCGGTGGTGATCGAATCGAAGTACGCGGTTTTGGTAGTTTTAGCCTGCACTTTCGGCCACCGCGTCTTGGACGCAATCCAAAATCTGGTGACACAGTCGCGTTGCACGGTAAGTACGTGCCGCACTTTAAGCCGGGCAAAGAGCTGCGTGAACGCGTTAACGAAGGCTTGCAGCGTTCGGTCTAACCTGATCGGGTTTGCGAAACATTGAGAACCCTGCTTCGGCAGGGTTTTTTCGTTTAGCCAGACTCTATTCTGAGCACACCGTCGCTTGGATTAAGGCTAGAATATGCAGCATCTCCTCGATATTGCGAAACCTTGTGAAAGCCCATTTGATGTCTCTTAATCGCCACCATGATTGAAGCTTTATGGCTGTTGCTGCCTGTTGCCGCCGCCTCGGGTTGGCTCACCGCAAAGCGCAGTGGGAGTGGATCAGAAGGCAGTGATCCAGAGGCCCCTTCAGATTACTATCAAGGCATCAGTTTTCTACTCAACGATGAAGAAGACAAAGCCATTGATGTTTTCTTGCGTGTCGTTGAAATCGACGACGACACGGCGGAAACGCATTTGGCGCTGGGCAGTTTGTTCCGGCAGCGTGGTGAGGTACAGCGCGCTATCCGGCTGCACAAAGACATCTGCGATCGAGTCGATTTGCGCAAAAAAAAGCGAGATGAAGCGCGTCTTGAACTCGCCCGCGATTACTTTGCTGCTGGTCTACACGATTGGGCCGAACGTAACTTTACGCAACTGATCGACGAAAATGTTTTCGTCGGACCCTGTTATGAAGGGTTGATCGCAATCCACGAGCGTGGCAGCGAGTGGCAAGGTGCCATTGATGCTGCGCAACAAAGCCAAAAGCTCACCGGTACCAACCATGGCACCACAATCGCGCAATACCACTGTGAGATTGCCACAAAAGCGCTTGCGCATGGCGATGTAGAAACAGCGTTGCAGGAGCTAGACGCTGCATTGGGTCAAGATGTCTGCAGCGTGCGCGCCTGGGTGATGCGGGCGGAAATGGCGCGTGAGAGAGGTGACCATCGCGCAGCGGTGCGTGACTACGAGAAAGTTATATCGCTGGACGATGAGATTGTGCCTGAAGTCGCACGACCGCTGATGGATTCTCTTAGTGCCAGTGGCGACGAAGGGGCGTTGCGGGCTTATATAGCCAAACTGCGCACGAAGAGTAATAGCTACACCATGATCAGTACTGCCTCAGGATTATTGGAAAACCTTGAGGACCCGCGCAGTGCACGCCGCTTCTTTAAAGAGCAGCTATTGCGAAGACCTTCATTGCAGGGCCTTCAACATTGGGCGCGCATGGAGATGGACAGCTCTAGTGCATCGAGTCGCAAACAAATTTCAGTGATCGTCAACATGCTCGACAGGGTGATGGAAAACCGTCCTTCTCACGCTTGTCGGCAGTGCAACTTTAAAGGGAGACTGTTGTACTGGCAGTGTCCCAGTTGCCACAATTGGGATTCTATACGCCCCATTTTAGGGGTGGAGGGTGAATAAAATGCAAGACAGCAAACGCCTTATCGTAGCGCTTGATTACGCCTCCGAGGACGAGGCGTTGGCGATGGCTGATGCTTTAGATCCAGCACAGTGTAGAGTCAAAGTTGGCAAAGAACTTTTTACTCGCTGTGGTCCACCGTTGCTTAAATCGTTGCAACAACGCGGATTCGAGATTTTCCTTGATCTGAAGTTTCACGATATTCCCAACACAGTCGCTGGTGGCGCGCGAGCGGCTGCAGATCTAGGTGCTTGGATGCTGACACTGCACGCCGGAAATGGATCACAAGCTATGCAGGCCGCACGTAAAGCGGTGAACGAAACAGGCAGTCCGATGCATTTGGTCGGGGTGACTGTTTTAACTAGCATGGATGATCAGCAGCTTGCAGAGGTGGGGGTGCAGGGCGGAGCACAGGAGCAAGTAACCAGACTGGCGACGCTGGCTAATGACTGTGAGTTATCGGGAATCGTCTGTTCTGCCCAAGAGCTACCCGCTGTAAGAAAAATTCTACCAGCGGATGCCTTAACCGTGACACCTGGCATACGCCAAGCAGGTGCAGCTTTGGATGATCAAGCTCGCACTTTAACGCCTGGGCAAGCGGTCGCTGCCGGCGCTAGTTATTTAGTCGTTGGAAGACCCATAACGCGTGCGGAAAGTCCGAGGCAGGCACTCGGGAACTTTCTCAATGAGATTCAATTGGCCTAATTCACGCCTTTAGTACTGAGCAAAAAAATGACAGAAAAAGTATTTATCGATGCCGAATCCTTGCTACAAGATTCCTGCAAACTCGCCGCACAAGTGATTCGCAGCGGGTTTCAGCCGGACTTTATTGTGGGGGTGTGGCGGGGCGGTACGCCTGTTGGTGTTGCAGTGCAGGAGATGTGTGACTACTACGGCATGCCCAGCGACCACATTGCGATTCGGACCAGTAGCTATTACGGCATCGATAAATCGAATAAGAATGTGCGGGTGCACGGTCTAAGCTACATCATCCGCAAAGCCAATGCTGAGGACTCTCTGCTTATTGTGGATGATGTCTACGATTCTGGGCGCAGCATCAAAGCGATCATTGATGAGTTGAAAAAGAAATGCCGTAAAAACCTTCCAGGCGATATCCGTGTGGCAACGGCTTATTATAAGCCTGAGAGAAATAACACTGACCGAGCCCCGGAATACTATGTTCATGAGACGGATGCGTGGTTGGTTTTTCCGCATGAGATGTCTGGTCTAGAACGCGAAGAGGTCCTTGAATCGCGTCCTTGGTTACGTGAGGTATTGGGAGAGGTGGACGAATATCTCAACACAAATGGGCGTGCGTTGCCGGGTGGTAAATAGCGTCTTTTGGCTCTCTAGCTAGTCGTTTTATAGCCCTTGACGATCCGCATTGTCGAGCGGAGTATCAGGCTTAATTCGGGACAAACTTGGACTAAACCTGTGACGCATCTGAACCAACAACAGCTAGATAACTTTCAGCAAGACGGTTTTGTCGTCGCGCGATCCCTATTGAGTATTGAGCGTATTGAGTTGTTGACTTTAGCAATCGAAAGAAATTTAAACCCGCCGTTAGCACCTTTGGAATTTGAAGCAGATGTCAGTTATCCCGGTTCTCCCGAAAGCCAGCTGGCCATAGGCGGGCAGACACCGCGGCGCCTGTTAAGCGCCTACAGCCGAGATCTGGTTTTCAGAGAATTGGCAGCCGATCCTGTCGTTGTTGAAACGCTTAAAGCGCTCATGGGGACCGAGCAAGTGATGCTTTCGCAAAATCATCACAATTGCGTCATGACTAAAATGCCTGGGTTTTCGAGCGAAACCCATTGGCATCAAGATATTCGATACTGGCGCTTTGACCGACCAGAATTGATCAGTGTTTGGACAGCGCTGGGGGACGAAAAAGTAGCCAACGGGGCTTTGCGACTAATCCCCGGGACGCACGTTCAAGACTTTGAACGCGGGCGATTTGATGCAAAGTTGTTTTTGCGACCAGAGCTTGAAGAGAATGCAGCGCTTATTGCAGGTGCTGTTGATTGTGAACTGGAAGCGGGTGATGTTGTGTTTTTTCACAGTCGTACTTTTCATGCGGCTGGTCGTAACTCGACGGAGCAACGTAAATTGTCTATCGCTTACTCGTACCATGCAGCGGATAACTATCCTATCCCGGGCACAAGATCTTCACGGTTTCCGAGCATAGCGCTTTAAACTGTTAAAAGTGCCTGCACTATTTCGCTAAAAGTGTTCAATTCAATACCTTAGTATAGGGCTGAAATCTGTTCACCCTAGATACACTTTTTGAACGAACAAGGTTGAAAGATCCCAGCCGTTACAGGTGTGGTGGCTACGGATTTGCCGTTGGCTAACTCACTGGCTTGTGCTGTTCGCACTATTTTGCCAGGCCGTGGCATTTAATTCCTGGAAGGCGAATAAGCCCAGCGCATTTGCGCTTTTGCAAAAATAATGCAAATACCGTTTGCATGGCAACTAAGAAAGTGCCTGATTTATATCATTTTAGCCTTTAATTAACCGCCCAATCAGGCGATAATTAGTCAACGATTTGCGCAAGATTTGCATTGGAAGGTGGATTTATGAATGAAGCTATGACTCAAGGTGTGACCTTGATGATTTTAGGGATGGGCATTGTTTTTTGCTTTCTTACTCTTTTGGTCATCGCTTTAACCGTTATGTCGACCTTCTTAAAGCAATCTGCTGATTCGGAAGAGAGCGCCGCTGCATCATCCGGTGAAACTCTGCCAGTGAGTGATCTGCAGGACCCTGAATTACTCTCTGCGATTACTGCGGCCGTGCACTCATTCAGAGCCAAGCGCGAACAATCCTCTAAAAATACTAAGTGACCTCTCTCATGACTGCGAAAAGTAATCCGCTGAAAATAAACGAGGTGGTGCTGCGAGATGCCCATCAATCCCTTTTTGCGACTCGTCTTCGTCTTGAAGACATGCTGCCAATAGCTGCCGAACTCGACGAGGTTGGATTCGCCGCGCTTGAGACATGGGGAGGAGCGACGTTTGATTCTTGCATTCGCTACTTGGGCGAGGATCCATGGGAGCGACTGCGACTACTAAAAGCCGCTATGCCTAAAACACCGCAGATGATGTTGTTGCGGGGCCAAAACTTGTTGGGCTATCGGCATTATGCTGACGACGTGGTGCGCGCTTTTGTTGAGCGTGCAGCTGCAAACGGCATGGATGTATTCCGAATTTTTGATGCCATGAACGATGTGCGGAATTTACAAACCGCCATTGCAGCCGCTGTTGAAAGCGGCAAGCATGCGCAAGGCACTATTTCTTACACCTTATCACCTGTCCACACTGTTGATACGTGGGTAAAGATGGGTAAAGACTTAGAGGCCATGGGCTGCCACTCAGTCTGCATCAAGGACATGGCAGGTCTGTTGCGCCCCTATGTTGCCGAAGCGTTGGTGACACGCTTGAAACAAGAGATATCTATTCCGGTGGTCTTGCATTGTCACGCGACGACAGGATTATCAACAGGCTCGATAATAAAAGCTGTGGAGGCCGGTGTGGACTCGGTCGACACTGCAATCTCGTCGATGAGTATGACCTATGGCCATACGGCTACAGAGACAATTGTCTCAACGTTTGAAGGGACAGACCGCGACACGGGCTTGGATCTCGACAAGTTAGAAAAGGTAGCGACCTATTTTCGCGAAGTAAGGAAAAAGTACGCGAAATTTGAAGGTGAGCTGCGGGGCATAGATGCCCGAATTCTCATCGCGCAAGTACCTGGTGGCATGTTGACCAACATGGAAAACCAACTGCGTGAGCAGGGCATGGCCGATCGCATGGACGAAGTGCTTGCCGAAGTACCAAGAGTGCGCAAGGACCTCGGGTTTCTGCCTCTGGTGACACCAACATCACAAATTGTGGGCACTCAGGCTGTCCTCAATGTCATGACTGGCGAACGCTACAAGAGCATCACTAAAGAGACTGTCGGGGTATTGCTCGGAGAATATGGTGCGACACCGGCTCCGGTTGATGAGGAGTTGCAGAAACGCGTTGCGGAAAACGGCGATCATGACGTTATCAATTGCCGCCCAGCAGATACATTGCCCGACGAGATGCAGCGCTTGACAGGTGAGCTACAAGGTTTGGCGCAGGCAAAAAACATTAATCTCTGTGACACCTTGGCTGAAGATGTATTGATCCACGCTTTGTTCCCTCAAGTTGGCTTAAAGTTTCTTGAGAATCGTGGCGACGCTGATGCCTTTGAATCAGCACCGACAGGCAAAGAGCTCGAGCTGCCGCATGAGCCGCCGACGGATACCGACGGTACTCAGGTGCCGGAGATGTATCACGTCAGTGTGAATGGCAACACGTTTGAAGTCCAAGTCAGCACCGGGGGTGAAGTGCGATACATCACACCCGTTGAAGGGGCAGCGGCAACAGCTTCCGCTCCTGCAAAGCCTGCCGCTAAAAGTGGAGGCGAAGCTATGCCTTCGCCACTAGCGGGTACGGTATTTAAAGTGATGGTGCAAGAGGGTCAACAAGTTGCTGCCGATGACGTATTGATTGTTCTCGAAGCGATGAAGATGGAAACAGAGATACGTTCGCTAAATGCTGGCACGGTGGCAAAAATATCGGTGAAAGAAGGCGACGCAGTTACGCCTGGCCAAGCACTGGTGTACTTGTCCTAATGGAAGCCGCACTTTCACAACTCTGGCTCGCGACGGGTGTAGCCAATATCGAAATCGGTCAGCTGGTCATGATTTCAGTGGGCGGGCTTTTACTGTATCTCGCCATCGCTCGAAACTTTGAACCTCTGCTTCTGGTACCGATTGGCTTCGGCTGTATTTTGTCAAATATCCCGATCGCTGGCATCGGTGGGCCTGATGGTCTGCTGGGGATGTTGTACAAAGCAGGTCTGGAAACAGGGGTTTTCCCCTTGCTTATTTTTATGGGTGTGGGGGCATTAACCGATTTTTCCGCCTTGATTGCACGCCCGATAATGATGTTGCTTGGCGCAGCAGCTCAGTTTGGAATATTCGTGACTTTAATTGGAGCGTTGGCCTTGAACAGCATTCCAGGGTTTGAGTTTACGATTGAGCAAGCAGCAGCTATTGCGATTATTGGTGGAGCTGATGGTCCCACTGCCATTTTTGTTAGCTCGCGTTTGGCGCCTGAATTGCTCGGAGCTATCGCTGTGGCTGCCTACTCGTATATGGCACTTGTGCCAATTATTCAGCCCCCAATCATGCGGTTACTGACCACCGAAGCCGAACGTAAAATGCCAATGGCACAACTGCGCCACGTCGCTAAACGTGAATTGATAGGCTTTCCATTATTAGTTTTAGCTCTTTCAGCTGTTCTACTCCCGGATGCGACACCACTGATCGGTATGCTTTGCTTTGGTAATTTACTGAGAGTTTGTGGCGTGGTCGATAGACTCAGTAACGCCGCACAAAATGAAATTATCAATGTCGTGACCATCTTTTTAGGTTTGGCGGTAGGTTCAAAGCTCTCAGCTGATAAGTTTTTACACGTAGAAACATTAGGTATCTTGGTATTGGGTGCTGTTGCTTTTAGTGTGGGCACAGCGGCTGGTGTCTTGATGGCCAAACTGATGAACAAGTTGACCAAAGAACCGATCAATCCGTTGATTGGTGCGGCAGGTGTCTCGGCTGTGCCGATGGCGGCACGAGTCGTCAATAAAGTGGGTTTAGAAGCAAATAATCAGAACTTCTTGCTGATGCATGCAATGGGGCCAAATGTCGCTGGTGTCATTGGATCTGCCGTTGCCGCAGGAGTCATGTTGGCAGTTCTTGGCTAAAAGACTAAATAGTTGATAAGAGTTGAACTCCTCAGCTCTTATCAATAATTTTACCGGGCAATGAAAACTGCACAACCATGCCGTGACCTTCCTTCGGTGTAGCAGCTGAAATTTCTCCCGAACGTTTATTGAGCATTCGGGTGACACCACGCAAACCGTGTCCATCATCAATCTTTTGCGGTGCATTCTGTTCAAACAGTTTCTGCGGATTTTTGCTGCCTATTCCACTATCAGCCACAGCAATTTGAAAGTAACCGGGTTTTGGTTTTGATGCTTTTATCGATATTTCTACGGGGTCGTGGTTGTGTTTAAAAGCATTGTCGATCAAATTACGGAGTGTGATTTGAGTCGCCATTTTGTCTCCCGTAATACTTACATTTTCGATATTAGCAGTGTGCATATTTGATGGATCAAGCATTGATAAGATTTCACGGCAAAGTGGAGCTAACTCAAAATCCTCTATGGATTCTGTCGAGCCAGTTGCCCGCGCATAGTCAAGAATATTGTCGATCAGCGCAAAGGTGCTATCACTCACTTTCTTTAGCATCTCAACAAGCTTGAGTTTCCCATCCCCAAGGTCAACAAAGTTATCTGCCAGAATTTCTGTGAGCTGCTTTACGTTGCGCATGGGACTGCGAAGATCATGTGCAGACAAATGTACAAGTTTTTCTATCTCAGAATTTTGTAGAATAGATTTTTCGTGAGCTTCGCGAATTATGTTTTCAGCATTGGCGGTCGTCGATGTGCCAACAATGCGTATGACTTGCCCGTTTTTATCCTTGATCGGTGATAGGTTTGTCTTAATATGAGCGTTGTAGGCGGACAGGGATAGCTTAAGATCATAAGTCGTTGCTTGCCCGGATAAAAGACAGGCGCAATGATTTTCATACGCCAATTGCCCAAAGCGCCCTGGATAGATTTCTTTTGCCGTTTTGCCCAATACATCGGAAAGTGATAATCCCGCTTTTCTACAAGCGTATTCATTGAGGGCGATGTATACGGGCTGATTTTCCGTATTACGCTCCAGGACAAATATGGCTACGCTAACATTGTCTATTAGCGTTTTTTGGTCATTATCCATCATCGATTGGTTTCTATAACATCCGCTTTACATGCATGTTGGGGCGTACCTACAAATAAAACTAGCCTCATTTTTCAATGAGCAATGCCTTCTGAACAGCTCTTTTTTTGGCGCAAATTTATTTGGCAGCGTTATCCAATGCATCAACTACCGCAACTGCGGTTACATTGACTATGGAGCGTACTGTCGCGGATTCGGTAAGAATATGCACTGGTTTTTGGAGGCCCATCAGCATGGGGCCAACCGGGAGAGCATTACCCAAAACTTTTATCAGGTTGTAAGCAATGTTGGCCGAGTCAAGATTGGGCATTATAAGAACGTTGGCTTCACCAACAAACGCGCTGCCAGGGAAAAGTCTATCGCGCAATTCGCCATCTAGCGCCGTGTCAGCGTGCATCTCTCCTTCGACACGCAGGTCTGGATATTTCTCCGCCAGAAGCTCTCGCGCTGCACTCATACGTCTCGCGCTGTCGGTGGCTCTGCTACCAAAATTAGAGTGAGAGAGCAGGGCGACTTTGGGCTCTACGCCGAACCGAGCAGCAACGTCGGCAGCCATTTTGGCGGTTTCCGCCACGTGCGCAGCGCTCGGTTCATTGGTGATATGCGTGTCGGACAGAAAATAATGTCCTTTGTTATGCACCAGCAACGTAACAGCTGAGCAGTCCGAAACCCCCGGTCGCAGTCGAATAATGTTTTGAGCGTAACGCAAGTGACGTGTGTAGTTGCCTTGCACACCGCAGACCATGGCGTCCGCCTCACCTAAGTCAACCATCAGTGCAGCGAGTGCTGTTCCACGAGTGCTGACAACTTGATTAGCGTAGTCCGGCGTAACACCGCTGCGACGCATCAACTGCAGATAACGATCGCTATAGCGTTCAGCGTTAGGGTTGCGTGTCTGATCAATGGCCCGCACTTTCCCCGGTTCATTACCCACCTCGAAGCGAAGACCAAGGTCTTCAATTCGGGCATTTATGACGTCGAGACGGCCGATAAGAATTGGCACACAGAGTTCTTCGTCAATTAATTCTTGTACAGCGCGCAGCACGCGGCTGGACTCTCCTTCGGCAAATACAATACGTTGCCCACTGCCTTTGGCAAGATCAAAAATTGGCTTCATCACCATGCCGGAACGGTGCACAAATTTTTCAAGCTGCGCGACGTAGTCTTTCATGTTCTCAATGGGGCGAGTTGCCACACCGCTGTCCATCGCCGCTTGCGCAACACGAGCGGGGACCTCTGTCATCAAGCGAGGGTCAAAAGGCTTGGGCAGCAGGTACTCAGGACCAAACCTGAAAGCATCTCCACCATAAGCCGCCGCGACTACGTCGTTGCTCTCTTTCATTGCCAAATCGGCGATCGCTTTAACGCAGGCTTTTTTCATCTCTTCGTTGATTTCGGTCGCACCGACATCAAGTGCACCACGAAACAAAAAAGGGAAGCAAAGGACATTGTTGACTTGATTGGGGTAGTCAGATCGGCCTGTCGCAATCAAAGCGTCGTCGCGAACCGCTTTCACCAGCTCTGGTCGAATTTCGGGTTCAGGGTTTGCCAGCCCCATCACCATGGGTTTAGGCGCCATGACGCGAACGTCTTCCTGCGTGAGCGCTCCTGCTGCAGACAAGCCTAGAAAGACGTCGGCTCCCGGCATGGCTTCCGAAAGCGTGCGCGCCTTTGTTTCAGAGGCATAAACGGCTTTGTATTCGTCCATTCGCTCGTTGCGACCGTTGAATATGACACCCACTGAATCGCAGACAATTATATTTTCTTTTCGCGCACCCAGGCTGACCAATAAATTGAGACAAGCTAGGGACGCGGCTCCCGCACCGTTGGCAACTATTTTAACGTCTTCAATTCTTTTACCGGATAAGCGCATGCCGTTAAAAACAGCGGCTGCAACACAGATGGCTGTTCCGTGTTGGTCATCATGAAAAACGGGGATATTCATGCGCTCGCGCAAGCGCTCTTCGATCTCAAAACACTGCGGTGCTTTGATGTCTTCTAAATTTATGCCACCAAATGTAGGCTCGAGTAACTCAACCGCATCGCAAAAACGATTCACATCGGTTGTGTCTAGCTCTAAGTCAAAGACATCCACGTCGGCAAATTTTTTGAACAGAACCGCCTTGCCTTCCATAACGGGCTTTGAGGCAAGAGGGCCGATAGCGCCCAGACCTAGCACGGCCGTGCCGTTGGTAATGACAGCAACCAAATTGCTCCGTGCTGTGTAGCGCGCAGCATCTAACGGATTTTTTTCGATTTCAAGGCAAGCGGCAGCCACACCAGGTGAATAGGCAAGCGCAAGGTCACGCTGGTTTTCCATGCGTTTTGTGGCTTTGATCGCCAATTTTCCGGGGCGTGGAAACTCGTGATAGTCCAGTGCTGCTTGGTCAAAATCGTCGTTCAATGTTGGATCCTCAAGTAGCTACACAGCGACACCTTGTGCCACTGTGTCAGTTATAGTTTTACTGGAAAACGCGTTGCAACAATTCCGTCGTGCGTTTTGCAGGATTGGCCCGAATAGCGGCTTCTTCTTCAGCTAGGTAGCTGAATATGCCCTTGCTGGCGGCATCGACCACATGCTGATTCAAATCGGCATTGAGATCAGGCATCAATTGCGCAAAATTCCCGGTTGCACGAACCAATTTGTCATAGCTGCTCACTGCACCCACATCTGCAAGGGCGTTAGACACGACAGGCTGCATGGCTTTGTCTAATGATGGTCCCATTTGTTTCTTTAGAAACTGGGTTGCTGCGTCCTCTGGGCCACCGAGTATACTCTTTGCATCTGTAAGGGTCATGGCCTGGATTGCATCGAGAAACAAAGCTTTTGCTTTTGGAGTTGCAGCTTCAGCCGCTTCATTAAGCTTGCTTTCAAGATCATCAAAAGGTTTGCTCAGTCCTACTTTGGCTGCCACAGATCGCGCTTTCACTAAGTTTTTGGGCAGTGGAATTTGTATCTTAGGATCGTTGGAAAAACCACCAGACACGCCTAGTTGGGAAACAACGGTTCCTGTAGATACCTCCAGAGCTTGCTTGAGGCCTGCACTAATATCTGCACTGCTCAAACCACTTGTGCCTCCCACTTGCTTAAACGCATCTCCTGCTTGTTGAATCAAAGCGTCTTTTGTACAGCCGGCTAGCGTTGTCATACCAACAACGGTCAGTACGCCGATAAGAATTCGAGTTTTGCACAACATAAAGGGTTTTTCCTGTTACTCAATGACTAGTGGTCTAGGTGTTACAAAACACCAACTGCTGGCAAGAAGGTAGCAGCTGGAGGCACAACCTGCTGTGTGTCTCATTGGATAAATTGAGGCTGTAGCTGCCGTTTAATGCTTATAGATGATCAAGAACTAGGCCGCTGAGTGCAAACAACATAAGTAAGCTACAGCTAACACTGTCCTTACTAACGTCCGTTATGCCATGGCTTAGCTGTATGGACAAGAATTGTCAGTCAAGAAATGGAAAAAGCCGCATGCTTTTGCGTGCGGCTTTGTAAGCACTAAGAAGTCAGCGCTAGCGCTTAGTTAGACACGTAATTAGGCAGCCAAAGTGCGATCTGAGGAAACGCAAAGATCAGTGACAATCCAATCAACTGGATAACCATAAACTGCATCATGCCGTAGTAAATATCTTTCAGATCCCATTCTGGCACGACCCCCTTAAGGAAGTAGGCGGACAGGGCGACTGGCGGACTTAACCAAGCAGTTTGCAGGTTGACTGCAACCATAATGGCAAACCAAATCATCAAATCTGCACGCTCAAGGCCAAAGTCAAGCACCTCTACAACAGGCAATAAAATTGGCACAATGATCAATACAATGGGTACCCATTCCAATGGCCAACCCAGTAAGAAGATCAAAGCCATGATCAAGAAGAAGGTCATGCCGGTAGAGAACTCCAGACCTAGGATCAAGTCTGTCAGCATTTGTGGCGTCCCTAAATCAGAGAATACCGCACCAAAGAAGTTGGACGCTGCCACGAGGAACATGATCAACACAGCGATTTCTAAAGTTTTAATCAGCGCATCGTACATACCTGAAAGAGTGAACTTTCGGTAAATTGCCGACAGGAGTATCGAACCAAATGCACCACACGCAGCCGCTTCAGCGGGGGTTGCCCAACCGGCCAGTATTGAACCTAGCGCAAAAGCAATCAATACCGTTGGAGGTACTAGTCCCATAAAGAACTCGTACCAGAGATCTGAGAAGTAAAAACCGCCGGGTCGCGTGACTTGTAGCTTCTTAAAGATGAAGTACATCAAACCGACCCAAGCTATCGGTAAAACAAGGCCAGCAAGTGGGAATATCGCTAATTTACCTTGTGCGCCAAGCGTCACTAAAACAATAAATACAAAAAGCCCCGCCAGCATCAGTACAACTTCTAGCCAATATTTATTCGAGGTTTCTGGTTGTTCTTCTTTTGGCAGGATGGGGCCAAGGTTTGGATTGATCATGCAGCGACCAATCGTATAAAGCATATACAAACTAGCCAGTAAAATGCCTGGGAATACTGCGGCACGGAAGAGGTCAGTCACGGGTACTTCTAGCACAGGTCCCATGACAATCAACATGATCGACGGTGGAATCAATATACCTAAGGTTCCTCCGGCAGTGATGGCACCGGCTGAGAGTCTGACGTCGTAGCCTGAGCGGTTCATCGTTCTGGCGGCCATGATGCCTAGAATTGTTACCGATGCGCCCACGATACCAGTTGCTGCTGCGAAGATAGTCGACACGAACAGTACGGCGATAAACAACGCGCCACGGGTACGCGACATCATCATCTGCACAGCAGCGAACAAACGTTCCATCAGGCCTGCTTGCTCCATCATGATACCCATGAAAATAAACAAGGGCACCGCGACAAGCTGATCATCGAGCATGACCGAATTTGTCTGCAAGGTGAGTAGGTAGAACGTTAAATCACTATTCTTACCCCAAGTTCCGAACACAAACGCCAAGAAGATCAACGTGAACGAAATCGGGAAACCCACAAAAATCGAAAATAGCATGACTGCCAGCATTACCATGCCAATCATTGGGCGCGAAATATCAATTACCTGGCCATCACCAAATGCAGCAGCTACCCAATCAGAAACGGGTAGAACATCGGGATAAAACACTGCAACAAACACGACCAACAAACCAACACAGTAAGCCGGTAGAATGCGAACAAATTTCGCCTCTCGCTCTTTGCCCATTTTGTGGAAAGCGCGGAATAGCTCCGCAAAGCCTTGCAAGAATAAGAGGCCTGCGCCAATGGGCATGAAGATACGAGCAGGCCAGAGGTAGGGCGCCCACGTTGAATCACCCGCTTCTTCCCAACGGCCAAATCCGCGTTCCCATCCGTTCCACCCCAACGAATCTAGTGTGTAGTCCGTCGCGCTCCAAAAGAAGAACAGCATGGCTGGGAAGTAAAACAAAAGGTATAAAACTGAATCGACAGTTGCCTGTGTTTTAGGCGTCCAATTGCGGTATAGAAAATCTGCTCGAATGTGTACGCCACGCATTAGTGCGTAACCTGCTGCGCCCATAAACAACACACCACCAAGCATCCGACTGATGTCATAGACGAAGAGTGTTGGACCTAGTCCCAATGATCGCGCGAGGTCAGCTTGGTCGTAGCCGGCCAAAAATCCAAAAAGACTGCGAGAAGCAACCTCAAAAACCATGACGGCAATAAGTGGAACCAACAACACACAGATGATCCGGCCAGCCCATAAATTCAATACATCCACAAAGGCTGTAATTGGGCGTTGCCACGGTGTCATGTCTTCTGGGGTTTGCCCAGGTTCTTCGGCACGGCGTTCGGCGATGAGTTCGTCGGTTATATCGAGCTCGCCTACGGGGCTGGTTTCGGACATTGGAGGTTCCTTAATAAAATCTTGCCTTGTTCAACAAAGCCAATATAAAAAGGCAGCAGAGGAATCCCTGCTGCCTTTATCTACTGCTTACTTCAAGCTGTCAGCGTAGGCTTTGCCTAGCTTGGCATTAGAAGTTTGCGCACCAGCCCAGAAAGGTACGGCAATGTTGGCGAAGTCTTTTTGTGACTGCCAAACTTCAGCGAAGAACTCATCCTCAGCTGCATTCTTCTCGAGAGAAGCGCGAGCTGCATCCATGTACTCTTTGAAGTAGTCTTCAGGAGTATCGTGCAAGATAACACCGTGATTTTCGGTCAGATCTTTAAGCGCTTTGCCGTTCTCGATAATGCGGTAGCTGATAGCCTTAGAAAGTGAAGCGTTAGCTGCAACTTCTATTGCTTTCTGCTGGGTAGGTGTCAGGCTGTTGTATACGTCGCCATTGAGGTAGAGGTCGGCGTTTACAACTACTTGGTGAAGACCCTGCAAGTAGTAGTGCTTGAGAACTTTTTGGAAACCGAACACCGAATCAGGCTTAGGGCAGCACCACTCAGCAGCGTCGATTGTGCCTTTCTCCAGCGCTGGCAAAATGTCACCACCACCCATCGCTACCGATGCGACACCGATATCTTTGTAGGTTTGACCAGGGATACCAGGAGGAGTACGGAAGCGGTACTTACGGAAGTCTTCCATTGAGTTGATAGGCTCTTTAAACCATCCCAATGCTTCTGGACCAACTGGCTGAAGCATAAAACCTTTTACGTTCATGCCCATTTCGTCCCAGAGACGATCATAGAGTTCTTTGCCGCCACCAAACTGGAACCAAGAAAGAAAGGCGATATTATCGATGCCAACACCGGCACCAGCAACAGGCGAACCGAACAGCATGGCTGCCGGGTGCTTACCTGACCAATAGTGAGTCCAAGCGAAACCACCTTCGATCAGGCCCTTATCAACCGCATCTAGTGTTTCCTTAACACCAACAACGGCGCCGGCTGGCAATACTTCGATCGCCACTTCGCCTTCTGTCAATTCCAGGACATCTTTGGCGAAATCTTCCAGCATGATAACTTCATCAGCACTTGATGGAATTACCGACTGAACGCGGATTGTAGTAACAGCGCTTGCAGCGAGCGGTGCGCAGGCCAAGGCAGCTGAAATCGCCAACGGGGCGGATTTGTTTTTCAAATAATGCAATAGTGACATTATAGTTTCCTCTCCTTTTTAAATGGGATCGCAACGCAGCTCTCGCTTGTGTTCGACCTTAGTTATACCCTTGTTTTGCTTGATCTAACATCAAAAGTTAAGGGGTCTTGCTGAGCTCAAATAAGTTAGTGAAACTACTCAAACCCTGTCATGCCCGCCGATACAATCAGCGGCTTCAAACGTTGTCCTCTAGCAGCATGTCAGCGACTTTATCGCCGATCATTATAGCAGGCGCATTGGTGTTGCCAGATACAATTTGCGGCATGATAGAAGCGTCAGCGACACGCAAATTGCCAACACCGTGTACTCTCAATCTCGCATCGACAACAGCTTTCGCGTCACTGCCCATCTTACAAGTGCCGGTGGGATGATAAATAGTCGTAGAATTACTGCGTGCCCAATCCAACAGTGCTTCTTCGTCACGGCTGTCGATGTGTTTGCCCGGTCCGCGTTCTGCTGTGATCAGCCTTGACACTGCAGGTTGCGAGCAAATATTTCGCGTCATTCGTAACCCAGCAACGATAGTGCGCTGATCCAACTCTGTTGCCAAGTAATTAGGGTGGATTTCAGGCGCATCATTGAAGTTGCCAGACCGCAGTTTCAGATGGCCAGCGCTCTCAGGTCGAAGTTGCAGCACAGAGGCCGTAAAGGCAGAAAATTTATGCGGACCTTCTGCTGGAGAGTCGGCACTCCATGGCTGAACATGGTATTGAATATCTGGTCTTTCTGGGCTTAGCTCTGAACATAAAAAGCCCGCACCTAAGCTTGCAGCCATCGTCATTGGACCGCTGCGCGAGGCCGCGTACTGTAAAGCGACTTTGGCTTGACTCCAGAGGCTGCTGATCTCTGTGTTGATTGTAGAGGCGGTGCATTTATAGACCGGTCGCGCTTGCAGATGGTCTTGCAAGTTTTTTCCAACGCCTGGCCGGTGGGTTTGAACTTCAATGCCGTGTTGCGCTAGTTCCTCTTGATCACCAATGCCCGACAGCATCAAAATTTGAGGAGAGCCAATGGCACCAGCACTAACTACTGTTTCTTTACTGGCAGTTAGCGTTACAGCTTTACCTTTAATAAGCGCTTGCACACCTGTGGCAACACCGTTCTCGATATTTAGTTTTTGAACAGTAGCGTGGGTGATGACATGCAAGTTCTGGCGGCTGCGAGCGGTTTTAAGAAATGCAGTTGCGGCACTACAGCGTTTGCCATGAGCTAGAGTCAATTGATAACGCGCAACGCCTTCTTGCGATTCGCCATTATAGTCGTCTGCGCGAGGGTAACCTGCTTCAACAGCAGCTTCTATCCACGCGTCGACAATTTCACGTGTGAGAGGGGACTCTTGGACTTGGAGTTCGCCGCTGGTGCCTCGCAGCTTAGAGGGCTCGCCCGCCCAAGTTTCCGAGCGTGCGAACAGCGGCGCAACGTCATTCCAGCCCCAGCCCTCGTTTCCAGCATCGGCCCAGTCGTCATAGTCCTGTGCTTGACCGCGGACATATAGAAGACCGTTTATTGAACTGCAGCCACCAAGAACCTTTCCACGGGGCCAGGGGATAGCTCGGCCATTTATTCCGGGGTCGCTCTCGGTTTTATAACACCAATCAGTGCTTGGATTGCCCATGGTTTTAAAGTAACCCACAGGAATATGAATCCAAGGTGACCAGTCTTTTCCGCCCGCTTCTAGCAGCGCCACTGAGTAGCGGCCGTTGGCTGAGAGGCGGTTTGCAGCTGCGCAACCAGCAGAGCCTGCACCGATAACAATGTAGTCAAACTCGGTCATATTGATAAATGAGACTTTTAGAACCAAAACATGATGTGATATAAACACTTCTAGTAGAAAAATACAACCGATGAGTGAGAAATACTACATGGATAATCCTGTCGAAAGCACGGCCAGATTGCCGACAAATATGCGCCTGCTACTCATTCTCGAAGCATTTGCCAAAAGCCAGAATGCATTAACGCCGACCGAAGTAAATGTAGGCTTGGGTTTGCCCAAACAATCTATCCACAGGTTGTGTCAAACGCTAGAGGAGAGTGGCTTCTTGACAAGAGACATTGACACTAAGCGATTGAGACCTGCTCGCCGAGCGCGAATCATGGCAAGTGGCATTTTTTCTAACTCGCACCTCCATATTGCGCGACACCAGGTGCTGCAGCAACTGTCTGCAGAAATTGGTGAAACGGTGAATTTTGTCATCGGGGAAGCGGAGGGGATGGTCTATACCGACCGAGTGGATACCGACTGGCCCTTGCGGTTCCAACTACCCGTGGGAAGCCATGTACCCTTCCACTGCACAGCGAGTGGAAAGGTATTTCTGGCCAGTGCTAGTAAGGTTGCTAGACAACAGTTAGTAGGGACACTAGAGCTAAAAACCAGCGCAGCTAATACTCTCACCAGTGAGACTGATCTGTTGGGTGAATTAGAAAAAGTAGCTGCTCAAGGTTTTGCTTTGGACAATGAAGAGTTTATGGACGGCATGGTTGCGGCCGCAGTGCCAGTCACTGATATGAACGGCAATTTTTGCGCGGCAGTCGCTTTTCACGCGCCTTGTTTAAGAATTAATTTGCAGCAAGCGCGAGAACATGTCCCTGCGCTAAAAGAGGCCGCGGCACGATTGTCTAGACTAAGTTTTTCGTGAGTGAAAAAGGTGATCAATTCACCCCGACGTGTCCAGTATGAAACCAGGTGCGATTTTTACTCGCCTTCAGGTGCCGAAATGCCCTCGCATAATAAGTAGTGTTTGCCGCGAACTCTACTAACTAAAGTTATTCCTTGCTTTTGCGCCATCTGATAGCCCATGTAAGTCACGCTACTGCGGGATAACAGCACGGATACACCCATAAAAGCGCACTTGATCACCATTTCAGAGGTAAGTCTGCCAGTCGTGTAAAAGGCTTTGTTGTCACCTTGCAGTCCTTCAAGCCACATAAACCCAGCGATCGCGTCAGCGGCATTGTGGCGGCCCACGTCTTCTACGTGGATCAATATATCTTCGCCATCACAGAGCGCGCAGCCATGCACACCTCCGCTAAGTCGGTAGATGTCATTGCGTTGGTTGACCGCACTAACAAGAGCGTAGATTTCATCTTGAGAAATGCTGCGGGGTTTCAGTTGCAATGCTTCAAATTCGTCCAGTGTAGATGCGAAGATTGTTCCTTGCGCACAACCGCTAGTGACAATACGGCGCTCTAGTTTGCTGTGCCAATCCGTGTTTACAGCACCAGGGCGGCTGCGAATCTGCACTGACTCTTCGTTCCAATCAACCTTTACCGATTCGATGCTCTCGAGTAGCGTAATTAGCCGTTGGTTGCGAATGTAGCCAAGTGCTAGCTCTTCTGGGCGGGTGCCCATTGTCATCAAGGTAACAACCTCTATACCATCTAAATAGACAGTTAAAGGGAATTCATTGGGGAGCTCGAGATCGACTGTTTCGCCATTTTGATTGCTGGCGCGAATGCTCTGGGTAGGCTTTAGCCCGGCACGACTGAGCGAGGGTGTATAGCGTTTTTTTTCGACTTTTTGTCGATCATTCATGACAATCTACTTGTGCAACAATGGAAGGCGTTGGCGGAACTCGCTACCCAATGATGTTAGTCTGACAGACGTTACATACTAATAAGCCATTTATATTACACCTTAGCTTACGCATGGGTATCAATGATAAGGCGTTTTTATGCAGCAATCCGACATGGTTCAAACAAGCTTTCCGGTCGCAGTTATTCTTGAAAAATACCTGATTGAACGAGCTTTTTGGAGCCTACCTGAATGGCGCTTGTACGGCATAGTGGCAGGCCAAAGCGTTGCTGGTGGTGAGCTAAAGTGCAAACAAGTTCGCAACGAGCCAGGGGCGGAGCAATATCTGTGGCGAGGGTTGCAGCTGCGACTGCACGTCGACGGGTGTGAGAGCTATTGGCTTAATCTGATAGCGGAAAAGCCAGTGTTGTATTTGGTCTGCGAGGATGAAAGCGAAGATGGCTTGTTACACCTGCTGCTTATCACTGCCGATTGCGACGAGGCCAGCGCATATCTAGAAGGTGAAGGAAGAGTCCTGCAGTCGCAGATTCCTCCCGAAATCTACAAATCCATTGAAGCATTCGTAGAAAAAAACTACCACCCAGAGCCTATGCAAAAGCGCAAGAGAAAGCGCTGGGATAACACTGATCAACTCCCAGAAGACAAGCTCGGGTTTTGTGGGACTGTTTTCGGAGCGGTCAAGCATGAATGATGAATCGCAGAGTGTAGACGGCGCAGAAGTGCCGCAGGAAGGTCGATTGAGTCGTTGGGCGAGACGTAAATCTGAACAGCAGAATAGCGAGCAGGCTGGTGTACAAGATCAGGTGTTGGATGATCTCAGTGGAATCGTAGACAACTTACCGGAAAATGTTGCTGAAGAATCTGCAGCTGAAGTACCAGTATTGACCGACGCAGACATGCCTCCAGTTGCGAGCTTGGGTTCTGACAGTGATTTCAGCGGATTCATGTCGCCTGGGGTCAGTGAGCAACTGAGAAAACTCGCATTGCGCAAAATGTTCTCGCTCGCGAGCTTTCAGCAGCGCGACGGATTAGACGATTACGACGATGACTTCACCAATTTTGAACCTCTCGGCGATACCGTGACCAACGATCCATGGACGCACAGACAAAAACGCTTGGCTGAAGAAAAAGCTGCTGCGGAAAAATTGGCCTAAGAGCAAGAACAAATCGCAATTGAAGAGCAGCAAGAAAACGATCACGGGAGATGAACAAGAGCAGCTTGAACACGAATCTACCGAGCAACCTGATAAAGAAGAAGAAGCAGCTTTAGAGGCCGAATTAGACCAAGAATCTATTGTGCCTGAATGACAGACACCCAATGATGAAAACACCTCTGAACAGGACAGCGCCAAACATGAGTGATAGCTTTGAATTCTCCGGTGAGCAAACCAATAGCCAACCACCCACAGCTCAAGTTATGTACAAGAGCACCGGGCACTGCTTAATAGTGGCCGAGGGCGATTTTGGCATAGATCTGAGTCGACAACTCCCAGACTTGCAATGCACAGTGCTGATAGTTGACGACACTCAGGACAACCCCGTGTTGATGCTCAGTGAAGACGGGGACAGATTGTTGAGAGCAGGGGGAGCATCGGTTAGTGGCTACCTTGGTGCATTTGACGTGCAGCTCAAAAATGGTGGCGACTCAATATCCGCTGCTGAATTGGCAGAATTGGGTATCGCAAATTATGACTTGGTTCTAGACGCTGGCGGTGCGCCTCTCGTTTCAACACCAACGCTGCCACTGGGTTACTTTGCACCCCGTGACGAGGAAAGCCTGCAAGCTGCAGTGGCCGAAGCCAACGAGATGATAGGTGAATTTGAAAAACCTATTTTCAGTCTCTACGATCAGAAGAAATGTGCTCACGGTGCCAGCGGGAAGCGTGGGTGCGAAGCTTGCGTCACTGCTTGTTCAGCAGGTGCAATTGTTTCGATTGGCAACCGAATATCTCTCGATACGATGTTGTGCATGGGCTGTGGTACTTGCACTTCCGTTTGCCCAACTGGCGCGCTTCGATTTGCTTACCCGGATGCAGTGAGCTCACTCAACCAGCTGCGAGATACGTTGCAGATGAGCGAAGGAGCGCTACGTACAGTCCTGTTTTACGACGCTGAAGTTGGCGAAACCTATTTGCAAGCTCAGCGAGAGACTATCCCTGACACAATGCTGCCGGTAGCGGTGGAGGAAGTAAATGCCATTGGCATGGACATTTGGTTGTCACTGTTGGCTTTTGGTGCTGGCAATGTCGTGTTGTTGGTCGCTGACCTGGAAGACAGCTACGCGCAGCTTGTGGCCGAGCAAATCGAACATGCGCAGGACATGCTGTCTGGTTTGGGTTATTCACGTAAGTGTGTGCAGATGTTGTCGATGGCACAAGGTGCGCAAATGAGCGATGTTGCAGCCATGCCTGCGTTACTCTCCGAACCTGCGACTTACGCGCTGTTTGATGACAAACGCCAGATAATACGCCGTGCGATGGACAGGCTGACGGCCAGTGCAGACGTGGACGTTCCATCATTTGTGGCCTTAAAGCCGAGCGCTCCTTTTGGTGCCATCAATGTCGATAAAGACAAATGCACGCTGTGTATGGCTTGTGTTTCGTCGTGTCCAACTTCCTCTTTGCTAGCGATGGGAGACGTTCCAGGATTGCGGTTTGTCGAAGAGAGCTGCGTACAATGTGGGTTGTGCCGAAACACTTGCCCAGAAAATGCGCTCAGCCGTGATGCACGTTATTTGTACGATACAAATGTAGCGCGCGAACAACGCGAACTGCACAGTGAGGAGCCCTACCGGTGCTTGCGCTGTGCTAAGCCGTTTGCCACACGCAGTGGCATTGAAACCATCACAGCTAAACTCGCCGACCACCCTATGTTCCAAGAGCCAGGATCGTTGAATCGATTGCGCATGTGTGATGACTGCCGAGTCATCGACATGATGGAGTCCAAATCGCCAACCCTCAACTCTTGAGCTAAATAGCTCTTCCGGGGTTCATCATCAGCAACTTGATCGGAGATTGCACGTGAGCTTTGATATCGAAATTGATGAGGGCACGCAGGACCAGTCGCTGAGAGCAGATTGTTATCTTTTTTGGCAGGGCTGTTAAATCGAACTCCAGCCCAAGAGCAGCTTGACGCGTTGGCTCAAATGCCGGCGGATGAGAGCACAGAAGGTGCAATCGCTGATGCATGGCGCTCATTGTTCAACAGTGCTCAAAGCATAATTGCATCGAGCGCTGATGAAGAGTTTTTCAAATTTTTTGTAGGCTTGGGAAGAGGGGAGCTGGCGCCCTTCAGTTCTTGGTACATCACTGGATTTTTGCAAGAACAGCCCTTATCCGATTTACGCGATACCTTGCAAGAGCTAGGATTGGCGCCTATTGATGGTGACCACAACACAGAAGACCCATAACTCAAGAATTGGCGGTGATGGCGACAATGATTGTCAATCCGGAGCAATATTCGCTAGCGCAGCAGCAACAGTTTTTCCAGAGTCATCTAGAATCTTGAGCAGGGCTTTTTTTTAGAGATTTGGCCCAATCTAAATCTGCAAGTTTTTATTGTTCGATTGGTGCACTCGGCGAAGCCTTTTACAACTTCGAAAAACAATACTTGGCAATGCCAGCCTAATGAAACGCGCTGGATTGGGGTATCGCCGTCGGAAAATTCTGGCACGCTCTAATTTTTCGATGCCATTCAATCAATAAATTTGCTCTTCTGCAATTGCTCAATTTTTGAACACTTGATTCTAACCACATAGGCCATTTGTGTTTTCCAGCTGTTTTGAACACGACTGCTGCACGCCTTTTTCGCACTCTCTGTTGTCCTGTTACTGATCACAGGGTTTAGTCTGATGTACGGGCGACTGGTGTTGATTCCGTTAATCGGGCACGCAGGCTTCGGCAGTTACGCCACTGTAGCTAAGAACATCCACAACTATCTGGGACCAGCCTTTTGTGTCGGTTTCGTGATTATGATCGCTATCTGGATTCATCACAATATTCCTAAGTGGGTCGATGTGGTTTGGTTTTTTAAAGGCGGTGGTTTAGTCGGCAGTGGCCACCCCAGCGCTGGTCGAATGAACGGTGGTGAAAAGCTATGGTTCTGGTGGATTGTCACCGTGGGTTTAGTTGTTTGTGCCAGCGGCCTAATATTGGATTTTCCCACGCAAATAATGGGTGTGCTAGGCACCCCAGAAGGGCTCGGTTCACGTGAGACGGTTCAATGGGCGAATACTCTGTATGCCATCACCGCAGTCGCTAGGAGTGTGTTTTTCTTCGGTCATGCCTACATCGGCACAGTAGGAACGGAAGGAGCTTGGGAAGGGATGCGAAACGACCGAGTGGATTACAACTGGGCTGTGCAGCACCATGATCTCTGGGTGGAAGAGCTAAAAAAGAAAGGCATAGAGCCTGAATAGCATCTTACAAGGTTTATATCTTATAACGAGTATAAGGTGAAAGTGACAGCAGCAGCAGCCAGATTGGCGTACTGCTTCAGTTGTACACTGCGATCTAGCGGCGTACACCTTCTATTGACAAGATCATCTCCACATCGCCAACGGCAGGGTGGTCGATTCCGAAGTCAGTGCTTGCAAATGTGACAGTGCCTTCAAAGCCCACGCGAAATCCTCCCCAAGGGTCTTTACCTCCACCAATGATGTCCACGTTAATGGAAAGTGGCTTGGTCACACCTTTCAAAGTTAAGTTGCCTGATAAAACGCCTGTTCCGTCTGCGCCTGATTTATAACCGGTACTGACAAAAGTCGCTTGCGGGAATTTTTCAACATCCAGAAAATCGGCACTTCGCAGATGGTTATCGCGCTCGGCGTGGTTTGAATCCAAGCTTGATGTTTCAATGGTCACCTCAACGGTGGTTTCACCGGGGTTTTCTTCGTCATAATTAAACTTGCCACCGAATTCGTTAAAGCGACCGTAAAGCCAGCTATAACCCAAATGCTTGGCACGAAACTGTACCGACGCATGCATGCCTTGTGTATCGATAACATATTCTGCTGCCTGCGCTGAGCCGAGTGAGGCAAGGCTCAACAACGTTGCGGCTAGTATCTTTTTCATCAGATTTTTCCTCTAATCTCTAACATGCGTTTTTTCGTGAACACTGAATTTGCACGGCGATGTAACCCCAGATAATACGCAAAAACCAGACAGCGGCTATAAGTATTTCAGCGGATTGAAGTCGGCCTTTGGAAAAAGCGTAGCATGACTCGTAGCCGCGCCACTCGACCAGCGAAGTGGCAGTTAAGTTTTTTGTTACAAGTGTGGTGGTCGACAGCTTATGGTGAAAAATGTTTGGCTTTTCTGAAAATGTTAGCTTGCTCGAAAGCAATGCTTCGTCTCGTTCAGGTAAGCGCCTCGCCCAGTAGAAGCGGGGAGGTCTTGAGCGCAAAAAACAGGTATCTACGTCATACAAATCAGTGGCTGAGTTCTGAGACAAATTTTGGATTACAGAGTTCAGTGCGTCACCGGTGTGAACGCTTGGGTTAAGTGCCGTGTTCACCAACCAGAATGTTTGAGATCGGCGATACGTTATCGATTTACTTTGTTCGAGTTTGCCTGTGGCTAGGGAGCCTAAGATCAAGCCATGCTCGCACCGTCGATGCGCTAAATTCGGCCCAGTTGCGATTCAAGTCTAGCCGATAGCACCACTATTGCCGTCGAATCGCGCCTTGCTGGGCCTAAATTTTTCACGTCGACGTCACTGACCGGGCTTAATCTGAGGCTCACTAGAACTCTGCAACGGAACTCGCTTGAAATAGAGTGGGGTTGAGTTAACCGAGACCAACAATTTTAAAAAAAACGAGTTATATATTTAACATAAATAATATATTGCGATTCGGACGTGTAAGCGCAAAGTAGTAATGTCCGGTTTCTGCAAAGTTCAGATGTCCCATTCGGCACAAGTTTAGCCACTTCCAAGGCTTCTTGTCGCAATAGTTGGAACATCCATGCGAAGCACGGACACTCTGCTCATGAGCAGTAT
>CALCKW010000064.1 GCA_937965695.1 uncultured Granulosicoccaceae bacterium
AACGTATTCAGCCAAGCTTGAGCAAGCTATGCACGCTCAAAGAAATGGCGATATTAGATCCTATTCAATGATTACTGCCGAAGCAGAGTTGATAGGAGATAAAATACAAGAGCTAGAAAAGTCTACAAAAACATAACGCCAGCAGCAGCGGGCCGCCCGGCGACCGAAGGGAGCGAACTGACTGCTCTGGTTATGCGATCTACAAAAGTTCATCTGCAAACTCTTGTACCGTCAAATGATCTAGAACCCTCGCCAGTCTGAGCTGCCCATGCGCAGATGAGTGGATAACGTAATACGCCTTAAGCATCTCCTCATCGTTTGGCGGTTTCTCTAAAGCCTTTTTGAGACCTCGGAAATATGCGGCCTTCAACTCTTCTGGCAAAGGCGGATTGTGCTCTGATTGCCTAGCAACTTCGATCGCAGCGACTAAATACAGTTCCCCAAGCTCAACAAGCCTTGGAACAGAGCTGTATGAAGCTGTATCTACATCTCCTTGATGATATAAATTCTCCCAAAGCTCATCCAACGCTTTAAGGTCTCCGCCTTCATATGCATCAAGGGCGCTCGTAGGATCATATTGTATTCTATATCCCGAAAGTAGCATCATTCCCCAAACCTTGCTTCCACATAACGCCATGCACAGAGGAGATCCACGAGCAACAGCGAGTTGTATTTCCGCAGAAGCATCTTGTTATGTGCTGGATTCTTCGCATTCATGATGTGTGTAAATCCATCTCCCACCCAGATCCAAGCAGCTATCTATTTCTAAAAACTTATTGAACGGCGGCCAACCCAATGCAACCACTACAGTCAATAACCAAACTTTCCACGTTTTCGATCCTTTGAAAATATAACCGCTCTTGAGTGTCCGAAAAATACAAACACCTGTTGCTAGCAATGAAACTGAAAACCCAAAGTGTACCAATGCTCGATGAAGCCATGCATTAGGCACTGCAGTAGGCGGCCCACCAGCGGCCCAAAGACTAGCCATGGTGCTATTCAAATAGAGCAGCCCCATAGCAGCAAAGCCAAGAAGTAACACCCACCTAGAAATTTCCCTAAAAGCTTTCATGAAGATTCACATAACAGTATTCAACACCAGAAAAACGGGTGTTGTAAATTTAATTCGATGTCTGATATGAAACCTTTCCGGTTAGCTGCATCGAAATTATTCCCCATTCTATCAGCACGTTGCAAGTCGCACGGGGAATGTAATATTACATATCACGTCGTCTTGACAGTTTGCTGTGACAGCAGTGGTGAACATCAGATCAATTCGCTCTCGCATCGTTGACGCGGAGCTAGGAGAATAGGCTTTCAGTTGTAACGAGCTTAAGCGTTCGTCGCATGCGCATATGCCAACACAAAAGCCGCCGTGTCAGCGGCGATCGCCTCTTCGGTTTTCCCGGGCTTGTATAAACTTGTGCCAACACCAAAGCCATAAACACCAGCCGCCAACCAGTCGTCGATATTGCCAGTGTTTACGCCGCCCACTGCATATATTTTTGTATCGCTGGTCAATACCGCTGAAATCGCTTTTACCCCGCCCGTACCCAACACGGAGGCGGGAAATATTTTTAGGGCACTGGCCCCCCAGCGCAATGCATCAAAACATTCAGTAGGACTAAACACGCCAGGGTATGAGCCCATGCCCAATTGCTCTGTCTTTTCTATTACTGGCTGATGACAGTTTGGCGACACGATGAAGCGCCCCCCCGCATTGTGCACTTGCGTGACCTGCTCCGCGCTAAGCACCGTGCCTGCACCTATGTTTGCTTGTTCACCAAACTCGGCCGCCATGATTTCTATCGATTTCAGTGCATCCGGCGAATTGAGCGGCACTTCAATCCAGTCAATGCCGTTCTCGATGAGCGTGGCGGCCACGGTTGCCGCCTCAGTGGGTTTGATACCCCGCAGAATGGCAATCAGGTGGTCTGACATGTTTAGCTCCAAGCGTTTGAGTTTTTATGTTTTAGATAGAATTGTTGCAGACCCATCAGCGTCATGGCGTGCGGGTCTTGTCCTGCGCAAGCGACGCCGAGATGCTGCAACGCTTTGCTGTAGTGCAAGGCGAGAGTATCGCTGCCGATCAGGGCGACGGATTGCGCTTGCCAAAATGGTTTGGCGCCCGCTAACTCGCTACCAATCAACAGACCCGATAATCGGGCCCGCGATACAGCGGTCGTTTCATCGTGCAACAGCGCACGCGCCCTGAGCGAGAAGCTCGATCCGAGCAGTTCTTGCGGTCGTTCAAAACCTT
This sequence comes from uncultured Granulosicoccaceae bacterium, assembly GCA_937965695.1. GTDB lineage: Bacteria > Pseudomonadota > Gammaproteobacteria > CALCKW01 > CALCKW01 > CALCKW01. Next base: position 2,261 of record CALCKW010000064.1, read on the forward strand.
CTTCAACGGCCTCGGTGAATGATTGGGCGTGCCAGTCATCGCCGGATGTCACGTGTTTTAAAACAGAGTGCTGCGTCAGGATTTGAAAAACCTCTCCCGTCATGAAGGTTTTAAAATGCTGTACCTCGGTGTCTTTCAACTGCACCCATTTGCTGTGCGTACCTGGGAGACAAACGACATCGGTTTTTCGATCACCGCTGGCGATGTACCCCAACAACTGAGACTCTTCACCGCGCATGACGTCGGCGGGTTTTGGCTGGCTAAGGCCCGCCACCAGCCGAACATCGATGCGGGTGTCTACCGTGTGCACAGCTGTCAACGAAAGCGAGGTTGCGAGGTTGCACGGGACCTGTAAGTAGGGTGCCTCACACCAACCTTGTTTGGCTCCAACCATGCCGCACGCGAGCACGGGAGTTGTTTGGTTATTGGGTAAACACGCTTGCAGGGCCGATATCAATACGGGCTCGTATTGCTCAGGTGTCAGTGTTGCCATGCCTTGCGTTGTTTGCTGCTGAAAAATCACTTTATGCTGCGCGTTTAGTCCATAGACCCGTAAATGCGTTGTGCCCCAATCCACAGCAACCCAACGAAGCAGATCATCCATTTTTAACGCAACCTTTGAGTCTTATTGTTCATTTAAATGACTAGATACTGTATCTTTTAATAAATTCACGATCCGGCTCAACACCAATTCCTGGGCCAGTAGGTATCTTTACGCTGCCACCGGATTGAGCCACTTGCTGTTGAATATTCAGTGGGTCTATCAATAACTCATCCCTAAATGCGTTGTGCGTAGTGTCAAACTCTAGCAGGGGCTCGCGCGGGAACAAGCCACCGGGCAACGGAGGCATAGCGGCCAGCAATTGCAAGTTGGTAGCCACCGCTATCGCCGACCCCCAGACATGATTGATCACCGGCGTATGGTGCGCATGACACAGCGCCAATACACGCAGGTATTCGCTGATACCACCCAGTGCACAGACTTCTGGTTGGGCGATGTCCAAACCTCTGTTTTCTAAAATCTGGCGCCAGCCCCAGCGGTTGAATTCTGCTTCACCACCGGATATGTTGGTTCGCAAGCCAGCTCGGAGTTCTCGATAGCCGTCGTGGTCTTCTGGGGCTACGGGTTCTTCAAACCAATAAGCGTTTAACTCGTCGAGCGCACGGCCCACGTAAAAGGCGTCGGGCGTGGTGTAACAGTGATTGGCATCGACCATAAAGTCGAACGTATCACCAACACCGCGGCGCACTGCTTCGCACAGTTTTACATCGTTCTTGGCACCCAGCCCTACTTTCATTTTGGTCGCAACAAAGCCCATGTCTCGAATGGCAGCGGCTTCATCGGCAAAGCGCGCACTGTGTTCGTCCACGCTCTCGCGCTTGAGCATCATGCCGTAGCCGTAGGCCTGCACTGATGTGCGATGCGCGCCGCCGATTAGCTTGTGGATGGGCAAGTTAGCCACCTTGCCTGCGATGTCCCACAACGCGATGTCCACACCTGATAACGATTGCAGTGGCATGCCTTTCTGGCCGTGATCGCGCATCAAGTTGTACACCTTGTGCCAGATCACGTCGCGATCCACCGGGTCGTCACCGAGAATCATCGGCTGTATAACACCTTCAACAATGCCTTTGTTTGCCACTGCTATATTGCCAGGTCCAAAGCACTCGCCCCACCCGGTGATGCCTTCATCGGTTTGCACTTCCACCAGATGAGCACTGCGCTTGGCATAGTACTGTTGCGAATAGCCCAGCTCTTCGGGTAGGTCGTATTGCAATACGTGACTGATAATTTTTGTAATTTTCATGCAGATGGCTCTTATCGCGTTTGGGCTAGAAATGGAAAGTACAGGCTCATCTTAGAGCAATTGATCCCGACGATAAATGAACAACTCTCTTTAACTAGTATTGCTGAGATTAACTCTGCTTTTCAACGGACATAGCCAAACACAGCCTTAATTGCATCAATGGCCCAACGGCGAGTGTTGTTCAGCTTTTTTGCTCTCATACAGCGCTTGTTTCATAATTTGCACAGCCGATGAGAGAAACAACGAAGCCATGATGCCAGCAACCAACAAGTCGGGCCAAGCATAGCCCGTGAAAGCCACAGCGACTGCTGCAAAAATAACGGCAACGTTACCGATGGCATCGTTGCGCGAGCATAACCACACAGACCTAACATTGGCATCGCCATCTTTAAATTTGACTAAGATCAACACACTGGCCAAGTTGGCAATCAAAGCCAACACTGCCACTACGCCCATGACGTCTGCAGTCGGCACTTCACTGTAAAACACTCGGTGGATGGTGGAGCCCAATACCCAAGTACCCATCAGCAACAAGCTGTAGCTCTTGGCCAAAGCAGCGCGAGTACGAATTTGCACAGAGGCGCCGATGACAGCCAATGAAAGGCCATAGGTCAGCGTGTCCCCAAGGAAATCAAGGGCGTCAGCTTGCAACGCCTGCGACTTAGCGAGGTGACCAGAGACCATTTCAACTACAAACATCACCGCGTTGATGGCGATGACTATCCACAGCCGACGTTTGTATTCGTCCGATACACCATCAAAATTAGTGTCGTTACCACAGCACCCTGACATGATTTTAGCCTTTGTTAGATTAGTCAGGCTGTAGTATATTTTCTCTAGTCACTAGAGCTTCAAGAGTTAATTGTGTTTTCTATCGGCGCTATGTCAAAGACCACCGGGATCAAAATCCCGACCATTCGCTACTATGAGCAAGTTGGCTTAATCACCGCACAGCACCGTACCGAGGGTAATCAACGACGTTTTGGGCCTGAAGAGCTTGAGCGCCTGACATTTATCAAGCATGCCCGTGAACTGGGCTTCTCCATAGAGGCTATTTCCGCGCTGATAGAGCTCAGCGAAAAACCAGATCAATCTTGCTCAATAGCCACAGGGATCGCCGCCTCTCAGCTGAAAGATGTGCAGACTAAAATCGCGCGTTTAATCAAGTTGGAATCAGAGCTGACCCGCATTACAAACGGCTGCAGTGGCAAAGGCACTGGCAGCCAATGTTATGTGCTCGCGTCATTGAGCGATCACAGTCTGTGCACAGGTGAACACAACTAGATTGCCGCAGTACAACACAGATCACGTTGGTCTGTTTCATTTTGACCTTACAAAACAAAGCATAGAAAGAACTGAGATAAAAAGTTAAGCACGCACACGTTCGTAGAATGAAATGCACTGTTCAACCGTCATCTTGCTCGACAACTCCCCGATCAGCTCAAAGGGAATGTTGTCCATCTTCTTGAAGCGGACACAGCTCTTGCCCATATCGAGTTTAGCCGTCACTCTTTTAGCGTATTCGCCCTGAAACCATTGGAGCAGCTTTGGGTCGCCGTAAACGCCCATGTGGTAGACGGCGATGAAGTTCTTCTGCGAAGCCAAGTTCATGAACGGCAGCGGCATCGCCGGGTCACAGTGATAACCCGCTGGGTAGAGCGAGTGCGGCACCACATAACCAAGCATGCCGTAGTTCATGCATTCTTTAAAACCGCTGGGCAGGTTTTTGCGAATGACCGCGCGCAGTTTTTTCATCGGTGCTTTGCGATCATCTGGCAAGGCGTCCATATAGGCTTTGGGTGTCGCAGCATCTGATTGCATGGGCAAGCATCCTTTTTTTATCGGCTAGAAGCTCACCCTCTAGTCTAGCGTATGGTCCGGATATTCAAGGTGAAACAGCGATGCAAAGCCCTTGAATTAACTGATCCAGCGCACAGCCGCTAGTCGCTCATACACCAATCTTGGCGTGCAATCACCAATAGCCACCGCCCCGTTGAATTACATTGCGCCTTTCACCAGCAAACTAGAGCACGCAATGCAGTCAACCGACCGTTTTTTGTACGCCATCTCCATGGCCGTGCTGGGGATATTGACGATATCGTTGGGCGACTTGTTGACTAAAAACATCACCGCCTATGTATCGCTGTGGCAAATGCTCTGGCTTCGATCGCTGCTGGCCCTTTGTCTTTTGATACCGACATTGCTGATCTTTCGACAATGGCACCAAATACGCGCCATCAACCGCGGTCATCTGGTGGCGCGCTCGCTGTTGATGGCGGCGTCCTATTTGTTCTTTTTCGCTGGCCTCGCCAGCATGCCAGTGGCGGTTGTCGCGGGCGGTTTTTTTAGTGCGCCCTTTTTTACTGTGGTGTTTGCCTGGCTATTGCTGCGCGAGCCTGTCGGCGTCTGGCGTATCGGCAGCGTTGTGATCGGCTTTATTGGCGTGTTGCTGATTCTACGACCCGACCAAACGGATACCGATTTCAATCTATTTCTACCGGTATTGGGCGCCGTGTTTTATGCACTCACTCAAATTTATACCCGGAAGTACTGCCGAGAAGAAAAGCCTTTGACCGTGTCTTTTTGGTTGGCGCTGTGTTTTATGCTAACGGGGTTCATTGGCCTTGTGACGTTGATGTTTGTTCCATCGATCAGGGGGGATGAATTTTACAACTCCGCTTTTCAAGCACTCAGCACCGAAACGCTGCTGCTCTTTGTCGTACTAGCTGCTGGCAGTTTATTGGCGCACTTTGCATTGGCAGCCGCTTACCAAAATGCACCAGCGGGTATTGTGAGCCCGTTTGAATATCTCTACCTGCCCATCGTCACGGTTGGTGGGCTATGGTATTTTGCCGAGCAGCCGTCTTCGTCGGCATTGCTTGGCATCGCCATTGTGATCAGTGTGGGGATCGTGATTGCCTGGCGGGAACATCGGCAGCAGCGGTTGGGTTGAAGCATGTACGATGCAACTGGAACATCAGCCCAGTCGGACCTCGTTGACATTAGCTAAGCTAGAAATCTCGCTAGTTACCCCAACGCCTTGGCCCGCACGCGCAATTCAAACTTCTGTATTTTTCCGGTTGCGGTTTTTGGCAACGGCCCAAACACGACACGCTTGATGCGTTTGAATCTCGCTAGCTGTTGCAGGCCGTGCTCGATGATTTGTGCTTCATCGGCGTCGCTGCCGTCTTTTAGCTCTACAAAGGCACACGGGCTTTCGCCCCATTTGTCGTCGGGCATGGCGACCACTGCGGCTTCGCCAACGGCTGGGTGTTTGTAGAGAGCGGATTCTATTTCCACCGAGGAGATGTTCTCCCCACCAGAGATGATGATGTCTTTGGCGCGGTCTTTGACTTGGATATAACCGTCCGGGTGAACCACCGCCAAATCGCCACTCCAAAACCAACCATCTTTTAAAGACTCGTCGGTCGCCTCTGTATTTTTCAGGTAGCCCGTCATCACCGTATTGCCGCGAATCACTATTTCGCCCATGCTCTCGCCATCGGCGGGCACTTGCTCGCCCGTGTCATCGTCTAAAACTTGCACCGCATCAGTCATGGGAAATCGCACACCTTGGCGCGACTTGAGTTCGGCCACCTCCGCCTCAGGCAGTTTAGCCCATTGGGGCTGTGGCTCGGCTTGCAATATATGGCCATAGGTTTCGGTCAGGCCGTACACATGCATGACCTCACAACCCATGCCTGCCATACGGGCCAACACGGCAGCGGGTGGCGGAGCGCCCGCCGTCATGCAAAAAACAGGTTTTTCTGAGTGAATGCGATCGGGAGCGTCGGCGTCGTTTGCCAGCATATTCAGCACAATGGGTGCGCCACCAAAGTGAGAGATATCCCACTGTTGCATTAATTCAAAGATGCGCTTGGGTACCATGGTGCGCACGCAGACAACTGTCGCCGCCATTGCGGTCATGGTCCAAGCATGGCCCCAGCCATTGCAGTGAAAAAGCGGCACGGTGTAGAGATAGCGCGGGTGACGCGGCAGGGCCCAGCCAGCGATGGTCCCCATGGTCATCAGGTAGCTGCCGCGATGGTGATACACCACCCCTTTGGGGCGACCCGACGTGCCTGAGGTAAAATTGATCGACAGCGGTTGCAACTCATTGGCAACAGTTGTAGGTGCGTAGTCGGCGGGCGCCACGGGGTGCGCTTTGATAAGCTGCTCAAAATTGTGCACTACAATATCGTCGGGGATATCAGGCTGGGTGGCGGCCTGTGCGTCGTCGATTAAAATCACATCGATTTGTTGCCCCTGCTCTTTGCAGGCTCGCAGGCCATTGAGCGCAACGGGCAGCAGTTCTCGGTCCACAATCAGTAGGCGCGTTTCAGCAAAGCCGAGTATGTAACTGACGGTGTCGGTGTCGAGCCGCGTGTTGATGGTGTTTAGCACCCCGCCCGCGAGTGGCACATAAAAATGCGCTTCGAATGTTTCGGGGGTGTTGAAGGCCAACACCGAAACTGTCTGATGTGCCTCTAAGCCCAACGACAACAACGCTGCTGCCATCGATTGACAGCGAGATTCCGTTTGCGACCACGTGTATTGGCGATCCTCGTAGACCAGGCTCGCTAGATCGGGGTGCACGCTCGCCGTGCGAGACAGATAGGCCATTGGTGTGAGCGGTACAAAGTTAGCCGGGTCACCCATGCGATCGGTGAGTGAGTCGTACATGGCTGGGAGCGAGCTATCACAAGTGGTCATCGGGGTTCCTTTAAGGGTGTTTTGTGCCGGCGGTTTAATTCCGCCGCACAGGCAATGCATCTAGTTTGTATTTTAGGCGAGATTTCGCGGGTTTAGATCCATGGCATCCAGTTTAAACGGCAACTCACTCATGACGGCATCGTATTGACCTTGGCTAGTCTGCACACTCAATATTGATGCGCCTTCAAGAACCGCATTAATCTGCGGTGTGTCAAACAGCACAAAGGCCAGCCAGGCATCATAACGAGCACTGTAGCTGTGCGAGGTTATCTCGCCACTGGCAAAGCCGTCTATCATCAGCTCCATTTCAACACACGCTTTTGGCAGTTTAGGCACAACCACGCCCATTAAGCGCGAGGGTACGCCGTTCTTTTTTTGCTCCGCCAGGGCGTCCACACTGAGGCTAGGCAGGTCTCGGTCGAGGTGACAGTATTTGTCTAGACCACACTGCAAGGGTGTCATGCTGAACATCATGTCGCTGCCAAATGACAACAGGCCTGCCTCCATGCGTTCGATGTTGTTGGGGCAACCGTGACCGACTTCTAAGTCTTCGCCTTTGGCAAAGAGCTCATCCCACAGGGCTTGGCCCAGTTTGGCGTCGTCCACATAGATTTCAAAGCCACCTTGGTGCGACCAACCAGAACGCGCCACTATAAAGTAGTGCCCTTGATAAGCCAGTCGACGATAGCGGAAGAAACGTATGTCTCGTACTTCTTCACCGAATACCCGAGCCATTAAATCATCGGCTTTGGGACCTTGCACAGCTATTGGCCAGACATCGGGTTCACAGATCTCGACATCCATGCCCTTACCCGTTGCGAGCCCTTTGGCCCAGAGCATGACGTCGGAGTCAGCGATGCTGAGCCACCAGGTGTTGTCGCTGACGCGTATAGCGATGGGGTCGTTGATGATCTTGCCTTCCTCGTCACACAGTGGCGCGTAAAAGCATTGATCGGCTTTTGCCTTGGACAAGTCACGCGGTGTCATCAGCTGCACCAACTCATAGGCATCAGGGCCTTTGATTTGCACCTGCCGTTCCACGGATACGTCCCACACTTGCACATGTTTGCACAGGTGCCAGTAGTCTTCCTCAAGGCCACGAAAGTAGCTGGCCAACAACATGTGGTTGTAAACGGTGAAGGATTTTGCACCGCCCTGCAGAATTCGCGAGGTAAACGGCGTCTCGCGCAAACGACGAGAGCGCGTGATAAGAGGCTCGATAAGCGGCTCAATCACTGGAGCGATTAGGGGTTCAGTCAGGGAAGTGCTCATCGGCGTGTCCAAAAAAGTGTTTGCGCGATTTTTAAGGGGATGTCCGCCAGATGCAAACGATATTGCGATGGCCTGAGACAACGTTTTAGTTATAGGCCTATAATGAAACCATGAACGCCAAACCACCACTTAATTGGCTGCGCAGCTTTGTTGTCGCCGCACGCCTTCAAAGCTTCACGCGCGCCGCGCAAGAGCTCAGCCTGACACAAGCGGCTGTCAGCAAACACATAAAAGGCCTAGAAGCATGGCTGAGCATCCAACTGTTTATTCGCAAAGCACATGGCTTGGCCCTGACTGAACAGGGTAAGCATTATTATCAAAGCTGTGAGCCCTTGATCGACAAGCTAGACACATTGACCGATCTTGTGGCTGCTCGCGAGCAGCACAGCACGCTGCGGCTGCGTTGCAATATCAGTTACAGTGCCTTACTGCTGCCCCAAAAGTTAAGCGTGCTCGCGTCCCGCTTGCCCGGCGTCGATTTGGATATCAATAATGGCATTTGGGAGCCAGATCGCCCGAGTGAGAATGCTCATCTGGAAATCGGGTACGCACCGAAAAAATCGTTAGAGCCGGGTGACAGTCTCAAGTTGCTCGCTGAAGACCAGCTGTTCCCCGTGGTTGCACCCCATGTGCGAGCCGACCAATGGCTCACGCTGCCCTTGATCCAAGTGCTGGGTTACACCGGCGATTGGCAGTGGTGGCTGCAACAGCAGCCCAAAAAGGTAGGCAACAAAAGGTACCGAGAATGGTTGCACACCCGACAGAGCAGTTTTCAAACAGCGCTTCGCACCGATAATTCACTGACCGGATACCAACTTTGTGCGCAGGGCTTGGGCTTCGCTATGGCACGCACATCGCTGGTACAGCCTATGTTGAGCAATGGACAGCTGCAGCCGCTAAAACCCTCCGGTGCCTTGCCCGCCCCCGATCTATTTTTTGCCCGCCTCACGGAACGCGGTGTGAATCACCCCGCGGCGCAGGCACTGTTTGAGTTGTTATAGTTAGTTTAGAAGCGATCCCACACGGCTTGACTGGTCGCGTCTAGGCGTTCTGGCGCGCAGTAGAGTGTCAAGGTCATGCCCGCAACCCAACTATCATCGCCAACCTGCTGCAATTCGCCTCGGGCTAACTCGTCTTGGATGGAGGACTCAGGCATCCACGCGACCCCACCACCCGACAACAAGCGACGTTTAATCGCTTCAACCAACCCGTCCATGTAACGGTTATCCAAATGGACTTTTCGAGCAGCAATAGTTTGCTCAACCACCGATGCAAGAAAACTGTTGCGCTCATAAGCCAAGTACGGAATGGGTTCGGCTGCTTGCCCAGGTAATGTTAAGTCAAGCTCATCAAGGAGAACAGACGCGGCCACCGGTAACAGCCGCTCTGTTTTGATGTCTTTGTGTTGCAAGCCTGGGTCGTGCAAGTCAAGCACCACGCCCGGATGTCGGTAACACAGCAAAAAATCACAACTGCCCTCTTGCAACAACTGACAGCAAGTCCCAAGGCTGTCGGAAACCACACGAGCGCGGAGTCGGTCAATTTGCTGCTCCAGCTGGCTAATTTTATCGGCCAAGTAATTGACCGAAATCGTGTGCAAAACGGCAAACCGCACAAATTGTTTATCTCCACGGTCTTGGTCGCGGATACTCTGGCGCGACTCGACAAGCTGAACCAGTATGTCGTTAGCCACGGGCAAAAACTGCTCGCCCGCATCGGATAGCCTGACGGGGTAGTTGGCCCGATCAATGAGATCCACACCAACCCAGCTTTCTAGGGACTTAATGCGCCGACTGAACGCAGATTGGGTGATATGGCGTTCATCGGCGGCACGTGTAAAGCTAAGCGTGCGCCCCAAACAGACAAAATCTCGCAGCCAGTTTATATCCATTCTCTTTCCCTAAGGCAGACAGCTCTTTAAAGCGATCGAAGCACGCAGGAGTCAGCGTACCAAGGTTATGCAGTATTTGCATAGTTTGATGATTTCCTTGCGATTGTATTGTGTTATTCATCCGACTTATGATGTTTTCAGCAATATATTTCAAGCGTTTGTCCTCACCGATCCAGATCCGAGGCGATGAACAACCCAGTGAAAGGAGCTGCATGCGCCAGGAAAACACCGTTCAACATTCCAACGACGCCGCATCGCTGCGTTATTTGCGACAAGGCAGTGGCCTGCCGCTGGTTTTTGTACACGGTTATTTTGGTGGCGCAGCGGTTTGGGAAAACCAGCTGGAAATTCTCAGTGAGCAATTTGATGTCATAGCACCGGAGCACGCCGGTTACGGTGAAAGCCACAAAACGTCAGGCTGTGATCGCATTGCGGACTTTGGGGCTCAGATCCTGGCCCTGCTCGACTCGCTGAACATCCAAAATTTTTACCTTGTCGGTCATTCGATGGGTGGCATGATTGCCCAGCAGATAACAGCAGATGCTCCCGATCGCGTGAAGCGTTTGGTGTGTTACGGCACTGGGCCTCGCGGTTCCATGCCAGATCGCTTTGAAACCATTGCTCAATCTCGCCAACGCATCGTCGACAATGGTGCGGCAAACACCGGTCGGCAGATTGCCGCCAAGTGGTTTCGACAAGGCGAGCGCGACCAAGCCTATCCTCTCGCGGCGGACATAGCCGAAAAAATGAGCGAAGCCAGTGCTTTAGCTGGCCTGACCGCCATGGAAAACTGGGATGGTTGTGAGCAGCTCCAGAAAATACATCAACCCACACTTGTCTTGTGGGGTGATAGAGATAAGTCTTACCAATGGCCAGAGCCTGAAACTCTTTGGCAGAACATTGCCAATTGCGATTTAGCCGTGATGCCAGGCTGCAGCCACAATGCCCACTTGGAAAAGCCAGACTTATTTAACTTATTAATCAAAGATTTTTTAGGCGCGAGTTCATAGAGCACAACTGACTTAGACACAATCATCGCGCAATACAACACTGCAAACTATAGGTTGCAGCCAATCACAAAGTGGAGAGACACATGCAAAAGAAGCTATCGACGGCCTTGACGGCCGGTTTGTTACTGAGCTGTTCTACGACGACGTTTGCCGCCGAGAAAGTCAATATTGGAGCGCCCGCGTGGACGGGAGCACAAGCCATCGCCCACCTGATTGCAGAAGTGGTTACCACACGAATCGGTGGCGAAGCAGACTTAATACCCGGTAACAACGCCAGCATTTTTCAGGCGATGGACCAAGGCAAAGGTGACATCGATGTACACCCAGATGTCTGGTTACCCAACCAAGAGAGCTTCACCAAAAAATACGTAGACGGAGCCGGCACAGTTGCATTGTCCGACAAGCCCTACGAGGGTAAGCAGAGCTTTTGTGTCTCTAGAGAATTCTCAGAGAAAAACGGTGTTACGTCGATATTCGACCTAGCCCGTCCTGAAATAGCCAGCTTAATGGACAGCGACGGAAACGGAAAAGGTGAGATTTGGGTTGGTGCACCCGGTTGGGCCAGCGCCAATGTCAATGAAGTAAAAGTACGTGACTACGGCTTACTGCCCTTCATGGAAGCGGTACGCGCGGACCAAGCGGTCATGACAGCAACCGTTGGTGATTCAATTCGCAAAGGTATTGGCTACGCCTTCTACTGCTATTCCCCGCACGCAATTTGGTTCCAGTACGACATCGTTCGCCTTGAAGAGCCCGCATTTGATCCTGCTCAATACACCGCTATTCAGCCTTCGGACGACCCAGACTGGTATGAAAAATCTAAGGTTATGACAGAGGATGCACTGAAGAAAGTTCAGATCGCTTATTCCAAGTCTTTGATGGATCGTTCGCCAGCCATTGCTGAGCTACTGGCGAATATTCAACTCGACGGTGAGACTGTGTCAGACTTTGCTTTCCAGATTGAAGGCGGTAAGGATGCGGCAACTGTGGCCAAAGAATGGGTTGCGGCCAACTCCGATCGGGTTGACGGCTGGTTAGGTCTCTAAGACCTGCTTGAGGGCTGCGCCATCACCGTTTTGGTGCAGCTCAAATTTAACTCTCGGCTCTGTATCACTCACGCTGAGTGATACAGCAAACAAGCACTACTTCTGAAAAACTCTGGGAGCCAATGTGAGCGCACAACACGCCATCGAGATATCAGGTGTCTGGAAAATATTTGGCGCACGCGCGCAAGAAGCACTGGTAGAAGCACGTGACAAGGGCACGGGCAAAAGTGAAATATTGGAAAAGTATGGCTGTGTTGTTGGCGTCGCCGATGTCAGTTTAGCGATTAACCCCGGTGAGATATTTTGCGTAATGGGTTTGTCTGGCTCGGGGAAATCCACACTGGTGCGACATATCAATCGTTTGCTCGAACCCACCGCGGGCAGTTTGCACGTCAATGGCGAAGACATCATGGCGATGTCTAACGGTGCGCTAAAGCAGTTTCGCAACAACCACATCGCCATGGTTTTTCAGAACTTCGCGTTGATGCCCCACCGTTCTGTTCTCGAGAATGTTGCTATGCCACTAGAGATACGTGGCATCAGTAAAAACCAACGCCACGAAATAGCAGAGCAAGCGATTGCCATGGTCGATTTAAGCGCTTGGGGTAACAAATACGCCCACGAGTTGTCGGGTGGCATGCAGCAACGCGTAGGCTTGGCGCGGGCTCTCGCCGCCGACCCAGAAGTTCTGCTGATGGACGAGCCCTTTTCAGCACTCGACCCCCTTATTCGACGTCAGCTGCAAGGCGAGTTTATGCAGTTAGCGGAAAAAATGAAAAAGACGACGGTGTTTATCACACATGATCTCGATGAGGCGGTACGCATCGGGGACCGCATCGCGATCATGCGCGACGGTCGAATAATACAGATAGGCACACCAGAGCAAATTGTACTAGAGCCCGCCGATGACTACGTGGCCGAGTTTGTGGCCGGAATATCAAGGCTTAAAGTTGTGCGAGCTGGCGCAGTGATGCAACCCTTGGCGGAGTATGAGGCCGAGCACGGCAAGCTCGGTGAAGATTTGCCTAGCTTTGCCAAACAGGCACACTTGGGTGAGCTGATCGAAGCGACCATCGCTGAAGACAAGCCCGCTTGTGTGGTGGATGAATCTGGCAATCGCATTGGCGTGGTTACTCGCGTAGATCTGCTGAAAACCGTTATCGAAGGCACGGAGACCAGCTGATATGAGCGACGAAAACAAAACCCAACTGTTGCAACAATTTATTGGCTCCGAGCCCAGCTACTACCAAAAACAGTTTGACAAAATAGGGGCGAGTGCCACATTTAGCTGGACCTTTAACCTCATCGCAGCGCTATTAGGGCCCGTGTGGTTTGGTCTGCGCAGCTTATGGAAATGGGCGCTGCCTTTTTTAATGCTAGAAACCTTCGCCTATATCCAACTTGGGCGGGCCTTGTTCGGAGATTTGGCTGCTGAAGCACGTGACCGTATCACTCAAATCGAAGGCACCCTCGCCTTTAGGCGCGAACAATTGCAGGCGGCGATCGACCGCGAGGCTGACAACGTCGCTGTCTTTGAACGCACTATTAACTCTTTAGAAACAGCCATTGCCGATATCGGTTTAGAAGTATCAGCTGCTGAGGCCAGCGCCACTGGTGTTGCTCTCGTGGGTGTAGCGGTACTGCTTGGCACTAAGTTGGTGGAGGGCTTAGTTGCCAATCAAGTATTGGAACGTCGGTATTCAGAGTGGTTATCCGACCGGGCGATTGTCTGTGGTCTAAATCCTGCTCGAACAGCCTTAAGTGTGCTGTTTTTTCTGTTGGTTGTCGTTGCGTGCGTCCTGCAATACGCCCTGCCTGGCTCTGTCGAATGGTTGGCCCAATTCCCGACTGACCCAAATATTCGCCTTTCTGCTATTGCCGCTGTTGAGCGTTTCTTCTCGTTTATCATTGAGTCTGGACAATGGCTTTTTGACATTATCACCTACGGAATACGGTCTGTTCTCGATGCCTTGGAAGTGCTCTTTGTGGACACACCGTGGCCAGTGATATGTGCTTTTATCGCTCTTCTGACATGGCTGTCGGCAGGCCCTCGCGCAGCTATCGCCACGCTTGGCTTTCTCGCCTATATGGGTTTTTTGGGCTTCTGGGAAAAAGCCATGACAACTTTGGCGTTACTCGGCACCGCCGCCTGTATCTCTATCGCGATTGGCATACCTATCGGCTTGTTCTGTGCGCACCGGCCCCGGCTTTACGCGGCCATCCGACCGGTGATGGACTTTATGCAGACCATGCCAGCTTTTGTATTTATGATTCCCGTTATTGCCTTTTTTGGAACGGGCAAACCTGCCGCAGTTGTCACCACCATGATATTTGGTGGCACTCCTGTTATTCGACTCACGGTGTTAGGCATGCGCGGTGTGCCTGAATCCATTCGGGAAGCGGCGATCGCATACGGCGCCTCTAAATGGTATTTGCTGCGTAAGGTTGATTTGCCGCTCGCCGCGCCATCAATTCTAGCGGGGGTTAATCAAACGATAATGCTGAGCCTTGCCATGGTGGTGGTGGCCTCATTGATTGGTGCAAAAGGGCTCGGAGAGGATGTTCTCGAAGCGCTTCAATACGCATCGGTGGGCCAAGGCATACTCGCCGGTTTTGCGATTTTATTCTGCGCGATGATTTTGGACCGTATTGTCCAAGGACGCCGTAAGTAAACGCCGTCCCTCAACATGGCACTGGCAAACGAAAAAGTAAAAGGCTGAGCAGCTACTTAACCGCCATCTGATAGGTGTTCCACTGCGTTTTTTCGGACAGCCTATCGTAGACTGTACGTGCGCGGTAATTGTCATCAGCGGTGATCCAGCGTACCAGCGGCCACGCGTGCTTTTTTGCTTCTGCATTGAGTTGGTCAAACAGGCTATCGACAATGCCATGACCACGCTGGCCTGGATTGACAAATAAGTCGTCCAAGAAACCCACTTTCGCGCCACGCAAGGGCGAGAGCATTTCGCGGTAGTGCATGAGCCCCAAAGCCTCACCGGATGCATTTTTTGCCAACAAGCAATAAAAGGCTACATCGGGATCATGAATCCACGACCAAACTGAATCCAGAATGTCTTGATTCATCGGGACTTTGTAAAATTCGGCATAGCCATAATAAAGCTTTTGCCACTGATCTCTGTCCTCGGTATTTACTGCGTCTACTGAAATTTTCACGGGTATCACTTCTCGTTAACATCGACGGTTAAAAGTTTTTAGCGTAGCTCTGCTTTTTTAGCCCATGCTATCGGGTTTTCTGGCAGTGATACTCAGTTCTGGAGGGGCGTATTCTGCATATTGCGGATTATCGCCGCTGATACTTTCTATGGGCGATTTGCTCGCGACAAATATATGTTTCTCGCTATCTTCCGGGTGCCAAGGTACATCGTCAGCTGACAGCGTTGCGGGCATATACCACATAGCCTCTGCGTGGTGGTCGTGTTTGGCAAACAAGTGGCATCCGCAAGTTTTACAGAAATACCATTGTGCTAATGGGCTGTTATACATCGAAAGGTTATCAGCGCCTGTTAGCAGCTGAAAATCACCGCGAAGCACGTAGGCATAGGTGGCAAACAGGGCGCCGTGCAGCCGTCTGCATCTCGAGCAGTGGCAGTGGTAGAGCTCTTGCGAGGGAGCAGTAACCGTGTATGCAATACTGCCGCACTCGCATCCGCCATGTACTGGAACAAACGTAGAATCACGCATCAGCAGGTTTCCTCAATAGTTAACGAGACAAGAAAGGAGAGAACTCAGTCAATCAAACACGCGACCAAGCATCCTCGCCTCGCTTCTCCATCAAATCTCTGAGAGATGACTTTGCCACGCCGTCATCACCAAAATTCTCTTCAGCTAACCATGTTTCTAATTGCGCACGGGCACTGGGCCACTCGTTATCCAAGATTGAGTACCACGCCGTATCACGGTTTTTGCCTTTGGCGATCATGTGGTTATAGGACACCCCTTCAAATCGAAAGCCCAATCGCTTGGCCGCCGCACGTGACTTAACGTTGAGCGAATTGCAGCGCCACTGCATTCGGCGATAGGCAAGATCGTCCATTGCGTATCGGATCATTAAATACAGCGCTTCTGTGGCAGCGCGAGTTCGTTGCAGAGACGGCCCGAACCATATATGGCCAATTTCTATACTGCCCATGCTTGCGTTAATGTCGAGAAAGCTCGCTTGTCCGCAAATTTCACCCGTACCGTGGTCTCTCAACGCGTAGAAGATTGTGTCTTGTGAGGCACTCTGGGTACGGATAAAGGCCGCGTATGCCTGTGCACCTGGCCACGGGCCATGGGCGAGAAAATCCCAAATATCAATCCCGTTTTTCTGCACATGACTAGCATGGTACAGGGCGTCCGCATGCAGGGCAGCGTCTTGTGGCTCAAGGCTGATGTACTTCCCTACAATGGCTGTGCGGGCAGGCACTTTTGCACTCGGTAAAACCTCTACAGCCTCTCCGGACAGTGCCCTCGGGTATTGCTCTTCTAACATAGCGTATTTCGCTCCAACCCACGATGATCGTCGGCGGGAACTATAGGCGATTCTCACTATCGCATTAAGACCCAATAGGCCCATTGTGCAGGAGCCATAATAGGGTATTCTAATTTCAGCAACGCATCCCCACCACCCCAAACATGTGGTGCATATGAGGCGTTTTGCTACCCAACAAGTTTGTTGGACCACCCCCTGAACAAAGCCATTGTCGCCTCAATGGCCGCTAAAACCGCGACGAGGATTAAGAGTTCAGTAGTACCGATATCGACAATCATCCAACCAGCGATCAGTGGGAAGCCAAAAATGCCTATAAAATACGAAAGCGCAAATAGCTGAAGGGCTTGTGACAATAACTCTTGGGGCGTGTCGTTTGCGGTCATCGCGACAAGTATTGGATATGAGACGCCATAACCAATACCAAACAAAAATGCCACCACCACATAAGCGGGCAAGGTGTTAGGCATCAGGAGAAATGCAACCACACTCAAGCACATGACATATTGAAGTGCCGCTATAAAAAGATAGGGTGAACTTCCCCCTTTAAAGCGTGCGAGTACTAGCCGAAAAACCACAACGGTCAGTGTGTAAACCAGAAAAAAATCCGAGTAATCTAGGCCGCGTTCGTCTGCAAAAACCGTTTGAAAGTTGTTCATGCCCGCGAACACGCTGGCCCCGAGGCACACCATGGAAATGGGCAGCCTAGCGGGAGATTTAAACAGCTGCACAATAGCCTGCGTCGACAGCTTAGATTTCAGCTCGGGGCCTGCATTTTCAGCGAGATTTCTGACGGGTGTTACTAGCGCAAAAAATATCACAGCGCTGATCACGCACACAGCAGATGTGGTGATAAATGCAGTGGAGATCGGATATCCAGCGGATTCAATCGCTGCTGCCAATACAGGAGAGAGACCAAATCCTGCCATGACAAACACGGAGAGTAAGGCAAAGTAGCGAACACGCTCCTCAACGCTGACCAGTCTAGTCAGCACCACAGGCGCTAGCGTATAAGTGAGACCCCAGCCGGCCCCAAGAAAGGCACTCGCCACATACAAGCCTGCGCCCACCGATTTAGTCAGTCCATATAAAAGCAGCGAGAGCGCTATCAAAAGGCACGCATAACCCAGTGACGCGACTCGACCAAAATGGTCAGCAACGTGCCCAGAGTAATACACGGTGATCAATGTCACTATCGCCGTGACAAAGAGCATTTGGCCAACAACTATTTCATTGGCGCCAAATATTTGAAAAAGTTTAGGCAACATGAACGTCAGCCCGTAGGTGCCTGCTTGCAGAAAAACAGCACCAAAAAACAGTACAAATACAAGCAACCTAGACATTCGAACCACCAATTATTTTGCTAGAGATATTTTGACAGGATGTTGGTTAGCGATAAAATTGCGGAACGCTAAACCAGCATAGAGCAAAACCTCAGCGGCTACTATGCGCTGGGGCCAAATTGAAGGTAGCCATCACACCAATACCTTCAAACCGCCAAGCACAAATGCGGCAATAAAGATTGTCTCTAGAACTATGACTAAAATTGCCTGACCACCAACGTCAAAAATGCTTTTGAGTTTGGTTTTCATGCCTACAGCAGCGATGGCGATTAGCAGTGCCCAGCGCGACAAATCGCTGCAAAACTGCGCCACAACATCGGGTATCCAGCCCAGGGAATTAAGCACAGCTAACATCAAAAAAGCCACAACAAAGCTGGGCACCAACGGCGGTCGAGTGCCGCTGGCGTCTTTCTCCATCCCCTGGCTGCGCACTATCACGGCGAATATCAAGACAACTGGGGCTAGCATACTCACGCGAATGAGTTTGACCAGCGTAGCCGTGTCACCGGTCTCTTGCGAGACGCTGAAGCCCGCGCCAACCACTTGTGCGACGTCATGAATAGTGCCGCCTAAAAACACACCCATGGCGACTGAATCAAGACCCAAGAGGCGGCCAATGATGGGATAGACCACCATCGCGATGGTACTGAGTACTGTCACGCTGAGCACGGTAAACAACAGATTACGTTCAGAATTTTCATTTTTGGGCAGCACCGCAGCGATAGCCATGGCTGCAGACGCGCCACAAATGGCCACTGAGCCGCCTGTCAGCAGTCCGAATCGCCAGCCGCGTCCTAATAATTTTGCGCCCAACAACCCGATTGTGATAGTTAATACAACTCCAAGCACAACCAGAGAAATCAGCTCGAAGCCCAGCCCCAATATCAACTCAGCGCTGATTCGCACGCCCAACAGGCCAACACCGAAGCGCAGCACGGTTCTGGCGGTGAAGTTTATGCCGTCGACGCACTTGCCCTCTTCTGCGAGAAAGTGAAAAGCGATGCCAAGTAACAACGCCATCAACATCGCGGGCGCGCCGTAGTGTTCCGACAAAAACTGAGCCGCCACTGCAACCACGGCAGCGACAGCCAAGCCCGCAAACAAAACGCTCCAGCTATCAAACTTTTGTTTGATCATCTCTTGGCTAAACATTTTTCTCTCACAAATAAAAAACGGAACAGAGAATCTGTTCCGTTAAGAGCCTGCAAAGGCCCATCGAGCAGCGGTGATTGGCTTACTTAAATCGACTTACAAACGGTAAGGCGCTCTGCCGAAGTGAAGCATTGTCATAACAGCTGATATTAGCCCGCTTGTTGCGGACGCATATCTGATGCATCGATACCAG
This sequence comes from uncultured Granulosicoccaceae bacterium, assembly GCA_937965695.1. Classification (GTDB taxonomy): domain Bacteria; phylum Pseudomonadota; class Gammaproteobacteria; order CALCKW01; family CALCKW01; genus CALCKW01. The sequence continues at coordinate 21,178 of CALCKW010000064.1, forward strand.
CCACTGATACAGGCTTCTTCATCGCGTCGCGACGGAAGGGCTCGCCCAGTTCTTGGTTGAGTATGACTTCGATGAAGGTGGTGACACCTTTGTTCATCTGCTCGTCGACGGCGTTTAGCAGCACTTTGCTCAGATCAGCAGTGTTGTCCACCTGCACGCCTTTAACACCACAAGCTTCAGCGATCTTGGCGTAGCTGACTTCTAGATCAAGCTCAGTGCCTACAAAGTTGTCTTGGAACCACAAAGTCGTGTTGCGCTTCTCGGCGCCCCACTGGTAGTTGCGGAAGATAACCATGGTGATGGCTGGCCAATCGTCACGACCGCAAGCGGTCATCTCGTTCATAGAGATGCCGAAGGCACCGTCACCAGCAAAGCCGATAACAGGCACATCGGGGCAACCAATTTTGGCGCCGAGGATCGCGGGGAAACCGTATCCACAAGGACCAAACAAACCCGGTGCCAAGTACTTGCGGCCCTTTTCGAAGGTTGGATAGGCGTTACCAATTGCGCAGTTGTTGCCGATATCAGACGAGATGATCACGTCGTCAGGCATGATGTCGCTGATTGCCTGCCAAGCGTGGCGAGGTGACATACGCTCTGGCTCACGGTCGCGTGCGCGCTCGTTCCAATCCGTACCTGGATCGTCGTCTTCGTGCTCCATGGAAACCAACTCTTGCTTCCACCGTGCGCGTGATGTGTCGATCTCTGTGAGTCGATCGCTACGACCAGCGTCCCCTGCGTTGGCAGCGAGCTGCTCTAACAACTGCTCGGCTACGCGCTTGGCATCACCTTGGATAGCAACAGTGACAGGCTTGGTCAAACCGATGCGATCGGCGTTGATGTCCACTTGGATCAACTTGGCGTTCTTGGGCCAGTAGTCGATGCCGTAACCAGGCAACGTGGAGAACGGATTCAGGCGATTGCCCAATGCCAAAACGACGTCTGCTTTAGCGATCAGTTCCATCGCCGCTTTTGAGCCGTTGTAGCCCAGAGGACCAACAGCCAAACGGTGTGAACCGGGGAACGCATCGTTGTGCTGGTAATTACAAGCGACAGGTGCGTCTAGCTTCTCAGCGAGAGCGGCAGATGCTGGGATAGCGCCGGCCAATACAACACCAGCACCGTTTAAAATGACAGGGAATTTGGCTTCAGAAAGCAACTTTGCTGCCTCTGCGATTGCACCTTCACCACCGCGTGGACGCTCGATCTTGATGATCTGCGGCAACTCGATGTCGATAACCTGTGTCCAGTAGTCACGAGGCACGTTGATCTGCGCAGGACCAGAAGCGCGGAACGCTTGATCGATAACACGATTCAGCACTTCAGCGATACGTGAGGGATCACGGACTTCTTCTTGATAGGCGACCATGTCTTTGAACAGCGCCATCTGCTCAATTTCTTGGAAGCCACCCTGACCGATAGTTTTGTTGGCAGCCTGAGGCGTGACCAGCAACATGGGCGTGTGGTTCCAGAAGGCCGTTTTAACGGGAGTAACAAAGTTGGTGATACCGGGGCCATTCTGAGCAATCATCATGCTCATCTTGCCCGTGGCGCGCGAGTAGCCGTCAGCGCTCATTCCAGCATTGCACTCATGCGCGCAATCCCAGAATTTGATCCCAGCTTTAGGGAACAAATCAGAGATAGGCATCATAGCTGAGCCAATGATACCGAAGGCGTGCTCGATACCGTGTGCCTGTAGGACCTTGACGAAGGCTTCTTCAGTCGTCATCTTCATGGTGTTGCTCCTCGAATTATTACTTTTATCAGTGTCTTAAAATTGGGTGGGGCTAAGCGAGCAAGGCTCAAGCGCTTTTTCGGTTGCACAAAAAAACGTGGCAACGCACCGGCCCATGGTGCGTATAAGGCCTCAGTGCAGTGTTAAGCTCCAGCATCAGATAGTAACTATAGTTAGGACCAACCCGGTTAGTGTGCTTCGACAGCGACCAAAACGCCTTTCAGATCCAGCTACAGCTTGCTTTAATTACCTGTATTTTATTATATATTTCAACAGGATGAAAGCGATCTAACGTGAGAAACCAGTGATCGCAGTCGGCAATCTACGGCTGACATCGACTGCAAAACAAAAACATCAAGTCGTGTTCGTACCCTCAGAGTTCGAGCATCCCGGATGTCTGGTCGTTGGTCTCGATTTTGGGCATCGGTGTAACCAGTCCACCCTGCTTGCGAGGAGTAGATCTTAGGTTTGATGGACTGATGTCTGACCTACATAAAACTCCAAGCCACAAAACGACTTATTTTTTGCCCCTGCCTCATCTCCACGACTTCTGTGTGTGCAGCGCCGAGCTTCTCTAGCGTTTTTTGCAATACTTTTACGTGCTCAGATTTTGAGACCAAGCTGCTAAACCACCCCACCTGTTTGGCGACTTCCTTGCTCTCACGTGCCATTCGCTTCAGAAATGTCATCTCCCCCCCTTCACACCACAGCTCGTTATTGGTGCCCGAGAAATTTCGATCGACGGCCAGCGGAGCGCCACGGTGCTTCTTTAGTTTCTGCCGTTTTTGCTGATTGACCTTATCGGCCTCCGCAGCGGACGCGTGGAACGGCGGGTTGCACATCACCAGATCAAAAATTTCTCTTTTAATTAGGACATTTTTAAAAATCGAATGTTTGTCCGTCTGAAGACGCAGCTTGATATGGTTCTGGAGCATTTTATTACTCTGCGCGATTGCTTGAGCGCAAGAGACAGAAACGGGGTCTATATCGGTGCCGACAAAACTCCAGCCATAGCTGCAACAACCGAGTATTGGGTAGATACAATTAGCCCCCGTCCCTATATCTAAGACTCTCACTTTTTTACCGGTGGGTATTTCCCCGTTTTCGGGGTCTGTTAATAAATCCGCTAGGTAGTGGATATAGTCAGCTCTGCCAGGGATCGGTGGGCACAAGTGACCGTCCGGCAAAGCCCAAAATTCGATGCCGTACTGTGACGCTAAAATGGCACTGTTCAAACACACCACCGCTTTTGCATCACTGAAATCAATGGTGTCATCACCGCGAGGGTTCTGCTGCAGAAAGGTTGTCAGCTCTGGCTTCGCCTTGCAGAGCATTTGAAAATCATAACGCCCCTGGTGAGGGTTGCGCGGGTGCAGCAGATTGGGTTTTGGGGAGTTCACCATTTTTCTCTAAAGAAGCGATGTCAGGACCAATGATACCGCGCTTTAAGCAAGAACGAATGAAGTCCAACCGCTGTCATGGTTTGAGGATTTTTCGTCGCTAATTTGTCGCCTTGCTGCCACCCAAGTAAACTAAAACACCAACCCAACATCGTGACTCCATGTCTTTTAGCTCTCTTGCTCTTCACCCGTCTCTTCTTGATGCCATCAATACACTGGAATTCACTGAGCCAACCTCGGTTCAGATGGCAGCGATTCCTCCAGCAATGGATGGTAGAGACCTGTTGGCAACCGCCCGCACTGGATCGGGTAAAACGGCCGCCTATGTGCTGCCGTTGCTGCACCGTTGGGCGATAGCAGGTGAAAGAGAAAAACCCAAAAGCTTGATTTTGGTGCCCACGCGCGAATTGGCGCAGCAGGTTGCCGCGTCTCTTGATCAGCTCGCGAGCCACTTAAAAAACGTAAAGGTCGTGGCGCTGTTTGGTGGTGTGTCGATCAACCCTCAACTTATGCTACTGCGCGGCGGTGCAGACTTTGTGGTTGCAACACCCGGCCGATTGCTCGATGTCATTCAACACAACGGTTTAGATCTGTGGCACACCACAACGCTTGTCTTGGACGAAGCTGACCGGCTTTTGGATCAAGGCTTTTTAGAAGAACTACACGCTGTGCTTTGCGATCTGCCCGACGAATGCCAAAGCCTGATGTACACCGCGACGATCGCTGGCAAGGTAGAGAAATTTGCGCTGCAATTACTCAATGACCCTGTTGTTGTGGAAATAGACGAACCCATCGACACCATCGCACAGCGAGCGATTGAAGTAGATGCAGACAAGCGGTGCGAATTACTGCAACGGCTGTTAAAAGAATACGACGACGCTCGAGCATTGGTTTTTTGCGCGACTAAATTAGGCGCAGAGAGTTTGGGCGACCAGTTGCGACAACAGGGATTTCGAGCAGAAGCACTTTACGGTGACTTACCGCAACAACAACGCGAAGAAGTGTTAGACGACTTAAAACTCGGCCACGTAGACGTGCTGGTTGCCACCGATCTCGCAGCTCGCGGATTAGACGTGGATTCCTTGCCGCTGGTCATCAACTATGATCTTCCTCGGTCTACACCGGTTTATACCCACCGCATCGGTCGCACAGGCCGCGCGGGCAAAGATGGCATCGCTATAAGTTTTATAGACGCCGATAGCCATGCTCACTTTAAGTTAATAGAAAAGCGTGTAGGTATTAAGTTAAAGCGCGAACGGATAGCCGGTTTTGAACCCACCGATACGCCTAACCCCAAATTGCTTGTTGGCGACAACAATGGTGGGATAAAGGGCAAGCGCATGAGTAAAAAAGACAAACTGCGCGCCGCTGCTGCTGCAAAAAGAAATGACAACCAATAAATAGTTTATTCAATCTTCGCGGCACGAGTAGAAAGTTTGGCAAGAGCGTTTTTATAGTCATAGAAAATCAGTTTTTCAAATTTTTAGCCGCACTTGCCATAAAAGAATACCGAGGTAGCCTGGCCTTATAATAGGCAGCACTCAGATATACCTAATTTAGCAGCTGCAGTAGTACAGCTAAAAACAAGAGGCTTCAATGATGTCCCGTGCAACAGCCAACCTAATTATTTGCAATGCATCGGCGCTTACTTTTGACGAAGCACAACCCCGCGCAGAGGCTGTCGCCCTGTCGGGAAACCGTATACTCGCCGTAGGAAGCAATAAAGACATTCGACCCTTAGCGGGTGCCAATTGCCGAGAGATCGATGCAGCAGGCCACACTTTGTTGCCAGGTTTTATAGACAGCCACGTGCATTTGTTCAGCGGTTCTACCTCACTTGAATACCTGGACATGCTGGGTGTTACTGGTGCCGACCAGCTACGACAGCGCATAGCCGCCTACGCAGCGACCTGCCCAGACGACCTCTGTGTTTTTGGTTCAGCGGCCAGCTATTTTATGATGGGAGAAGGACGTGCAGCCACTAGGCAAGACTTAGATGCCGCCTGCCCCGACAGACCGTTTGCCTGTATTGCCTCTGACCTACATACCGCATGGGCTAATACACGTGCTTTAGAAATGGCTGGGCTTCTGCATGGGGCCTCGCTACCTGCAGGCAATGAAGTGGTGCTTGGTCCTGACGGCACAGCCACGGGAGAACTGCGGGAGACAGCGGCATTTGGACCCGTATTGGCCCTGACCCGCTACGGCGGCCGAGACTTACTTGGCTACGTGAGTGGTGACGACCCCACTCCACCGGCGACGCACGCTGAGCGTGAAGCCGACAAAGCGGTGATAGCAGCAGGGATGCGCCACTGTGCTAGCCACGGTATCACCGGTTTGCACAACATGGACGGCAATTTTTATCAGTTGAGCCTACTCGAGGAAATGGAACATAGTGGTCAGCTGCTGTGCCGCACGGAGATACCCTTCCATCTCAAAAGTTACGACCCGCTGGACCGTCTAGCGGAGGCGGCGTCGATGCGCGAGCAATATAGCTCTGACATGCTTTGGTCGCGACGTATAAAGCTTTTTATGGATGGTGTGATTGATAGCAGAACCGCTTTTATGCTTGAGCCCTACCCAAATACAGAAAGTCACGGTGAACCTTTGGTCAGTGCAGAGCGGTTTAACCAAGCTTGCATTATTGCCGATAGAATGGGTTTGCAGATATCAGTACACGCCATCGGTGACGCCGCCGTCCGTCGCACGCTAGATGGGTACGCCGCAGCGCGTGCCACCAATGGACCGCGAGATTCCAGACACCGTATTGAACACATTGAAACCATACACCCTGACGACATACCAAGGCTCAAGCAACTGGATGTTGTCGCCTCTTTACAACCGATGCACAGCCCTGTCGGTGGATTTTTCCCCGGTTATACTCCCGGCGAGCTACTGCGCACCGAGCAGTGCCAGCATGCCTTTGCTTGGCAAACTATCCGCAACACTGGCACACCTGTCACCTTTTCTACCGATTGGCCCGTGGTTCCTGTCGATGTCATGCGTACTGTGCGCGCAGCAGTGGCAGGCATAGAAATGGAATCCCCTTGGACACCTCAGCGTCAGAGCTTGCTCGACACGCTTGCATCCTACACCCGTGACAATGCATGGCTTGAATTTAACGAACATAAAAAAGGCAGGCTTAAGGCTGGCATGTTCGCCGACATCGCCTTGATGTCACACCAACTGGAAGAGATGCAACCCGAAATACTCGATTCAGCCCAAGCGACTTTGACCGTACGTGGCGGAGAAATCACTTATGAGGCCTGAGATGCAGTTGTCCGCTTGGTGCACGGGAAGACACTTGAAAACATTAGATCGAGTCACGTTCGCAACGTCGATGCGCTAGATTCGGCCCAGTCGCACTGTACATCTAACCAACAACTAGCGCGTCTAAGGCACTCAATGCAGCAACGACATCAAAAACACCATCGCCGCTGCTACCCCCAAGACCCGCAGAATGCTCTGGTGACATCGCAATAACAAAACGGCACTAACGATGGCTATGACTAACACACGCCAATCTAAACTACCGAGTGTTGGTTGCCATAAAGTCAACGGGCCAATAGTGCGTAAATCTACCTGCTGAAACAACACGTGCAGCGCAAACCATAACGACAAATGCAAAATCACACCGACCACTGCGGCCGTTATCGCCTGCAATGCGCCGCGCAACCGTGGCTGTTCGGATATCCATTCAATATAGGGTGCGCCGGCAAATATCCAGATAAAGCACGGGACAAAAGTCACCCACAAGGTCAGTAATCCTCCGGCCACTCCCAAGGCAAATCCACCCTCTCTGAATGCCGCCAAAAAGCCCACAAATTGCGTCACCAAAATTAGCGGCCCGGGTGTTGTCTCCGCCAAGCCTAATCCGTCGAGCATTTCACCCGCGCCGAGCCAACCGTGCAAGCTGACGACATCTTGCGCCATATAAGCCAAAACCGCGTACGCACCGCCAAAGGTGAGCACCGCGAGTTTTGAGAAAAATACAGCGATATCTGTCAGTACTGATGGCCCCAGTGCCAGTGATAGCAATCCCACTGGCAAGCCCCAAATGAGCAAGCCCAGTAAAACCGTGCTCGCGGTTTTCTTAGCGCCGACCGATGTTTTGATATCGGCGACTTTCGCTGTTTGCTGGTTCGACGCTATAGCGCCGTAAATGCCCGCCAATAAAATTATCAACGGATAGGGGAGCGAGAAAAAGAAAATGGCGATAAAAGCAAAGGCAGCGATTAGCCAATGCGATCGCTCACTCAGGGCGCGTTTTGATATGCGCAGAAGCGCCTCTATAACGATGACGAGCACAGCAGCCTTTACACCGAGAAACAGGGTATTGAGCAGCGGTACATCGCCATAGATCGCATACAGGGATGCCAGAACAAATATGACAAGTGCGCCAGGAATAACAAATAACAGACCCGCTACCAGCCCGCCTTTTATTCCTTGTAATCGCCAACCCGCATAAGTGGCTAATTGCATTGCCTCTGGTCCAGGCAACAGCATGCAAAAGCTCAGTGCATTGAGAAACTGCTTTTCACTCAACCACTGCCGCTGTTCCACAAGCTCACGGTGCATGAGGGATATCTGCGCAGCCGGACCACCAAAAGACAGCAGCCCAATGCGTAAAAAAACAGAAAAAAGCTGACCCACTGTCAGCATGGGTAAATCTGCTGAATCTTGCTCAGCACTCTGCGTATCGCTCTGCATGGCTCAGCCTTTTTTCACGCTGGCAGGCCAGTCGTGTCCTTCGTCAACCGCATCACGAGACCAACGAAAAAAAGCATCGTAGAGAGCCATACCTGCGTCGAGTTGCACTAAATCGTCTTTGTACATGCGCGACAACCCCAAAGACGCCGCCAACAACCCCGCCGCCTCAGGTGCAAGATGATGGCTGTCGGTATCCGCACCGCGCACAATTAACGCCAGACGATCGAGCGCTTCGGTGTGCAACTCAAACTCATCAATCAAGGTATCAAAGGTGCAGAGTTCTCCTCGATGGCTCCAGAAGGTGTCTTCAATATCGAAGGGAATCGCATCAAAGTGCTGCGCAACAAGCTGTACCTGCGTAGGTGCAACAAATAAAAATTCTGCTTGTGGATCGATGAATCGACGAATGAGCCAAGGACAGGCGATACGATCTATCTTGGGTCGCTGTCTTGTGACCCACCGACTGCTCTCACCGCGCTGCAACTGTGGTAATTGTGAAGTGGGAATTAAAGGCAGATCAGCCGCCTGCCAAGCTAAAAAACCACCGGCCAAAGTCTCGGCTTTTACGCCGTGATGGCGCAATATCGCAGCACTCCCTTGGCTGAGCTTGAGCCCTTTTTGGCAGCTGACAATCACATTGCGGTCAGCAATCAGTGGCAATAAAGAGGTAATTTGATCAAACGCACAGCGAATAGAACCCGGTATAAGTCGCGAGTCACGCTCAAAGTCATCATCCATTCGCACATCGATGAGCAGAGGGCAGTCTGGCGTGGCAATTAAGCGTGAGAGTTGCTGTACAGAAATTTCAGTAGGAGAAGCCATAGGAGCATCCAGTCGTGTTTAAGAAAATTGGATGCGGGTTTTGGCTGGCGCCTCACGAGGCAGCCGCGTGCCCCATGCTGTTAGTTTAACGCAGGTACACTGGCATTTGTCAATTTCGCTGCAATCTCAGACCTATACAACGGGATTGTGCAGAGAGCCTATTTGGCGAGGAATGTCGAAATGAACAATAAAACAAAAATGACGCAAAATGGAGCCACAGGCGATATCGCGTTACTCTAGCCTTATGATAAAAATTCAAAATCTCCATCATTGCCATTTCGGCCAGAAGATACCCGTATTAAAAGACATCAACCTCGACATTCCAAAAGGACAATCAGTGGCCTTGCTGGGACGCAGTGGCTCTGGAAAATCCACGTTGTTAAATCTGATCGCTGGTATCGAAGTTTTGCAGCGAGGTGAACTGAGCATTGCTGACCAGCGTATGCACGATCGCTGCGACGATGAGCGCACCCTCCTTCGCCGTGCGCATATCGGTTTTGTTTATCAGTTCTTCAACCTTGTGCCGACACTCACGGTGGCTGAAAACCTGAGCCTACCGTTGGAACTTAATGCCGTTTCCGATGCCGACGCCAAAGACCGAGTGACGCTGTGGCTACAACGCATAGAGCTCGCTCATCTCCGCGACAGTTTTCCCGATACCTTATCGGGCGGCGAGCAACAACGCGTCGCCATCGCCCGCGCCTTAATACACAAACCATCCGTGGTGCTGGCGGATGAACCCACCGGAAACCTCGACGCGGCGAGTGGTGAGCGTGCCTTACAACTCTTACTCGAAGGTGCTGGCCGGCAGTCCCAAACGTTAATTATCGTCACCCACAGCCGCGCGGTAGCCGAACGCTGTGACCGAGTCGTCAGCCTACTCGATGGAGCGATCCACGAGGGCGCTGATGGAGTGGCGTGGTGATCCAGACGATCACTTGCTTTCTTATCACGATAACATCGCTACAAAGTCGACATGGATGAGCGCCGAGCCACATGAATAAAGTAAACAATGCTTGGCTTATTAATTCCAACATACGTTTTTATCGCCAACACCCAAGCCAACTGCTACTCACTCTGCTGGGATTGGCACTCGGTGTTGCTATTGCGACATCCGTCATACTCACTACCGCTTCTGCGCGCAAAGCTTTCGCCTTATCCACTGAAGCGCTGTACGGCCGCGCTACTCATCAAATACTCGGGGGCTCTCAAGGCGTAGATGCCGAGTACTATCGGCGATTGCGAACAGAGCTCGGGTTGACTAACAGTGCTCCGGTGATAGAGGGCCTCGCAAGCCTAGGTCGCGAGAGCTTTACCCTACTCGGTATTGCTCCACTTGCGGAAGCGCAACTGCGCCCGCGCAATGCACAAAGTTTTGCAGCAAATAGCGCCCTGCAGTCTTTTGTCGGAGACAGGCATGCTGTCGCATTGGACAGCGAAACAGCCGCACGCTTAGGTATATCCAAAGGCGAAACATTTGCACTCCTCATCAATGGTGAGAGTCATCAAGTGACTCTTGCGCTCACTTTGCCGCACAGTAGCGGTTCTGCCTCATTGATACTGACCTATATTGAAAATGCACGCCTCTGGCTTGAGCGAGGTGCGACACTCGACCGTATCGACTTACACCTCGATAACAAAAAACTTGAACTATTACAGGCTTGGTTACCTGACAAACTGCGGTTAGTCCCCAGTGCATCTCACGCTCAACAGATGCAAGAAATGACGAAAGCTTTTAACACGAACCTCACCGCAATGAGTCTTCTCGCCCTTTTGATCGGCGCCTTTCTGATTCACAACACCATGAGTTTTGTGGTGGTTAGCCGTCGTACACACTACGCGCTCTATCGTTCACTGGGTGTCACCCGTGCGGAAATTCTGCGCAGTGTGCTTGTGGAGGCTTGCGCACTGGCGCTTCTAGGCTCGGTGATTGGTGCGATGCTGGGCGTCGCACTGGCGGGCCAATTAATCGCGATGGTCACTCAAACAATTAACGACCTTTACTTTGTCTTGACGGTGCGGGAACTACATTTCAGTGGTTGGCAGTGGCTACTCTGCGTTTTGCTGGGCACAGCGGCGGGCACGCTACCGGCGATAGCCGCCGCTTGGGATGCAGCACGCACACCTCCGGGGCAACTGGCTCTCGTATCCACACTAGAACAAAGCAGCCGTGCGCGGCGAAAAGGTTTAGCGCTACTGGCTGTTGGGATGCTCCTGCTCGGTTTGGCACTTCTTGCCCTGCCCGGCGCGTCGTTACTGCCCGGTTTTGCCGCCTTGTTTGCGGTCGTTCTGGGCTACGCGCTCTTAGTGCCGATGGCCAGCGGTGTACTGCTTCAAGCGCTGAGGTATTTGCTGGTGCGCAGCCGCACGTGGGGGCCGCAAGCGCTTGTGGGTGGCTGGCGCTTCACCCATGCCATTGGAGCGATTCAGCGCAACATGAGTCGTTACGGGGTAGCATTAGCCGCCTTGTGTGTCGCAATCGCCGCGACCGTGGGCGTTGATATCATGGTGGGCAGTTTTAGATCATCCGTACAAAATTGGCTTGAAGACACCTTGCGCTCGGACATCTATATATCCGCCCCCTCTAGCCTGAGTGCGCGTGCCGAAGGCGATCTTGATCCCAGCCTGTCTCAATGGCTGCTGTCGCACAATAAGATTAAAAATATAAACACATCGCGCAGGATAACGGTTCAGTCTCGCGAGGGCGAAGTGACGCTAATGGCAATTGATCCAGGCAATGATCAGCTGCGGGGGTTCAAACCCATTGCGAACTCAAAAAACGACAACACAGCCTTGGCACAGGCCCAAGCGGTACAGATTTCCGAGCCATTAGCCCGCACACACTCGCTGCGAGCCGGTGAGAAAATTGAGTTATTCACCGACAACAATGGCTGGCAAGAATTTGTTATCGCCAATGTCTTTCGCGACTACGGCCGCAGCCAAGGCATGGTGCTCTTTCATCGTAAGCTCTACCAACAACACTGGACAGACAATGCTTATTCATCCATTGGGCTGCAACTCGTCGACAACGCTGACAGCAAAAATCAGGTAGAGATAATCCGCCAGCATCTGCAAGAACAAAATTATAGCTACATGCTCAACGACAACCGCAGTATTCGAGAAGAGTCACTGGCTATCTTTGATCGCACCTTTGCCATTACGCATGTCTTGCGATTACTCACCGTGGGCGTTGCTTTTTTAGGGTTATTCAGCGCACTGATGAGTGTACTGCTTGAAAAAACACGAGAGTTTGCCGTGTTTCGTGCACTGGGCGCACGCCGCTCGGAGATGAGCACGCTTATCTTGCAGCAAGCGGCCATCATCGGCTGTATTGCTGCCTTGCTCGCCTTGCCCTTGGGCGTTGTGCTGGCTGCTCTGTTAATAGACGTCATCAATGTGCGCTCTTTTGGCTGGACGATCGATATGCAGATCAGTCTTTCACCACTTTTGTTTGCGCTGGCTCTTGGTTTAGGTGCAGCCTTATTGGCCAGTATTTTACCGGCAAGGCGCCTGCAAAAGATTCAGATAAACCACGCCATGAGAATGGAATAATGCGATTTATACACGCCCTGTTCTGCACTGGGCTGCTCACAGGCCCTGTCATATCGCAAGCCGAACAGACAAGCATTGATATAGGAACGGCGTTGGCTGGCAGCGCTGTTGGTTTTGAACAGGCTTTGCAGCTACGTGCTTTTGAATTTCCGAGCGACCACGGCCCCCACCCCAGTTTTCGCAACGAGTGGTGGTATCTCACCGGTCAATTGCAGGACGGGTCGGGTCGCGACTATGGTTTTCAATACACACTTTTTCGCATCGGTTTAACACCACCACAATCGACCGACGAAGATCTCTGGTCGCGAGACACCATTTGGATGGCACATGTGGCACTCAGCGATGTGAAAGAAAAAAAGCACTGGCACTCGCAGCGACTATCGCACGGTGGCGTGGGCAGTGCAGGCGTAACGGCTTCGCCTTTTAGTGCGTGGATGGACAACTGGCGACTCAACGCGACAGGTGACTCAGGGAATTTCCCATGGGAACTGCACATTGCAGACGAAAATTTCAACTTACGACTACAAGTCGACAACCAAAAGCCACCCGTGCTGCAAGGTGATCGCGGGCTGAGCCAAAAAGGCGGTGCGGGCAATGCCTCTTTTTATTATTCCTACACCGAAATGCAAGTCGCCGGCACACTGGATGGCAAAACGGTTAATGGAAGTGCCTGGTTAGATCGCGAATGGAGTACCAGCGTATTGCCACCTGGTGTGACTGGCTGGGACTGGTTTTCACTGCAACTGCAAGACGGTAGGCAACTGATGCTCTATCAGTTGCGATCAGAGAAGAACAATGCAGCAAACAATAAAAGTGGCAGTTTGGTCCAAACAGATGGCAGCAGTATCACACTGGCGGCAGACGATATTAGCTTACAGGCAACCCGCCATTGGCGCTCTCCCATCAGTGGCGCACGCTACCCCACCGCTTGGAAACTCAAGGTCAAAGGGCTTGTTGAAGAACTAACCGTCACAGCAAGTTTTGACGAGCAAGAGCTAATTGGCATTGTAAATTACTGGGAAGGTGTCATCGAAGTGGAATCCCCAAACAACACTATTAGGGGCAGAGGCTATTTGGAAATGACGGGCTACGATCGCGGCTCCGAGTGAGCCGAGATCTCTAACGGCGCAGTCGAGCGCCCACAGAATTCCGCTTAAAGCTGCTTTATCATCGCTCTCAACGCAGCCTGACTCGCCTGAAAGTCTCGTTCCAGTCGATCCAACTCTTCCAGAATGTGATCTTTTGTAATGTCCGTTTCACGGCTTTTGTCTAACAACATATCCAACTCACTAAGCGCACGTTGAAAAACCGGCGACACTTCATGGATCGTCTCGCGTTGATTGGTGCCGCTGTCAGTAACGACCATTTTACTCGCACGGCCAAATTGATAACGTCGAGATCTGGGTAAAAGTGAACCCGACTGACGTTTGTAAGTAATGCGCAAAAAATCTATATTGTTGTGGTTATAGATGTTGTACCGGACAATTTGGTCTGGGTTTTTAATGCCCATTTCGGTCAGTGTTTTGTATTCGCTCATATTGATCTCTACAGGCAATTGATAAAAGGCTTACCGCTGTAAATATAGACGCAGTGCTTCAAATACAAGTCACAAATTTTCGCGTGCGCAGCGTTGATTCATAGCTTACAGAGAAGTCTATCAATGTTCACCTCAAGCGCTGGTATTTTTCATCAAACAGTCGATGGACCGGTTACAGTTTCCTGTTGACAAAGATGATATAAATTGCAGAACTAGCAGCAAGATTCAAGGCAAGAAAAAAGCGGACCGAAGTCCGCTTTTTTTTACAACAAATTGCTGACAAGGTCAGCTTCAAAAACTAGCGATCTTGCTTAGCCCGCATGTCATCTCTGATGAGCGCTTTAAGCAGAGAAAGACCCATGAGAATCATCATAAATGAGAACGGAATTGCACCAACAATCATCGCTGATTGAATTGCACTCAGACCACCGGCTAGTAACAGCGCGGCAATAACGGCTGTTAAAATCAATCCCCACATAATGATGTGGTGCTTGGTTGCTGCAGACTGAGAACCGCCAGCACTAATGGTGTTGACGACTAAAACAGCGGAGTCAGCTGAGGTCACAAGGTATGTCAGCAACAGCACCACAATCAATATGGAGATAATACTTGCAGCCTCTGGCAGCATCACATTGATTGTTTGATACAGCTGAGCCGTCAAGCTCTTGGCAAATATACTGCCCTCAGCGCTACCGTTGAGCTCAAGGTCTATGGCTGTTCCACCCAGAAGGGCGAACCACAAAAAACACATCAGCGAGGGAGCGACAATTGAACCAACAACGAATTCACGGATGCTGCGATTCTTAGAAATACGCGCCAAGAAAATACCGACAAAAGGAGCAAAAGCGATCCACCAAGCCCAGTAGAAAATTGACCACCAACCTTGCCACTCACCGGGACTACCTGCACCGGCAGCGGGGAACACCTGAAAGGTTATCGCCGGCAGGTGAATGATATAGTCGAAGATGCCGTAGCCGAGAATCTGCAGTGCAAACAGCGTAGAACCTGCCACGGCAAAAAAAGCGAGCAGCGCAAAAGACAGCACCATATTGATGTTACTCAACCATTTTATGCCTTTGCCAACACCTGAGAGTGCAGACAATGTTGAACACACCATGACGACACCCAGCGCTAACAGCATAGAGCCCGTAGAGGGAACCAGTACGCCGTCTGCATTGGTGGTCATTAGCCACTCGGCGCCAGTAAAGTTATAGAGCCCTGCAGAAAATGAATCTAATCCCAAGCCGATTGTTTGGCTTATGCCAAGAATGGTTGCAACGACGGCAGTGATATCGACCAAATGCCCAACCGGACCTGACAAGCTCCGACCGAAGATTGGTGTTAACGTCGAGCGAATAGTTAGTGGTAAGCCGCGCGAGTAGGCAAAAAAGGATAAAGAAATTCCCACTAACGCATAACAGGCCCATGCACCCAAACCCCAGTGCAAAAATGAATAACGATAGGTAGATACTATGGCGGACTCAGACTTCGGAGAGACTAAATCAGGGATAGCTGCCATCGATCCTGCGGCTACTTGCGCATCGTAGGTAGCCCACGCTGTGCTGCCTTCGGCGATAGCTATGCCGGCGGCATCAAGGGCGGCTTGCACCTCTGCCGCGCTCATGCGGATCACGGGGTTATCACCTATGTGCCACATGGGTTCGCCCGTCGCGTACCCTAACATGCCAATTCCGATACCCGCACCAAACATCATGGAGAACCACGAGAAATTAGAGAACTCAGGTTTTCCACCATCGCCTAGCGTGATTTTCCCCCATCTAGGGTGCAGCGCGATGACGAGACAAACGATAATAAAAAAGGCGACTGCCCACGTGTAATAGTAGTTGAGGTTATTAAAAGACCAGTTCTTCAGTCCCCTAAGGCTTTGCCAGCCTGTTCAGGAAAAACAGCTGCCCAAATAACGATCAACGCAATCGCGATTTTGGAAGCCAGTGAAACAACGCGATTAAAATTAGTATAGAAACCACTGTCAGCGGTTTCAATACTGAGTTCTTGCAGTGGGGGTTGTATTGCCATTGGAAATTCCTTTGGTGTGTATTTTTTTAGTTTTTTTGCAACTTTCTTTTAAGACTTCACTCTAAAAACTACATTGACGATCAATGACGCTCGTCAGCCTGCTCTGTCTTGAGCAATACGCATAAATATCTGCACGTTGCTGCTCAATTCAGCATGAAACCGATTTTTACTAATGAAAGAAAATCAGCACTGCTGTTCTTCAACTACAAAAAATGGCTAGCGGTTCTTCGCAAGTCGCATCTGCTCTTCGAATAAAAACAAGACTATTAATCTCAATAACCGAAAGCCAATCCCTTCGTCTACTGCCAGTAAAACACTTTCTCTATCAATTGGCTATTGAGCTGGAATAATATCGCCTCACATCACATCAATTTGACAACTACGTCCCCACTGCTCTTGTGGTTCACACCCAACAGATTAATCAGGAGCTGTAAGATTGGCGGAATCAAGAGATACCTCAGATCACATCATGCTCGTACTGTCGACGCGCTAAATTCGGCCTAGCCGCGTTGCAAATCTAGCCAATAGCGCCACACTTGACATCGATTCGCACCTTGCCGTTTCCAAATATTTCACGCCAACATCACTAACCGGCTATCTGAGGCTTCCTAGTGGCCTGCTAATGCAAGCGTTTGCTGCCATATTTTCGCCTCCAAATTTACGCTTGTCGCTGTCGGCCAGTTTGAACCTGGCAAACGCGCATTCTCTTGCTCGTCTACCGCGTCTGACAATCTGGTCAGCCGCTCCCAAAAAGCATCACCGGCGTAAGTTTGTGGGTCGAGCAAGAAATAGAACTGCCCCAGATCGTGCGGAGTACCTTCGGGCAACTTGAGCCCTTTAACATCCATTGAATTAACGCTGCCCGTCATAGCAGCCGCAAGAATTTCGGCCATCAAGCCAAAGCCGTAGCCTTTATAGCCGCCCGTGGAAACCAGAGAGCCTTTAATTGCTGCCTTGGGGTCAGTGGTAGGTTGGCCAGTACTGTCTACCGCCCAGCCCAAGGGGATACTCACTCCGGCAGCGGCTGCCATAGTGATTTTTCCCAGTGCTACGGCACTTGTGCTCTGGTCGAACTGAAAAGCTACGCCACCGTCTTTCGCCGGAACTGACATGGCAATCGGATTGGTGCCCAACACCGCCTTATTGCCACCAGGTGGCGAAACTACCGCAGATGCATTGGTGAACCCTATTCCAACAAGGCCAGCTTGAGCAATTTGACGAGTAAAGTACCCTAATGAGGTACAAGTGTGCGCATGGCAGACGGCTAAACTGCAAGTGCCCGCTTCTCGGGCAACTTCAATCGCCTCGGGTAAACCACGCGCGAACGCGGCTTGTGCAAACCCAAAACCTGCATCTACATGTACGCTGGCACTGCGCGGTCTGCTGACTACCGGTTGCGCGTCGCCTTTCACGCGACCATTGGCCAATTGAGTGCAATAGCTCTCTAGGTAATACAGGCCGCAAATAAGGTTGCCCGTCAACTCCGCTTCACGCACAGCCTTAGCCACCTCGCGAGCAACCCACTCTTGTGCGCCGGCCCTTGTCAGTGCTGCATGAGTTGTGCTTTCAATTTCGTCGAGATGCACTGTTACTGTTTCTTGTTCGCTC
Organism: uncultured Granulosicoccaceae bacterium; assembly: GCA_937965695.1. Taxonomy (GTDB): domain Bacteria; phylum Pseudomonadota; class Gammaproteobacteria; order CALCKW01; family CALCKW01; genus CALCKW01. Next base: position 38,579 of record CALCKW010000064.1, read on the forward strand.
ATATTTTTTCCTCTCGATTGAGCCCCCCCTTCAGCTAGGGAAATCAATCGTTATCGTTGGTTCCTGCACCGGCCCCAGCCAGCCGCGAGGCTTCTGTGGCGGGCGCGTATGTTTTATGCGCAAGCTCAAGTAGTGTCTCGAGCGCCTTGTCACTGACCGATCTACTTTGCGCCGACGGCTCGATGCTTTCGTCCATTGACTCGGTTTCTGAGACGGCTAAGTGGCAACTCACGTCAGCACGCGATTTTTCCCAAGGAAAATCATCATTGCAGACAATACCCTGTGCCGTGCATGTAATATCTCGGTCACCCATCGAAAAGACAATCGCACTATCGCGGTTCTCAACGATACGCGCTACCATTGATAACATCAGCATCGGTTGGTGAACCTGCACAAACTCAAAGCCGCTACCACCAAGCAGTTGTGATTCTCGGTCGTTGACCAACGTGCCAGCGGTCAAAGGACAAATACCGCGCTGAGCATGCCAAAGGTGATCCCGTAGCGCAGGTACATGTTGACCCGTGTCGCCTACCCGAACACGTAGCCAATGCGCCAGCGCTTCAGGCCCTTGAAAGCCATACGCCGCCAACCAACGTGCTGTGCGCCCTGCCTCTTCTGACATGCCCCACCCGTAGCCCGCACCGCGGGCCGCCTTGCGGCATAAGCTATCGATTTCACTCAGTGACAGATGCCTACTCATGTCGGCTCAACTGCAGGTGGGTAGGCCCAGTCGTCATCGTGCTGCTCAGCCATCTCGTGAGGAAACGGCGCGTGTTGAAACATGCAGATACGAACCCAACGATCAGAGCGCGGGTCAAAGTGTGTTGCGCCAAAGAAGGATAATTTACATCGCAGCAAGTCAATCGGTAACATGTCTGCCGCAATCAGGTTGTCGCGGATTTCAGCATAGGGGTACTTGGCTTGTAGTTGTACGCGTCGCACCATATGGCGATGCTCTGGAGACGAGAGAAGAAAGTCAGCGACTAAAGCACTATCATCACAATTAGTCAGAGCTTGATAGAGCTCTGCCGCGGCACGCCCCGTGTCAAGCGGCTGCTCGTATTCTGCACCTTCTTCTTCGTATCGCTCGCCCACTCGAGGCTCGAGCTTTTCTTCAGAGACATACCAGAAGCGCGCGCTGTTCTCACGCTTGCGGTAGTCCACATCAATGGCCCAGTGATATTCGTTTTTCAAACGTTTGAGCAACGACACGACGGTCTCAGCACCATTGATTCGAAATGCCGCGTATTCATCAGCCCACATATTTGAACTGAGTTCATCGACCAAAGCACCGTAGGGCTCGAGCATAAGGGAGACGAGCTGTTCTTGCCCTTCAACGCTTAATTGCGCTTCAGACCAACGATATAAAGTATCCCAAGCGTATTCTGCTGATAGATCCTGCACGGCGACATGCGCTTGAAGCGCATCAATATCACGGCGTAACTCCTGCAGTTTTTCAACTTGCAGCGGATGCTCGCTGTGCCAGAGATCGACGTTGATGCTGACTCTCGCTAGCAGTTGGCGAAAATGCGCTTGTTCCGACTCTGACGCCACACGCACGTGACGCACACGTTGCAATGCTGTCTCTTTGGCGTCTATCCAACGGTGTAGCAGTAAGGGATGGTTGATCAAAAACGGCGCCATGCCCAAACCCGTTGAGTTACCAACGCCAAAGCGTCTGCGCAAATCAGGGTCGACCTTAACCGCTTTTTCACCACCGACATGACTGGCTACATGCTCGACCAAATCGAGGCTAAAAGTGCGTGTTAGATACACAGAAAGCATTTCAATTCTGAATGGGCCACCAGCGAGCATACGGTCCTGAATAAGGTATCGATCGGCGGCACCAAATTTACCGGAGCCATAGACGGCAGTGGTACGGATTAAGTACCCCACCTGATCGACCAGTTCGACATCTGGTTGTTCGCCCGCCGCTAAACGCTCCACCACATGAGCCCAAAGCCGCACGGAACGATTGGCCCGAGAGAGGGACAGCTCGCTATCGCTGATTCGTCCGGCCTCCTGCAGGGGAACGTTGGCTTGCAATCGCTGGATGTCAGCGTCGGTGGGGATCCCATCAAATAGGCAAAAGGTGGCATCCCAAGCGGTTGCGATGACGCGATCAGATCGCATCTCAGGCGGAAGATCATGGGCGAAGGCCACCAGAGAATAGTTACGACGCGGGCCGTAGGCTGTGTAAACCGCAAAGCCTATACCCTTGGCGTCTATCTCCCAGCGTGTTCGTTCGAATCGCCAGTTCTCGCGGCGCAGGCGCCTCAACAAGGCGCGCATGAAACTCACACGAGTCTGATGAAAGCTGCCTAGGCGAGCCAAACGCATAACGGTGTCAGGGCTGCGTTTTTCAGCATAATCTATTTGCGGATTTTCGGTGTGTTCTGGCGAACTCATCTTAGCCCCTTTTATTCACTGGGTCATGCTTTGCGACTATCGCTTGGTATTCGACTGCTTAGCGCAAACGTGCTGCACTAACAATCAGCTAACTTCGGTGCCATTCAAAGTGTCACAGGCTGAAAGTTATTTTCATAAAAACGCAACCAGTTGTTGCCCATGACGCCGCCCACTTCTTGCTCGCTTAAACCAACAGCTCGCAAACCCACTTCGAGGTTGCCAAAATGGCGGTTATCTTCAAACCAGCTAGGCATTGGCGGAAATCCGGCATTGCTCGCCGACCCCTCGCCGTAGTCGATCTTCTTGGTCCATCGGCCAACACGCATCCATTCGACCACGGAGTCAGGTTGATCCTGGCAGAGGTCAGAACCAATGCCTACGTGTTCCGCACCCATCATCTCTACCGTGTCAGCGACCATCTGGCAAAAGCTCTCTAGCGTGCAATCGCCTTTGTCTTTAAGATGATGTGGGTACAAAGAAACACCCAGCATACCGCCTGTTTCGCTCAGTGCACGCAGTACGGTGTCCGACTTATTGCGCAATGCCGGATGCCAGAATGTCGGATTGGCATGCGTGATTGCTATCGGCCGGCTCGAGTGTTCTATCGCTTCCAATGTTGAGCGCTCAGCCGAGTGACTCATGTCCACCACTAGACCAACACGATTCATTTCTTCGACAACTTCCCGACCCATACGGGTCAGGCCTGTATCGTCATCTTCATAACAACCCGTGGCCAATAACGATTGGTTGTTATAGGTGAGTTGCATAAAGCGTGCACCCAACGTGTGGCAGACCTCAACTAAGCCGATATCGTCTTCGATGGGCGACGGGTTCTGAAAACCAAAAAATATTGCAGTGCGATTGCTCTCACGGGCCCGTTTGACATCGGCGCCAGTCAGGCCTTTAAATATCAGCGCTGGAAATTGTTCAAAGTATCGATTCCAGCGCTCTACTTGTAAAACTGTCTCACGAAAATTCTCATGATAAGCGATAGTCACGTGAACCGCGTCCACCGCTCCCTCGCGCATCTGACGGAATACTTTTTCCGACCAGTTCGCGTATTGCAGACCGTCGACGCGGTAGTGAATATCGCTCATCAGAGGCTCCTACTCAGGCGATCCTGAGCTGATGTAGGCCGTTTTAACCGTCGTGTAGAACTCCTGCGCATAAGCACCTTGCTCACGAGGACCATAGCTAGATTGTCCGCGACCACCAAAAGGTACGTGGTAATCAGTTCCGGCAGTAGGCAAATTGACCATGACACATCCTGATTCGGCGTTACGACGGAAGTGCGAAGCGCGAGCAAGTGATTGCGTCATGATGCCTGCCGTCAGGCCAAAACGGGTATCGTTTACGGTTGCCAATGCCTCTTCGTAGCTGTCGACTTTGATGACGCAAGCTAAAGGAGCAAAAAGCTCTTCACGATTCACTTGCCAATCATTGCGTGTACCGACAAATACACCTGGCGTCATATAATATCCAGGCGTTTCGCGTTCAACCCGCACACCACCACAAAGCAGTTCGCCACCCTCGCTTTTGCCCAATGCGACATTTGCCAAGTTTTCTTCTAATTGCTGCTCGCTCACAACCGGGCCAAGTTGGGTACCGTCTTTTAGAGCATGGTCTACCACCATAGCATTGGCACCCGCGACGAGCCGCTCAACGAATTGATCATGCACGGCACTGTGCACAACCAGTCGAGAAGAAGCCGTACATTTTTGACCTGTACCGCCAAAAGCCCCACCCAAGGCGCAGGCAACGGCGCTGTCCATATTGGCGTCGTCCATCACCGCGAGGGCATTTTTGCTGCCCATTTCCATTTGAATTTTTGTAAAGTTAGCCACTGCTGCCGCGGCAATCTGCTGGCCTACTGGAACAGATCCCGTAAAGCTAATGGCGTCAACTTGATTGCTTTCGGCCAACTGTTGACCGACCGCGCCACCCGGCCCCATCACCAAATTGAACAATCCCGCAGGGATGTCCTGCTTGGCAATTATTTGAGTCAATGCTACCGCAGAGGCAGGTACGAGGTTGGCTGGTTTCCAGACAACGGCGTTGCCAAAGGCCAGTGCCGGTGCGATTTTCCACACGGCAGTCGCCGTG
>CALCKW010000065.1 GCA_937965695.1 uncultured Granulosicoccaceae bacterium
GTCCACTCTCACAGAGACAGATTGCAAAACCGAGCCAGCACGCAATGTAGGAATGACTTCTGACACCATCGCGCGGAAAATTTTTGGGACACCCGCCATAACATGCACGTTTTCGCAGACAAAACCGGGCGCCCAACTCAGTTCGTTGGTAATCAAACTAGCACCCACTGGGATTCGAGCCATGCGCAGTCGCGATTCGGTCAGCGCCGCAGGGTCACCGCCATAGCCGGCCAATAATAATTCTCGTGCTTCAGCATTTATTTGAATAGGCCAATCAAATGCTTTGGCAATGCAATCCGCAGTGATGTCGTCGTGCGTTGGACCGATGCCACCACTTGTAAAAACGTAGTCATAACGTGTTCTTAGAGCATTGACAGACTCGACAATATCGTCTTCTTCGTCTGCGACCACACGTACTTCCTTGAGACGGATTCCTGCCTCAGTCAGGGCAGTTGCAATATGGTTTATATTGACATCGGTTGTTCTACCAGACAGGATCTCGTCGCCGATGACGAGCATTGCTGCAGATACAGTTTTATTCATTGTTGTTCTCGATTTCGCAGAAGATAAATGAGGTGTTCTTAAGTGCATTGATAGACTTTAAGTCTAAACAGTCCATCGGACTTTCGGAAATCCTTAAAGCATTTGTACGGTTACATAAAGAGATTGGGCTCGCATTCGCTGTCTATCGACAGTATATCCGTACGCAAAGCTTGCCTTGTTTGCCCGAGTACCAACGTTGTGTCAGACCATATTGTACTACCGCCGTGTAGCTGCCGATGGGTCAATTGATCTGAAAACATTAGGTTTGGAAAAACGCTATGCAGATATCAAGTGCAACGATGCCTACATTTGGCAATCAGCCTCTCTCCGCTAATCATGCGGTTAGCCAGGTAGAGGGTACAACCTCGCATGCCGATGGCCAGATTCCAGCGGGATCCTCTGTTCCAGTCGAACAAAGCCACAAAAGCGCAGAAACTGCCGATTTCCAGGACGGTGCAAAGGGACACCATCACGCTCCAGACGATAAAGCTTTGAATAGCGAATCAGAAAAGACAACTGACCCGCTAAACGATCCGTCCAGCGCGGAATACGCACAAGTTAAGGAGCTTTCCGCTCGAGACCGTGAAGTCCGGGCACACGAACAGGCACATCTAAGTGCGGCCGGTAGATATGCGACAAGTGGAGCGACTTTTAGTTATCAGACAGGCCCTGACGGTCAACAGTATGCAATTGGTGGCGAGGTAAGCATTGACGTCTCGGCTGTTCCAGATGATCCGGAAGCAACAATCGCAAAGATGCAAGTGGTGCAAAGTGCAGCCACTGCACCTGCAGAGCCAAGCTCACAAGATGTAAGGGTTGCAGCGCAGGCGGCTCAGACTGCAGCAGTAGCCCGTGCTGAATTAGCGGCGCAGCAGTTTGATAAAACTCAGAGTGCCGGTGATACCGAGAAGAGTGCTGTTGACACAAAACAGGCTGAAGTTGCGCAAACGAGTAATGAGCGTGAAGCTAGTCAGAGCTACAGTGCACAACAGAACGAAGAATCGCGTGGTAACTTTAGTGCCTCGGTATAAGCCACAAGTCTTTTTGGTACTCTAAACACGTTTGTTGGCCGCACATTAGAAGGCAACAACAGCTTCTCTCTGCCAGATGTTTTCTGGCAGACGGTTTCCGGCCATTTTTTTATGTGCTTTGGTGCAAGCAAAATCCATTCTTAGTGCCACCCTTTTACACCCAAAGCCTGTAAACGACCCTCAATGAGCCCACAAACCGAGCTTGAAGGAGTGACAACCGAATAAGCGAGCAGCCCATTGCGAGCTGCATTTGCTTTGAATTCAATCATATCTCGCCTAAACACCCTTCTGCTCCCTCCAGAAGACTGCCGCAGTCACAATCCCTGTGTAATTTGATCATTTAATTTGTGCACGTTATTGCATGGTAATGAGCGATTATGCACATGATTGTTTTTGGACAAATCTTTATAATCCGAAAGTCACTTGTATATGCATTTTTAGCTATATCTGTCTTTGCTGGCTGACAATATAGTTCTTGTAAAATGCGACTGTAAGGCATGATACTACCAATTGCGGCGCGCTCTTACGCCATCTACGCGAAGGTTTTGAGCAGACGATTGAACAAAGCGAGAACAGGAAAACTCCATGAAACGAATAGTATTACTTACTGTCAGTTGTTGCGCATTTGGCACAGCTTACAGCGGTGGTTACCGCGTCGCTATCCAGGGCCAAAAGGCAATGGGTATGGGCCATACTGGTGTGGCTTTAGGCGAGAGCGCAGAGACTGTCTTTTTTAACCCAGCAGGAATGGCGTTTCTTGAAGACAGCGCCTCCTTCACTGCCGGTGCGACATTGATAAACTCAGAAATCGAGTACTACAGTGCTGACACTAACACCGGTGCCACAACTGATAGTCCGTTAGGCACACCTATTGGCCTCTATTACTCAAGAAAGCATTCAGATCAGCTTTCTTATGGGCTTGGGATATACACACCGTTTGGAAGCACAGTTGAGTGGCCTGATGACTGGGCTGGTTCTCATTTGATCAATAACATCTCTTTGGCTGCAATATTTGTTCAGCCAACAGTTGCCTGGCAATTTAATGACCGCTACAGCGCTGGGCTTGGCCTTGTTTACGCGTCTGGTGGCGTTGAGTTTGATCGCAATCTCAATACAAGCCTCACAAATGAAAACGGTGATCGCTCCAAAGTAACCTTGGACGCAACTGGCGTAGATGACGTCGGCGCAAATCTCGGTTTTATGGCCAAGGTGAACGATAAAGTTCAGATCGGTGTTAACTACCGCACTGAGATGTCACTTGAAGCTGAGGGTCAAAGTGCAGACTTTGAAAACATACCCGCCTCGCTATCCACATTATTTACGGACACAACTTTTAGTGCTGACGTTCCACTGCCTGCAGAGCTGACACTGGGTTTAAGCTACAAGTACAATGATAAAACCACCGTAGCGGTAGACTTAAACTTCACAGAATGGAGTGTCTACGAGGAATTGCTTGTCGATTTCGACAACGCTGTCCCCGATTCAGTCAATGCACGAGGCTACAAGGACACAACAACCTTCCGCATTGGTGTGCAGCACCACCACAGTGATCGTTGGACGGTTCGCGGTGGCTTTTACTTCGATCAGACTCCTATTGTAAGCGGTCTTTATTCTCCGGATTCGCCACGCGACGACACCAGTTTTTTAACGGTTGGCGCTACGTACAACCACAGCTCGCGCCTGGCATTTGACGTCTCTGCCTTCATGGGGCTTTCTGATGAAGTCACCAACTCCTATGACCAGTACGCTGAGAGTGATGGCACCCTCTCGCCCTTCGGTGGCACTTACTTGTCGAGCGTAAATGGCATTGGTTTTGGCGTTTCTTACAACTACTGATTTTAAGCGAAGTGATTTTCATGACTTATCAAAAAACATTTAAGTATTCAGCTGTGGCGGTAGCTACCTCCATGATGCTTGTAATCAGCGGCTGTGATGACTCAATAAGCAAACCTGGCAGCGACTCCTACAGCGCAGGCGATGCTGATTTTTCTAAAATGGTTACCGTGGGGGATTCGTTGACAGCAGGTTATGCTGATAGCGCGCTCTACCTCAACGGGCAATTAGCTTCATACCCAGCGATTCTCGCAGGGCAAATTAACCAAGTACAGCCGATCACGTTCACGCAGCCTCTTGTCAATGACAATACGGGTGGGTTGCTTGCAAATGGTACGTCGCTGGGGCTTAGCAATCGACTTGTACTGGCTGCAGATGCCGAAGGTACAATTGGCCCGGCTCCTATTGCAGGTGAGCCAACCACTGAGATCGGCATACCTGCCGTGGGACCATTTAATAATGTCGGTGTGCCAGGCGCTAAGTCTTTTCATCTTGTGTCTACCGCCTATGGCGACATCACCGGTGTTGCCGCTGGAAGTGCAAACCCCTACTTTGTGCGTTTCGCCTCTGCACCTACAACCTCTGTTCTGGTGGATGCGGCCAGTCAAGTGCCATCCTTTTTCACTTTGTGGATAGGCAACAATGACACGCTTTCATACGCTACAGGTGGTGGTGTAGGTGTTGACCAAACCGGTAACCTCGACCCAACAACATACGGTGCATCAGACATCACTGATCCCAACGTTTTTGCCTCTGTTTACAACTCATTAGTAACCACCATGACCGCAAATGGTGCAAAAGGCGTTTTGATCAACTTGCCTGACGTCACTAGCATCCCGTTTTTTACAACTGTGCCCTACAACGCAATCCCATTGGATGCTGAAACGGCTGCTGGTGTAAATGCAGGGTTCGCCAGCTACAATGGCGGATTGTTGCAAGCGCAAGCGGGTGCCTTGATAACAGAAGAAGAAGTAGCAGCGCGCACTATAACTTTTGCTGCTGGTAACAACGCGGTATTGATTGAGGACGAAGACCTCACTGATCTAAGCGCCTTAAGTTTGCCTTCTTATCGTCAGGCAACCGCTGAAGACTATATTCTACTGACCACGTCAAGCGCACTCGGGACCCTAGCAGATCCCAATAACCCACTCAGTGTTGTTGGGGTGGGTTTCCCACTTAACGATGCTCAGGTGCTGACAGCGTCAGAAGTTGCCTTGACGACTGACGCTAACGAGGCTTACAACGCCACAATTGCTGCCTTGGCGGAAGCTAGCCCCAATCTTGCGCTCTATGATGCTGCCGCGGCACAAAGCACACTCGCGACAGAAGGTATTCAGTATGGCACCGGTGGCATCACAGCGACATTTGCAAGGGGTGGCGGGTTTTCTCTCGATGGAGTTCACCCGACTGAGCGCGGTTATGCAGTGATAGCCAATGATCTCATCGATGTTATTCAAGAAAGTTTCGGAGCCACAATTCCGAAGGTAGATCCTGGTAGCTACCGGACTGTCTACACGAACTAAGTCATCTCTGCGGGTGGGCGCAATGCCCACCCGTTCTAACGAAGCAAATGGACTTCCCTTATTGATCGATTTAGTCCGAGCTTCCCTTGGCAATCTCTGCAAGCCACATTGAGTTATCCACATTCATTGACGGGATTTGACAGAGCCAAAGTTGTCAGAATAGTACGCTGTAAACAATCAGAGCATCTTAGTGGTTAAATTTGTTTGGTCATTTCTGTGACCCTAAAGAACATTTATACATGTTTCTATGTGCCACTCACTGCGTAATCCTTGTTCCGTTCCAAGTTATCCCTTGCTTTACGGTCATCATACAACTTTGTGATACAACCTCTCCTTCAACAGTGCAAAAAACTCGCGATGCCGTCCATTTTTGCGAGACAACCCCTCGACTTACAGGTCCTATACTGGGTTGGCCAATAATTACGAAGGCAGGCGTCGTACTTTTTGCCCCTATCAAGCTAATTGCTTTTTAGCTGCCCACAAAGTTTTTCTGATTGGCCCGAAATAATTGCTTTTTAAGCAGTACAATTATTGACGGCCCAGCGTGAGAAATGCATGTCCATGCCTAAGCGTTGTGAGCCTCGTTTGAGTAACAAATAGTCCTGTCATCCATCCCGTCAGGAGCTAGAATTTGCGAGCTGGCCTACAATTTTTGCTAGAAAGCCTCAGCCCCCTATGCCATCTTGGCGGAAACACTCTGAATAGGAATGAATAGCGTGATAGATATTCTCATTGATCCTCTCGTCTGGATGACGGTTGCCTTGTGTATATCGATTTTGCTCGCACTTTTCCAACGAAACTGCGCAAGATGTGCTGTACTGTTGACCGGGCTAACAGTTCTACTGATACTTATCGCAAGCCCATTTTTTGCGAACCGCTGGCTGGGGATGCTTGAAGACCAATACCCCTCCGCGGCTTGTTCTGTCGAAGCAAAAAAAGTCCCCATTGTGGCCTTGGCCGGTGGGTATAGCAGTGGATACAGCAATCTAGGAATGTCTTCTAGACTGAGCAACTCAAGTAAAAACCGCGCGTTGGCAGCTGCTAATATTGCACCTGAAGATAGTTTGCTCTTTCTCAGCGGTGGCTCTATTAGGGCTGGACAGGCCAACGAAGCTGATGCGATGGCGGAGTTAATACAACCCATGCTAGCTGATGGTGTGCAACTGCGAACAGAAATCGAATCTACGGATACTTATACAAATGCTGTTGCTATCGGATTAGTGTTGGATCAAATGTCGGTAGAGCGGAAAATTGTATTGATAAGCAGTGCTTCTCATTTACCTAGAGCCGCTGCTGTGTTTGAAAAACAAGGTTTTCAAGTTTGTGCACACTCCGTTGACCCTCTACAAGCGCAGGTCTACTTGTCGACGGCGTTTTTGCCGAGATCAACAGCTATAGAAAGAACGAGAATTGCGATACACGAGTGGATTGGAATGATGTATTACAAACATTTGGATTGGATTTAAACGGCAAGAGACTCAGTTGGCTGGCAAGCTATAATCTGCTTTAGCAGCTAACTACAATTACTCATTTTGAATTTTTTCTGTACACGAAGCCAAACGCTGGACAGTAATATTGATATCCCAGAAAATAGAAAAAGCTAAAACCTTTGGGAGCCTCGTGTAATGTGTCGAGGCCTTTCGCAGAGTCTGTTCCGAGAAACCATTAGATCCATTTGTAGAATCCCACTGCAATAAATACAGCCTTGTAGATTTAATAGTACTTGTAAAAATCACTCGATTTTAGATTCATGTATTTGTATATATTATTCTTATAATATGAGACTCGTTCTCACACAGCAATTACCCTCAACGATTTTTACAGGCAATTCAACCGTATAAATCCTCAATTCATCGCGCCTCTCTATAAGTTGCGTTGATTCCTTCATTTTATTTTGAACCTACTTGCTATCACGCTGTCTAGCTAATGTCGATATTTCCATAGAGGATTCACTGTGCCATTTCATTCTGATGCATACCGCGAGATTGCGATTTCTCGATATTCGAAAGTAAATCGCCGAGGCGCTATGAAAGCAGCGATTGCAGGTATTGGAACCCTGGGCGCAATCGACCAAGTCAGTGCAGCATCAAAAGAACAGGGCATGTCGGGGACACTTGCACCGGAGCTAAAGGTGTCGCATTGGATTGATGGTGCTGGAGATGTTACCAAGCCTTTTTCTGTTGCCGCAAATCGCGGGAAATGGGTATACCTTAAATGCTTTCAGGAATGGTGCCCCGCTTGTCACTCCGTCGGTTTTCCAAATCTTCAGAAGCTCAAGGCCGCTTTCCCAGATGATAGCAAGGTGGCAGCAGCCGTTATACAAACGACTTTTGAAGGCCATTCTACTAACACCGTGAGTGCTCTGAGAAAAAACCAATTGCGTTATGATTTAGATCTGCCGTTCGGGCATGACCCCGGTAATAATGATCTACCGCGAGATAACCCTGGACACTACCCCAATACAATGGTGTCTTACCAAACCCGTGGTACGCCGTGGGTTACTGTGATTGATCCAAATGGCATTGTCGTCTTTAGCGATTTTCATATTGATATAGATCGCCTGATTCCACATTTGCAAGCGAATACCTGAATTTCTTATAAGTACGACGGCGTTAACCACTCATGACAAAGAAAAAAAATCAGAAATCAAACCCCAGCTCTAAGCCTAAACAGAAGTCAGCTCAAAACTCATTTAGAAACTGGCGAAAAATGCTTGAAAAAGGATTTTTCACGCTAGCTATTTTGGTCATGGTAGGTTTTGTATATACAGTTTACAGCAGCGCCAAAGCCACAGAACAAGATTTAAGCGTTATAGGTAACGGCGTACCAACAGTAGTGCAAGTACACGACCCTGGTTGTCAGTTATGTCGGCGACTCAAAAAGAACCTCGATAGCGTAGCGTCAGATTTTAAGCCCGACGTTCAATTTAAAATTGCAAACATCAGAAATGAGCAAGGCCGTCAATTTGCCCAGACTCATGATGTGCCACATGTAACTTTGCTATTTTTCGATGAAACAGGTAACCGTGTCGAAACAATACAAGGTGTCACCCCTGCTGCTGATATTCGGCAAGCGCTTTCAGCGCTAGTTAGGAACCGCTAATTGATACTTTGAGTGGTACAGTACATATTAGTTAAATTGGATCCCATGGATCAGGCACTTAAATCAAGTGCCCTAGATAAAATCACTTCTCAGATTGTATTGCGTTAGATATCTGCCCTATTCCAGCAATATCTACGGACACAACGTCACCGTCTTGCAAGGCTTTGGTTCTGCCGGGTGTGCCCATAAAAATTAGATCTCCCGGTTCGAGCGTGAAGTACCTGCTCAAATAGCTCACCACTTTAGAGGGTGAATGAATCATGTTTTGTGTGTTTTCTTGCTGGACCACTTTATTATTTAACCGTGTCGTCAATAGAACATTGTTGTAATCTATTTCAGTAGCGATTACCGGTCCTACGGGCCCAAATCCGTCACTGGCCTTCGCTCGCATCCATTGCAAATCAGTGCCTTGCCAACTGCGCTCTGTCAGGTCATTTCCAACGGTTGCACCAAAAATATAATTTGCCGCCTCCTCTTCTGACACGTTCTTGGCTCGGGTTCCAATCACCAGCACAAGCTCGCCTTCGAAGTGGACATTGGTTGCATCTGCAGGCAAATTGACCGTTTGTTGATGTCCGGTCAGCGAAGTGGGCAATTTTAAAAATAATGGCGGTGGGGCTGATGAATTCGATGCGATATGGCTGGCAAAATTCATCCCGACAGCAAATACTTTTTGGGCTTCTGTTGGGGGTAGCCATTTAATCTCATTGACGGAAACCGATTTGCCCGTTTCTGCACTTAAAGGAAACAAAGAGCTTTCTAAGAGATTGATTCTATCGGCGTCCACGCGGCCATAGTAGGTTTCGCCTTGGTAAGTAAATCGAGCGAAATGTTGAGCCTCTGCTGTAGCGGTAAAAAAGAGGCAGACGAGAAGGCTTGTCCTTAGTGCGGAAATAGTCAATCGGTTCTCCTAAAGTATAAGGCAGCGCTGTGCCGGGTTGCGCACAGCGCAATACCTAGTAGCTGTTTGTTATTCGCCGGTAGCGAAACACATGAATAGGCCTGCTCCACCTGTTTTGCTCAATCCGTCTTGTGAGCAGCCACGTGAGTTATGGGCAGCGTTCCAAGATACATTGCCGCCACCGTGCCTGTCATGGTGACCCACGGTTGCACTGCCCTCACCTGAGCTTGTCCAGTTGCTGCAGGTTCGGTCCTCTTTTTCACGGGGGAAGTACGCTGTGCCGTCTGCCATAGTTCCTGTCAGAATGTCGTGCTTGTTGGGTTTGTCACCTCGGCCATTCACCGCCTCGCCCTTCTCATCAAGTGCAGTTGACTTGACGATATTGGGAGAGAGATGTAACTGGTCTAGGTTTTCTGCGATCAACTCTCCTTTCGCATTGTGCCACGGACCCGCACCGATTCGGTCTCGTGCGGACACACCGCGTTTATCGGGTTCTTGGGTGCTCAAATAAGCGCGCCAAACTTTTCCCTCAACTCCAGCGGCTTCTGCTAGAGCCGTGCAGTGCGCATCAGCACCTGCTAGCCCGCCAAGGTTCGCACCTTCTCCCGATCCCTCACTGGTGATGAAAAAACTCATGGATGTATCCTGCGCATGCACTGGGAAAAGCACTGTAGCGGCAATCAGCCCTATGGTTGAAAATGTTGGAATTCGCATCATCGGTGTTCCTCTAAAATTGTATGGAGTACAGGTTGCCCTCACAAATTATTGAGCATCCACCCACAAACAGGTATGGCATTCATGGATGGTTTCACCAATGCCTTTGATGTGCTATTTTCGATGCCCCTAGAGTGAAAATTCTTTTATTATTCAGTTTGATACAAAACGTCATCCACTCATGCTGCATGAATGAATGGCTCAGGATATGCCGATTTTGCGAAAGTTTGATGAATTATGGGTGATTCTAACGGCTCTATTAGCAGCCATGTTGTTGGCATCTCACCAAGTGCTGCACTTTGGCCTAGCCGCTAACTATGTGTATTGGTTTTGCCGAGTAATGATAGAAGCCAGTTTATTTATTGCGGCTCTTTCTGCTGTTGAGAGATATTTGGCTCATTTGCTACCGCAATGGGGCTCTATTGGACTCGCCATTGCAGCAAGCTTGATACCTTTTGCGTTAGCCATTACGGCATTCGATCTCATACTCGGCTTACCAGAGCTGGGTATAAATGACGGTTCAACGGGTGGTGGCTCCACAGCTGCAGCCTTTGCCTATGAACTTATCTACTTGCTTGACAACCACGTAGCACTCAGCCTTTTACTTGTCTTGCCGCGTATTCTGGCTGCGTATTCCGAGCAGAAAGAAATTCTAGCGATGAGTGATCCAGTAGGTGAAAAGATAGATAAAAGTCTTGACCCATTTCTACAATCGCTGGAACCACCTCTGCTGGGTGAGTTGCAAAGCGTTGAAGCCCAAGAACACTATGTTCAGCTAATCAGTAGCGAAGAGTCAAGAATGGTTTTATATCGATTCTCAGATGTCGTGAGACAACTTTCAGGCTCAGGTGGAATTCGTGTTCATCGATCGCATTGGGTGGCTCATGCAGCAGTTAAAGGCGTGCTTATTCAAGGCCAAACAATGAAACTTGAGTTGCATGATGGTAGGCGAATCCCCGTCAGCCGTACTTTTCGCAATGCCGTAGAAGCGCAGTTCACTGAGCTTTGAAGCCTGAATTTAATGGTCTGTTTGTTCTTCTGGCTATTTAGGTAATGTTGCTTCACGCTAAAAAATGAACGAGGCTTTACATTCAGCTTTGAATGAATGACGTAGGGCTTTTATAGATGACGAAGGCCACTGCATAATACGCTACAGAGTTAAGACATATCAGTTTTTAATTAACTGCAATGGCCCTTGTATTAGTTAAAGACTGAAGAACTAGTCTTTAACAATAAATGTCACTTTCATGTTCACCCGCCACTCAGAGACAGTGCCGTCAGTTACTGTTACTTTGTGGTCCTGGACCCAAGCACTAGTAATATTTTTTACCGACTTACCTGCTTGTGCGATACCTTGTGATACGGCATCGTCAAAAGATTTATCCGAACTTGCAATGATTTCTATAACTTTGGCTACGCTCATGGCGTTCTCCCTATTTGAATTGAATGCTATGTTTTTGAGTCAAATCAGTAAAAATTTGACCTACCCGATGAGTAAATTATATTAGCAAAATAAAAAGCTGTTGTGTTGTACAGCTTGGAAATCTTCATATACGCATTTTTACTTAAATCTATTTAAAACAAGTCATGCTGTTTCGGTTTATCCGCTGAGTTATTTCCGTGCCATTGTGATTCCTCTAAACGGAGTCTTCCTTCATAGAAAACAAGTCCTTCCGCTTCCAATAGCATTTGCTGTCGTGCGGCATCCGCTCTGCTACTAACTTTTCCCAGCGCATTAATTACTCGATGCCAGGGTACATCGTCTGGGCATGCAGCCATTGCGCTACCTACAAGCTGAGAAATAGAATTTGTTTCACCGTCTAAGTCTGGAGTTAGTGGTTGAGGAATAGATTGAGCTATTTGCCCATAAGTGACCACCTTGCCATAAGGCACCTGCCGAACATACTTCCAGACATGTTCAAAGTAGGAATTTTTGGCTGAAGAGATCAATGAATTCATGTGCACAACGCTAAAAGGTATAAAGAAAAACACTTTGCATTGTAACATTTAAAGGCAATAAACCATAGATCCGAGCAGGCCTAAGGAATTGTGTCGTTGTGGCCAATGAACGGCCATGGTCGAGATAATTCGTTTGGTAGCCGGCTGCCATCACAGATGCAATTCGCTGGATAGCAGCGGATATGAGATTACTTCAGCTTCCAAAATACTACGTCAGCACCAGCGCTGCCAAAACTATCTCCAGATACAACTATGTTACCGGTAGAATCTATAACGAGGCCAAACCCTCTATCAAGATTACTTGTTCCGCCAGGGGATGCTGCGCCTGTATGTATGAAGAATCCGTCTGTTGCAAATGTTGTATCTAATACACCGTTTGCGGAATACCGCCAAATCGCCGTATTATTTTTGTTGACTACATCTGTATGTATAGTACCGGCTACAACAATATTTCCAGCTGCATCAAACGCAAGATCAAAAGCATCATCTTTTTCAGCAGTGTCAATGCCCAAAAACATTGCTCTGCCAGTGCCATCGCCAAAGCTTATGTCCAAAATGCCGGTGTTGGTAAATTTCCATAAAGTCATTTCAGAGTCACCCACAACGTTATTCGTTATAGAACCCCCGACAATAATATTATCGTTGTTATCTATTAACATGGTAGATAATGTGTACGGAGATGGCGCAGTAGCTTTGCCGCTAGAGCCAAAATCAGTATCTGCATTTCCGTTACTGTCCATTCGCCACAGCGTTACGCCGTCAACAGTTTGCCCCAGAACTACCAGACGGCCAGCCGAATCAATAGCTAAGTCTGCGGCAGTGTTTGTGCTTGCGCTGTCATAACTAACAAAACCATTACCGGCACCAAATGTTGTATCCAACACACCAACAGATGTGAATTTCCAGATATATATGACATTGTCGCTTGTACCAACAACGTAGATATTGTCGTCATCGTCAACTGTGACGGCCGCTGCATCATCGCTGCTGCCCGAACCTGATACATCCAACACCACAAACCCATCTGGCGAACCGTCTATTGGGTTGATGTCTCCGCCAAATGTTGTGTCTAAGTCGCCGCTTGTTGCATTAAACCTAGCAATTGCAATGTCATTGTCCGAACGCCCGACAACTATTACATTGCCTGCATTGTCCATGGTTACCGCGCGTGCGCGATCGTCAGTAGTACCAGTATTCCCGGTACCAGATTTGGGGTCATCTAGATATACAAACCCGTCTGTACCAAAATCAGCATCAAACACACCATCGGAATTTATCTTCCAAAGGCCCATGTCGTAGTCACCTGTGCCACCATTTGTTTTGGCGTAACCTACAGTGAAAAACGAACCATCCTGCGCCATGACTAACCCAAAGCCTCCGTTGTGGCTGCCTGAGTCTCTTACGACAAAGCCGTCGAGAACGGAGTCAACTGGATTTAGGTCTTCGCCAAATGTCTGTTGTAGATTTCCTTCTGCGATGTAGTTGATGTCCACACTTGCAGATGCGGTGTTTGCTCCAGTGTCCGTTACGGTGACCGTTATCTTATTATTATCTTCAACTAGGACAATAGTTTCTGAATACGATCCATTACTCAACATAAATGGTTGCTCTTCACCGGTATTGACACGAAAGGTAATTGTTTCTACCTCAGTGTCGTCTCTCGCTTGCCCTTCTAAAACGATTGTTTGGGGTGAACCCGAGACCGTAGTTGAATCATGAGAGCTAATGCTTACCTCCGGAGAAACGGTATCAGCAACAGCAGCCGTCTCTCCGTCGCATCCTTGCACTAAGACTAATAGCGCAATTATGGAACAAGCAGGTAGAGTGTTTTGAGACAATATTTTCATTATTAAGTGGCAGCCTGGCGTTAGCAAATAGCAATTTGAAACCATATACCGTGAAATAGTAGAATTCACCTAGTGCACTGCTGAGTAGCTTTACTCTGAGCAACGGCTCTATCAATGGCAGGGTTTTCTTCCGTCTCTTGATCATCTATGGAACTGCACGGAATCTTATGTTGGTATTCACCAACAGGTTCAACTGCCACACAATTGCATGCACGCCTCACCGTTCCGCGTAAAAACAGATATATCTTAGACGTACAAGTAGCATAAACCGCACCGTTAACTTACTTAAATTATGCTTAGTGAGATTTATCTGAAAGTTAATTCAAGCCCTTCTCTTGCGCTATTCACATGAAAAAGCATATCAATAACTTCAATAGAGCTAATCTCCTGCAATTGCTTATAAGTTTTTTGAATGGAAGAATAGTGGGTTAAACTCGACGCTAAATTTTAGTAGTTGATCAATATCTAGAGAAGAGGAAAGTTTGTTGGATAACGGTTTTGAAGATACGGTTTGCATACTACTCGCTGGTGGCAGAGGCTCCCGCCTCTCCCCATTGACGGCTAATCGCGCCAAACCAAGTGTGCCCTTTGGAGGTAAATATCGCATTATCGATTTTACCCTGAGTAATTGCCTGCATTCTGGCTTACGTCGTATATTGGTGTTGACACAATACAAATCCCATTCATTGCAAAAGCATCTTCGCGATGCCTGGTCGATTTTCAACCCAGAACTAGGTGAGTACGTCACCACGGTTCCTCCTCAGATGCGTACCGGAGACTCTTGGTATAGTGGAACGGCGGACGCCATTCACCAAAACCAATTTTTGCTAGAACGTAGCGCTGCCAAACGCGTTTTGATTCTGTCAGGCGATCATATCTACAGAATGGATTACGCCGCTATGTTACGTCGTCATGTGGAGTTGGGTGCGGACTTAACTGTTTCTTGTATGCGCGTGCCCATTGCCGATGCCAGTGAATTCGGCATTATGACTGTTGATGAGCACAGTCGAGTAGTGGAATTCGAAGAGAAGCCGATTCGTCCCACGCCGCTGCCAGAAGACAAGGATACTGCTTTGGCATCGATGGGGATTTATATATTTAATCAAGATGTATTGGCTGAGCAGTTAGCCATTGATAATGCTGATCCTTCTTCATCGCACGACTTTGGCAATGATATTTTGCCCCGCCTGATCAAGTCACATCGAGTAATTGGGTACCAATTCGGTAGTGACGATGGGCGAGTAACTCAGGATCGTTACTGGCGTGACGTCGGTACCATCGATTCATATTTCGAAGCTAATATGAGCCTGCTCGCGCCAGTGCCACCATTGGATCTTTATCAAGACACATGGCCGATTCGCACTTACCATGGCCAGCATCCTCCTGCGAGGATAGTGACAGTTGACGAAGGTAAGCAAGGTGATATTCGTAACTCGATTATTGGCAGCGGAACTATGGTTATTCAGGCCTCTGTTATTAAATCTATTTTATCCGCGAACGTGCGTGTAGGGATCGATTCGCATATTGAGTCGAGCATTGTTTTTGATAACGTGCAAATCGGTTCAGGTGTAAAGCTGCGCAATTGCATAATTGATAAACATGTTTGTATCCCTGATGGTACTGAGATTGGCTATGATGCTGTTGCTGACGCAATACGGTTTCATGTCTCTGAGAATGGTGTTGTCGTCGTCCCTAAAGATTAGCCAACTTGCCGGCTTAGATGCACTAGGCTGGCAATACTTCTATTTTTCGGTTTTATCAGTGATCCCTAGTAAGAGCTAGAGTGTTACTGGAACAAGCACCAGAGCTTAAAGCGGCGCTTGTGATCGAGAGCTTTGTCACCTTTCTGATAAGCACCTTTTCCCCCGCAAAATGTAGTACACACTGTGGTTTTGAAACCCCCTATTCTTAATACTTCTTGCCAAGATCAAGCAGCCTATGAATTTGGTAGCACTAATGCTCTTATTGGTGCCCGCAGCTGCCTGTACAACTGATGTTGGACCTTTTTTACTGCTAAAATTAAGCGACAACTAATTAGTCAGATGATCACACAATGTCCCGGTGCGAATACCTATGTTGAAGGCAAAACGATGCTTTCGGAATAGTCGTTTCGATCGTTGTGAAACCAGCGCACAAACTGAGAATGACACCATGGCAGTGATTGACCTCAAAAACGGTAAAAGCAGTAACAACGGTTCACAGGGAAACAGGTGGGAATCAGGAAACTCGCCACAAGGAAACAATGGCCCACCTGATATTGACGAAGTCATTCGACAACAAAAGCAAAAGTTAGAGAACTTATTCAATATCAACGGTGGTAAACGCGGTGGCGGAGGAAATGACGGCAATGGCACTGGTGGAAGCTCGAATCCAGCGGGCGGAATTTTTCCGATGCTCGGAGTCATAGCGCTAATAGCCATTGTTTTGTTCGTCTATACGGCCTATTACACCGTCCCCAGCGATTCTGTTGGACTAGTCACTCGCTTTGGAAAATACGTAAAAGAAGAGTCTGCAGGTCTTCACTTTAAAATTCCTTGGGGTGCGGACGAAGTCATTATCGTTCCAGTCAAACGACAGCTGAAGCAAGAGTTTGGCTTTTCAACACAAGGCGCGACCAATCGCAGCCAGACTCGGCCCGACTCACAAGCTCAGAGCCAGATGGTCACCGGCGATCTGAACGCAGCCTTAGTCGAATGGGTAGTTCAATACCGTATTGAAGACCCGAGGAAATATATGTTTGATGTTCGCAACCCAGGTGAAACTTTGCGTGACTTGTCTGAATCAGTGATGCGAGAAGTTGTAGGAGACAGAACTGTAGACGAAGTCATCACGATTGGTCGGCAAGACATAGAAGACGAAGCACTGGTGAAAATGCAAGAACTCACCACCAAGTACGGTATCGGTGTGAGCATTGATCAGGTTCAACTCAAAAACATAAACCCTCCACGACCCGTGCAGGAATCATTCAACGAGGTTAATCAGGCTCAGCAAGAAAAAGAGAGTTTGATCAACGCAGCGCGCCGCGAATACAACAAAGTTGTACCGCTCGCCGAAGGTGAAAAAGACCAACGAATAAGAGCCGCTGACGGATACCGACTAAAACGGATCAACGAAGCGGAAGGTGATGCAGCGAGATTCAACGCTGTTCTCACGGAGTACTTAAAAGCACCAGAAGTCACGAGACGCCGCATTTACATAGAAACGTTACAAGAGGTGCTACCAGGTCTTGATTCGAAGATCATTATGGATAGTGAAGCACAGCAAGTTCTACCGCTACTGCCGTTGGGCAACAAAGGTATCCAACCATGAAAGCTTTTATCCTAATACTCATAGTAGCGGTGTTCCTACTGGTCTCTAACTCGGTCTATAAAGTTAACGAAACTGAGCAGGTGATCATCACTCAGTTTGGAAAACCAATAGGAGAAGCTATTACAACTGCTGGGCTCAAGTTCAAAGTGCCTTTTATCCAAGAAGTTAACCCAATCGACAAGCGTATACTTGAGTGGGATGGAAACCCAAGCAACATGCCGACAAAAGACAAACTCTATGTCGCTGTGGATTTGTTTGCGCGTTGGCAGATTGTTGATCCGCTCCAGTACTTATTGCGTCTGCGCGACGAGCGTAGTGCGCAATCACGCCTAGATGACATACTGGGCAGTGAGACACGTAATGCGGTGGCAAAGCATGAACTCATTGAAATCATAAGAACGACTAGTGACCGTCAGCCACTGCTTGATGCATCACTAACAGAGGAAGACCAAGCAACTCTGGGTTCTCTTGTACCTATCTCCAAGGGTAGAAAAATGGTCGAAGAAGAGATCTTCAATGCAGCGGCATCGAAGGTAAAAGTTTTTGGTATTGAATTAATGGACATTCGATTTAAACGCATAAACTATAACGAGAGTGTTCGACCAAAAATCTATGACCGAATGATCAGTGAACGCCGTCAAATCGCTGAACGGTTTCGTTCTGAGGGCAATGGCGAAGCCGCACGCATCAACGGTTTTAGAGAACGTGAACTGAACAAAATCCAGTCAGAAGCTTATCGCCAAGTCGAAGAGATTCGGGGTGAGGCAGATGCGAAGGCGACAGAGATTTACGCAAATGCCTATAACAAAGATGCAGACTCTGTCGATTTCTTTGAGTTTCAGAAGACAATGGAAATGTACAAGTCAGTAATCAAAGACAACACCACATTGATTTTGTCGACAGAAAGTGAAGCGTTTCAGTTCTTAAAGGGCATGGACCCTTAAGCGCAGCTATCAGAATGATCTTACAGCCACGCAACAGTGGTTTTGTGGCTGTAAGATCGACCTGCAATATCTCGGTCTCAGGTGCTTGCTAGCACGGGACTGTTGGCCTTGGTATTAGCCTTCAGATTTTACGCTAGATACCAAGTATTCTGCTTAAGTCACTCAACGTGGTAGACCTCCTACAAGTTAAAAACCGGCGCTTGGGGCTGATGTTCTAAACAGACTTATTATTAGATAAACAATGTCTGCAGGGATGCTCACCCTATTTGCGTTTGCCGAATGAAATAAATGGGTTTCTTCCGTAAAGACGAGGCGTTGAAACGTTATTATCCCATCTGGTTTTGGCAGCAAACAATACGCCGTCTATTCCTTTCGAGCAAAGTGGTGTGTTCTTGCCTAGAGAAGGAGCATCGTATGATGCCAACAGAAATAGTCTGTGGAAAAGATCAATGAAATCTCAGCGCTGAGACAGATAGCCTTGCCCGTAAAAATCAACCAACTGTGAAAACTAGGATTAATAGAGCTAGATTAAAAATCAGAGAAATTGTCGTGATGTGTTGAACCGCCTCGTTTGAAAAAGATGCCAAAGCCGAGGCTGATGTCATGCATTGCTTTTAAATAGAATTGAAGAGGGAAAGCGACGACAAACTGTGGTTTAGATTTTTACAAGAAGTGCATGCGTGGTTTTGTGTTCCAGCATTTAGAAAACAACCTTCAACGAGTTTATTGAAGGTTGAAAACCATCGGCTGCAAGTGTTGCGGCCAAGTAAATTCTGTTTTTATTTTTTCACTAAAGCATCACGAATCTCTGTTAAGAGATCTTCTTGTGATGGACCTGCTTCTGGTTCAGGCGCCTTATTGCGGGTAGCAATTTTGATGATAATAAAAACAACTGCCATGATGATCATAAAGTCGATGAAACTTTGAGCAAATGCACCGTATTTGAGCATGATAGGTTCAAGCCCACCTTCGCCGCCACCCGTATCCGCTAGCTTGTAGCCTAGGTCAGCAAAATTAACTCCACCTAGAGCCACACCGATTGGTGGCATGATCACATCGTTAACCAGCGACGAGATGAGTTTGCCAGAAGCAACACCGATAATAATACCGGTAGCCATATCTATTAAATTTCCACCCAGTGCAAATTCTTTAAAATCCGAGATCATTCCCATATCAGTCTTCCTGCGTATTGAT
>CALCKW010000066.1 GCA_937965695.1 uncultured Granulosicoccaceae bacterium
TGGCTGAAGGTGCAGTGCTAGCAGAAGGAACAGCCGAAGAAGTAAAATCAAACGAACAAGTCATCGAAGCTTATTTGGGCACCGGTGTCAAAAATAAACGCGAAGCCCACGGCCAAAGTGGTGCTGCTGGCGCGACGGAGTAGAGCTGATGAGTTATTTAGAAGGCCGCGCTATGACAGGTGGTTATGGCGGTGGCTCAGACATATTGCACGCTTGCACAATTGCGGTTGATAAGGGCGAAATCGCCGTCATTGTTGGACCAAATGGTGCCGGTAAATCCACTGCGATGAAAGCCGTTTTTGGCATGCTGTCTCTGCGACGAGGAAAAGTCACGCTTGGAGAGAGAGACATTACAGAGCTTTCTCCCCAAGAACGTGTCAAAGCGGGCATGGCCTTTGTTCCGCAAACTCAAAACGTCTTTACCAGTATGACCGTCGAAGAGAACCTCGAAATGGGTGCCTTTATTCGAAGTGACGACTTCGAAGGCACGATGGAGCAGGTCTACAACCTCTTCCCCATATTAAAAGAAAAGCGACGCCAGCCCGCTGGTGAGCTATCCGGTGGCCAACGTCAACAAGTAGCGGTAGGGCGTGCATTAATGACGCAACCGACTGTCTTGATGCTAGACGAGCCAACTGCAGGCGTGTCCCCTATAGTTATGGATGAATTGTTTGATCGCATTATCGAAGTGCGCAATACCGGTATCGCAATACTGATGGTCGAACAAAATGCGAAACAAGCACTCGAAATCGCGGACACTGGCTATGTACTCGTCACCGGCGAGAACCGATTCACTGACACTGGCGAAGCGCTTTTAGCTAATCCAGATGTCCGTCGCTCATTCCTTGGAGGCTGAGATGCCCGAAACCATCGATATCATTAATTCGCTGGTGCTCTTGGCCAACTACGTCATTGTGCCAGGCATCGCTTACGGGTCTCAGTTAGCACTGGGAGCGCTGGGTATCACCCTTATCTATGCTGTCTTGCGATTCTCTAATTTCGCACACGGTGACACGATGGCATTTGGCACCATGATCACGGTGCTTGTCACGTGGTGGCTGCAATCTAAAGGTGTATCGCTCGGACCATTGCCCACTGCTCTCTTGGCCTTGCCCGTGGGCATACTTGCCACCGTAGTATTGTGCTTTAGCTTGGACCGCATTGTCTATCGACACTACCGAACAAAGCGCAGCGCACCCGTGGTTTTTGTTATCGCCTCCGTGGGTATTATGTTTGTTCTCAACGGTATTGTGCGCTTTGTCATTGGTCCCAATGACCAAAGGTTTGCTGATGGCGAGCGCTTTATAATGAAGGCTCGTGATTTCAAGGCTTCCACGGGATTGAGCGAAGGGCTCACGATAAAAGTCTCTCAAGGGCTTACAGTTGTCGTCGCGATAGCTGTGGTATGTGCCCTGTTCTGGTTTCTCAATCGCACGCGCACAGGCAAGTCTATGCGTGCCTATTCAGATAACGAAGACCTTGCGCTGTTGTCAGGCATTGACCCCAATCGTGTCGTCATGATCACTTGGTTGATCGCAGCGGCACTGACCACCATTGCGGGTGTGATGTACGGCTTGGACAAGAGTTTTAAACCTTTTACTTACTTTCAATTGCTACTTCCGATGTTTGCTGCGGCGATAGTCGGTGGTATAGGCAAACCGATTGGCGCTATTGTCGGTGGGTACTTGGTTGCATTTTCGGAAGTTACTGTCACCTACGCCTACAAAAAATTTGTGCGGTATCTCGCTCCCGAAGATATGCAGCCCGACAGTCTGTTGCAGCTGTTATCCACAGACTACAAATTTGCGGTTTCGTTTGTCATTTTAGTGTTGGTATTACTCATAAGACCAACAGGTATCATGCGAGGTAAAGTGATATGAGCCATTCGATTCGCAGCTTGCTTACTGTGCTGGTGATCATCGGTGCGCTAGTAGCCATAGGCCAAATGCAGTCCTGGTCTGTCGCTTTTGCCATCATTAACTTGTGCCTGATATCGGCATTGATGTCATTGGGTCTAAATATCCAATGGGGATACGCTGGTTTGTTTAATGCGGGCGTCATGGGTTTTGCAGCGCTCGGCGGCGTTGCAGCAGTTCTGGTTTCTCAACCCGCTGTGCCTGAGGCCTGGTCTGCTGGTGGCGCAGGGATTCTATCGGCTGCACTTGTATTGGCCGCCGGTACGTGGCTGATCATATTTAGTCGTAATCGAATGGCAGCGGGTAAATTGCGTTCGCTGACCACCACTATTCTGGTTGTCGCAACTTGGTTTATTTGTCGTGAGATTTATAGCCCAGCGGCCGAGGCTATCGAAGCCGTTAATCCAGCGAAGACCGGTTATCTTGGTGGATTGGGGTTGCCCATCATAGTAGCTTGGCCAATAGGCGGATTGTTTGCTGCCGGAGCTGCATTTTTAATCGGTAAGGTGGCACTGGGGCTTCGCTCGGATTACCTAGCGATCGCTACCTTGGGCATATCCGAAATCATTATAGCGATGATAAAGAACGAGGATTGGCTAACGCGTGGTGTTAAAAATGTTAGTGGGCTAAGTCGACCAGTGCCCTACGAAGTAGAGCTGCAATCTGCCGGTTGGTTTCAAGACTTGGTGCTGCGTTTTAGTGAATCAAAACTTGCCGGTTTAAGCGGCACTGCCTACGACAGTGCCTTCCAACAACTGACCATTGAAGGCTCGAGCATTTTTGTTAAGTGCAGCTACTCAATCTTGTTTGCTTTGGTGCTTATTGTTGTCTACACGCTGGCTCAACGGGCACAGCGCTCACCGTGGGGCCGCATGATGCGTGCAGTACGTGACAATGAAGACGCAGCGGAGGCCATGGGCAAAGACGTAACGGCTCGCCATCTACAAATTTTCATCATCGGTTCGGCCGTTATCGGCGTTGCAGGGGCCATGTTAACAACCCTTGACGGGCAGCTAACACCTGGCTCTTATACCCCGTTACGTTTTACCTTTTTGATCTGGGTCATGGTCATCGTTGGTGGTTCAGGTAACAATCTTGGCTCAATACTCGGTGCTTTTTTGGTGTGGATTCTTTGGATCGAAGCTGAGCCAGTCGGTGGCTGGTTGATTGAAAAGATGACCAGCGGTATGGCCGAAGGCAGTAGCCTCAAGGCACACCTGCTAGAAAGTGCACCGCATATGCGCCTTATTGCGATGGGTTCTATCTTATTGTTGGTGCTGCGCTTTAGCCCACAAGGATTGATACCCGAGAGAATTCGACGCTGATTCGGGTCTTAATTTAACGCCATGTGACCTTTCCGCGGCTCAACGCTTGTGTCACATGGCTGTTTATTGGTGCTACCCCCTCTTTCCGTGGCGCTCAGACCCTTTCAAAACCAAAAAAGCGCTTAGTTTTTTTGCCGTTGCATGTGGCTTTTTCGAGCAGCATCAAAGCGTTGCTTCACTTTCCTATCCTCATGTCTTCCATCGATCTGCCGATCTGTGATTCGAAAAGTCTTAATAGATCACAAGATAAGGACAGGTGGACACATTGAAACCCTTTACAGCACGGCACGGTATAACCCTTTCGGTGGTCTTTACGGCAACTGCTTTAGGGGTGTCCCTGTTCACTGGATCTGAACCGGCTTCAACGGCATACAACAATGGCGACGCGCATGCCGATGCCATAACCTGGCAAGCAAACAATCGCTCTTTGCCCGAAACAGCTGCCCTTCTGTCTAATGAAGGTGGAGTGTGGGGATCTCCAATCGATTGGCCACTAGTGCCAGTTTCAATGTCCAATTTGCCAGACGGCCGGATCATGACCTGGTCTGGGTCAGAACGCGGTAGCTGGCCAACCACCGAACAAAACTACAGTGCGATTTGGGATCCTAAGACGGGAGAATTCACCGAACGCTTGTCAATCGGTCACAACATGTTCTGTGCAGCCACAACCATGACTGCTGACGGTAAAGTCTTTGTTAATGGCGGGCGCAATGCGGGTAATAGCCCGTGGACCAGCCTCTTCGATTGGCGCAGCAATGATTGGCAACAGATCGAAAACATGGCATCCGGGGGACGCTGGTATCCGACGACGGTGCAACTGCCTGACGGCGATATGTATACAACATTAGGCAGTTCAACCATGCGAGATCGTGGTGAACGCTGGAATGCTGAAGGTGGTTGGAAAGTCCAGACAGGTGTGAACTGGAATGAGCTGGTTATGGATCCCTACAGCGGACACGGCGAACGTGCGTGGTGGCCAATACTCAATGTTGCTCCCAACGGAAACATCTTCCACGCCGGGCCTACGCCAGGCATGAACTGGATTAATCCTAACGGTGACGGATCTGTACAACCTACCTCCGTGAACCAAACCGCTTGGTATCCGAAGCACAGTGCAGCCGTTATGTACGACGAAGGCAAGTTGCTGATTGCTGGCGGGTGGAAATCTGGTAGCAATACACAAAGTGACAACCGTGCCATGACGGTCGACATCAACAACGCGACTCCCATCATTGAATACACCGGTTCTATGGAGTTTGCACGTAAATTTCACAACGGTGTCGTACTACCTACCGGTGAAGTTGCCGTTTTTGGAGGTAACTCCAGTGGTGCTAAATTTTCAGATGTTGGTGCGACAAAGAGCGTTGAAATCTGGAATCCACAAACCGGTCTTTGGCGAACAGGCTCTGAGGCGCAAATTCCAAGAACCTATCATTCAACTGCACTCATTATGACAGACGGGAGAGTACTTTCTGCCGGTGGCGGTTATTCTAGGCCAAACCACTTGGACGGCGAAGTATGGTCTCCTCCCTATCTTTTTAATGCAGACGGCTCAGAGGCCCAGCGGCCTTCCATAGAAGCCGGACCAGAATCCATCGAGGTTGGTGGGAATTTCTTGGTAGATACTTCAGAGAGTATCGATTATTTTTCAATGATTAAACTGTCGTCTACAACGCACGGCATGAACACAGACTTGCGTTATTTAAAGCTAGATGCCTCTGTCCAGGCTACCGGAAAGTATCGCATTCAGGCGCACAGTAATGCCAACGTAATGACTCCAGGTTATTGGATGCTATTTGCAGTAAACAATGCAGGCGTGCCATCTGAAGCTCATATACTGAAAGTACAATCTGTGGACAGCCTTTTTGACAACCTTTCGCTATTGGGTACAGCCACCCAGTCGTCAAACTACCAAGGTAACGCCCCTGATCTCGCAATAGACGGAAATACCAATGGGCGGTATAGCGACGGATCAGTGACCCACACAAACAATGACAACAATGCTTGGTGGGAGCTCGATCTCGATCAGAATGCGTACATTGAAAGCATAAAATTATGGAATCGCAGTGATTGCTGTTCAAACCGCCTGCAAGACTTCTATGTCTTGGTCTCGGAGACACCATTCACCAGCAAAAATTTACAAACCACTTTAGCCCAATCTTCGGTAAAAGTAATACATCACGTCGGTCAGGCCGGTGACTCCATTGACTTTGAAATAGGTCAAGAGGGTCGTTATGTACGCGTTCAGTTAAACGGGCAAAACAATCTGCAACTTGCGGAAGTACAAGTATTCGGACTACCAGGAGCAGGCAGCACACTAGATCCATTGGATACATTTTCAGTCGTTCAACGAAACGACTCGAGCTGGCGTAGCATTCGTTACCAAGACGAATTTCTAGAAACGCCGATTGTAGTGGCCGGCCCATTAGCGGATAAAGATCTAGACCCAGCATCAGTACGCGTTCGCAACAGCGCGAGCTATGGCTTTGAAATCAAAATAGCAGAGTGGGATCACCAAGATGGCAGCCACAGTGAAGAAGACTTGTCTTTCATGGCGCTCGCCGCCGGTAATCATAATCTTGGTGGTGTGTCTGCTGAAGCGGGTCATAAATTAATTGATAACAACTGGAAGCGTATAAATTTCGAACAGAGCTTTGCTTCAGTACCTGTTGTTCTGACTCAAGTCGGCAGTGACATCGCTAGCTCAAACGTCGTCACTCGCGTGCGCGACGTGACAACCTCTGGTTTCGATGTTCGCCTGCAGGAATCAGGAGTAAGCGACAATGTGCATGCGAGAGAAAGAGTAAACTACATCGCCTTGGGTACTGGCGAAGGTGAGTTTGAAGGTAAGTTTTTTAGAGTTGGGCTTGCGCAAGTAAATTCGTCTTGGAGTGCCGTCGATCTTGGACATTCGTTTTACCAACCTGGCTTAGTTGCAAGCATTCAAAGTACAAATGATTCAACTGCCGCGGCACTGCGTTTTCGAAACCTCGATGATAGTACTGTGCAATTGATGATTCAGAATGAGTCCTCCCAAGGAATCTCAACACACGGGACAGAGCGTATTGGCTGGTTAGTCTTTGAACAAGACAATAGCTTTGTCGCCTCTCCCGCCGTATCTGCACCGGCAGCTACAGGTCAACGTGTTGCTTTTAGTGCCACGCCTTCTACCGCAGCTGGAGTAACCTACAGCTGGAACTTTGGAGATGGTAGTAGTGCTTCAACCAGCAGTTCCCCCAACGCGATGCACGAGTACAACGCCCCAGGGCGGTATATTGTCACCCTGACGTTAAAAGATGTCGATGGAAACACGACAAGCTCTTCATTTAACCAGCTGATTCACGCGCCAATATTAGCGGATAAAGCAAAAGCTTCGTCTACCGTGATTGCATTTGATTCTCGCGCATGGAATGTCAACCCAGACAATGACAGTATCAGTGTCAGCACCATCATGGGTTTAGAAGATGAGATCGGTGTAGGCGGTGCACCCTGGTCACTCGCTGTGCGTGGTGACAAACAACGTGTGTGGGTAACAAATAAAGACGACGCGAGTATCAGCGTTATCAATACCAATACGCGCAATGTAATAGCGGTCTACGATTTGGATGACGGCAGCCAACCACACGGAATCGTTTTTTCAAAAGATAACGGCAGCGTCTGGGTTGCACTCGAAGCAAAAGGCCAAGTCATTCAAATAAACAGTAACAATGGACAGATACTGAGAACCGTCAATGTGGGCCCTCGCCCTCGTCACTTATCACTTGACGCCTCGGGCAATACGCTTTTGGTTTCAAGATACATTACTCCTGCATTGCCTGGCGAAGACACGGCCAACCCTGTACTGAGCCAAGGCAGTACTTTTAATGGCGGTGAAGTCGTCGCGCTGAATACGAACAACGGCGCAACTCGCCGCACCTACGTATTGCGCCATAGTTATCGAAGTGCTTCTGAAAACACCGGTCCTGGACTGCCAAATTACTTGGGTGCAGCGGTATTTTCTCCGGATGGACAGTCGGCCTGGGTACCTTCTAAACAAGACAACATCACCGCTGGTACCTTACGTGGAAACGGCGTGCTAAGTTTTGACCAAACAGTACGTGCCATTAGCTCACGAATTGACCTGTCAAACAACAGCGAAGACTTTGCTTCCCGTATAGATCACGATAATGCAAGTGTGGCCAGCCACGCCATCTTCGATGCTACTGGGATGCACTTGTTTACAGCACTAGAAGGTAATCGCCAAATCGCAATAAGCGACCCTATAAACTCCACAGAGATGATGCGGGTCAATGTTGGCCGAGCTCCACAAGGGCTGGCTCTCAGCGAAGACGGCAGAGAGCTCTATGTTCATAACTTTATGGATAGAAGCATTTCAGTGATAGATGTATCAAGCACGCTGTCCACCGGTGAGCTGAGCGCACAAGTCAATGCAACCCACAGCACCGTTCAATCAGAGGATCTTAGCGCAGTGGTATTGCGAGGCAAGCAACTTTTTTACGATTCACAAGATGATCGATTGGCGTTACAGGATTACATGAGCTGTGCCAGCTGTCATAACGATGCCGACCACGACGGGCGCACTTGGGACTTCACTCAATTGGGTGAAGGGCTGCGAAACACCACATCACTGCGTGGTAAAGGAGC
This sequence comes from uncultured Granulosicoccaceae bacterium, assembly GCA_937965695.1. GTDB lineage: Bacteria > Pseudomonadota > Gammaproteobacteria > CALCKW01 > CALCKW01 > CALCKW01. The sequence goes on from CALCKW010000066.1 coordinate 7,886, forward strand.
ACCAGCAAACGGGCCAATGCACTGGAGTGCAAACTTCGATGAGATACAAGATTTTGAAGCGCAAATCCGCGAATTTAGCGGTGGTTTAGGGCTAATGAGCAATGCGGATTTCAACGCTCGACGTGATAGCCTTGGCCTACACAAGGCGGGGCTCAGTGCAGATCTAGACGCAATTTCTACTTACTTGTCTTCTTTACGTACTGTTCCCGATAACCCTAACGGCGCCATTGAAGACAGCACAGCAGCTAAGCGCGGACAGGTTTTGTTTTCCCAGTTGACCTGCGACACCTGTCATACGGGCGCTGCCATGACAGACTCTATTGACGAAATCTTGCATGACGTCGGTACTATTAATACCAGCAGCGGTAAACGTCTGGGCCAAACATTGCCAGGGATTGACACGCCTTCCCTACTCGGTTTGTTTGAAACAGCACCCTATCTACACAACGGATCGGCCGCAACGCTAAGTGACGCCATTACTAGTCACACCAACGTAACTTTAAGCCAAGCCAATGATCTTGCTGCTTATTTAGAACGGATCCCTGCAGACGGTGACGAAGTTTTAGCGGTAACACCGTTATTGAGCGATACCGCGGCAGCTGGGATAGTGGCGAAGGATGAGTGGGCTTATTACAAGTTCGGTACCTCCAATTCAGATACTGCAATCACGCTGCGTTTGAGCGGGCTTAGCAGTGACATCGACATCTATGTCAGAGCAGGTCAAAAACCCAGTGGTCATGTCTCCAATGGTGGAGTGTACGACGGATTTTCCGCAGCGGGCGGCTCGACCACTGAATCGCTGACATTATCTAATTCGGGTCCTACCACCTGGTATGTCGGTGTGCACGGCTATGAGGCGGGCGACTATCAATTGCTACTGAGCATTACTCAAGAAACAACAGGTGGCACAACTGATTCAGGAGAACTTGTTTCTGACACGCCCAGCAACGCAACTGTTGGGTTAAAACAATGGCACCACTACACACTCGACGTTACGAACGATCACTCAAAATTAGAAGTAGACCTCAGCGGACTTACTGCGGACGCTGACCTTTACCTCAGACGTGAACAACGCCCGAGTGGTCATATTGGCGAAAACGGGGTTTATGATTGCTCTTCAACGTACGGTGGCAATAGTGCTGAACAATGCGTGATAGACAACCCTGCGAGTGGCACTTGGCATGTATCGGTATTTGGTTATGAAACCAGCCCTTATACGCTCAAAGCCGTATTGACTGAAAAATCAGGTGGCGGAAACGGCGGTGGTACACCTGTAGACCCAACCGATCCACTCCTTGACAATACCAATGCAATTGCCGGTGATATAGCTCAAGGAGAATGGACTTATTTTCGTTATGTTGCGCCAGCGGATGCAACGCAAGTCCGTTTTGATTTAAGTGAACTGCAGGACGACGTTGACCTTTACGTCCGTGCAGGAGCCCGTCCATCAGGCCACTACGAAAATGGAGGAATCTATGATTGCCAGTCTATTCGTGGTGGCAGAAGTGATGAAGATTGCTCACTTAGCAATAACACGAATACCACTTGGTATATTGGTGTCTACGGCTATCGCAGCAGTAGCTTTGAACTCAATGGAGTTCACCTCACGACTAATAGTCAGACGGGTGGCGTACTTAACTCTGGGGAAGTTGCTTCAGGCAGCCTTGTGCGCGGGGAATGGCGTCACTATACCCTGAGCTCGACCGCATCTGACCTTCAACTCAATGCCGAACTCAGTGGATTGGGAGGTGACGTAGACTTATTTGTACGGGCAAATGAAAGACCATCAGACCACAGCGGAAACAACGGCATCTACGATTGCGGTTCCATCAGAGGTGGAGATGCAGAAGAGAGTTGTATTCTCGACAACAACCTGGCAACTGTCTGGCATATCTCATTGTACGCGTACGACAGCAGCAATTTTGAGTTGACCGTCAACACAAGACAAAGCCGCAGTCTGTTAGGCGCAAAAGGCAATAAATACAAAGAAGCGCCGCAAACTAAAGAAGTTGCTACGACAGACAACCGTGGTTCCTCTAGTAACACAGGCGTGCGCGTCGGTGGCGGCGGTGCAGGCGGACCAGCCCTAATTGCCCTGCTCTTGTTAGTTATGAATAGCAAACGCCGAAAGCAAATCATGCACTAGGCTGACGTACCGCGATCAGGCGCAGCTTGTGCCTGATCAGCGACGACATATCACGCTGTCCAGTACACTGCTGGACAGCGCATCGACATAAGCCTACACAAAGGCGACCTTACTCAAGCTGCGAAAACGGCAAGTCAACTTTTCTGCTAAACGTACATCCCTCCATTGAGCTCTCTGCTTAGCTTTAGCAAATTTTTACTTGAGTTCACGTTGACGTAAACGTAAATTGATGACTATTGCTCAAATACGAACAGCACTTTCAAACACATCAGTGAGGCAGTCATGTCATTTAACGCTTTGGTTGTAAACAAAGATGAAGAAGGTAAAACCAGCGCAGCAATCCAACAACTCGATCTAGATCAGCTGCCAGAAGGCGATGTCACCGTGGCGGTAGAATACTCCACCGTCAACTATAAAGATGGATTGTGCCTCGGCTCAGGCGGTGGTCTGGTGCGAAACTACCCGCATGTGCCGGGTATTGATTTCGCAGGCACTGTCGAGAGTTCTGATAATGATCGCTACAAGCCCGGAGACAAGGTCGTACTCACGGGCTGGCGTGTCGGTGAGTCTCATTGGGGTGGCTATTCTCAGAAGGCGCGCCTCAATGCGGATTGGTTAGTCCCGCTGCCCGCAGGTTTGAGTACAAAAGATGCCATGGCAGTTGGTACGGCGGGCCTCACCGCTATGCTGTCGGTGATCGCTCTTGAAAAACACGGATTAACTCCTGGTGTCAAACCTGTATTAGTGACGGGCGCAGCGGGTGGTGTCGGCTCAGTAGCAACGGCCATCTTGGCTAATCTTGGCTACCAAGTAGCTGCTGTGACCGGTCGACCTGAGACGGCTGACTATTTGAAATCTCTGGGTGCAACAGAAATAGTTGCCCGCGAGGAAATCAACGAAACTGTCAAGCGTCCTTTAGAAGCTGAGCAATGGAGTGGTTGTATTGATGCTGTTGGCGGCGCCATGCTCGCACGGGTGCTTGGGCAAATAGTTTATGGTGGTTCTGTCGCCTCTGTAGGGCTAGCAGGTGGCGCAAACCTGCCTGCCACCGTGATCCCTTTCTTACTGCGGGGCATCAACTTACTCGGCATCGATTCAGTTATGCGCCCCTATGAGGACCGCGTGGAAGCATGGAAGCGCGTAGCCAATGATTTGCCGATGAGCAAGCTGCACGACATGATTCAGCCTGCGACACTTAGCGATTTGCCAAAACTGGGCTCAGATATATTGGCGGGAAAAGTACGTGGCCGTGTACTGGTAGATGTCAACGCATAAGAACGGTTGCCCTGCGATGCGCGCGCGTAGCGCGCATCGACCGGTGTCGATTTAGTAGCCTAGTACCCTACGATAGACAAACAAAGTCGTGTAGACCCCCGGTGCCGTTAAGACAAAGCAACTTTAGCGGATCACTATCTAGGGCTGAACCCTTGTCCATTCTTGGCCACGGCAGATCAAACCGCCAAAAACACAGCCGCTCACTTTTAGGGCGTTTTGGCTTAATAGCACCATTTTAGATTTATACGTTTTGTCTTCATCTGGCGCCCATATTGTTCCATTCTTCCAAGTCGTGGCTGAGCTCTCTTTCATATTTTTGATGATCCACTGACCAACTACATCTCTCTCCTGCTGTTGCCCATCACGAAAGTAAGCAGTGATTAGGCCGCACCGCTTTTCAGGTTTTTGCTCGCAGGCAGAAATTTCTACGTGCAAATAGGCCCCAGTGTCCTCGTTTGCAGCCGTTTGCCATAGGCCATCTACATCACTTGCCGACGCACTTGATGCAATGGCTATCAGTGCAAAAGCACCTATTTTTGAAGCTAAGGTCATCTTAAATTAACTCTTGTTTAAATCACTATATTAATTCTATTGCCGTGAAGACAGTACTTACCATCTACAAACCTATTAATAATGTGGAGGTCGCTCATCTTCGGCGGAAGGGCTGGCACCGGCCTCACCTGCAGCTCGCATGCTGTCTACACGTCGGACCAATTCAGCACAGACACGTTCCAGCTTTTGCAAGGCCATTTCCTGTGTGACTAACGCTTGGTTCAAATCTTCAATCGTCTGCTCTTGGTAAGCAAGCTTAACCTCAAGCTCTGTCAGTCGCTCTTGCACGGTAGCACCCATATCGCCATCAGTGTTTAGGTTGCAAACTCTAACCTAGTCGAGGCCAAGTTCCCACATTTTAGTCGTTCAAACTTGAACTAACGTTTACGTAAACGTAAAGTACAAAATACTATTGATAGAGCTGCTTGCTTTGGCCACTCAAGTTGGCCGCTCGACTGCTAAAGTCCATGCAGATGCTTGATGAAAGCGCAGCGTAATACTAAAAACCGGAGTTATTCTGTGACTGAAAAAATGCAGCTTGCTAGTTTATTTCCTGAGGTCAGTTCTGAGGCTTGGCGCAGTCAGGTAGATGAACTGCTCAAAGGCCGCGATTTTGATACCTTAGTTAAAGAAACTAGCGATGGCCTGCGCTTACAGCCCCTTTATGACGCCAATAAGAATGAGCAAAGTGCGCCTGGTGAAGGAGACCTCAGACGAGGGGTGTCTAACAGTGGCGGCCCTTGGCAGATATTAGAGCGCGCCCTACATCCGAACCCTTTAATTGCCAATCAGCACCTTCTAGAGGGCCTATCTAAAGGCGCTACTGCACTGCAGTTGATACTCGACCCCGACGTCAATGAGCAGTCTCCGGGTGTACGGGCTGTCAATCGCGACGATCTTGCCACACTAACTAAAGGTGTCACACTCGACGCCCTGCCCATCTTGTTAGACGCTGGGCCTCATGCGGCTTCGTATGGCGATGCGCTACTGAAATTAGCAAAAGGTCAAAACTGTGATTTTGGTGAATTGCAGCTATTGATAGCCTGCGATCCGGCCGCTGCTCTGGCAAGCGATGGCACGCTGCCTGGTGGGCGAGAAGAGATTTACACAAAAGCCGCGACCCAAGCCAAGTATTTGATGGCTGAAACACCACTGAGCAGAGCACTTGCTGCCGATGGGCGTGTTTACCATGCCGCCGGCGCCAGTGACGCGCAAGAACTGGCGGCAATAATCGCGGCTGCTCTTCAACACCTTCGTGCGCTTGAGAGCATTGGAGTAACCCCCAGCGATGGGGCAAAACAGCTGTTGTTTAGAGTTGCTGTCGACGCCGATATATTTAGTGGAGCCACAAAACTAAGAGCCCTAAGAGTGCTTTGGCGCAAAGTCTGTAGCGACTGTCGGTGTGCTGACTCTGCTGATAGCCTATTAATCCACGCGGAAACCGCGACCCGAATGCTGCATTGCTTTGATCCTTGGGTGAATCAGTTGCGCACAACGGCAGCAACACTCGCAGCCGCTCTTGGAGGCGCGCAGTTTGTGTCGATGCATGGATATGATGAAACAGGTGTTTTCCCTTCCGCACTAGCAAGACGATGCGCGCGCAATAGCCAATTAGTATTGCAACAAGAATCTCATCTGCACGCTGTCGTTGATCCTTTGGGTGGTTCAGGCTTTGTGGAGGACTACACTGAACAGTTGGTCGATGCAGCCTGGAGTGAGCTACAAGAGCTGGAGCGAGAAGGTGGATTGATAACGGCGCTGAAAAAAGGAAAATTACAAGCACGAATCGCTGCGGTGAAAGAAGCACGCTTGGCAAAAACGGCGAATCGCCAACTTCCCCTGACTGGGTTGAGCGAGTTTCCTAATCTAGAAGACATCCCTCCTCTAGGCGAAGCTATTGACTGGCCTGAGGCGCTGCGTTTAGCTGCGAGCCGCGTCGATACACAACTGATCGACTTACCAGATGGTGCTCCTGAGCTAGCAGACATTTTGCCTGCCTCCACGCTTGGTGAACAATATGAAACCTTGCGTAAGAACGCGTTAGCTGCCGCAAACCAGCCGGCTGTTGCGCTTGTTACCCTTGGAAGCAAAGCGCAGTACGCAGCAAGAGCCGCATTTGTCAGTAACTTATTGGCAGCTGGCGGCGTGCACAGCACCATCGGTGGTGAGCTGGAGAAAACCGAGAACATCGTTTCGGCTTGGCAACAGACAGGCAGTGCAGTCGCCATATTATGCGGTAGCGACTCAGGTTATGAAAAAATGGGTCTTGCATCGGTGGAAGCACTAAAAAAGGCTGGCTGTTTAAAAATTTACCTCGCTGGCAAAGTGCATTCGCTTGAAGATCAACTGAATACAGCGGGTATCGATGGCTACGTTTTCATGGGAATGAACGCAATTACTTTCCTGCAACAAATCCACACTGACCTTGGGGTGCGATCATGAGCAACATTCCTGATTTTTCGAATCGTGCGCTGTCCGACATAAAGCTAAAAACTAGTCATACCAAAAGCGACAGAATAAGCCAAGACTGGGAAACACCGGAAGGCATCAATATTCGCGACATCTACGACAGTGATGATCGTGAGGGTTTGGATTTTCTAAACACACAGCCAGGCAGTGCGCCATTTCTACGCGGCCCCTATCCCACCATGTATACGCAAAAGCCTTGGACCGTGCGCCAATACGCTGGTTTTTCGACAGCGGAAGAGTCTAATGCATTCTACCGGCGAAACCTCGCAGCAGGCCAAAAAGGTTTGTCAGTCGCCTTTGATTTGGCTACTCACCGAGGTTATGACTCAGATCACCCTCGCGTAGCCGGTGACGTCGGTATGGCAGGTGTGGCCATCGATTCGATACTCGATATGCGTACATTATTCGACGGAATCCCACTGGATCAAATGTCGGTCTCCATGACCATGAACGGTGCTGTGCTACCCATACTTGCTTTGTTTATCGTCGCTGCGGAAGAACAAGGCGTGCCCGCAGAAAAACTCACTGGAACCATCCAGAACGACATCCTCAAAGAGTTCATGGTCCGCAACACCTACATCTACCCCCCAAAACCGAGCATGCGGGTCATTTCAGATATCTTTGCTTACACTGCAGAGAAAATGCCCAAATACAATTCTATCTCCATCTCTGGTTATCACATGCAAGAAGCGGGAGCTTCGGCCGATTTAGAGCTTGCCTATACACTGGCGGATGGCATTGAGTACGTTCGCGCAGGCGTAGCGACAGGCCAAGATGTTGATGCCTTTGCACCCCGCCTATCGTTCTTCTGGGCAGTTGGCATGAACTACTACATGGAAATTGCAAAGCTGCGGGCTGCGCGCTTATTGTGGGCCAAACTTGTTAAACCGTTTAACCCTAAAAACCCTAAGTCATTGGCTTTGCGCACGCACTGCCAAACATCGGGCTGGAGCTTAACCGCTCAAGATGTCTATAACAATGTCACACGAACTGCCATTGAGGCGATGGCTGCTACGCAGGGCGCAACCCAGAGCCTGCACACTAATTCATTGGACGAAGCTCTGGCATTGCCCACCGATTTTTCTGCCCGAATCGCCCGCAATACACAACTTTTTTTACAACACGAGAGCGGCACCTGCGACACGATTGATCCCTGGGGTGGCAGCTATTTTATGGAAAAGCTCACCGCAGATCTTGCAGAAAGGGCAATGGCACACATTGAAGAAATTGAAAGCCTTGGAGGTATGGCCAAAGCCATCGAACTAGGCGTACCAAAAATGCGCATTGAAGAAAGTGCGGCCCGTACTCAAGCCCGTATTGACAGCGGAAGCCAAGCCGTTATTGGGGTGAATAAATACGTACTTGATAAAGAAGAAAGTATCGATGTGCTTAAAGTGGAAAACAGTGCGGTCCTTGAACAGCAACTTTCCAAGCTGGCCGCACTACGCAGAGAGCGAGACAACACTGCTACTCAGGCCAGCCTTGAGGCACTTGAAAACGGCGCCCGAGCGGATGGCAATTTGCTCGCTCTGGCTGTAGACGCTGCGCGCGCTCAGGCGACCGTCGGTGAGATATCATCAGCTCTCGAAAATGCCTATGGCCGACACGTGGCAGAGATACGAGCAATACAAGGCGTTTACCTTAAAACAGCAGGAGCGGACAGCGATATGGTCAATGGCGTAGAAAAGCTGATCACGCAATTTGCCGAGCAAGAAGGCAGGCAGCCACGAATCCTAGTGGCGAAAATGGGCCAAGATGGCCACGACCGCGGTCAGAAAGTGATCGCCAGTGCTTTCGCCGATTTAGGCTTTGATGTGGACATTGGCCCGCTTTTTCAAACCCCCGAAGAAGTTGCGCGTCAGGCAGTGGAGAACGACGTGCACCTAGTGGGCGCTAGTTCGTTGGCAGCAGGTCATCTGAGTCTAATCCCTGCTCTGCGCAAAGCGCTGAGTGACCAAGGGCGTGAAGATATTCTTATCGTCGCCGGAGGGGTTATCCCACCACAAGACTACGACGACTTACTCAGCGCGGGTGCCTGCGCTATTTTCCCACCCGGAACGTCGATTGCCGATTCCGCTAGCTCTCTCATGCGTACCCTTGCATTACATCTAGGGCATTCCCTAGATGGCTAAGCAGAGACGACTGAGCACAGCCCAATGGACTGAGGGAGTGCTAGCTGGTGACCGAGCGACGCTCGCACGCGCTATTACTCTAGTGGAATCTCGCCATCCGAGTCATCGAGTTCAAGCACAAGAGTTATTACAAGCTGTGTTACCACATACAGGTTATGCAAAACGCATTGGGCTATCGGGTGTTCCTGGGGTTGGTAAAAGCACTTTCATTGAGGCTATCGGTTTAAAGCTGTGTGACTCGGGTCATAAGGTTGCTGTCCTCGCTGTAGATCCTTCCAGCCAACGGCGCGGTGGCAGTATTCTGGGCGACAAAACGCGTATGGCAAACCTGAGCATGCACGAGAATGCTTTTGTTCGCCCTTCCCCTTCCAGTGGCAACCTTGGCGGCGTTGCCGCGATGACGCGCGAGACATTGCTACTGATGGAAGCAGCTGGCTATGATACCGTTTTGGTGGAAACTGTCGGTGTCGGACAGTCAGAGACCGTGGTCGCCGAAATGACGGATTTTTATCTCGTGATGATGCTGCCAGGTGCAGGAGACGATTTGCAAGGGATAAAAAAAGGGGTGCTTGAACTTGCCGATATGGTGGTCGTGAATAAAGCAGACGGTGACACAGCTGTGCGCGCTAGGCACGCTGTACGCGACTATCAAGGCGCCCTACACATGCTGACCCTGCAGAACCCCGAATGGCCTGTTCCGGTGCTAAGCTGTTCAGCTATCCAAGGGAGCGGACTGGACGAACTCTGGCAAAAGGTTGGTGAATATTTTGACAAGCTTGGACCATTGGGCCATATAAAAGAACGCCGCCAAAAGCAGCAACTGCAGTGGATGTGGGCCATGGTCGAATTGGGACTTAAAGATATTCTCGCTGAGCAAGCCGGTGAGCTATTTGAAGAAACGAAACAAGCTGTGTTGGAGGAAAAGCTGACAGCCAGTGCAGCAGCTGATCGACTTTTGTCTACATTGCGCCATGAAAAAAAAGGCAAACTATAGATATAGTTTGCTTTCTGCTCACAAAATAACTTTGATTATAAAGTCATTGTGCTTGTGCAGTATCGTATATGGTGTTCGGATCGAATAAACGCTGGTGAAACAATTCTTCTACCGCTTCAGCCGCCATTGGCTTGGCAAAAAAGTATCCCTGACCTCGATCTGCTTCTAGCAACAAAAGCTCTGCAAGCTCTTCGCGAGTCTCAACACCTTCGGCAACTACTGTCATGTCAAAGGCGCCTGCCATACGAATAATAGTATCAACCAGTGCTATATCCCTTTCTGTCTCAACGAGTGAAGTAATAAAAGCACGATCGATTTTTAGTGTATCGGCTGGCATGTATTTGAGTTTTGCAATTGAACTGTGGCCAATACCGAAATCATCAATAGCGATTTCCACACCCATCTCTCGCAACGTCGCAAGTGTACCCAAGGCATGATCAGAATAATCCATCACCACATGTTCAGTCACTTCGATACATAAATATTTCGCAGGCAGAGCATATTTGAGTAAAAGCGATGTAACATCACTGACTAAATCACTGCCAATAATCTGGGAGGGTGATACGTTGATTCGAATTGTTGTTTCTAACTTGGGATCGGCACGCATCCAAGTCGCCTGTTGAGCTATCGCGACTTCTAAAACCTTTCGACTCAAGGGAACGACAAGCCCGGTTCTCTCAGCTATGTCAATAAACCTTCCAGCCGCCAACAAGCCCATCTCAGGGTGTTGCCAGCGGGCAAGCGCTTCACACCCTACCAGCTCACCCGTATGCAAATCTACTTCAGGCTGGTAGTGCACAGTAATTTGATCATCAGATTCAAGTGCATCCCGGAGAGCAATTTCCATTTCAACCGCTTCAAGTCTGACTTTTGCCAGTTCTTGATCAAAAAGTACAATACTCTCGTTAGAGCCATTCAGGTGAATCTGTAAAGCCGCATTGGCTTCTTGAAACAAAGTGTCTATATCAATCCGCCGATCCATGGATCGGCTGATACCCACCTTTAGAGACAAACTGAGGTCTCGCTCTCCAATCTTTAACGGTATCGCCAGGGAATCAAGCAATTGACGAGCTTTCAAAAGCAGTGAGTCTTTGCCTTCTGTATCTTCCAATAGAAGGGCAAAGCCGTTGCCGTTTATTCGCCCACATCTGCTCGTGGCAAAGGTAATTGAAGACAGTGCTTTTCCAAATTGTTTTATCAGATGGTCGCCTGCCATCCTACCCAAGGTATCATTGACAGAACGCAGGTCTTCGAGGTCGATATGAAAAATAGCAATAGAACCATGCTCTTTGAGCATGCTTGACGCACGTTCATAAACGCCTTGGCGATTAGGCAGGCCCGTTAACGGGTCAACAAATGCTGCCTTACGTAGAGCTTGCTCCGCCATCAGTCTCGATTGAGTTTGCATAAACATCGCAGCGATACTTTGCAACGCATAGACTTCATCGTCCGACCACGCGCGATTTCCTTCACGCACTAATCCGAGCATGCCTTCAGTTTTCTCATCCGTAAGTAGTGGCACACAGATCGCTGTCACTTCCTTCAGACCAGATGCCTTGGCGATGAAGTCTTGATAGGTGACCGTATGAGGATCTCCTGGCACTAACATTAACGACTGCCTGAAATGTTCCGAAATGCCAAATATCGGATTATCGTCAAAGTGAATAGAAGCAAGAGGATCTGGTACGGGAATGTGTTCTCGAACTGGCCATTCAGCAACTAAGATGCTCAATCGATTGACCAAATCATTTCGTCGATAAAAGGCAACTCTAACGTCAAAATACTCACTCAAGAAAGCAAGTACTTTTTGACCTAGATGTTCCCCGCTGTGAAGAGACGCCGGCATGAGGCTTTTCGCCGACTCAGCGATCAACTGATTCAAGTCAATACCTGACGTATCAATTTGACTGTTTTTTTCCACTTGCTCCATGCTCAGTAGGCCCTGCATCCGAGTTGCTAATGAGTATTTATCGGCTTTTATTAATATTCATTCATCTATTGATCCCTTAATTGAAGCTTCATAGGCGTACGCATATCCGTACCTATCTTTACAAAGCGAGCGTATCTTTATGTTTTTTAAAAACATTCAACCTGTAAAAGCAAATTTTTCTCGGTTTGAAAGAACTGCCTTTTTTATGTGCTTCATTGCTTTAACGCTGCTGTGTTCAACGTGAAGACGGCTTAGATTCGCTGCTACACAAATGACAACTTAAGCGTAGAATCGGAGAGTAACCAACAACTCGGAGTAACAGCATGTTAGAGCGCGCGCGTGAATTACAAGGCACCTTAAGCAAGCTTCGCCGACAGATTCACGAAAACCCAGAGCTAAGTTTTGAAGAAATCGAAACAGCGGCATTAGTGTGCAAAACCCTTCAAGAGTTAGGCATTCCTTTTCGTGCTGAAGTTGGAAAAACTGGGGTCGTTGCTTCGATAGGAAACCCATCGACGAACGGCCGGAAAATAGGCATTCGTGCAGATATGGACGCGCTACCAATTACCGAGGCACGGGATGTCCCTTACAAATCAAAAATCGATGGAAAAATGCACGCCTGCGGGCACGATGCTCATACGGCGACACTGCTTGGTGTAGCGATGCTTCTCGCTGAAGAAAACATCGAAGGAGAAATACGCCTGCTATTCCAACCCTCCGAAGAAGCAGCGGACAGTGAAGGTGTCAGCGGTGCTCCTCGCATGATTGAAGACGGCGCTGTGGAAGGCTTGGACGCTGTGATCGCATTGCACACGGACAGCCGCCTCGATTGTGGCAAAGTGGCGATTGCCAGAGGTTATGCGCTGGCCAATGTGGATACCGTCTACGCAAAAATAAAAGGCGTAGGTGGTCACGGTGCCGTACCTCAGTCCGCCATTGACCCTATTTTTATTCTCGGCCCGGTGCTTTCCGCAATTCACGGCATCGTTTCGCGGCGCACAGACCCGACTAGCCCAGCTGTTGTGACTGTTGGCCGCGTCAGTGGTGGTAGTGCATCCAATGTGATTCCCGATACCGTGGAGATGGATATAACTTTACGTAGCCTTGACGACGCAACCCGAGAGCTTTTGCTGACAGAAGTTGAAAATGCTCTGGCGATCGCTAAAAACTTGGGCGGCGACTACGAATTGGACATAGAGCGCGGCTATCCCGCCTTATACAACGACGAAGTCATGTGTGACTGGGTAGCAGAGTCAGCCAAATCGCTACTGGGTGAGACAAACGTGGAAAAGGGTGAACTCATCATGGGGGCTGAAGATTTTGCTTTTATGGCACGCGAGAGTCGCGGCATGATGATGTGGCTTGGCACCAAAGAACCCCATGGACCGGCGCGTTATCATCATCACCCTGAATTTGATATTGACGAAGCGTCTATGCCGATTGGTGCCGCTATTTTAGCCGAGACGGCCCTGCGTTATGTAAGCCACGAGTCAGCTTAAAATTAGAGGTGTGACAGCACAACTTATTTCTGTGCTGTTACACCTCGATCATGCTCAACTACCACGTTACAGTCATGGTTATTTTATAAAAACTGCGTCCAGCATGTTTGCGCGCAGCTAACTTCTATTTTCCCAGACGACGCCACGTGTCGATCACCGTGTCAGGGTTTAACGACATGCTTTCGATACCTTGCTCCATCAACCATTCAGCAAAGTCAGGGTGATCCGAAGGCCCTTGCCCGCAAATTCCAACATATTTGCCACGAGCTGTACAAGCCTTAATCGCCATTGACAACAACGCCTTGACAGCTGGATCTCTTTCATCAAACTTGTCGGCGACTAACTCTGAATCCCGATCCAAGCCGAGTGTTAACTGGGTTAAATCATTAGACCCGATAGAAAAGCCGTCGAAGTGATCGAGATAAGCATCCGCGAGCAACGCGTTGGTTGGTAACTCGCACATCATCACAATGCGTAGCTCATTTTCACCCTGCTTTAAGCCCTGACTGGCAAGAATATCTAGAACCTGTTTACCCTCTTCTACATTTCGGACAAACGGCACCATCAGCTCAACATTGCTCAAGCCCATGTCCTCTCGCACACGCTTCATCGCTTCGCATTCCATATGGAAACAAGCAGCGAAGTCATCAGATACATAGCGTGCAGCCCCTCTAAAACCGATCATTGGATTTTCTTCTTCAGGTTCAAATAAGCTTCCTGCAATCAGTTTACGGTATTCGTTAGATTTAAAATCAGACAGGCGCACGATAACTTTTTTGGGCCAAAATGCCGCTGCTATTGTAGAGACACCTTCTGCAAGTTTAGCCACATAGAACTCTCGAGCATCTGAGTATCCTCGCGCTCGTTCTGCCACTTGAGCGGCGACATCTGACGGTAAACTCTCGGGAGCCAAAACAGCTTTTGGGTGCACTCCAATACCGTTGTTGATGATAAATTCCAAGCGAGCCAAACCCACCCCTGCATTAGGTAGTTGCGCAAATTCAAACGCTAATGCTGGATTGCCGACGTTCATGGATATTTTTACCGGTATTTCAGGCAATTCACCCATGGCTTGTTTGCTTATTTGCACCTCTTGTCTACCAGAATAAACGTTCCCTGTATCCCCTTCCGCACAAGACACAGTCACTGCTTGCCCGTCTGTTAATGACTTGGTCGCGTCACCGCACCCTACAACAGCCGGGATACCTAGCTCACGCGCAATAATTGCCGCATGGCATGTACGTCCGCCTCGATTTGTGACAATCGCCGACGCGCGCTTCATCACGGGTTCCCAATTGGGATCAGTCATATCGGTGACCAATACATCACCTTCTTTTACACGGCTCAATTCATCCAGTGAATCCACAAGTCGCACTTCACCGATGCCTACACGTTGACCAATCGCTCTTCCCTGAGTCAGTAATTCACCTGTTGTTTTAAGCGCAAAGCGTTCGACTTCACTGGCATTTCCCTCGCGGCTTTTTACAGTCTCAGGCCGTGCTTGCAAAATATATATTTGACCATCACGCCCATCACGACCCCACTCAATATCCATGGGACGGTCGTAATGGTTTTCTATAATGGTGGCATACCGGGCCAACGTGATGATGTCTTCATCAGAAAGAGAAAACGCATCAGACATAGATTGTTCTACATCGACGGTTTTGACGGATTTGCCGGCGCTGGTGTGCACGTCGAACACCATTTTAATTGCTTTGGAACCCAGGTTGCGACGAACGATGGGGTAGTGTCCTGCAGCCAGAGTTGGTTTGTGTACATAGAATTCGTCAGGGTTGACCGCGCCTTGAACAACCGTTTCACCCAATCCATAACTGCTGGTGATAAAGACGACTTCTCGAAAGCCCGATTCGGTATCAAGCGTGAACATAACACCGGCTGCACCGGTATCTGAGCGCACCATACGCTGAATGCCAGCCGACAAAGCAACTTCGCCATGACTAAAGCCTTGGTGTACGCGATAGCTAATAGCACGATCGTTATAAAGGGAGGCAAACACCTCCTTGACCGCTTCAAGCACATTATCGATACCGACAATATTTAGAAAGCTCTCTTGTTGACCTGCAAACGATGCATCTGGAAGATCTTCCGCTGTGGCCGAAGATCGTACCGCCACAGACAGTTGCTCATCACCGTCGCACATGTGATCAAACTGGCGACGAATCTCCGACTCCAATTCTTCAGGGAAAGGAGTATCCAAGACCCATTGCCGAATCTGTGCACCGACGCGCATCAGTTCATCCACATCGTCGACATCAAGCGAAGTTAATGCAGTATCAATCCGCTCGGCCAAACCTTGATGGGCAACAAAACTGCGAAATGCATCGGCGGTAGTCGCAAACCCCCCTGGCACTTTCACCCCGGCTTTGCTCAGCTGGCTGATCATTTCCCCCAGTGAGGAGTTTTTTCCACCAACTTTTTCCACATCATCCATGCGGACCTGATCGAAAGGCAGTACCCAAACTTGCTGAGCCATTTCACACTCCAAAAATATCAATTGATAATGCTGACAAGATTATAGTGGGCAGATACAGCCCAGCCCTGCACCGAATGACTGGCTGTCGTTCTAAGGCACTATAATTGCCAAAAATGCTTAAACTTCAAGGATTAATCATGTTTAGCGGCCCGAGAACTGTTTTTTATATATCTGATGGCACTGGCATCACAGCGCAGACACTGGGTCACAGTTTGCTGTCCCAATTTGAAGGTGTCGAATTTCAGACTATCTCAGTAACTTTTGTCGATGACAGAACAAAAGCAAAGCAATGTTTGCAGCAAATAAGAGACAAAACAAAGCCCGGAGAGCACCGTCCAATCGTCTTATCAACGCTAGTTGAAGGTGAAATTGCAGACATTGTAGGCGAAGCTGACGCGCTACATGTCGACCTCTTTAGAGGTTTTTTGACACCGCTTGAAGCCGAATTAGGGCTCAAATCTACGCACTATGTGGGACGATCACACGCCGTTGTAGACACACCAGACTACCACCGTCGCATGGAGGCCGTGAATTACACGCTTAACCACGACGATGGACTGACCAATCGTAACTTAGATCAATCAGAAGTGATTCTTGTTGGGGTCTCGCGTAGTGGTAAAACACCTACATCTGTGTATTTAGCAATGCATTACGGATTATTTAGCGCCAATTATCCGCTTATTCCAGAAGATTTTGAACGCGGTGCCCTACCGGGTGGCCTAGAACAACATCGAGAAAAGCTTGTTGGTTTGAGTATTGAACCCCAGCGATTACATCAAATTCGCAGTGAAAGGCGCCGTGACTCCGTCTACGCCTCTCTAGAAAATTGCCAGCATGAAGTTGAGTCGTCTCAGCGACTGATGCGACGTTACGGTATCGAGTGGTTGGATTCGACCACCAAATCAGTCGAGGAGCTATCGGCGGCAATTGTTCAGCAACGGGGGCTAAAAACCACAATGTTTTAATGGCAATTAATTTTAATTTATTTTAACCCCCTTTTTGGTTTTCCAACGTTTACCCCTATACAACACAGGGGTACAACATGAAAAATCAAACACATCATCAGCACCTAACACTCAGCCTTGGCGCTATCGTTTGCGCAGCCGTACTATTTGGCTGTAGCCACAACACAGCGCCGTTGGGTACTTCCACAAAAACATCGGGTAACACATCAACAAAGCTCTACGACAATCCCACAGCTGTTAAATCCGAAGAGTATGTCGTTGAGGACGCGATTGAGCTGCACGAGGGTCGAGCTGAGGTAAAACAACATCAACTCATCTCGCAGCAGATAGCCCCTGCAGTGGTAAAGCTTACTGCTGGGTCATCGGTGCATTCGACGATGCTGCAACCAGTAAAAACGAGCCAAGATCGTTACGCGAGTATTGAAAGTAATCCAGTCAAAAGAGCTAGCGAAGATCCCGTATCGACATTTTCTCTAGACGTTGACACAGGTAGCTACGCCGTTGTTCGCAGACACCTGCAGCACGGTCAATTGCCACCTGCTGACGCCGTTCGAGTGGAAGAGTTAATCAACTACTTTAACTACAACACCCCAACGATAAAAGACAAAAAACGCCCTTTCGCCTTTAAAACAGAATTGGCCAATGCCCCGTGGCATGAAGCAAGGCAATTGCTGAGAGTATCAGTAGCAGCATGGCAACAACCGATGGAAGATCTTCCGCCCAGCAATCTGGTGTTTTTAGTCGACGTATCGGGCTCGATGCAATCCACAGACAAGCTGCCATTGCTCAAGTCTTCTTTGAAGTTATTAGTCAACCAAATGCGTGCGGAAGACAGTGTCTCTCTGGTTGCTTATGCAGGTAGTTCAGCAGTCATACTTGAGCCAACAAAAGGTAGCAACAAGCATCGCATCACTAACGCTATCGATTCGCTCGGTGCGGGCGGGGGTACTCATGGTGCAGCCGGTTTAAAAGACGCGTATAGGCTTGCTGGCGAGCATAAAATTGCAGATGGAATTAATCGCGTTATTTTAGCGACTGACGGCGACTTCAACGTGGGCATGTCAGACACTAACGCCCTTCTCGACTACATCAAAAAGCAACGCAAACTAGGCATCACTCTAACAACACTTGGATTTGGACAAGGTAACTACAATGACCACCTCATGGAACAGCTTGCCGATCATGGCAATGGCAATCATGCCTACATAGACACGTTATCCGAAGCCCGAAAAGTACTGATGGAACAAGTCGGTGCAACTCTCTTTACGGTCGCAAGCGATGCCAAAATACAGGTAGAGTTCAATCCAGATCAAGTCAGCGAGTACAAATTACTTGGCTATGAAAATCGATTGTTACGGGAGCAAGATTTCAATGACGACAAAGTAGATGCAGGTGATATTGGTGCAGGCCATACGATAACCGCTCTCTATGAGTTGTCTCTGAGGGGCAGCGGAGGAGAACGATTTCCTGATAGGCGATACACCACAGAAGAGACAAATACCACCTCTCACAGCGACGAACTGGCATGGGTTAAACTTCGCTACAAGCCGCGCGGAAGCGATATCAGTACTTTATTAGAGCAGAAAATAAAACTAACAGACCTTAGTCCTGCTTCACCAGACTTCAAATTTGCCAGTTCTGTTGCCGCTTGGGGAGATTGGCTGCGCCAACCTGGTGGTGATAGTGAATACACCATTGATGAAATATTAAAGTTGGCTGTCTTGGGCAAAGGAGAGGATCGACATGGCTATCGCAGCGAATATATTCAACTGCTCAAGCTCAGCGCAGCGATGCGCTCAACAACTAACGCAAGTTTGGCTAGAAACTAAGTATCTGGCCTACATCAAGTCTATGGAAAAATTTCGAAGGAGCGCAGCTAACGCTAAAAAACAGCCAATTGTTAACAAGGAACACAGAGCCAAGCTTGGCCAAAAAGCCAGCTTACTAAGAAGCCAAGGTAAAGCTAAAAACATAGGTAGTGTTGGTAGCACGTACCAAAATGTATACCAAGCATGGTTCTGTAGCTTCTCTAAAGGTTGCCGCTCGAGGTAGAGCCAAATCAGCACCATAATAGTCATCAAAGGCAGCGCGGCAATCAGGCCGCCCAGTTTGTCACTGCGTTTTGCCAGCTCCGAAACGAGTACCACGACTGCTGCAGTTAAAAGGTATTTCACGACTAGATAGGACATGGATTATTCCGAATAGATGCCTTAGAGCTCTGATCCATAGAATAATACACGGGGATTTGTCGCGTTGCCGAGCAAAGACTGTATAAAAGTGGCATTATGTTTTCCACCGAGCCACCGTGTGCCTATAAACAACAGTCGATTATTGCCCTTGAAACCAACAGATGACGAACTAATAGCCGCATATGCTGGCGGCACAGCCGACGCTTTTGATGCGCTGTACGCACGTTATCGCGAGCGCGTCTACAGCTATTGCTTTAGGGCACTGAGTTACGACGAAAGTCAGGCGGCGGATTGCTGTCAGGAGATTTGGATGAAGGTCATAAAGGCCACCTCTACGTACCGGAGTAATGGTCACTTTGATCGATGGTTGTTTGGGCTAGCACACAATTGCTTAGTTGATCGCTACCGCCAGCAATCAAAGATGCTCTTGTCAGATTCTGATGACGAAGCCGTGTCACTTGAAAATTTTGTGCATCGATTTGAACAGTGCGATAACTTGCAAACGGCACTCCAGAAGCTGCCACTAGCTCAGCGAAGCGCGCTTCTACTTCACTACTGTGAGGGCTATAGCTTGACCGAAATAGCGGACCTGCAATCGATCAGCACTCAGACAATAAAAAGCCGGTTGCGATATGGTTTATCCAAAGTACGCGGCTGGTTGGGAGAAGATCATGTCTGACACCCACAACAAATTGCAAAACGAATTTAAGAACTTGCCTGATGCCCAGCCTCCCTTTGGCCATGACACACGCATCAAAGCACTTGCTCGTGAGCATCTGCAATCACAAAGAGACGATCGGGCCAGAACCAAACGGTGGGCTGGTGGTTTGGCAACCTTAGCCAGTGCTGCTTTGGTATTTTTAATAGCGGCCCCGCTCTTACAGAAGCCAATCACTCTCGAGTCAGTCGAGGAGCTTTCCGATGCTATCGCGAGTGAACAGATGATAATTGAGGATGCAGCGTCAGCAGTCGAACCTGCAATACGACATGAAATAACTCCGCAAAAAAGTAGTGCTGGTGGAGGCAGTGAAGCGATCGAACTTGACCGAGCTGAATCCGCTCAAATCGTGCTGCCTAGAGCGAAAATTCTGGCTGAACCACTAGCAAATGACGAAGCAGATAATCTAGTAGGTCGTGCGACGAAGTCTTTTTCAGGCGCGCAGCTCAAGTCAGAAGATGTCGAATCGCCCACCCTAGAGTCGCTGTTAGCAAAACTCGAACAAGCAGAGAAAAAATCTAATCTAGAAAAAGCAAAGCAGATAAGAGACGAAATTACACGTCTTTTTCCGGACTATATAAATAACAAAAAATAACTCTGCTACGGCGCATTGAAGCTCAGATCGCCATAATATACTTCAGCATCTAAGCCTGAGTTGTCTGTATCAGTCATCAACACAACAACTTGTACCGTATTGACTTCCAAGCCTAACAGAGACTTGAAGTCTTCTCGTACATTGCGGCTTTCATACTGCCATTGCGAAAGTGGTGTAAGACTATCTTGCAATGCGAGCATATAGGAAGACTTCATGGCATAAGCGTTTGGCCAACTACTGCCTTTAGAATTACTGCCCGACCATACATAGTTAATCGCAACCCCTCGATCAAAGAAGCCTTTTTTGTGCACAACATAAACTCGTGCAGCGTAGTCGTCGCCAACTTTGTTCTTTTCATCCAGTCCACTCAATGGCTTATCGACACGCCAGCTCCATTGCAATATAGGCGTTTTTTCTAAATCAATATTGACCGACCGAATTAAAGCAGATGCAGAGTCCTCGCTTTTAGCTCGTAGCACCCAATTGTTATCCAGTAGCACCAACCCATAATCAGTGTTTTTGCTAAAACTGTGGTGCTTCCATTTCACTAGTGATTGTTCAGAAAAAGTGCTGATAGGCAAAGAAGGTGCAGCTGCAGTAGCTGAACCGACACTAAAAGAGCACAGCATGAATGAAGCGATCTGCAAAATACTGCTTTTGGACTTAAACATGAGATACGGTGTGCTCTTTACGGCCAGATTTTTGTGATTGATTGAAGAGCAAGCTCAACTAGTTAGCTGCGCTTGGCATTTCCTTCACGTACAAATCGCGTTTGGGATATGGAATTTCAATGTTAGCGGCATTCATTGCATCGTATATCAACTTAAACAACTCGTGCGATACTAATCCTTTCAACTCCGGCTGTTGAATCCAGACCAACAACTCGAAATCTAAGCTTGAATCACCAAATCCTCGCATGCGTACCCTAGGCGCAGGGTTGACGCAAACACGCGGATATTTCTTAGCCACTGCTATCAAAAGCGCTTCTACCGAATGCACATCACTGCCATAAGCAGCACCGACCGCAATACGTATTCGCATCTTTTCGTGCGGCCCCCCACTTTCGTTAATTATCTTGGCGTTGCCCATGACATTGTTAGGCACGGTAACTTCGACGTCATCACGCGTTAGAAGACGAGTACTGCGCATTCCGATGTGTGTCACACGGCCGCGCTCACCGCTGTCTAGATTGACGTAATCATTTAGTTTGTAAGGCGCATCTATAAGTATAAAGAAGCCTGCAAACAAGTTGGCGAGAGTATCTTGCGCTGCAAAGCCCACGGCCAGTCCGACAATACCTGCAGATGCTAGCCAACCAACCGGATTGACTCCCCAGACCATCAACAAGGCGTAACTGCCGAACAACAAAATCAGAAGTTTAGAGATTAAGTCGAGTAAAGGAATGGTGCGTTCCTCTATGGCGCTAAATCGTTGGTGGTTGCGCGCAAGAGCCCTCAGTAGCTCCGTAGACACAAAGAATGCCGCACGCATCAATGTAACCACAACAATTGATACGACCACATTGATCACAAAGTCAGATCCGAATGGCAGTTTCGCCGATTTAACCGCCAGAATTAGGCCGGAAAAAAATACCACGCTAAAAACAGGACGCTTTAGCCCGTCTATTACCCGGTCATCAACATCAGTGGCGGTTCTAGCCGCGAGTTTGTCGATACTTCGAATCACAATTGCTCGGATGATAAAAGCAGCGATATAGAAAAGACAGGCGATGACGAGCGCTGCGAATACCGGGTAGCTATCTAGCGTTTGCCAATAGAGCACTAAGGACTCAGGCAGCCAATCCACAAACTCCGGAATACTCTCACTAATGGGGTCAATCAGAACATTTTCGGGGTTTTCTGGGCTATTTACAGCATTGTCCGCCATGACCAGGCACTCAAAATGAATTGTTTGAAGTCTAGCAGGAACACCGGCGAAAACCTGCTGTCGGCAAATACTTATGAAATCGATGTTAACGAACTCAGAAGAACCTTCCAGCTGTCGACAATTTTTGCCCTAACGTTCTCTAAATCCACGAGTGGGACACATTAATATAGATAACCCCACATCAAAGAGTTTTTCGAACCGTCTAGCAGTGCATTAAATATTTCATCGCAGGGTCCAAATCAAGCCCAGTCAAGGTTTGGCGATAGTCGCAGAGATGGTTTTAGAACCGCATTCAAGATTTTCGATAATAGATTTTCAATCTAAAATTGCCATCAAACTAATTTGTAAACCACACGATTGATTGGGCTTTGGAGCACATATGAAAGGCATAGTATTTACCATGTTGGCTGATATGGTCATAGAGAAATTCGGCCTGGACGTTTGGGATGAGCTTCTAACAAAGACAGGTGATGATGGCATCTATGTATCAACTGAGACTTACCCAGACGAAGCATTGACGGCATTGGTTGTTGCAGCACATGAAAAATCTGGCATCCCAGTAAACGATTTAGTTCGTGCGTTTGGTGAGTATATGTTTCCCCTATTCTATAAAAAAAATCCGAGCTTTTTTCTAGAGGGACAAACATTAAAAGAGTTTTTACTCACTGTTGATCAAGTGATTCATGTGGAAGTACGAAAACTCCATCCTGGGGTAAACCTCCCTGAATTCAATTATGTTGACGAAAAAGACTCAGAACTGACGATGATTTATGCATCCCCGCGGAAGCTGTGCATGTTAGCAGAAGGGTTGATTTCTGGTGCAGCCAAACATTTCAACACCGAGTACAAGCTTGACCACTCAAGCTGTATGCATGACGGTGCTGAATCCTGCGAATTGCATTTAACGATCACGTAGCCATGGATATTGAAATTCTTCAACGCTCTCTTGCACGCGAGAAAGCGCAACGCAATCTGGCAGAACAACTGTTAGAAGATAAGTCGAGAGAGCTGTTTCAATCTTATGAAAAACTTCGCAGCTCGCACGACGAGCTAGAGCATGCTCATGCAGAAGTCAAAGAAAAACAAGAACAGCTAGTTCAGTCAGAAAAAATGGCATCTCTGGGAATAATGTCGGCGGGAGTTGCTCATGAGATAAACAACCCTCTAGCTTTCGTATTTAGTAACGTCAATTCACTGAGTCATGCAGTGGATCAGTTTAAAATATTCCATGAATTGATTGAAAAGCTGTTGCAATCAAGCCAGTCGACCATTTCAGATGAAGAGAGAAAAAAAATTGATGCGTTTTGCAAAGAATCTGACATAGAGTACCTGTTAGAGGACTGTACTGAATTAATCCAAGAAACGGTAGACGGGATTCAACGCGTTAAAGGCATAGTGGCTGGTTTGAAAGACTTTGCTAGAGCAGATACCGCAGAACGCGAATCTGTTGACATCAATCTCTGTATCAGAAATACGCTGAAAATTGCTATTGGTCAGGTTAAATCGAATTGTAAAATCGAAGAGAATTTGGGTGACCTGCCAGAAATATCTGGTTTCTCTGGAAAAATAGGCCAAGTCATTCTTAATCTTATTGTAAATGCAAGCCAGGCGATAGATGACAACGGCGTTATCAGTATTGCAACTACTCTGGATGAATCAGATGTCATCATCACTGTTGCCGACACTGGTTGTGGCATGTCCAAAGAGACAATAGATGATATATTCACCCCATTTTTCACGACAAAACCTATCGGCGAAGGCACTGGATTAGGACTATCCGTCTCGCATGGAATCGTCGAAGAGCACGGTGGGAAAATTAGAGTCGACAGTGAGCAAGGCAAGGGTACCTGCTTTACAATACGTTTACCGCTGCAGGCAACGGAAAGAAACTTAGCGGCATAGATAACGGAGATCTCATTGCTGCTTAGCGTAGACGCTATCTATCACGTTATAGATTTCTGCTTGATTCTCAGAGACCGAAAACTCACGATGCGCCTTATAAAAAGCGCTGATGGCCGATTGCGTCTCGGTATTATTGAAGCCATCCATGCGCCCTTTCCCGTCAGCGCGCTCTTTATAAAACCCCAACTTAACTAAACGCCATTGAATATTCTTGATGAGTTCAGAAGCCTTCACTGACTGAACTTCGACAATATCTGCACCCGGAATTAGCGGCTGATCAACCATCGCTGCACTAGCTGGTTGATCGCTTTCAGTAGTCGCTGTTAAATGCTCTGTTTCATCAGGCACAACATCAGCGTTCAATTGGGCTTGTAAATAAACCCTTGGGACAAACTGATAGTTTTCACAACGCTGAGCGAACACTGTAAAGAGGTTTTGTAAAACGGCTGCTTTAGATGCAGTTAGCGAAGCGGCGCGTTCAATTGCTGCTCCAAGTCTTATGCCTTGCGACAAACAGGCTGTTGCATCAGATGGTTGAGTAGTTTGCGCCGAAAGCTGTTCGAGTTTTGCAACCGGACCATTTTTTAATAAGCTCAAAGACGGCGGCTCGGCAACCTTCTCTAAAGTTTCTAGCTTCATCATATTTAACGCTACGAACGAACCTAAAGTGAACAGAGCTAACAAAGAAACACCAATCAAAGAAAGTTTTCTTGAGTTGGCTCGTGTTTTAGACCACAGCCAAACCGCATCACTGGTGGTTTCTACATTAGGCGCACGATTTCTCGGTACCTCTGTAGCTTCCCGTTTAGTGGCTACTCGGTGGGCTTTAGGTGGCTCAGGTGCGTCACTTTCAAAATCATTAAAAAGATCTTCATCAGGTCCAGACATTCGGGAATACTCAGGATTTTTGGATGCTATTGTTTGGGCTGTTTCAGGGTCAGTCGCACATTCGCTTCGTTGAACTGAAAACAAACTCTCTTCCAGCCAAGCGGAGACATCTTG
>CALCKW010000067.1 GCA_937965695.1 uncultured Granulosicoccaceae bacterium
GCGCGATTCTTCGACAGCACAGTCTTCAACACCAAAGTAGACTGTTGTGCCACCAATTCCGGGGTTGGAACCCGCTCTTTGTACCAGTGCTCCACCGGCGCCGTAGGCCCCCATATCAGTGGGGAAGCTCTTCATCTGCACATCTGTGTCAGTGGGGTCTGTCATGTCTTCTAGTGTTTTTTCGAAGACGGTTTGGTAGAAGGCAGTTGCTCTACCCATGTCGCTGACATTGATGTCGAACCAGCCAATTGCGTTCTGTTTCATGGTTTTGATCCTGTTGAGTGTGAAGTCAGGATCGATTATGGACAGGCAAGTGATTTAGGTATTGTATAAATCAGACATCAAATTTGCGGTAGTACTGCGCCGGTGTGTAACCGGTGATCTTACGAAACGAGTGGATAAAGTGCGATTGATCGGAATAGGTGTCTAGATAGTGTTGTCTAAAAGACTGTTGAAGCCGCAGGACTTTTAAAAAATCGTGGGGCGAAAATCCAGTCGATTGCTTGAGTGTTCGTTGCAGCTGGCGTGCAGACATATGCGTAGCAGTGGCCATGTCGGCAACGGTGTGAATCGTATCCAAGCTCGACAGTATTTTTGCGGTAACAATGTTAGTTGTAACTAAATGTTGTTCGATCAGTTTTTCTACTAAATGACAAAGTGTGGATTGTTTGACGAGAAAATCTTGTTTAGCCAGTTCGCTACTTGTCTCTTTAAGAGGCAGGCCGCCGGTGTAGGGTGTCCCCACAAAGCGATCAGTTGTTTCGTCTTGATTGCCTTGCCACACGCCAGGTAAAAACTGGATACCCACGTAGTGAAATTCTTTGCCTAGATTTAGCACTTCATAGGTGGTGCGAAGTGCGGTAACGCCAGCAATTCTAGTATCGACTTGATTGAAGAGGATATTAACGCATGCATCAGGTATGGCATGAAGGCAGAAGTCTTCGGGTAGTTTTTGTTCTGTTTTAAGTTCCCAAAAACTATGAACCAGCTCAGATAAGATTTCGGGGGGACTAGCCTCCGTGTATTGTACTGATTTTACTGTTTTGTCTACACCATCTTTGACTGGATCATACATACGTCTTTTTTGTCCCTTCAAAGTTATATTGCGAGGATGTCAGAGCACTTTGCTGTTCGAAAATAGGATGACACATCATGGTGGTTAAGCGCTAAACCTTTAGGGGTTTCTACTTTCTTTTTGGGTGAGATGCCATGTTGATTTATTGCTTAGGATTTCAGTTGTATGAAAAGATGGTTGCTAAGCATTTTGCGTTTTGTACGTGCGAGCCAAAATTGAAAATGTTTTTTGAATCAAATATGAAGTTCAGTCTAGATCAAAAGAAAACTCTATTTTCACGTCGAAGCCAGCGTAGTCTTCACTGGGTTGGTCCTCAGCACCGACTTTATAATCCAGTCGGTTTATAGTGAACTCACCTTTTAGTAGTTTTTTTCCTTCAGTGTTTTCTATGGTAATAGGGAACTCAATCAAGGCACTATTTTCTTTGATGCTCAAGGTTCCAGCGACAAATATTTCTCCCTCCGCAGATTCTCTGAAGGTCTGTGAGTTAAAAGTTGCTTGTGGATAGTTCTCTGTATCAAACCAATCTTTTTCTGACAGCGTGCCCGCAATCTGAGGATCTCCCGCTTGCATTGTAGAAGTCAGGACAATGGCATTAAGCAGGCTTGATTCGGGTTGATCTGGATCGTACTTAATCTCAACTTCACTGTCACTAAATGTCCCGACTAAGTTAGCTCCCACTAGTGTGGCTGTAAATCTGACTTCTCCAGTAGCGATAGCGGTTGGAATCGAGCTAACAGTTACTTTATTTATTGCATATATGCCTGCAGCAATACTCGTTATGACAAATAGTGTTGGCACTAGCCCGGCTGCGAGTTTTCCCGATGCGGTGAACAAGGACATTCGTGTTAGCACACCGTCTTTTAGGTAAAAGTGATGACGAAGTGCAGCTCCCACGTGCAAAGCCAAAAGTAATAGCAACAGGTTTGAAAGCATCTCGTGGATTAGATGAAAAAACTCTGTCAATTGCTCGGCGCTTTGTCCAAACCAACTGATCAGCGGGATATGTGGCCATGGCAAGGTTTGAAATAGCACGGTTGGAATATTTAACGGAGAGGCAGATACCAACAGCCAGCCAGACAATGGAATGGCAAGCAGTAGAACATAAAAGGCTATATGAGTAGCACTGGCAGCTAGTTTCTCCCACTTTGGCCCAGCCACGGGAGGAGGAGGGTTATGCGTTCGACGCCAGTACAACCTGAACAACGATAAAATCAAAATGGCTATGCCGAAGGATTTATGCCATTGGGTTAATGTGAATCTAAGGGGATCTTCAGCTTCAAGCCCTGTCATCCATTTCCCAACAGCGAGCATGCCAATAATCAACGCCGCAATCAGCCAATGTAAGCCGACTGCGACGCCGCTATATCTCCCTTGATTCTGATAGTGGTTTGGACTATCGGTCATTGAGATTCACAAGCACGTGTTTGATTGTGGTTAGCCTTCAGCGAATAATTCAGCAGTGACGCTTAGCGTTACTTCATCGCTGATAAAAGGTGCGTTTTTGCCCAAACCCCAGTCAGAGCGTAGTAGCGTACCTGACGCACTTATGCCGATAACGGGTTTCTTGGCCATTGGGTGTTCCATTGCACCGTTAACTGTGACTGCCAAAGTGACGGGTTTGGTGACATCTTTGATGGTGAGATCACCTGTCATCGTATACGAACCATCATCGTTTGCTGTTACTGCAGTACTGGCAAAGGAGATTTCTGGGTGGCCGGCAGCATCGAACCACTTGTTGCTAGTTATGTGGTCGTGCCAAATCTCGGAACCGGTAATTATGCTTTCTGTTTTTATAACCATAGTCGCCGTTGATTTACTTGGATCGTCGACATCTAGAGCGAGATTCATGTCGAATTCATCGAAACCCAATACAGGATTCGAGAGTCCAAGATGGCTGTACTGAAAATTCACGTACGCATGTGTGGGGTCCACTGCATAGTTGCCAGAAGGAATAGTGGACAGATCGGCGGCAAATACGCTGGCGCTTGACAGTGCTAGAGCTCCAGCAGCCAACAGAGAATAAATTGGTTTCATCGTTGAGTTCCCTCATTAATTTGACAAGAAGTAATACAAGCGCTTGTTCTATAGTCGCTAAAGTCCGATTGGCCGATAGCGTACAAAGAACTTAGAGTGTGCAGAGAGCAAGAAATTCACTCTCAATTTACAACGTCATTTTTACTCTATCGCAGCGTCACACACTATACGAAATACTGCCTATTCACCACTTTCGTCTAAATGGGGAAGAAGGGCAACGTCCGCGATTCGAATGTGGGATCTCAAAATGCGGTTGAATTGGAATCGTGAAACTTTGCTTATGCTGGGTGGCAGTCGATGTCGAAAGGACTAAAAGAGGCGGGGCTTAGCGAAAAGCCGTACAGCTGATATTTGCTGACAAATCGAGCTGAGGCTCCTTAGGCGATGGGCATAGTTCTTACTCAACTCGGCATTCTGTACAAGCCGTCAGCGCGTTAAATATAATAGAAACCCGCTCTTGCCACACTGAAGCTCAGTGACTAGCTTCGTGACAAGAACGAGTTATAACTGGGTGTATCTAGTCGACTCGTGCGCCAGATTCAACGTCGAAAAAGTGCGCTAAATCTGCTTTCACATTGAAGCTTATTGTTGAACCTTTAGGCACTGAAGGCGGCTTCTCTGTCTTGGCAATGAACTCAACTTTTGAAGGTGTCATTAGGTGGACTAGCGCATATTCGCCTAAGTTCTCGACAAGCTCTAATGTGCCTTCGATAACCGCTTCGCCGGATTCCACAACCTCAAGATGCTCAGGGCGAATGCCTACTTGCAAATCAGCCGTGATTTCACGGCCTAGAAGCTTTTCACCACCGGCGTTTAAATCACCAGCTGTGAAGAAGTTCATTTTTGGGCTACCGATAAACTGCGCGACAAACGCATTCTGCGGAAGTTCATACAGTTCCATCGGAGAGCCGACTTGTTCAATACGTCCGTCTCGCAGTACAACGATTTTATCTGCAAGGGTCATCGCCTCGACTTGATCGTGTGTCACGTAAATCATGGTTGTCTGGAGACGCTCATGCAGTCGCGCTATCTCTAGGCGCGTCTGTACTCGCAGTGCGGCGTCCAAGTTTGAAAGTGGCTCATCAAACAGAAACACTTCTGGGTCACGGACAATTGCACGACCGATTGCTACGCGTTGCCGTTGTCCACCAGAGAGGTTGCGTGGGCTACGATCAAGATAATCGGTAATTTGCAATATTTCAGCTGCTGCTGATACACGGCGTTTTATCTCAGCGGGATCAGTCTTGGCCTGCTTAAGACCAAATGCCATGTTCTTGTAAACCGTCATGTGCGGGTAGAGTGCGTAGGTTTGGAATACCATCGCCACGCCTCGTTTTGAGGCAGCCACTTCATTGACTTCAGTGTCGCCAATGGCGACGGTGCCTCCTGAAATTTCTTCCAAGCCGGCAATCATGCGCAGCAGAGTCGATTTTCCACATCCTGACGGCCCGACAAAAACGACAAATTCACCGTCAACAATATCGAGATCGACGCCATGCATAACTTGGACGTCACCGTATCTTTTTTGCACGTTGCGCAGAGTTAGACTGGCCATTTGGACTCCATTTCTTTAATTTCATGCCGCAATGTTTCGGCGAATTCGGGGTAGATAGAGGGCAGGTCGCCCCAGAGCTGTTGATTAGTGACGAAGGCGTCGGTTCCCAGCAATGCCTTGAGGTCGTCCCAACTGGGCTCGAGGTAATTGAACCCAATGTTGCCCGCTTCAACATGCCTCGCAAAAACATACCAACTAGCGATACTGCGGATCGAATAGATCGGGACAATGCTTTGCTCTAGACAACTCTCAAGGGTCGGCCGAATGAAGATGGGAAATTTAACCATGCCATCAGCACAGATTCTTGCGACCGTATCGCCTATGGCAGCATTGCCAAAGCGCAGTATGATTTTTTGCAGGTATTCTTCTTTCGAGAAGGGCAGCGTCATAGTTAGCGCAGGCAACACCTCTTTGGTCTCGAAATTCTCGAAATGCTCCAAGAGGTGAGGCACACGCATTGCCGCGTCAAATGTGTCAACTTGCTCTAACGCTGCGAGGTAAGCAAGTGCTGTATGCCCTCCGTTTAAGACCCTTATTTTGGTTTCTTCGTAGGGGTCTACATCTGCGGTAACCGTTACGCCAACCTGGGAGAGCTCAGGCATGTCTGCCGAGGCCAAGTTCTGCAAAACCCACTGCGAAAAATCTTCTGCCATCACCGGAGATGTCACAGGCATACCAACCAGAGCAGAAATTTCGGTTCCCAACGAATCTGGACTGCGCGGTGTTATTCGATCAACCATGGAGCAGGGGAAAGAGACATTGCTCTCTACCCAAGCGACCAACTCTTGTTGCCCACAGGCTTTAAGGTAAGCGAGAAAGTTACTCCCAAGCATCTTGCCGTTTTGTCGGATATTGTCGCAACAGGCAATTGTCAAAGGTGCACCTGTTGTAGCCACGCGTTTGGCAATGGCTTCACGCAAAAAGGCGTAGACGCTTTCGCTGCTTTCACCGGATATCTCAGACTTGATCGTCGGGTCGGCAACATTCAATTGGCCATTGGGGTCGGTGTAGTAGCCACTCTCGGTAACCGTGATTGTTACTAGGTGAACTGACGGCAGAGAGAGTAAGGACTCACTTTCAAGCCTTGCGACACTCCAGTCGGCAAACTTCACATGGCTGCGGACGCGGCGTATTTTAGCTTGACCATCGCCTGAGTATGATTTTAAAAAGTAACCATCGTGAAGTTTGTTATCTTCTTCAGCTGCTTTGAAGTGTTCTGCTTCAGAGCCACGCAAATTTACCGCTGCGATGCCCCAGCGCAAGTCACCAGACGCATCCATATAGTCGTCTAAATAGACTGCTTGGTGCGAGCGATGAAACGCACCAAAGCCTAAATGAACGACGCCAACTTCGCACGTTGATCTGTCGTAAGTCGTTGCAGGAATTTGACCGGCTTGCGTATTACTCATGATGAGGCCTCGCGTTTTGGTGCTAAATCTTTACGCGCGGTTTCACGGTATTCGGAAGGTGTCATTCCCCTCACTTTGAGGAAATGCCTATTAAAATTAGCAAGGTTTTTATAGCCTGATTCTTGTGCAATTGATGTGATTTGATCATCGGAGGCGTACAGCATTCCACACGCCTCACCAATTCGAATTCTGTTTAAAAAATCTACAAAGCTATGCCCAGTGACGGCATTGAAGTTTCTACTAAAAGTTATCTCTGTCATGTTCGCCATTTCAGCCGCTTGAGCAACGGAAATGACTTCAGAAAAATTCTTAGTGATGTGGTCGACTACTTCTGCGATGCGCGCTTGTTTACTGCCACCTTCTGGTTGGATCAGTTTAGTAATCGACAATGTCTTTTTTTCAGCGTGTTCATTTAATCTCACTAAAAAGCGAACAAAGGCGAGGATGCGTTCGGCACCTTGGTTGTCACGAATAGACTCCATGTGCCCACGCGCAAACGTTGGATTGAACCCTTCAAAGTGAATGCCAGACTGTGCAAGCTGTAATAACTTCAGTACTTGTGAAAACTCTGGAAAACCTTCAGCAAGCTTCTCTACGCTCTCGTGACTGAACTGAATCAACATGTCACGTATACCAACAGGCTTTGACCACACTTGGTCAGTAATCCAGTTGTGCGGAAGGTTAGGGCCGGTCATAAACAAATCGCCCGCTTTAAAATCCCCGATGTAGTCACCCACAAAAGCTTTTCCGCGTGTATCGACTACTAAATGCAACTCGTACTCTACGTGCGCATGCCATCGACACAAGTCTGACGGCCACCCATGTTCCAAGTAGCGTATTGATCGCGTACTGCGATCAACGGTTTCAATTTCGGGTTCGATAATCGACATATAATTAACCGAGCACTTCTACGACGATTGAATCAAAGGCGCTTAAAACCATCATTTCACTGCACCGAAGGTCAAGCCACGCACCAACTGCTTCTGGCAAAACCATCCCAGGACGATGATCGGCCCAACGGCGGCTGTTGATACAGCGGACAAACGACCGAAGAACAAGCCCTCTGGGGCTCGATTACCTTCGATCAACTTAGAGAGGGTTGCCGCTTCTGTTGTTGTCAGGCGTACTGTCCAATAAGCTTCGTTCCAACAGAAAATAAAAGTTAAAAGTGCAGTCGACGCCACACCACCCCAAGCTAGAGGAATAAGAATGTCTTTGATTTCGCCCCAAGTTGTAACACCATCCATTTTGCTCGCCTCAATGATCTCTTTTGGAATCTCTTTGAAGTAAGTGAAAAGCATCCAGATGACGATAGGCAAATTGATAAGGCAAAGGACCAAGATAACCAAAAAATGGGTATCGAAGATCCCGAGGAAATTCTTGGTCAAGAATGTCATGGGGTAGAGAACTGCGGCAGCTGGCAACATTTTTGTTGACAACATCCACATTAAAATGTCCTTGGTATGTCGGCTTGGATTAAATGCCATCGCATAGGCCGCTGGTACACCTACAACCAGCGCAAACAGAGTAGCGAATGATGAGGTAATGACTGAATTAACGGCAAAACGCCAGTAATCGTAATTCTCAGTCATGTTGAGATAGTTCTCGAGTGTTGGTGTAAACGAGAACAAAAACTCAGGTTTTACAGCATCGGCGTCCGTTTTAAAGCTGGTAAAGATCAGCCAGAAGATCGGAAAGAAAAAGATAAGCGCGATGATCCAAGCCACTATGGGCCAGAACACATCACCAAACTTGGATTTTTGAGAAACTGTAGCCATGTCGGTGCCTAATCCATCATGTTCTTGCCAACCATACGCAGCAAGAAGATCGCTACGATGTTGGCGAGTATTACGGCGAAGATGCCAGTTGCGCTGGCTGCGCCAATATTGTTCGAAGTGAATTCGCCGATGAGGTAGGGTAAGTTTTTGTTGCCGTTACCTCGGCTGACAATTTCAATCTCAGCGTACAGCGAGAGATGAAAAATCGATTGAATCATCACCACGATTGCAATTGGTCTTGCCAAGTGCGGTACCGTCAAATTTCGAAATCTTGACCATGCATTTGCGCCATCAAGAATCGCCGCTTCTTTTTGGCTTTCGTCTTCAGACTGCAGCGATGTCATAAAAATCAGGACAGCGAAAGGGGTCCATTGCCAGGTCACCATGATAATGACGGCGTAAGCAGAGGTTTGTGTTGCCCGAAATGACATCGGCACAATCTCCGGCCACATCGAGAAGAATGCACCTATTACGGGGAAGTTTTTGAGGCCTGCAACGATTTCGTTTATGCCTGAAACAGCGATTCCATTGAGACCCAAAACAGGGTCAAGGATCATATTGATCCACAGCACTGCATTAACCGCAGGCATGATGAAAAACGGTGATATGAGCAGGACGCGCACGATTCCGCGGCCTGGAAAAGATCTGTTAACTAACATCGCAAGGGCCAAGCCCAATATGACGGTCAAAATTAAGATGCTACTGACAATAAAGACGCTGTTTTGGACGGCAAACCAAAAATCTTTCGCGTTGTACAAAACGTATTCGTAATTGCCAAAGCCTCGCCAATTGCTAAGGGCAGGCGTTGTCCATTCAGGTTTCCGCAAGCTGTTAAGCACGTATCGAATGAACGAAAAATATAGCGTCATGCTGAGAGGAACAAGCATCCAAAGCAGCAATAGAATGACGGCAGGTGTTTGTAATAAACGAGGTAGTGTTCTTTTTGACATAGCTCTTTAAACCTTACAAGACCGTGGCGAAAAATAGCTTAAAGGTACGTAAGAATAGACTTGCTTCAAAACGGTAAAAAAACCTATTTGAAACAGTGATCGGTGATTTGGGTATTAAAAGGCTCGGCGGGGTTCCGCCGAGCCTCTCTGGTTACTTTAGGCAGAGGGCCTAGAAGTAGCCTGCTTCCTGCATGATAGCTGTAGCGGCTGATTGTGCAGCGGCAAGAGCATCATCAACTGACTTTGCGCCAGACAGGGCAGCAGCCATTTCTTGAGCAACTGCGCTTCCAACTTCTGGAAACTCAGGAATCGCAGCAAATTGAACACCAACATATGGTTTTATGTCAGTAGCTTCTGGTGCAGCTGAATCAATTGCAGCCATTTCTGCAGCAGCAAAACCTGCAGCAGCCTGGAACTCAGGGATAGCGTAAGTTGAAGTACGTGTGCCTGTTGGTACTTTATCCCAACCGAAGTCAGGGTGGTTGCCAACTGCCTGGATGTACTCTTTAGAAGTAGCCCACTCAATGAATGCCATTGATGCTTCAGTGTTAGGCGATCCAGCTGGTACAGCCATTGCCCAAGCCCATAGCCAGTTAGCGCCGACTGGGTTACCAGCATTAGGCGACTGTGCGTAAGCAACACCGTCTACAGTGAGGAAAGATGTAGCGATTGTGGCGTCGATCCACATGCCACATTTGCCTTCATTGTAAAGCGCGAGGATTTCGTTGAAAGAGTTACCTTCAGATCCTGGAGGACCGTAGTTACCCAGTAGGTCAACATAGAAGTTGATCGCCGCTTTCCACTCGTCAGAGTCTAGAGCTGGTTTCATGTCTTTGTCGAACCAAGCGCCACCGAAAGAGTTCACCATAGTAGTG
Organism: uncultured Granulosicoccaceae bacterium; assembly: GCA_937965695.1. GTDB lineage: Bacteria > Pseudomonadota > Gammaproteobacteria > CALCKW01 > CALCKW01 > CALCKW01. The sequence goes on from CALCKW010000067.1 coordinate 9,680, forward strand.
ATGAACGCCATGTTGTCGCCCCAACCAGGCTTACCACGCAAACATGCGCCGTAAACGCCATTGTCAGGATCGTGCATAGCAGCAGCAGCTGCTTTGACGTTGTCCCAAGAATCGTTGTCGGCAATAGTGACACCAGCAGCATCGGTTAGGTCTTTACGGTACATAACCATTGAAGACTCACCATAGAATGGTGCTGCGTAGAGTGTTCCTTCGTGGGAAAGGCCGTTACGCATTGCTGGAAGCATGTCGTCAACGTCGTATTCAGCACCGAAGTTTAGTGGCTCAATCCAGCCTGCAGCGCCCCAGATAGGTGCTTCTTGCATGCCGATGTTGATGATGTCGTATTGACCGCCACCAGTAGCTGTATCAGAAGTGACCTGCTCACGCAAAACACCTTCTTCTAGTGAAACCCAGTTCAATTTGACACCGGTTTCAGCTGTGTAAGCTTCAGCAACTTTCTGCATGTTGATCATGTGACCGTTGTTTACGATCGCGATTGTAAGCTCGTCTGCTGCAGAAGCTGTTGTCGCTGTTGCGACGCCAACTGCTAGGGCAAGAGCCGTTTTGAGAACTAATTTCATATCTTCTCCAAAGAAACGATAGGGTGGTTGTTTCTGCCCGACTAATTTGATCGAATTCGAAATTTCGAGCAAATACGATTCTAACAAATTCACATACGTTTTAGTCAAAACAGGTAGTTTCTTTCCTAAACTTATGGAAATTAAACGTACTGACGTTAAAAAAGTGCACTTGACCACAATTCCGCTAATTAGTGCTTTAGCCTCCATCATTACTAAAATAAGCAATGCTGAGGCTCGATTTTTTGTCAGGGATTTATGTCTTTTTTGAACTCGTCAGACAAGTTACTTTAAAACGATTCATTCGCTGAATACTCTTGAGGAGCTTAAATTCGCACATCAGACCGACATGACATCTTATGTGCACTATAGATCCAGGCTGCAAATTGTTGTGTTCGCCTGCGAACGAGGTTGATAAAGCAATTGAGAGTACTTTGGGGATTTGGAGCAGTGTGCTGTGACTTGCTGCTACCAATTATGGAGAGACCCTTATAGACGCATCGAGTCTTTGCACGCTGTATTCCGCAAAACCAACCATTTGTGAAGTGTGCAGGAGACAGTCAAGTGATGAGAGGTATACCTGTTGTCTTAGACCGACAGGTAAGACCCCACACCAACGGGCTATTTTGTGTTCATAGCCATTTGCCTTGAAAGTTCTGAATTACCCCTATTTCTTTGAGAGTGAAATGTGATGGCACATTCTGAGATTAAAGCGCTTTTGTTTGATGTGTTCGGCACAGTGGTCGATTGGCGAAGGTCGATCACCACTGAGATGCGACGTTTTGGTGAAGAGCAAGGCATAGATCAAGATTGGGAACAATTTGCTTTAGATTGGCGAGCACTCTATCAACCGGCGATGGAGGGTATTCGATCTGGGGAGAGAGGGTATGTGAAACTCGATCAACTGCATCGGGAGAACCTGCAACAATTGCTGCTGGCATATGGCTTAGAGGCATTGACTAAAGCGCAGCTGGATCACATCAATAGGGCCTGGCACAGACTTCAACCTTGGGCAGACACGCTGCCAGGAATGAATCGTTTAAAAAAAGACTATGTGCTGGCCAGTGTATCGAATGGCAACGTGGCATTATTGGTCAACATGGCTAAACACAGCGCAATTCCGTGGGACATGATTTTGGGGTCTGAAACCGCTCAGGGATACAAACCTCAGGATAGGGTTTATCTTCACAGTGCACAGATGTTGGGTTTAGAACCTGCACAGTGCATGATGGTGGCGGCACATAATGATGACTTGCGAGCAGCACGCGCGTTGGGATTTAAGACCGCTTACATTAATAGGCCTAATGAATACGGTGAAGGTCAGGTTAATGATCTTAAGGCTGATCAGACCTGGGATATTGTTGGGGAATACATGACAGATATTGCCGATGCCTTAGGCTGTTAGCGGATCGATTTTTCGTCGTCATTAGGCATCAATTAGGCCGCACAATCATTTTAATAGGGCTTAAATATTCTGTGTCTTACGCAATAACAATAGTTGTCTTTAACGTTGCTAAAGTACTCTGCTCTTTGACGAGTTAAGAGCAGAGGTAATGGATTTATTTGTTACTTTGCGTGGTAGGCTTGACTAACGGCATAGCTGTCTTCAAACCAGTTCCAAAGTACGACCTTCCCGTCACGAACTTTAGCGCGAAGGGCAAAAGTAAAGGCGCCAATTTCTTTGCCTGAGTGCTTTGTGATTCCGTTCATATTTCCAAACACCGCGACTGTGTCGCCAAAAGCAAAAGCATCTGTGTTTTCCCAGGCTGTTGTTTGAAAATTTTCTCCAAAAATCGGGAGAAACTTTAATATTTCTTCCTTACCGTTCCACGGACCAATCCAAGGCATTGCGGTGTCACCTTCATTTTGCCAGACCATGTCGTCGGCCATGAGCGCTGTCGCCGCCGTCATGTCGCCTGTACCCACAGCGCCCATAAACGCCATAACAGTGTCGAACGTCGCTTGGCTTTTGGCATCCATTTCAGTAGCTCCAACTTGAGCACCAAATGAAAGCGCCAAAAAAAGGCCTAGAAAATATTTGCTGACTATCGAGTATTTCATTTGATTCTCCAACTGAATAAATTTATCTAACTAACATGACGCAATTTCTAAGTTCGCGATTTTGTTACTTACCGCTCAATTGTTGTAATGCACCTGCCCAATCTTCAAGGTGATAGGAGCTGACTATTTTTCCATTTTCGATTGTGTGTATATCAATTGTAAGCACATCGAAACTCTTGCCTTTTCCATCGACACCAAACAAGGGACCATTGGGTGTACCGGTAGCCCGACTCCTGACAACAACTTTGTTATCCTCTTGGATCATCTCTTGTACTTCCCAATTTAGATCAGGCATCAGCTTTGCGAAAAAACCACTCACTTGACCTAAGAACTGATCGCGGTTTTTATTGGTTCCAGAATAGTCGCCAATGCTTATCCATTCTTCCGTCGTTGCCAGCTTGAGAGCGGCTGCATGTTTTTCCGATGTAGGGTTGCTCAAGAGTTCGTAAAACGTTTTAACTGTCGCCTTATCATCTGCAGCAGCGATTGCACTGCTCGTCGCTGATATCAATAATAGTGAGAGTGCTACGGCTAGAATATTGAGGTGCACCATTGTGAATTTCCCCTTGATATATTTTGCTTGTTAATGTGCTGGTCAATATCATGGACAAAATTCGATTGATTGATAAGATGCTATATATCAATAACACTGTTCGGAAAACTTAAACTATGCTGGAGCAGCTGCGACAAGTCGCCATTTTTGCTAAGACTGTTGAACACGGTTCTTTTCGTGGAGCAGCGCGCGAACTTAGATTGTCACCTTCTGTCGTTAGCCACCACATTTCTCAATTAGAGGAGCACCTTGGCGTTGCATTGCTTTATCGGTCCACTCGCAAGCTTGCAATGACGCGAGATGGTGAGCAGTTGCTGGCTTCTACTAGTCCCATGCTAGAAGCTATTGAAGGTGCATTTTCAAATTTATCGAGTTCGGCGGATAGACCTATCGGAGAGCTGCATGTGACTACGCCTTCCGTTCTTATTCAGTCTCATCTCACCGATTTGCTGGCTTTATTTTCGATGAAGTACCCGGGGATCAAACTTTTTTTAGACTATTCCGATGTTCGACAAGACTTGATTGACGACGGTTATGATATTGCGATTAGGATGGGAATAAGAAAAACAAAAAATACAGCAGTTGAGCGGAAACTCTTTCAGGTTAAGCGTTGTTTGATTGCATCGAGGAGCTACCTGAAAGGTCGCCAAAAAGTCACTAATCCTGAAGAGCTTATGAGCTGGGATTGGCTCGAGCTGGCACCTGTTCAGCACATTAAGCCGAACTTCCGAAAGTCCAAATCTGAGTCAGTCACAATCAAACCCAAAGCACATATAACTGCCAATGATGCCTTGGCCCTATTTAGGCTTGCGTACTCCGGTGCCGGGCTCGCCGTAGTGCCAAAATTTCTAGTTGAAGACGCGGTGGCTGCAGGGGCCGTTGAATACGTCCTACCAGAGTGGGAGCTAGCGCCCATTGAAGTTTTTGCCGCTTGGCCTTCCAACGCACCGAAGCACGGCTTGATAAAATTATTTCTCAGCGAGATCAGTTCGGGTGTCTCACCTTAATAGTGGTAGCTAAAAATTGGACTCCAATCGTGTCCGTGTCCGTGTCCGTGTCCGTGTCCGTGTCCGTGTCCGTGTCGCTGTTTCGTTTTAGCAGAGAAGCCGATCACTCAATGCCAAATGGGCGACATCAACAAAGCTTGCACCAAGCCGCATGCTGCGTTCAGCAGACCAGCCGCATAAGGGGCGCGGGGTGTCGTGTGTATCTTTGAAGGGCATCTCTAATGTCATCGCTAGGCAGCCAAAGCTATGCGCCAATTGGCTGCTGCAAATGCCGAGGTTGGCTTGTCCTGCAGGGGTTCTAGGATAGCCGTGCTTGTATTGAAAGTCTGGGTTTAATGTCGCCCATGTGTGTTTTAACGCTATTAGTTCTGCATCGCGTTCGTCGTTCCACCCGCCAATGCCTTCAGGGCCGGCGATAAAATTGTAGGGCAGCGCCTCATCACCGTGTACGTCTAGTGATAAATCAATACCCGTCTGTTGCATGCGTGCCTTTACGTGCAGAACTTCAGGGCTTTTTTCAAGACTGGGCGATTCCCATTCTCGGTTCAAATTTACACCAAGCGCATTGGTTCTTAGGTTACCTAAAAATGTGCCATCAGGGTTCATGTTGGGCACAACATGAATGTCTGCCAACTCACGCAAGGCACAACTGCTGGCATCGTCGGTGTCGAGTAGTCGGTCTAAAAACCCTTCCATCCACCATTCGGCCATCGACTCTCCCGGATGCTGACGACCAATAACCCAAAGTTGTTTGCGCTTTTGCTCGGTCTGCCCGACGGTTGATTGTGATGACAAAGCGCTGATCTTGAGATAATCAATACTGCGCTTCTGGTGCGTAAAACCAAGGCTCTCGTATTGCACAGCATCGGCATTAGCCGCGGCCGCAATTAGGTCGGCATGCTGCTCCATAGAGTAGGGAGCGAAATACGCAAACCAGATTACATCGGATGTCGCTTCAAAGGTCCAGCTCAGAATCTGGCCATCAAACTCTGCTGGCGTGCGAAACCAGAACTGCCGATCCACTGAGGTAACAACGTCATAGCCTTCCCACCCTTTGGGGTAAGAGGTCTCGCCGGCGTTGACAATGGATATTTTGCAGGTTTTTCCACGAAGTCCAGACACACTGAAGTGAAACCACTGCAGGAAATCAGATTCGCTGTCCTTGCGAATTTTTAGCTCAATTGCACCTGAGTCACTGGCCTCGACAACATCAATATTACCGCTGTCGAAACTGCTGTTGATGTTGATCGTCATCTCGGATATTGCCTTTAAAGTAAAGAGTTAATTGAGCAGCGCCGACTGTTCGTCGTGGCTACGTTTTGAGCTAGATTTTATTGCTGAAGTTGTAGCGCTTTCATGCGATTGTAGAGCAATCCCACAGTTGGCCTCATATGGCTTTAACACACATGCTTCATACTATGATGAATTTAATGGTTTCGGGTGAGCTTGGAAGATTCCTGACCCAGCCAAAACTCTGTGAGTGGTGCAGAATGCAGCCGTTATTTTAGCTCTTCTAGTAAAGTTTCAGCTGCCAGCTTGCCTAGCGCATTAGCTGCCAATGGGCTTGCACCCGATAGCAATTTTCGGTCTCTACAGACGGTGTCATCTGCTTTTGTATTGACAATATTGGCGCCTAGTCCTTTAAGTTTTTCACTGAGTGGAGATGGCATCGGACCGGGCAGGTAGCCAACTTTAGGCGTCATCTTGTCAACTGAGTCAGGGAATACCGCCATGTTGTATCCGCGATAAAGAAACTCTTGATCATTGAGCGTCGTTGCCAATAGTGAAGCAGGGCCATGGCAAAGTGTAACAGTGAACAAATTGTTCTCATGTGCCCAATTTAGGATTTCCCCTACATTTTTATCCTCTGGAATACCTAGCATAGCTCCATGCCCACCAGGCACAAAAACCGCTGCATAGGAGTCTGTTTTTGATAGCGAATTATCAATAAATAATTGCAGGCTTTTTGGATGTTCAAAACTTGATTTTAAATCATTGTAAATTGATTTTACGTTTTCATCTTTTTCAGGAAAAGCCCACATTTCAAAAACAACGGGTTGCCCAGTGGGGGTGGCTATTTCAAAATCAAAGCCTGCATTTTTTAAATGCAACATTGGAACTAATGCCTCTATTGGATGATTACCTGTAGAGAACGACTTGCCATTCTGCATCTTCATATTTTTTTGTTCAGTGAAAATCACCAAGATTTTTGATTTTCCACCCGTGTACTTTTTGTATGGTATTTCTTCGTAGTCAGATTTATCAACCGTGGCAAGTTTCAGCGCGATCTTAGAAGGAGAGTAGGAGCCATCTGATTCAGGTTTAGGCGCAATTCCCAAAAGTTTTTTTAACATATCAATTTCTCGAATATACAGTTAGAAAAGAGATCCTTTCGTGAAGACCCCTTTACAAGATAAAAATGTGCTTAACGACCTAGTTTTACTGAGGCGCTATGCAGATACGTTGATGATTATCTTCCCTTGCGCGCGACCCGTTTCACTGCGCTCGTGGGCTGCAGCTACTTGATGTAATTCAAATTCACTGTCGATGTTGACATTCAATTTACCTGCGTCAGCAAATTCAGCTAGTTTCGTCAGTTGTTCTCGATTTGGTTGTACAAAACAGAAGAAAGCCGAAACACCGTGTTTTGTCGCTGTGGCTTCGTCCGGGTTTTGCGTGATCGAAACTAAGCGTCCACCTTTTTTTAGTGTTTGCCAGCTGTTAGCTTGCGTTTCTGCACCGATGGTATCGAATACCACATCGATATCCCTAAAGTCTGAGAAGTCTTCATTTTGGTAGTCGATGCAGTGATCAGCGCCGAGGCTCATAACAAGCGCGGTGTTTTTTGATGACGTTGTTGTATAAACAGTGGCCCCGCGCAGCTTGGCTAACTGAATGGCAAATTGCCCAACGGCACCAGAACCTGCATGAATAAGCACACGCTCGCCAGCTTCTAATTTTGCTATCTCGTAGAGCGACTGCCATGCAGTCAAAGCCGCCAAAGGAACACCCGCTGCTTCTTGCCAGCTCAGCGAGTTGGGCTTGAGTGCAACCTCATCAGCAACCACCGTCTGAAATTCAGCGTAGCTGCCGTTTTTTGCGATATCAGGTCGGCTGTAGACGGCGTCGCCAATCTTTAAGTGGCTTACTTTTTCGCCGATACCGACAACTTCGCCCGATACATCCCAGCCCAATGTTAACGGTAATGGGTGATTGAGCATTGGCTGCAAGTAGCCTTCCCGAATCTTCCAGTCCACAGGGTTCACAGACGCCGACTTCACTTTGATCAGTACTTCGTTCTCAGCGGGCGTAGGAATGGCGATTTCATTCAAAGCCAAAACGCTTCGGTCACCAAAACCATGGATTTGCACAGCTTTCATCAGGTTGCTCATAGATTCTCTTTTTATTTTTGGGGGTGCGACATAGAGAGCGCATGGTACAGCGCATCGCAAAGCTTGATTAGGCTGAATACACTCACTATATTGTTTCCAATTAGGAAACAATGGGTTGAGAATATGGCGATTGAAACACAGAATATGCAGGGATTGGTTCTCTTCTCCCATATAAACAGGCTGGGCAGCTTGTCGGCAGCAGCACAGTTATTGGGGCTGAGTCGATCATCGGTGAGCAAGCAATTGGCTGCCCTTGAACGGAGCATTGGCTCGAGGCTATTCAATCGCACGACACGTAAAATTGTACTTACGGAGGTCGGTCGCCAGGTTCTTCAGGAGGCTTATAAAGTTGAGCGGGCGCTTCAATCCATCGAACACATCAGCGAAGGCTCTCAATCAGAGATAACAGGTACCTTGAATGTGTCTTGCGCCAGTGCGCAAGGGCGTATTCATCTTGTACCGCTTATTACTCAGTTCCTAGCGCGCTTTCCCAATGTAAATGTGAATCTGCAATTGGAAGATAGGTTGGTGGATATGGTCGCAGAGAATTTGGATGTATCCCTTCGAGTTGGGCATTTGCCAGATTCGTCTTTGATAGCTCGTAAGCTTGGCGAAATAAAGGGCATGGTGTGCGCCAGTCCAGAGTATTTAAAAAATGCCCCGCCATTAATGACACCCAGCGATCTGTTGCACCACCGTTGTTTGTTTTATCGTAACTCCGTAATAGCGATGAATGCGTGGTCTTTTGTCAGCGATGCTGGTGATGAGAGTGTCACTGTTACAGGCCCGTTGACGATCAACGACCCTGGCGCATTGATATCGGCTGCTCTCAATAACGCTGGTGTATTGCTCATAGATAAAGGCTTACTGGGAGACACCTTGAGAGAAGGCAGGTTAGTACCTGTACTGAGTGAGTACCAGCTCGTTGGCAGTTTGCCCATGTTTGTTGTCTATCCTGAAAAAGAATTTATACCTGCAAAAACCCGAGCACTTGTTGACTTTTTGTTAGAGAAAATGCCGGCTGCTATTCAAGGCAATTAGAAAAAACGGTGCAAACTGCTGCAATCAATATGTATTGATTATGATGCGGCGAGGAGATTAAGTACGCATGCTGCCTATGTTACGACAGCAGGTTCAGTCCAACCAATCTCGAGGATCAACTTTGTAATAGCCCTGCAGCTCTTTGAACAGTGCGGGGTGCTGTTTTGACATTTGTACTGGTTTCTCAAAAAAAGTTTCAGTGACCACAGCAAAAAATTCAGCTGGCTCGGTTGCTCCGTATTGATCGATTAAGGTTCTGTCCCCTTGATAGGCGGCTTGCTGTAATCGTTTAAACTCGTCGGTAAACACAGCGGCCCAACGCTCGTAGCGAGATGCGGCACCCAATAGAGGTGAGCCATTGGTCGATCCCGACTCGTGATCCAGCTGATGAGCAAATTCGTGTATGGCGACATTCGAACCATTATTGAATTTGCTGTTCCCTTTGAGCACATCTTGCCACGAGAGGATCACCTTGCCGTTACTCCAAGATTCGCCGAGAACGCCTGTCTGTTTCATCGTCTGGAGCCCTGTGGAATCTGTGGTCTCTCGTTTGACTAAAAACGCGTCGGGATAAACCAAGATGTAGTGCAAACCTGCGTAGACATCTGTATCACGGTTTAACAAAAGCAAGCATGCTGAGGCAGCTATCGTCACTCGTACTTCATCGTCAACTTCAAAATCTGCACAGCCCACAAAATCTTTCTCGTGAATGAACTGTTTGATACGTCGTTTTAGTTGCAGTTGTAAGTCCGTCGGAAGTCGGCGGTATACAGGAAAATTGCGCATCAGTGTGTTTCGCCATTCTTTGGGAAATGGCTCTTCGACTGCTCGAGATAACGTGTACCTTGGCCAGACAAACCAAACCGCAATGCCCAAGAGGATAAGCAGCAAAAGTATGAGAGAGGTGTCTGGCATATTTTTCATCCACAGCGCGCCATAACGGAGCTAGATAAATTAATCTCTTGTCGGCAAGCGGCTTTTTCAAGAGCCCAAAAGAAATCGATAAAATTAGGGAAAACGATAATCAGTACATGCTGTCATCGAGGTCTTTTGCAATTGTTTTTTCGATTCGTGAGACTTCCTCTCCAGATATTTTTCGATGTTGTGACATCAGCTCGCTGAGTTTGGGGACAGCCTTTGGCGATAGATGTGTCGCCGGATCCCATAATTTGGATCGCATAATAGCCTTGGCACAATGACCGTAGGCTTCTTCAACATGAATAATCAGGACGAGTTTTGGCTGTTTACCTTGTATTTCAAAAGGTTCAATCAATGCGGGGTCGTGGGATATTTGGGCTCGACCATTGACCCTTAAAGTTATCGGTACACCAGGTATGAGGAACAACAACGAAACCTCCGGTGATTGCACCACATTCCTCATGGTATCGTAGCGACGATTGCCCGGGCGGTCTGGCAGCAGTAGGGTGGATTCGTTTGCGACCGTCACGAATCCCGCCGGATCGCCGCGTGGGGACAGGTCCGTTTTTTTATTGGCATTTTGAGAGGAGAGGCAGCAGAAAGGTGATTGAGCGATAAACCGCTGCATTGGCTCGGTAATCACCGGTGTCGCTTTTTCCCAGATACTCTCTGTGGTCTCTCCGCACAGTGCGCGAAGTTTGCTCTCGTCTTCAATCAAATATTCAGGTCGGATTGTTACTTTGCTCATTGTCTCTATCACTTTCAAAGCTTGGTGTATTCTTGTTGGTTAGGCTTAACCCGCGAATATATCGGGATCTCTACGGTTAAGTGTATACTCTATTGTCTATCTATAGGTAGATCAGTTCCAAATTTTTGGCTGTTCACTACGCTTTAAAAACATTCCAGATAACGAGAATGTTAACGTTGGTACTATCTGGCAGCTTGTAAAAACGCCGCTCGGTTATAACTGAGTTTTATACAAATCGACTTAATGCAGGAGTACATCAAGACATGGTAAAACACGATGCATTTTTGGGGGCTTTAGTTTCAGATGCTGCCTCAATGGGGCTTCACTGGTTGTATGATCAAGAGCAGATTAAACTGATTGAAGCCACAGGCAGTTTATTATTTCGTCAACCAGATGCCGCTGTATATGAGGGAAAGCGGGGGTATTTTGCTCACGCAACTCGCCGTGCAGGTCAGCTGTCGCACTACGGTGAGTCTGCCCGCATTGCCGGCCTGCTGGCTTTGGGTGACGGTTATTCCGTCGCGAACCACCAGAAAGAGTTTATGGCGACATTTGGGCCATGCGGCTCTTACGTAGGCTATGCCGACAAACCGACAAAACAATTGATCGCCAGAATGTTGATTGATGGTGAAGATCTCGCTGAACCTTCAGGCATGGACGACGATCAGATGCCTGGCATTTGTGTGGTGCCTGGGTTGTTCGCTGCATCAGCTTCTGAGGCTGTCACTCTGGATGCAGTTAAAGTTATTTCAACAAATACGGATGTTCTGCAAGCTGCAAAGGCTGTGCACAGCGTGCTTTCGCAACTGGCATCGGGTGTCGATTTGAAAGAAGCGTTGGCAACGGCAGCTAAGTCTGTTGAAGGCGAGCTTGGGGACTTAATGCGCGAAGCGTTGATAAGTAGCTCTTACGAGCCACTGCAAGCTGCTCAACATTTTGGGTTAGCGTGTTACGTTAGACATGCGATGCCGCTGAATTGGTATTTGCTCAACCATGCAACCAGCTTTGAGTCATCTTTGCTCGACAATATTCGCTGCGGCGGTGATTGCTGTGGTCGGTCCATGGCACTGGGCAGTATTGCAGGCTTGGCTTTTGGCGTGCCCGATGAACTGCTGCAAAAAACTCTTTATTAGGCAGATCAATTCGGTGGCTTTACGGTCGACAATGCGCAAACAATGCCGTCTTCGAGTTAATAGAGAGTTTCTCGTAGGCGCGTTTGCGAAAGGTTGCAACGGTGTTAGCGCTTACTTTGGCCAACGCTAGAGCAGCTGTCATACCGATTGGCCCCGCACCAACAATGGCAACCGGTGCATTGTTGTGTTTCGCATCACGTGCAGCTGGGTTCGGAGCGTCGAAGTGGGGATACTTAAAGAGAGAGACTCAGTTTCATTGCGGCCAGCGGGTCTCATGGCTCGTGCTTCCTCGAATGACCCATTTATAGACGGAGGTTAGTCGTATGGGTAGGTGCTTGTCTGTCCCTTATATTGGGTGACAGCCTTTTACACAGGTTGTTGTTTTAGATTTAGCGCTGTTCAGGTGAGTAACAAAAAGTGAAAAGAGCCGAGACTCAAAGTTGATATTGAGCATGTAGTGAATGCACTTCCTTCGCCACATATTTGAGGAAAGCATATCGTCTATCAATTATCGGGAATTATTGAGAGCAGCCATTTGATGAGTCGACGCCGCCACCGATTGATGCTGGCTATTCAGTTGGCTGGAACATAGTCGTATTGTTGGAGTTGTTTTGAAAACCACATTGCAAAGCTATTGTAGGTATATAAATACCGGCAAAGCTGTTTGCGAGGGTACGATCTTTGTTGATAGCGTAAACCCATACCTTTATTCGAATTGTTTATGAAGCGAAAGCTGAGGTTTTTTTAGGCTTCGATATTAACCTGTTGTTGCAGCTGCTCAATCGCGACAACGGGCGGCTAGCGTGACTTTGAGGAATATATATGCGTACAATTATATTTCATGTATTTGTGTGCTTTATTCATGGCGCAAACAAACGATGAGCCAATTCGGCTTGATTCTCGGGTGGCACCTTCGCTCGGATTATTGTAAAAATTAGGGGAATTTATATGTCTGGAATGAAAACAGTACTGCGTCCACTCGCAGGCGCAGTTATGGCCGCTGTCGCAACAGGCGGTGCTTATGCTGCAGATGTGACACTGAAAATGCACCAGTTCCTGCCAGCGCAAGCGAACGTGCCAGCCAAAATTTTGGATGTATGGGCCGATAAAATCGAAGCTGCATCTGACGGACGTATCAAAATTGATCACTTTCCTTCCATGCAGCTCGGTGGCACCCCGCCAGAGCTGATGGACCAAGCAATCGACGGCATAGCCGACATCGTATGGACGGTTGTTGGCTACACACCTGGCCGTTACCCATCAACTGAAGTCTTTGAGCTGCCCTTTATGGTTGAAGACGCGCGTGCGGCGTCCTGCGCTTACTGGAACATGTTTGAGTCAGGCATGGAAGACGGTGAGTTCGCTGATGTGAAAATCCTAGGCACGTGGGTGCACGGTCCAGGTATGTTCCACACAAGTGAGCCAGTCAATACACCAGCTGACCTCCAAGGCATGAAAATTCGTGGCGGCTCACGTCTAGTAAACCAGTTGTTAGAGCTGTCTGGTGCGACACCTGTAGGCATGCCTGTACCAGCTGTCCCTGAAGGTCTATCGAAAGGTGTTATCGACGGAACTACAATTCCCTGGGAAGTGACTACAGCACTGAAGGTCCCTGAACTAGTAGAGTTCCATACGGAGTTTGAAGGGCCTGCTCTGTATACGCTAACTTTTGTGCTGGCGATGAACAAGGGTGTCTACGACGGCTTAGATGATGATCTAAAAGCAATCGTTGACGAAAACTCCGGTCTCAACTTCTCAGTCTTCGCGGGTGGTACTCAGGCTGATGCCGATGGCCCAGCTCGACAAATCGCAGTCGACAATGGCAACGAAATCATCACTGTCACTGACACTGCAGAATGGGCGTCTTTGGTTAATCCAATCTATGAAACTTGGGTAGCTGATTTAGCGAAGAAAGATATCGATGGTCAAGCGTTGATTGATGAAGCTAAATCGTTGATGCAGGGTGAGTGCAAGGGCGCTACCGCTAGTATGTAAGATCAGATTCGCCCTGCATTTGAGTACGATAGATGAACATTGTCATCACTAAACTGGCCCGCGCCTTCGCTATTTTTGGAGGCTTGGCTTTGAGCGCTCTGATAGTGTTGACTTGTATCTCAATTGTGGGGCGATCCCTCAACTCGGCATTGCACAGCGATTTCATTCAAGCTTATGCGCCGAGCCTAGGGCAAGCACTGCTTGCGATGGGTATAGGCCCCATAAACGGAGATTTTGAATTGGTGCAGGCCGGTATGGCCTTTGCGATCTTCGCTTTTTTGCCGTTGTGTCAGCTCAATGGTGCCCATGCGTCGGTTGATATTTTTACGTCTACTTTACCAGCGCAGGTCAATCAGATTCTGCGCTTACTCATCGAAATTATATTCGCGACCGTGCTTGTTCTTATTGCCGTGCAGTTGTTTGCCGGTATGGAAAGCAAGCTGCGCTCTGGTCAGACTACTCTGCTGCTGCAGTACCCTGTTTGGTGGGGCTACGCAATCAGCATACCCGGAGCGGGTGTTGCTGCACTGGTGGCCGTATATGTCGCCGTCTCTCGCTTATTTGAGCTGGCTACTGGTCGCTCAGTGCTGCCACGTGAACAGGAGTCTGGGCATTGAGTGACTTGCTTATCGGATTGCTTTCGTTCCCAGCTCTGCTGTTGATGATCTTCTTACGTGTGCCTATTGGGCTCGCGATGTTCCTGGCGGGGCTAGTCGGTCTGATGTTTGTCACCGGTGACACTAGCCTTCCTTTTGCGCGGCTGAAAGCTGAGACCTATACCACTTTCTCTAATTATTCGTTATCGATTGTGCCGATGTTTCTGTTGATGGGACATTTCGCAACACTTGGTGGCATGAGCCAGGCATTGTTTAAGGCTGCAGAAGGTTGGCTTGGCCATCGCAAGGGCGGGGTGGCAATGGCTGCAGTTGGCGCTTGTGCAGGCTTCGGCGCGATTTGCGGCTCTTCACTCGCGACGGCGGCCACAATGAGCCGTGTCGCATTGCCAGAGTTGCGGCGCTACGGTTACGCAGGTGGGTTTGCGACAGCCACGCTCGCAGCGGGTGGCACGCTTGGTATATTGATCCCGCCCTCAGTTGTGCTGGTGATCTACGCCATATTGACCGAACAGAACATCGCCAAACTTTTTCTCGCAGCCTTTATCCCAGGCTTATTTGCCGCTGGCGGTTACATGATTGCTGTCGCCATCTATGTGCGCGTCAATCCTGGCTCTGCAGGCACCCGTCCGCGTGTGCCTTACAGTGAACGTTTCAAAGCATTGTTCGATGTTTGGCCTGTGTTGTTGGTTTTTTTCATGGTTGTCGGTGGTATCTACCTCGGTTGGTTTACCCCGACTGAAGGTGCTGCTGTCGGCGCGCTTTGCACCGGGCTGATCGCCTGGTTGATGGGGGGGTTGAACTGGTCCTCGCTGACTGAGAGTTTTTTTGTGACGGCTCGCGCCTCTGGCATGATCTTCTTTATCGTGCTTGGTGCAGCATTTTACAACGGCTTTCTGGCGTTGACTCAGCTACCACAGGAAGGCGCTATCTGGGTTGCTGAGAGTGGGCTCAGCCCGCTGCTTGTGCTGATCCTCATCCTTGTCTTTTATCTTTTGCTTGGCTGTTTGATGGACAGCCTGTCGATGATCTTGCTGACGATCCCTATCTTCTGGCCGATTGTGCAGGGGCTAGATTTTGGCCTCGTTTCAATGGTGCAGTTGCAGAGTGCCAAACTTGATGTGTTAGTGGCCAGTGGTGCAGAGCTTCCAGCGGCTCTTCTACAGCAAGCCCAGGGAATGTTGGCCAGTGGGCAAGAGCTGAGCCGCGAAATTACGCGCGAGCTGGGTTTGCGCGGGGTGACGCAGGGTGCGTTAAATCGGGTCAACGTTGAGCAGACGGCTATCTGGTTTGGCATCCTTGTATTAATTGTGGTGGAGGTAGGGCTGATCACGCCGCCGGTGGGGATGAATCTCTTTGTCATCAATGCGATGGACAAGCAGACGCCGATGGTGGAGACCTACAAAGCTGTGATCTATTTTGTCGGCACTGACTTGATCCGTGTTGCCTTACTTGTGGCCTTCCCGATTATCACGCTGGTGCTGTTACCGTTGTAGACGCCAAAATTGGGCGAGCTTGATATTTTGTAGAACGATTTTCAGTGAGTGACTAAAACAGAGCAGGAGGGCGTATGAATAGCAATGCGGCAGATTGGTTTGTCGATCGTCACGTAGAAGAAGGGCGATCAGATAAAACAGCATTTCGCGAAGCTTGGAGTGGTGGACGCGAGCTAAGTTATGGCGCCCTAGCAAAACAGAGCGGCAAAGTGATTGAGGCGTTGGCCAATATAGGTATTCGCCGTGAAGAGCGATCAGCGATGTTCGTGCTTGACCAAATTGAGTTTCCGAGTCTCTTCTGGGGTTCGTTGAAGGCGGGTGTTCAGCCCATCCCGTTGAATACGCTACTGGCTACCGATGTTTACCGCGCCATCCTTGAAGACAGCCGGGCAGCTATCGCATTTATATCCGCTGAGTTACTCGATGTTGTATTGCCAGCAGCCAAAGACTCGACGCATATTCGTCAGATTGTAGTGATCGGTGGTGAAGCGCCGGCGGGTACAATCGCTTGGACTGATTTCATGAAAGGCGCCACACCGCAGCCCCCAATAGAGTGTTCTGGTGATGAAGTAGCCTTCTGGTTGTATTCATCAGGTTCTACTGGTAGCCCGAAGGGTGCGCGCCATGTACACGATGCCTTGCGAGTCACTTGCGACACCTACGGTAGCCAAGTGCTTGGTATTCGCGAAGATGACAGCATTTTTTCCGCGGCCAAATTGTTTTTCGCCTATGGCTTTGGTAACGGCATGTCGTTTCCTCAATCAGTCGGTGCGACCACATTACTTTACAACGCGCGTCCGACTCCAGACTCGGTCACAGCGATCCTCGAACAATACAAGCCTACGATTTTCTGCGGTGTGCCGACACTTTACGCCGCTCTCGTTCATCAATGGGAAGTGAAAGGCTCTATACCAGACGCGCCGCTGCGTATTTGCATCTCCGCTGGCGAGGCGTTGCCAGCCGAAATCAGCCGCAAGTGGCAAGCGATTCAAGGCATTGATATCATGGATGGCGTCGGCTCTACCGAGATGTTGCACATCTTCTTGTCTAACCGCCCTGACGATATTGAATACGGCACCTCTGGCACCGCAGTGCCAGGCTATGACATCAGACTGGTGGATGAAAAAGGAAGTGACGTTGCAGAGGGGGAGATTGGCGAGTTGTTGGTGCGCGGCGATTCCGCTGCAGCGGATTACTGGAATCAGCGAGCCAAGTCGCGTGCAACTTTTGAGGGCGAGTGGACGCGCACGGGTGACAAATACGAAAAAAGCGCAAGCGGCAGAATGGTCTACTGCGGTCGTACCGACGATATGTTTAAGGTCTCCGGTATTTGGGTTAGTCCCTTCGAAGTTGAGCAGGCGTTGATGGCGCATCCCGATGTGTTGGAAGCAGCGGTTGTCGCTCATCGAGATGAAGATGATCTCGAAAAGCCTCGGGCTTATGTTGTGCTCAAAGAAGGACGTGACACGCAAGTGGTGTCAGGCTTGAAAGATTTTGTCAAAGAACGTATCGGCAAGTGGAAGTACCCGCGTTGGGTGGAAGTCATCGATGAGCTTCCAAAGACCGCAACAGGGAAAATACAGCGCTTTCGTTTGCGTGAAACGCGCTGAGTCAGAGTGAATTCGCCTTGGGTTGAATCGGGTCGCCTAGACGTTGGGGCAACATCGCTCGAGTATAAGTGTTTTGGCCCAGCGCCAGCTGCAGCACCTACTCTAGTGCTTTTACATGAGGGGCTTGGTTGTTCTCAGCTTTGGCGTGACACACCAGCGTCGCTGGCCGGTGCGAGCGGCTTGGGCGTTTTTGTTTATTCGCGTGCAGGCTACGGCCAGTCAGACTCAACCGTATTGCCTCGTCCTCTGGACTACATGGCACTTGAAGCGATTGACGTGCTGCCTGAGCTGCTGGATAGCATAGGTGTGCAGCGAGCGTTATTGATTGGTCACAGTGATGGGGCAACTATTGCAGCGATCCACGCTGGCCGTGTTGCAGATCCTAGAGTTGAGGGTGTCGTATTGATAGCACCGCATTTTTTCACTGAAGCTGCTGGTCTTGCGGAGATCGCAAAAGCTCGCGATGCCTTTGAAACAGGTGATCTACGAGAGAAACTGCGGAAATACCACCGTGACCCCGATATTGCTTTTCTTGGCTGGAATGACGCTTGGCTCAATCCTGATTTTGATGTTTGTGGTGCGGTGGAAATGCTCGACACTATTTCTGTGCCAGTGCTTGCAGTCCAAGGGCGCGATGATCCGTACGGTACACTTGCGCAAATTGATGTGATTACCCGTCGTGTTCGCCACGCGCCTGTCTCTACCTTGATTCTCGACGAATGCCAGCATGCGCCTCATCTAGAGCAGGGGCCATTGGTGTTGCCTGCTATTGCTGCCTTTGCTCGGCAGTGCACCGGCTATGGGTAGGGCACCGCAAATTTTCTTGCCGGAATACGCCTACATCCCAGGGCAAAACAATCGGCACCCCGAGGATTCGTTTGATGATATCAGGCGAACAGCGGCGCCGGGTTTAGACGCAAGCCAACTGGCTCGATGTCATGCTTTCTGTGCGGGCTTGCAATATTATCATTCAGGCTACTACTGGGAGGCGCACGAAGTGCTGGAGCCTGTTTGGATGCACTTGCCAGATGGCGGTGAAGAACGGCTTTTTGTGCAGGGTTTAATCCAGCTCGCAAACGGACGCTTGAAGCTGCGCATGGGACGGCCAAAGGCTGCGCAGAGACTGGTGGCCAAAGCGCGTGCACTTGTGCCCGTCGATGGGCAAGAATCGATAATCATGACAATCAAGGTGTGCGAGGTGCATGCTTGGATTGATGCGCTAGAGACAGATGCTTATTTGGCATTATAATGCAAAGCAATTAGGGTTTAGTACAGTTGTGTGTTTGACTTGTTTGTTTTCGAATAAAAATAAGCTTTATTGTGCTAAATAATATGTACTTTTGAATTCGCTCCGCGTATCTTGGTTGTTAAACGCCAACGGAGAGGGTTTTATATGTCCCAGTTAATCGACTTTCGAGTTGACCCGAACAACTATCGCCATTGGCACGTTGAATACGATGGCCCTGTGGCGACGTTGAGCATGGACGTTGACGAAAAGGGCGGGCTGTTTGACGGTTACGAACTCAAACTCAATTCATATGACCTCGGCGTTGATATCGAACTGAACGATGTCGTGCAACGCATGCGTTTCGAGCATCCGGAGGTGAAAGTCGTTGTCATGCGTTCGGCCAAAGACAACGTTTTTTGTGCCGGCGCCAACATCCGCATGCTAGGTGGAGCGGCGCACAGCCACAAAGTGAACTTCTGCAAATTCACCAATGAAACCCGCAACGCCTTTGAAGCGGCTGAAGAGGACAGCGGTCAAAATTACATTGCCGCGGTGAAAGGCGCTTGCGCAGGCGGCGGGTACGAACTTGCTCTGGCTTGCAACCACATCATGCTCACCAACGACAGCACGTCTGCCGTTGGCCTGCCCGAGGTTCCGCTACTCGCGGTGCTGCCTGGCACGGGTGGACTGACGCGAATTACGGATAAGCGCAAAGTGCGCCGCGATCGCGCTGACATTTTTTGCAGCATTGAAGAGGGTGTGAAGGGGCAGCGGGCAAAGGATTGGGGTCTGGTTGATGAGCTAATTCCTAACTCGACGTTCGCTGAGACGGTACAAGAGCGAGCACGCGAAATAGCTGCTAGCTCTAAGAAAGCAGATGTCGCATCAGGGATTTTACTCGACCCACTGGAGCGGGTAATTGACGGCGAAACCGTCAGGTGGTCACTGCTCGACGTTGAGATCGATCGTGCCGGTCGCAAGGCGGTGTTCACGCTTAAGGGTCCTGAAGAAGATGCTCCTGCAGATATGCAGGCTTTTCAGTCACAAGGTGATCAAGCTTATCTTTTAAAGCTCTGTCGCGAATTTGAAGACGCGATCCTGCACATGCGCCTCAACGAGATGGAAATTGGTCTCTGGGTGATCCGAACACAAGGTGATCCGGCGTTGATTGCCGCGCACGATTCGTTGATCGCTGAAAACGCTAACCACTGGCTAGCCAATGAAGTCCGGCACTATTGGAAGCGCACATTAAAACGCCTAGACGTGACATCGCGCTCGCTTGTCGCTTTTGTAGAACACGGTTCTTGCTTTGTCGGTGTACTCGCTGAGATATTATTTTCGGTCGACCGAAGCTACATGATGGATGGCGAGTTTGAAGACGATGAACGCTCCCTCGCAACCATAACCCTGAGCAAAGCCAACTTTGGCGCTTATCCCATGGGCAACGGCTTGACACGCTTGCAAACTCGATTTCTCGGAGAACCGGAACTCGTCGAAACAGCGCAGTCGCATATGGACACCGCGCTTGATGCTGAAGCCGCCGACAAGATTGGTTTAGTCACCGTTATTCTTGATGATATCGATTGGGAAGATGAGGTGCGTATTTTTGTAGAAGAACGTTCTTCCTTCAGCCCAGATGCCATGACAGGAATGGAAGCTAATCTGCGTTTTGCGGGTCCAGAGACCATGGAAACACGCATTTTTGGGCGTTTGACCGCTTGGCAGAATTGGATTTTTATTCGACCAAATGCCGTGGGTGAAAACGGTGCATTGCAGCGCTATGGCACCGGTGTGCGCGGTGATTTCGATCTGACACGCGTTTAATACTCTCCCGAGAATCAAACCTCAAGGACACTAAAAATGGCCGATACACTCGACGTCAATTACGACACACGCATCCCCAACAATGTTGGTTTGGGTGACGATCGCAAAGTGCTCAAAGCGCTGGAGAAGTGGCACCCAGGGTACATCGACTGGTGGAACAAGCTGATCCCGCAGAACTTTCAGGAGTCGATGGTTTACCTTCGTACAGCTGTGAGTGTTGACCCAAAAGGTTGGGCAAAATTTGACTACGTCAAGATGCCTGAGTACCGCTGGGGAGTGTTGTTAGCACCTGCAGTTCCTGATCGAGTGATCCCCTTCGGTGAACATGCTGGTCAACCCGCTTGGCAAGAAGTCCCGGGCGAGTATCGCAATATGCTGAAACGACTGATCGTTATCCAAGGCGATACCGAGCCAGGATCTGTGGAACAGCAGCGTTTCCTCGGGCTAACAGCGCCGTCGCTCTACGATTTGCGCAATCTGTTTCAGGTAAATGTTGAAGAGGGGCGTCATCTGTGGGCGATGGTTTATCTGCTGCAGAAATACTTTGGCAAGGATGGTCGCGAAGAAGCAGATGATCTATTGCGCCGTTCATCTGGTTCTGATGAAGCGCCGCGCATGCTCGGTGCCTTTAATGAAGAAACGCCAGATTGGTTGTCTTTCTTCATGTTTACTTACTTCACCGATCGTGATGGCAAAATGCAGCTCGAGTCATTGGCACAGTCGGGCTTTGACCCACTGAGTCGAACCTGCCGTTTCATGCTCACCGAAGAGGCGCATCATATGTTTGTCGGTGAGACGGGTGTGGGGCGCACAATACAGGCGACTGTTGAGGCAATGAACAAAGCGGGTATCAGTGATCCTAGCGACATTGAAAGCGTGCGTGCCCTGGGTGTGATTGATCTGCCAACTATTCAGAAAAAGCTCAACCTTCACTACACACTGTCACTGGATTTATTTGGACAAGAAGTCTCGACCAATGCGGCCAACGCCTTCAATGCTGGCATTAAAGGCCGCTTCATGGAGCATCGTATCGATGACGACCATCGCTTGCAGGACAGTACTTACAAAGTTCGCAACGTGGTAGACGGGCAAATTGTCGAACAAGAAGTGCCGGCACTGACGGCCATCAACATGCGTCTTCGAGACGACTACGTACGCGATGCTGCAGGTGGCGTGGGTCGCTGGAATAAAGCGATCGAAAAAGCAGGCGTTGATTTTAAACTCACTGTGCCGCATGAGGCCTTCCACCGTCAGATAGGTGTTTTTGCTGCGATCAAAGCGAGCCCCGACGGCGAAGTCCTTACCGAGGAACAGTGGGAGGCAAGCAAGAGTGATTGGCTACCCAATGAGGAAGATGGGTTGTTTATTCAATCGCTGATGAAGCCTTGTTTTGAGTCAGGCGAATACGCCAGTTGGATCGCAGCACCGAAGGTGGGCATTGACAACAAGCCTGGTGATTTCGAATTCGTCAAATTGCACATGGCCTAAGACGAGGCCAAAGCAATGAGTTTTTGTTGACGATGTACAAGAGGCGTAGCCGATGAAGCAACCGTTTAAGCAGCACCTGATCGATCCGGAAATTTGTATCCGCTGCTATACCTGTGAAATGACCTGCCCAGTACAGGCTATCGAACACGATGATAACAACGTCATTGTAGATGCGGAGAAGTGTAATTTTTGTATGGATTGCATCCCTGTTTGTCCCACGGGTTCGATCGACGAGTGGAGAGTTGTCGAGGCAGCTTACACGCTCGACGAGCAATACGGGTGGGACGAATTGCCAGGGCAAGCTGAACTTGAAGTCGGTGAGGCATCAGTTGAAACTCAGGACTTAAGCGAGAATGATGATCCCATTGCGGCTCTGTTGGCTGAAGCCCACAAGGGCGCTGGTGGCAAAGCGAAGGCTCCAGCTTCCGCTGCTAAACCGACAGTCAACCTGTACAACCTAGGGAATCCAGTGGAAGCGGTCGTGCAAGGTAACTATCGCCTTACAACCGACGGTGGCGACACCGATGTTCGCCATATTATTCTAGATTTTCAAGGCAAGCCATTTCCCGTGCTTGAAGGCCAGTCTATTGGAATAATTGCACCGGGAACTGACGCAGAGGGGAAAGCGCATTTGCCAAGGTTGTACTCTGTGTCGAGCCCGCGTGATGGAGAACGACCCGGTTATCACAATGTTTCATTGACCGTTAAGCGTGAACCCGACGGGCTTTGCTCAAACCACCTTTGTGATCTCAGCATCGGTGATTCCGTTCAAGTGACCGGTCCCTTTGGCGGAACTTTTTTGCTGCCAGCGGATCCTGCTGCGCGGCTGCTGATGATTTGCACGGGCACTGGTGCAGCTCCAATGCGAGCTTTTACGATGGCGCGTCAACGCACCGTTGGCCTGCGTGAAGGCGGCATGGTAATGTTCTTTGGTGCTCGTACCCCAGCGAGCCTTCCTTATTTTGGACCACTCGCTAAAGTGCCGGACAATCTATTGCAAAAGCATCTGGTCTTTAGCCGTCAGCCTGATCAGCCCAAAGAGTACGTGCAAGATCGCATGCGCGCCGAAGAAGAACTTGTTGCTGAACTGATCCAAGACCCAAATACGCATATCTACATCTGTGGTCTAAAAGGAATGGAGCAGGGTGTTGAAGAAGCTCTGACCAATATTGCCGAATCTATTGGACAGCCCTGGCAGGCGATGCGTGACGCGATGCGAGAAGACGGTCGATATCACGTGGAAACTTACTAGTGAGCCGCCGACATAAGGTATTGAGATACTGCCCACGGAATGAGTCGCGATTAGACTCGGGGTTGTGCCTTTCTCAAGCATCGCAAGAATGGCCGGTACTTACGGTGTTCAACTTGGAAAGTCCCTGATGGAAACTAGGCCTAGCAATACGCACCAACATCCCATAAGAGTCACTTGGGGGGATTGTGATCCAGCAAAAATAGCTTACACAGCAAGACTGCCTTGGTTTGCACTCGATGCAATCAATGCTTGGTGGGAAGAACATCTTGGCGGTGATGGTTGGTTTCAAATGGAGCTCGATCGCAACGTTGGAACGCCTTTTGTGCGCTTGGAAATGGATTTTCTAAACCCCGTCACACCTCGACACACGCTTTTATGCCATGTATGGCCGGTGTCTCTTGGCACCACCTCCATCGCTTTTAGGGTAGATGCAGAACAAGACGGAAAATTATGTTTCTCATCGCGCTCCGTCAATGTTTTTACCAAGGCTGATGCTTTTACCAAGCAAGTGCCTCCCGAAGAAATAAAACAGATGGTTGAACGTGAAATCGCAGCGGCGAATGCAACGATCGAGACGACCGTACGCGCCGATGAAAAGTAAAGCGATACCACAAACCGCAAAAAATTCTTCGGCACTTGAAGAATCTGTGGCAACGTTAATTCGCCAGGTAGGTGAGCGAATTCTCGCCGCTCGAAAAGCAAAGAAGTTTTCCAGGCGTGAGTTATCAGAACTCTCGGGTGTATCACCGCGTTATCTCGCTCAACTTGAAGGCGGTGAAGGAAATATTTCAATAGGTTTGTTACAACGACTAGCTCTTGTGCTCGGACAGCCCATCGATGAGTTGCTGACCAGTGATGCTCGGCTCAGCGATGAAAAAGAGCGTCTCTTAGCATCCTTTCGCCGAGCAGATGCTGACACCCGCGCAAATGTGTTGCGTATCTTAAACCCCGATCATTGTCGTGAAAATAAGTCTGAACGCATTTGTCTTATTGGATTGCGTGGAGCGGGAAAATCCACACTGGGTTCGCGGCTTGCAAAAAAATTGCATGTGCCGTTTATAGAGCTGAACGCCGAGATTGAGCGCACTGCGGGCATTCCCATTGGGGAGGTGATTGCTCTTTATGGCGAGGAAGGCTACCGAACGCTTGAGGCGGATACCCTCGTTGAAATCACCAACTCGCACGAGCGTCTTGTCTTAGCGGTTGCGGGCGGGTTGGTTGATCGTCGGGATACCTTTGCTGACCTACTTGAGAAGTTTCACTGCGTTTGGGTTAAAGCTGATCCAACAGAACACATGGA
Organism: uncultured Granulosicoccaceae bacterium; assembly: GCA_937965695.1. Lineage (GTDB taxonomy): Bacteria > Pseudomonadota > Gammaproteobacteria > CALCKW01 > CALCKW01 > CALCKW01. Next base: position 33,918 of record CALCKW010000067.1, read on the forward strand.
GCGAGTGCGCGCGCAAGGGGATTTACGACCGATGGCCGGTAATCCGCATGCCATGGATCGACTGCGTGAAATCCTCGTTGCTCGAGAATCTCGTTATGAGCAAGCTGAGTATCACTTAGACACCAGTGGGAAATCGGTCGACGCGTCATTGACCGAACTGCTTGCGTTGATCACATCGAATGATATCCTCTCCCATAAGCCTTAGTTCTCCCGCGCTCCTGTGCGGCCTATTACTCAGAATCCTCAACACCTGTAAAACCAGAGATGTATTATGACCGTCACAACAAGCCGTGAGGGGATCGTCGGCTATGTCGACATTGCCGGTCATCCGGTTGACGCCTCAGGCTTGTCGATTCGCAGTGGGCTACTCGAAGCAGTAAGTTGGGCTGAGCTAGAAAGGCTTGAGCGCGTAATCGTCCGTGGCCTTGGTGGGATGCACAAATCTTTTGAGGACGGGCACACGTTCGTCAACACGCCGGCCGAGCCACATCTGCGCGATGTACTGAATGCTATTGAAGAGAGTTTAGTTTCGTGGATCGCCGCTATTGAAGGTGTTGTTTTGGGCACAGGTGCAGAGTTAGCTCTGGCTTGCCGAATGCGCATTATGGCACCGGGTGCGCGCATAGGGTTTCCGGCAGTTACACGGGGTGTTGTGCCGGAAGCTGGGGCTACACAGAGACTGCCACGTTTAATTGGACTGGCACCTGCTTTGGACCTCATGACCCATGCTAACTCACTGGGTGCCGATGCCGCGTTGGATATGGGTTTGGTCCACGCAATAGACAAAGAACCGGTTTTTGATGCAATTATGGTCAATAGCGAGGAGCTAAGCTGCAGAGTACCTGCGCAGGATTTGAACCCGCCTCAGAATGATAAGGTTGTTATCGACGCAGTTAGAGAAAATATTCGGGCTAATTACCCCGGACAAGTGGCGCCGTTGCGAGTTGTGGACGTTGTCGCAATGGGGCTGGGCTTGTCATTTCATGAAGGTCTGGCTCTTGAACGCGAGGCTTTTCTCGAACTCCAGAATTCTGATCAGGCGACGGCGCTTCGTCACATTGATGCTGTAGAACGTTCGGCGGAGGGGTCCATGCGCAATAACGCCGTGCGCCCTGAAGCAGAGTTCATTTCTGTTGAGGATGACAACATTATTGGGAATCGGATTCTAGCTCGCTATCACGAGGCCGCAGATACCTTGCTTATCGATGGTTCAACGCCTTGGGAAGTCGATGAGGCGTTGGTTGAGTTTGGCTTCGTGTTGGGGCCATACGCTGCGCAGGATCTCGCGGGACTCGACATCGCGCATACGCGCCGACGTGCGCAAGACGGCATACGTGATCCCGCGCGGCGTTATATCCCTATTGCAGATCGCATGGTCGAACTCGGTAAGCTTGGGCGCAAAACCGGAGCTGGCTGGTATCGTTACCCTGGCGGGGGCGGTCGCGTGGATGACCCCATCGTGGCGGATCTCGGCATAGAAGAAGCGTACTTTGCCGGCATAAACCGCATTGATTACAAAGAAGATGAAATCAAGCGGCGGTTGCTGCTAGCGATAATTAACGAAGCGGCTGATGCATTGAACGAAGACAACAAGCTGAGGGCACGCGACGTGGATTTATTCTCCGTTTTGGCCTTTGGCTTTCCGCGTTGGCGAGGCGGCTTGATGCACTACGCTGACTCTATTGGCGCGAAGGCTATTGTCTCGCAGCTTAAAAAACTGTGCAAAGAAGACCCTGTTGCCTGGAAAATAAGCCCGCTGTTACACCGTTGCGCGGCGGCGGGCACGCGCATCGCCGACGAACATCTCGAGCACTGATCTTGGTTATTTCTTAATCACTCATTTGTGATTTTGCATGAAAAATAAACCCTAAAAAATTGAGCAGCACTTGTGCCGCAAGAATAGACGTACTGTCCGTTGGGTCGTAATCGGGAGCGACTTCGCAAAGATCAATGCCGACAACTTCACCGTGATTGGCTAGGGCTTGTAGTATTTCGAGTACGTCGTAGTAGAGGAACCCTCCGTGGCTAGGTGTGCCAGTACCAGGAGCAATTGAGGGGTCGAAGCCGTCGATATCGATAGTGACATAGTATTTGGCACCAGCGGGTACACGTGCCATCACACCCTCGGCGCCTAAATCCCAAACCTGACGAACCGACAAAATATCTGAGCCATTTTGTCGGGCATCTTCATAGCCTTCGCGGGAGGTAGAAGAGACATTGCGAATCCCCAATTGCGTGATGCCGCTGACATAGCTTTTGTCTGATGCGCGCTTCATGCAGTTGCCATGGCCATGTCGCACACCGTGGCGCACATCAACATAGTCAAGATGAGCATCTATTTGGATGATGTGAATATCTTCGCCGAGTTCTTCAAAGGCTGCCACGCAAGGGTCATTGACCGAGTGGTCTCCGCCCAACACTAATGGCATGGCACCAGAGCGGATGATCTTGCGCACGGCTGCCTCTATATTGGCGTGTGACGTCTCGGTGTCGGTATGCACCATGTCGGCGTCGCCCATATCGACGATGCGGGCTTGGCCTTCAGGGAGGTAGACCACGTCGTCCTCATGGTCGTAGGCACCGCCATGCCCAAAAGAGAACAGCGTAGAAGCTTCGCGGATGCTGCGCGGCCCAAAGCGGGCCCCCGGTCGGTATTGGGTTCCCGAGTCAAACGGCGCCCCGAGTACCGCAACGTCAGCGTCCAACTCGTCCCAATCGAGGCAGACGGGACTCTTGCCGAAGGTGCAAATCCCGACAAAGGGCAGGTTGAGACGTCCGGTATCGTATGCGTTCTTGGCCATGCGCGGTGCTCCAGTGGTTAAGCCACATGATAATGAGTCAACAAATTAGGCCGATTACTAGGCGACCGCAAGTGTTGTTTTCTCCACGCTGAAGTTTGACGGTGATCTCGCAGCTTTTGTTTGGGATATCCTGAGCTTGATTGACGGTCTTTTATCCGCTTAAGGCAAGCATGGGGAATCGGTTTACTGGCTTTTTTTCAAGAGAGGTTATATGTTGTGCATCGCTGTCAGCTGCGCGTGCTGACGACCCAAATGTAGGAACACTTATGTCCGCTGTTTTGATCGACGGTCATGCTACGGCCGATGGTCGTATTTTGGTAGAGCTCAGGCTTAATGCACCTAAATCACTCAATGCATTGAATGGCGACATGATCGCTGAGCTGCAACAACACTTAGTGCAATGCGAAGATAACCCTGACATCGTGGCCGTGATTCTGGACTCGGTGGGTGAAAAGGCATTTTGCGCGGGCGGTGATGTGGTGGGGTTGCGCAGCGATTGTCTGGCTGGGGACGCGGAAGCGGTGGCCACGGCGTTTTTTGAAGCAGAATACCGGTTGGATCACACCATACACAGCTACAGCAAACCCATCATCGGTTGGGGCAGCGGTATTGTCATGGGTGGGGGAATGGGTCTGCTCTGTGGTTGTAGTCATCGCGTGGTCACTGAAACAACAATGATGGCGATGCCTGAGATTACTATCGGTTTGTATCCAGATGTAGGTGGTAGCTGGTTCCTAAACCGCGCTCCGGGTCGAACGGGACTTTTCATGGGGCTAACAGGTGCTCGCCTCAACGCCGCTGACGCTTGTTTTGTCGGTTTTGCGGATCGCATACTGCGCAGTGAGCAACGTGAAGACATGTTGCAAAGGCTGTTGCAATCGGACTGGGACGGGGACGGATTTGCGGCAGTGCAGGGTGTGCTAAAAACTCTAGAAGCCGACGCCAGAGTGGACAGCCAGTCGGCCGTGCGCAAACACTTTGATCTGATACAGCAGCTGACCGATTACAGCTCAGTGGTAGACATATCAAACGCTATCTTTGCCATGGACTGCAGGGACGATCAGTGGTTGTCGCGTGCACAAAAAAGTCTGCGACACGGTAGCCCGTTGGCCGCGCACTTGATCTTTGAACAGCTGAAAAAAACACGGCATCTTTCACTCACTGAGGTGTTCCAAGACGAGCTTATCCTGTCGGTGCAGTGCTGCCTACAAGAAGAGTTTTTTGAAGGGGTGAGGGCGCTGTTGGTCGATAAGGATGGAGCACCTGCTTGGCGCTTTGCCACTATCGAGAGCGTTGAGCGGGAGGTCATCGACAGTTGTTTTGATATCCCGTGGATGGAGCACCCACTCGAAGATCTCTAACTCAGTGGCCACCCGCTTCATTTTTAGAATTTTTTGCGGCTTCAAAGCGGGCGCGGCAGTTGGCCTCTATTTCTTCGAGCTCTATTTTAGAACGGCGAATATCTTCTAGTTGGGTGTCCAGCGTTTTGCGGGTCTGCTCCAGTCTTTTGAGCATCGCGGCGAGCTGTGCTTCTTCACCGCCCTGTGAATCGTAGAGGTGAATGAGTTCCCAGATATCGTCCAGCGCCCAGCCGAGTCGACGTCCTCGCAGCAGCAACTTTAAATGTGTTCGGTCGCGGCGAGAATAGATACGATTGCGGCCCTCGCGCTTGGGCTCTAAGAACTTCTTTTCTTCGTAGAAGCGGATGGTTCGTGTGGTGATATCAAATTCACGAGCCAGCTCACCAATGGTGTAAGTGTCTTTCATGTTGATGCGTACTTAAAAGTGTGATCGGCACAATCAAAGTGAGCGTTGGCTGGCTTTGAAATGCGATTAAATTCCATGATGCACTATACGGCAGTTGTTTACGTTACGTAAACGTTCAATAAGACAGATACGCGGTTTTCGGGAATTTTTTAAGTTGACGTTTACGTCAACGTCAATGTAATGTGTGGTTCTATTTAGCCGTTACAACAGTCTCTTCTCGCCAAAAGGAGCACTATATGTCTATCCCCGCTGCAGCGCTTGTTCAGCCCAACCCAGCGCAAGCCAAAATGCGCTTTGTCACGGCTGCGAGTCTCTTTGATGGACATGATGCGTCGATCAACATCATGCGGCGTATGTTGCAGGCTGCTGGGGTGGAAGTGATCCACCTAGGACACAATCGCTCGGTGGCGGAGGTTGTTGAAGCAGCCGTACAAGAGGACGCCCACGGCATAGCGATTAGCTCGTATCAGGGTGGGCACGTGGAATACTTCAAATACATGGTCGATCAGCTTCGAGAGTGGGGCGCGGAACGCATCGGAGTGTTCGGTGGTGGCGGTGGTGTGATCGTGCCAGAAGAAATCGCCGAACTGCACGATTATGGGGTGGAGCGCATCTATTCACCTGCTGATGGGCAGAGCATGGGCTTGCAGGGCATGATCAATGACATGATCGAACGTGCTCGCGGCTTGTCTCAGGCTTCGCAGGAGGCGTCCGTCGACGCGCTCAAAACGGGTGACCACCAAACCCTCTCGCGGATGCTTAGCGCGCTGGAAGAAGGTGTAGTCAGTGCAGCGGAATGTGCCAAATTGCAACAGGCTGCGACGGCAGTGGCCAGCCACACCCCCGTCCTAGGTATCACCGGAACAGGCGGATCGGGAAAATCATCCCTGACCGACGAAGTGGTGCTGCGCTTCAGATTGGATTATCGCGATGAGCTAAAAATCGCGCTGTTGGCAATAGACCCAACGCGCCGTAAAACAGGGGGTGCGCTACTGGGAGACCGGATTCGCATGAATGCGATCGACCACCCGCAGGTTTACATGCGATCCATCGCGACCCGAGATGCCCAGGGCGAAGTGCCTGACTACCTAACTGACATGATTGCCGCCACCCGGTTGGCTGGTTTTGATCTGATCATTTTGGAAACACCCGGTATTGGACAAGGCGATGCGGGCATTGTCAGTTATTCTGATGTCTCTCTCTACGTGATGACGCCCGAGTATGGCGCGGCTAGCCAGCTTGAAAAAATCGACATGCTCGATTACGCAGACTTGGTAGCGATAAACAAGTACGACCGCAACGGTGCTGAAGATGCGCTTCGCGATGTCCGTAAACAGTTTCAGCGCAATGCAGAAGCCTTTGATCGTAACCCTGATGAAATGCCCGTCTATGGAACTATCGCTGCACGATTCAGCGACGACGGCGTGGCAGGCTTGTATCACGGGTTGGTTCAACAACTGCGCGACAAAGGTTTGCGCGAGGGTGGTGGGCACTTCAAGGTTAAGGGGGCTGGCGCTTCGACGCGTATATCAGCGTTGGTACCCTCGGACCGCAAACGCTATTTAGCGGAGATCGCTGACAAAGTCAGAGCCTATAAAGCCGACGCAAAAGCACAGGCTGAATTGGCAAGAGCCTGCCAGCAACTTCGGGAAGCCGCCCGGCAGATGGTTGCTGCGGGTTGCGACGACACTGAACTGCAGCGCTTGCTGGATGACAAGATAAAACACCTGCCACCACGGTGCACAGCGCTGTTGGCCGATTGGCCGGACAAGGTAAAGAGCTATAGCGGTGATGAGCAAGTGGTGAAAATCCGCGACCGTGAAATTCGCACGGCCTTGGTGCGAACCAGTATGTCTGGCACCCAAGTGTCTCGGGTGTCGCTGCCAAAATTTGCCTGTGAAGGTGAATTGCTGCGGTGGTTGTTGTTAGAAAACCTGCCTGGGTACTTTCCCTTTACTGCAGGCGTTTTCCCTTTTAAACGTGAGGGAGAAGACCCAACACGAATGTTTGCAGGTGAAGGCGACGCTGCGCGTACCAATAGCCGCTTTAAACAACTGTCGCAACACTCTGATGCCAAACGTTTGTCCACCGCCTTTGATTCGGTAACGCTGTACGGCAATGATCCTCACTTACGGCCCGATATTTACGGCAAGGTGGGTAACTCAGGTGTATCCATCTGCACTGTGGAAGACATGGCCCAGCTCTACGACGGCTTTGATTTATGCCACCCGAGCACATCGGTGAGCATGACGATCAATGGGCCTGCACCTATTGTTCTGGCCTTTTATTTCCACGCCGCAGTGAAGCAACAGCTGAGTAAATTCGCGGTAGAAAACGGCCGTGAACCCAATGACGCTGAACGCGCGGAACTAAAGGCGTGGTCGCTCGCCAATGTACGCGGCACAGTGCAGGCCGATATCCTCAAAGAGGATCAAGGTCAAAACACGTGCTTGTTCTCCACTGAATTCAGCCTCAAATTGATGGGCGATATCCAAGAGTATTTTGTAGAAAATGCGGTGCGCAATTTCTATTCCGTCAGCATCAGTGGATATCACATCGCTGAAGCAGGTGCCAATCCTATCAGTCAACTCGCCTTTACTTTGGCCAATGGCTTTACCTACGTTGAAAGCTATCTTGCACGCGGAATGAGCGTCGACGATTTTGCGCCAAACTTGTCTTTCTTTTTCTCAAACGGAATGGACCCTGAATATACAGTGATGGGGCGTGTGGCAAGGCGTATATGGGCAGTTGCTATGCGTGAGCGATACGGTGCAAACGAGCGTAGCCAAAAATTGAAGTACCATATTCAAACCTCTGGTCGATCACTGCACGCGCAAGAAATGGACTTCAACGATATCCGCACCACCTTGCAAGCGTTGATCGCCATCTACGACAACTGCAATAGCCTACACACCAATGCTTTTGACGAGGCGATCACGACGCCATCTGCAGACTCGGTTCGCCGTGCATTGGCCATCCAATTGATTATCAATCGGGAGTGGGGCCTGTCTTGTAATGAAAATCCTTTGCAGGGTAGCTTTATTGTCGAAGAGCTCACCGAACTGTTGGAAGAAGCAGTGCTGCTAGAGTTTGAGCGTATCTCGGAGAGAGGCGGTGTGCTCGGTGCGATGGAAACGGGCTATCAGCGCGGTAAAATTCAAGAAGAGTCGATGCACTACGAGCACATGAAGCACGATGGTTCGCTGCCCATTGTTGGCGTAAATACGTTTCTTAACCCCAACGGACAAGAGCAAGTTGAAGTCGAGCTTTCGCGCTCAAGCGATGAAGAAAAACAGAGTCAGCTAGCGCGACTATCGGCTTTCCAAAAGAAACACCAAGACGCCGCGGCCGCAGCGTTAGAGAAAGTGCAACAGGTAGCCATGGATGATGGCAATGTGTTTGCTGAACTTGTCGAAGCGGTTGAGCATTGTTCTTTGGGTCAACTCACCCAAGCACTGTTTGGTGTGGGTGGAAAGTACCGTCGCAATATGTGACAGATGATAAGGCGTGCCGAACAGTAAATTGTTCGTGTGCGCGGTTATTCAAGATGTCGATGGCCGTCTAATTGCTGCGTGATAGATGGTCTTTTACTCATTTATTCTGTTATGGCACCAGGCGGTAGATCACGAGACTCGTTCAGAGTTCGTGGAAGAAAATTGAAGTCACCCCCTGCCTTTAGACCAGGTATGGGTGAGGTGTATCGCGAGCTGGAACGCCAGGGAAAGATTCCTCCGGAGAACATTGAAAAAAAAGCCGAATACCTCGCCAATAAGGCCGCCAAAGAAGAAGCCTTATCCCAGCAATCCAGTGTTTGGGCAAAAATAACAGCGATGATCGCCAAGCTTAACTTACGCTTGTTCGACCAATAAACACGTCAAGCATCCGTGCTGATATCAGCGCCCAGTTGGTTATAGATGGCGATCAGTTTGCGCATAGAGTCAAAGTGATCAAAGTCGACTTTACCTAACTTTGGATCTTGCAAGACTTCCGCTAAAGCCTTACCGAGTGACTCTGGGTTTTTACTCTCGCACAAGTGTGAGCCGGTCGGACGGGTAGTGACATCCGTGGCTAAAATACGATTGCCAAAATAACTTGCTTCACGCACCGAAACGGCGTCCCCGTCCCACCAAGTAGGGCGTACAAAAACATCGCTGATCGACATCAAAGCCGAGAGCTGTGATGGGTCGATTTCTTTGTATTCGAAGATCTTCAATCCTTCCATAAGCTCTTTGCATTTCGCCTTGTACGCTTCGTCCACATCAAGGTAGGTCACAAACACCAGGCAGGGTGGTTTGCTGTCACTTTTGGGCAGCGCCTTTAGAGCGGTTAATAATTCAACAACACCGTAGTGTTCAAGATAGGGTGCCGTACAAATTAGGACAGGATGCCCTGACGCTTTGGCGTCAAGCACCCCTTGAAATGGGCTGGTATCAACATCGCGGACAGGAGGCAGGTAAGCGTTGACGATAGAAATCCTGTCTTCCGTTAATTTCCAGTCGAGCAGTACTTGTTTTTGTTTTGCGCTAACACAAACAAAGTGATCGAATTGCTTGAGCATCCATCGGAAAATAAATCGTTCCCAAGCCGCAAGATTAGCGATGACATCGGGAAAGGCACCACCGTGAATGGTGAGAATACGCTTGCCGCTGCGTCGCCCACCCAACAACACAGGCGTACCCCATAAAAACTTACGCATGGCAGAGACATGAATATGCTCAATGTCACTGGGATTTTTTCTCAATAGTTGCCCACAGCGCAAGATGCGTTGCATTGACTTGCCATAGACCCGGTGCACACCGGCCTCATCCGGCTCACCGCCACTGGCGTAGAGGTCATAGACGTGGCATTCACTGTTGGGCGCGAGCAACTTGTGCAAACGCTGCATGTGGATAGAGATGCCGCCGTAGTGCGGGGGGTAAGAGCCAACTATGGATATTTTTGTCATGTCTTATCGCTGCGGTTAAGCCGATTTATTTGTGGTATTGATTGAGCATAGTGCGGCAGGCGACAAACACTCCTTGAATGCACTTTTTTTAACATCAACGACAGCTTCACAAGACGCTGTAGCTTGGTTTCATTCATCGCTGTCTGTGCTGAGTGGACAGTGGAATTGTCGCTGTAGGTGCACCCATGAACATTTGGTTAGGTTGTTAGCCACAATGGACGATAAGTAAATATTTATATGACTAAAAGCTCGATACAGCTGTATCGGTGGAGCACCGCTTGAGTATTTCTGTCTCTCGATCAAAAAACCGCTCTTTGAGGGTATTGGTGGTTGATGACGATCCAATAGATCGGCTTTTTTGTAAAACCTGTCTGGAGAAGTCTGAAGAACAAAGCTACGACGTTTTCGAGGCCAATAGCGGTGCGGCAGCGCTTGCGCTGCTACACACTGAATCCTTTGACTGCATGTTACTGGATCAGAACCTACCCGATGTCACGGGTATCGAGTTGCTCGACAACCTGAGTGATAACGAGCAGTTCCAGCAGATGGCTGTAATAATCTTGACCGGACAAGACACGGTTGAGGTAGCGGCTCAGGCCCTGCGTGGTGGTGCAGCTGATTATCTGCAAAAGAAATCACTCAATACCCGTCCGCTCGACAGAGCGATTGGCAATGCCACTGAAAAAGTCAGGCTTGAGCAGGCGATCTTCCAAGAACGTGAAGTGCTCTCCGCCGCCAATGAACAGCTGCGAGCAAAGCATCGTGAGATACAAAATTTCTATCATCAGGTCTCTCACGAATTGCGCACCCCACTCACGTCATTGCGTGAGTTTGTCTCCATCGTGGTCGATGGCTTGGCCGAGGATCACGACGAGCAACAAGAGTACCTAAACTACGCCATTGAAAGCTGTGACCGATTGAGTGGTCTGGTGGATGACTTGCTCGATGCGACTCGGTTGGAGAGCGGAAAACTTCGTCTACGAGAAGAAGAAATACCTTTAAGTGAGCTTTTTGCATTGCTCGAACGCACAGTCACGGGATTAGCCCGAGAGGCAGAAGTAAATATTGTTTACAGCTTGCAGCCAGACACCCCAAACATATGGGCAGATCCCGAACGCATTCTGCAGGTGTTGACGATCTTCATGACCAACGCGATCAAGTTCACCTCGGCACATGGTGAAGTCACTGTTCACGCGTCTGCCAGCACAACCAATGGGCTGAAGAGTGTTCGACTGGCGGTGAAAGACAATGGCTGCGGCATCGCTGAAGACTACCAAGAAGCCGTATTTTCAAGGCTCTTTCAAATTGAGCAAATTGAACACGAAGCCAGCTCCGGCTTAGGGCTAGGTCTTAGCATCGCCAAGGAGATCGTGGAGCAGCACTCGGGCACTATAGGCGTTGAGAGCAAGCCTGGCATTGGTAGCGAATTTTATATCTGCATACCCGTAGAGAAACAACAGCAGAGCGACGACGCTGCAGAAGCGGCCGCGCGCGCCATCAAAAATTTATAGACGTTGCGGCCGGATAGTTCGGTCTGTCGCTGGTTTTAAGGGGAGAAGGTGGGTACCCTCGAATTTACGTTGCTTAGGCTATGTTAACGACATATTGCGCGTTTTTTTTCGTCGAGATTGTCAATCTCGAATGTCCATTCATCAAATGCCAGTCATCTGTGCTTCATAACTTGCTGCGACCTATGAAGGGAACTGCAGCATCGTCTTTACCGGATTGACCCTCATTCGGAATTCACAGCATGCCTACACGATCTCCCCGCCCTGAAATGGGCGTAGCGACAGAACATTCCCATACCCACAAGTTGCGCTGCAAATAGTTTCTGAATAGTTTCGAGCAGTCATCTGCTGTTGCAATAGAAAGCGCTTCGCGCACGTTCTTTGAAACGGATGCTCACATCGATATTGCCCATCCGATATACAAAACGACTGGTGGCGGTGTCAAAACGGCAAGATTATCGAGATCTGGTGCAGGTTGATACTCTCCGCACTAGCACCTAAATTGCACGCCGCTTTCACTAGCGCATGTGTTGCCCCGACAGGATCAACATGCCCGTCGGTGGGCGTGTGCGCTGCACCGAATATATTCGTTGTGTCGATAAGCGGGTGAAGTTCGGCGACCTCTTCAGGAGTGCGAACGTGCAACGGTATGCCAAGCTCTGCATACTGTGGTTTGTAGTCGTGAAACAAACGTAACTCCCGCTCGGTTGCAGCCAGACGCAACCCACCGGTTTGATGAAACGAAACGGACTGAGCACTTTCCTCTTCAGCTTGTAAATAGGATCGGATGGAACCTGCGAATAACCGCGTCATGGACGGGTAGGGGCCAAAGTAGGTTGTGTTTCCCGCTGAATGCCAGGTAGAACCCGACGTGAGTTCTCGGTGTTCCATTAGCACCGAGTCTGTCCATCCCATTTTGGCTAACCAGTAAAGTACTGAAGCACCGACAATGCCACCGCCTATGACGGCGACCTGAACATCTGCTTTCATGAATGGCCAATCTCCGGATACGGATACGGATACTGATACTCGGTGCAAGAATCAGGTTGCTACCTTTATCCCAGCGAAGTTATAAGAGCATCAAGTTTTCTTGCCACGTACGAAAAATGGTTGCGCCGTACATAACCTACTGATTCCTAATCACCTGCGTCCAGATAACGATGTATCGCGCCATCGAGCAACGCGGCTAAGCCGACTGCACCGCCGGGTTCGATGGTAGACCCCGGGTTAAGACCTTTACTGAATACCGCCGAGCTAACTCCGAGTAGAGACAGTCAATTAGCAATCAGGCTGATTGCGAACCACAGTAGTAAAACTGCGCTAAAGAGCAATGAAAAAGTCCTAATCCTCTTAACCGCAGTTTCGGCATCTATGACTTGGCGCTGCAGTAGTAAGCCATACAGCGGTAAAAACTGCATAAGGTGGGTTGCGAAAAAATGCGGTATGCGTAAGTCACCACCACTTAACACCCAGCCCAAAATGGGAACCCGCAAGCTATCGATAGCTGGCGTGCCCGCAAAATGGCTTGTTCCGCTGGACATAGTCGCCGCAGTAATTAGCGTTAATACTGACCCAATCATTAAGCCATATGCAGAAGCTAGTTTGAAAACATCGTTCTTATCCTTGCGGTAGTCGCGGTACAGCAGCCAACCTAAATAGAAACTCACCGCAACTAAAATGACAGCACCAACACCCATTAAGCCGTACATGGTTATTTCAATCGGTGTTTCACTATTGTAGTGAGAAGCTCGGCCGCGTGCTGCCTGCAATACAATGTAGATAACTTCGAAAATACCTGCACCCACGCTAAGCCGTGTTGCCCATCGCCAAGTAGCTTTTGTACGAACCTTGGCTGGAAGACAACCTGAGAGTAGCGCTAGGGTAATGAAATACAGTGCCACTGACGATTCAAACTTTAGCGGCTTAGCCCACACCGATGCATTGTCTAGTTGGCGCTGATCAACGGCCCAAAATATTGCAGTAATTATGAATAAGCCAAGCATTAGGAATGTTGCTTGCCACCATAGATTAAAATTCTTGGTTCCGTCCTCTAGATAAGCTTCTGGGCGAATTGTGCTTTGCGTGGCCTGTTCTTTCATGGATTAACTTCCAATGTTCTATTTACTTTTTTCAGTCCTAAGGTCGTCATGCCTTGCAGCAGTTTGAACAACAAAAAGCCAAATGGGCCAAACATAAAAGTGGCTAATAAAATCGGGGCTTGTATTAGACGCGAAATGTCAAGTGTGTCGGCTTGACGTGCTATCCAACAACCAATCAGTAAATCAAACGCTAGAAAGTGTACCCAGCCCGCCAGCGCTGCCATGGGGTGAGTAAAGAGCAGTTGAACATTACTTAACGTATCAAAGCCACCTTCAGCCTGAAAAAAGTACAGGCCTATAAGTACGCTATAGCCTAAGGACAAACCGAGTGGAATCCAAAGCGCCGGCACTTGGTTTAACCATGCCCAGCGGCGTGGCAATGCAATCAAAATGAGCCAGCCGATCATGGCTGCGGTACTAAATACAGAGAAAAGCGCTTCTGGTTGCATATCAATAATCTATCTTTACAGTGTAAAGATATCGTAAGATACAAACTTTACACTGTCAAGTTTGTATTTAATTGAATTTGGAAGGATTGGTTGGGCAATGAATGATTATCACCACGGTGATTTGCGCCAAGGGCTGCTTGTGGCTGCGCACGCAGTACTCAATGAAAAAGGCGTACACGGAGTTAGCTTGCGTGCTTGTGCGGCAAAAGCAGGTGTATCTCACGCGGCACCTACGCATCACTTTAAATCACTCAGTGGATTGCTCACTGAACTTGCAGTGATTGCTTTTAAAGATTTTACGGCAGCTCTGCGCCTAGCCTACGATGAGGGGGATGCAAAGCACACCTTACAGCAACGCTTACAGACCGCTGGTAACGCTTACCTGCAATATGCGTTAAGTGAGCCAGAACTCTTTAAGCTAATGTTTTCGTCTGCGCTACCTGACCACAGCAATGACCGGCTATGTGAAGTATCTGGACAAGCTTATGCAGAGCTGACACGTGTCGTAAAACCTCTGTGTGATGAGCGTGGTATTACAGGCAAAGAATCTATAGAGCAGGCAGAGCTTCTTGTTTGGAGCACGATTCATGGATATACACATTTATCGTTGAAGCAGATGGATGTTCATGGTGTTTGTGACGACATGAAAGCTGGCATGCCCCCCATGGTAATTCTTGGGGCATTACTGCAACCGTGATGGAGGTTTTTGAGTAAGAAGAGGGGTGTTCTTTGCTGACCCTGGATGCATTTCTCCTGCGGAGCGCGGGCGGCTCGCCTGCCATACCTCGGGATGTTGGGGCGCGAGTCTAGAATTAATGCATATGCGCGACCCTGTTGTGTGTTTTAGCCACGCTGGTAGCTTGGCATAGGCGTGATACATGAATACTAGACGCGACCCCAATGTCGTTGAATGAGCACGGGTTGCGCCGGTGTGACTTGGCCAGCGGCTTAGGCTAGGGTAGTGGTACTCATCCCCTATCGACAGGCAGTCTGATGCAATTTTCGGAATTCGGAGACCCGAGTGGCCAGTTGGTGGTGTATTTCCACGGCGTGCCTGGGTCGATAGAAGAGTGCGCTGTTTTTGATGAAAGCGCGAAGCAGAATCGCTTGCGCTTCGTCTGCTTCGATCGTTTCTCCTTGGAGAAAAACCTACACGGTAATGATTATTACCAAGCTATCGCTGATGCAATCAAAGAACAGGCAGGCGGTAAATTATTCGATGTCGTCGGCTTCTCTATCGGTTGCCATGTTGCGCTGAAGGTCAGCGTGTTGGTGGTGGAGCAAGTGCGACAGATGCACTTGGTCTCGGCTGCAGCCCCTTTGCAGGGAGCAGACTATCTCAATGACATGGCTGGTAAGGTGGTGTTCAAGCTGGCGATACACTATCCGATGGTTTTTACAGCCTTGTCCTTTTGGCAGTCCTTGCTGTGCAGAGTTTCTCCGCGTGTTCTTTTTGCGATGATTTTTGGCAGTGCAAAGGGCAAAGATAAACAGCTAGCTGAAGATCCCGAATTCAAGATGTTGATTGATCAGATACTGCAACACTCCTACTCAAAGAATTTGAAAGGCTATAAGCGAGACGTGGGTGAGTACGTGCAGCCTTGGCAGGGCGTGCTCACGAGATGTGAAGCACAAACGACTCTATGGCATGGCACGGAAGATAACTGGTCACCTGTCGAAATGTCAGAGCAGTTAAGACAGGCGTTGCCGAATTGCGCTGAGGTACACACCATTGAGGCTGCATCGCACTATTCGTGTTTGATGCAGTCCAGTGATGGAATTTGTAGGGCACTACTGAGTCGCAGCTAGTGAATTATAGCGGCGTTCTTATCTAGCCTCTAGAGGGTGGGGGGACAGGTTGTGATCATGGCTTGTATTTGTAGGTTGGGCTTCAGTTCGGGACGCGCAGTTTGGGGCGCACAGTTCGGGGCGCTTAGCTCGGGACGCGCAGCCCGTCGCATGCACTGCCAACAGCAACAGTTAGCAAAGCGCCCAACTACGCACCTTGGGCCAAAGCAAGGTCTGCAAAAGCACAGGAAGTGGTGTGGTAGAGGGCGTTTGCAAACTCAATACGAAATGGTCTGGCTATGTTTAGAAATTTCGCCGTAAAAGCATGGTATATAGACCTGACCCCATTTTTTCTAACGATCAGCCATGAGACCATTTACCGCTACATCTACGGCGACAAACAACGCCACGAGAGCCTTAAGCCCTACATGCGCCAGGGTAACAAGCTTCGGCGAAAGCGCTATGGCTCGGGCGCGAGGGTGTCGAAGATTCCAAACAGACGATGTATCTCTGAGCGACCCAAAGTGGTCGAGGATAAGGCCAGGATCGGAGACTGGGAGTGTGATTCAGTCATCGGTTTAGATCGAAAAAGCGCGCTTGTCACAGTCGTTGAAAGGAAGTCCTTGTTTACTTGTTGCCTGCGAGTCTTTGACCACACAGCGGAAACAGTAAGCCAAGCGATCATCAAGATGCTGACACCGCACATGAACAAAGTAAAAACACTCACGTTTGACAACGGTTCCGAATTTTTCAGCCATGAAAAGATTGCCACTGCACTAAAAGCCGATACGTATTTTGCTCACCCTTACTCGTCTTGGGAGCGTGGTGCCAACGAAAACACCAATGGTCTAATCCGGCAATTCTATCCTAAGAAATCGGATTTCAGAGAGACGACCCCGAAAGAGCTTAAAACAGTGATTGACAGTCTTAACAATCGACCAAGAAAAACAAGAGGCTATCTCTCGCCCAACGAGATATTCAACAATGAATTTGTACCGCTGCTGTAGTAATTGCACTTATGACTTGAATTCAAGGTTGACCCTCACTGGTTCAAAAACTCTTCACAACTCTTTCGGCTAGCCATTCTTTCTGCATAGATTTCCTCTTTAAGGTAGAAAACACTACGCAAATAGTAACCGTGTTTTTTCATCATTTTGAATACCGTAGGATTGCAATCATCATATGAAAGTCGAGCCCAGGTACTAGGGGGGAACGCTTCTGGATGGTCTTGGACTAACTCAGAATGTATTCTCGCACTAGCTAAAATCCCGAATCCATCCTCTGAACGCACAGCACCTAGAGGAATTATAGGGATAGATAAGTCCCCAGAAGAGCCAATATTCGTTCCTAAATCATCATTTGTGATCATTTTCAATCGTTGCATTTTTGACTGTTCGTTCATAGCTCGCACCAATTCATCTAAGCTTTCATCGTAGGATTCCCCATTACTAAAAAGCCAATCTATAGGTGCTTTGATATAGTCAGTAGGCCTCCAATCGAATAATATTTGTGATCCGAAGAACAGCGCTACTGCCACCCACACTAAGGTGTAGTTTGATTTTTCACTGGGCATTTTATGAGTCATCAATAGAAGGGCGAACATCTTTTCGTATTTGCGATTGAGGCCCATTGAAGGAAGTTACACGAAGCATGAAGGGGTCGGTTCATGATTCCATTTTGGCGCAACTGCGGAACTCGGATCGCCCCTAATATTCGTCTGACCCGGTCGTTGCTATATGGCGATCCCGCAACTTTGAAAATTCTTTTTCATCTCGCATTTTTTGTTGGAAGCCGAGTACTCCTTTCCAGGCCCACACACCAAGCCATGCACAACCAAAACCAACATGCCAAGGAGTGAAAATCGCAAGTAGAGCAAATATGTAGAACAATGGTCGCATCGCCTTAGGGTAGTAAGGGAGCTGCCAATAGTCGATTTTGTTCTCGGCTATCTGTGCAAGTCTGTATTGCTCATAGTCGTCTAAAGGTTTCATGGTCTTTCCTCATGAGTCCGCCGTCGTCAGAGAGTACACCGGCACGATCAAGCTCTGCGGGCCGTGTATTGATAGGTTATTATGGGTCCAAACCAATTTTTTAGAATAAATAGTCACCGTGAATAGCTTCAAGGTCCCTGCGCAACTGTGCATTGCAATCAGGAGTATCTTTTGAAGAGGCACTGATGTCACGCCACACATCGCGGTAAACGTCGGCAGTCACGTGCCAGATAGTGAAATGGTACTGAGGCCAGAAGGAAACGTACCAAGCGCCTGGCCCTCCAGCTGAGACCCACTCGCTGTAATTGATACCGGCGCAGATTGCGTGCTTAGCAATGGCTGTGTTCATGGGTCTAACTTTGTCACTCGCTTTGATGTACGCCCAGCCTTCTATCGGGCTGATCTTATGCGTTGGCAGGGTTGTCTTCATCATGTAGTCCGTAGACTGAGCGCTGACCCCATCACTGTAAGACCCCGTGCCGGACAGCAGAAAGTAACACGCACTGCCCAGTACACACACGGTTGCATCACTACCGCGTGGGAACGTTTCGTTCTGCCAACCATCTTGAGCCATGGTCTTGTCGTAAGCCAATTTCACATGGAATTCGCATCGCGCCTGCTCGAAATCTTCACCACCACTTGGGCACTTGCTAACAATGGTTTCGAGCTGGTAGTTGTCCCGACTCAGTATTGCGACCGTTGGGTAGAAGCTCAGTGCATGTTTGGCTTCTATAGCGGCTTGGGCCGCGATGTAGTCCGGTGCTCGCTGTACATAACTGTCACGTGGATCAGCTGTTTGAACTTGATTGATCAGTACCGCTGGGTATTTGAAGTCGGTGCCGTAGAAGGTCAGCAGCGTTGGATTGCTTGGCGCTGTTGGCTCTGGTTCAACGGTGGCTTCGCCTGAATCAGAATCTCCAGATGAGTCTGTGTCTGTCCCGGCTTGACTGCCCTGATCACCAGAGCTGGTGCCATCACCCGAGCCACTGTTGGTGTCGCCTTGACTGCCGGTGTCACTACTCTCATTAGGTGCTGTTTGTGTAGATGAATCAGTACAGCCTGTTATCAAAAAGGTTGTCAGACCCAGTGCGAGTAGTAATTTCATGCGTTATGTGTCCTTTGTATTGTTCAGAGGCTTTGTCGCCGTCAACTCAAAACAGCTGTGTGATGCTGCTTAGTTACTTAACGAGTACATTTGCAGTAATTGATGTCATTTGTCTTGGTATTGTACTGTGGCGGAGCATTCATATTGCCATATGAAATATGGCTGCACACTATACGAATTATAAATTGTTGGAAAGGATTAGAGTAATGTTGAATAAGGTATTTTTGCTAGTGGCAGCATTGATTTCTGGATGTGCCACGGTCCCGCCACTACAGCAGCAGTGGACACTTGCTGGTGGCAGCAAAGCTGACGCGATAGTTGAGGTGGGTTATGAAGCGATTCTTAAAGAAAAGCAAAAGATTGAGGCTTCTGATAGTCAAGCCTTAGAGGAAGCAACCAAAGCTTGTAAACGTTGGGGATACAACACTGCGACTCCGGCGAGCACGGCCATAATCCCTGGAGTGGCTATTGGCGGTGGAGCTTCTTGTCTTCGTTATAGCACGGGTTTGTGGGGGGCTTACTGTTCGCTCGCAAAGGCAGGTAAACGATTTCAGTGTTCTTGAGCCTCTGGGTTATCTCGGTCTAAAGGATAAAGTGTAGAAGTCTGGATCTGATCTGACAATTGCACTTGAAAAAGTGAGAGTTACCCGTTTTGATAAAGGTGTCGAATCTTAAATCAAAACAAAAAGGTAACTCTCATGTTGCATACTAACAATCCCATCATTAAACACAAAGCAGGTTTGCTCAATCTAGCAGAGGAGCTTGGTAATGTATCCAAAGCCTGCAAGGTGATGGGTGTATCCCGTGACACATTCTATCGCTACCAAGAACTGGTTGAAGAAGGCGGTATCGATAGCCTCATCAATAAGAGCCGAAGAACACCGAACACCAAAAACCGGGTCGATGAAGCAACGGAGGCTGCAGTGGTGGCTTACGCCGTTGATCAGCCTGCTCACGGCCAACATAGAACCAGTAATGAGCTTCGCAAGGCGGGTGTATTCGTCTCAGGCAGCGGTGTTCGTTCGATCTGGGTTCGCCATAACCTTGAGAATTTCAAAAAGCGCCTAAAAGCGCTAGAAGAAAAGGTGGCGAGCGATGGCATTATTCTC
>CALCKW010000068.1 GCA_937965695.1 uncultured Granulosicoccaceae bacterium
ATATATCCATCAACACGTAAACGAACTGAGCTTTAACAAGCTTGCTGGCCAATCCCGCACTAACAGCAGCAAGAATTGGTGGAAATGTGGATGCTGTTACAATGTCCGGACGTACTCGTAACACATGCAGGAAAAGTCGAAAGGCGTACCACAAAGCATTGACTAGTTTTCCTAATATGCCTGTTTTTCGTTCATCTAGTGTTGCAATTCGAACAACGGAGTGTGGGTCATCAACTGGCGTCCCTGGCTTTCTATCAGTCTTTGCATATGACGGTGTTGTAGAAAAGACCTGAGTGTCAAATGAACTGTCCATTCCTTTCGCGATTTCATGCAGTATCAAGCCGTAAGGGGCTGTGTCAGGCCAGTAGTATCGGTGAGTGAGTAGTAGCTTTTTCATGATTGATCTGAGCTACTCTGTTTTTGACTATTTATTAGATCTTTAAGCATCAATGCTTCTTTTGCCAAAGATTGAACTATATCGATAGGCAGGGTCTGTTTCGGCAAACCCTTAGAATTTTCTTTGAATAATAAGTTCTTTATCAAGCGTGATTGATGCAAGGTAGAAAGCAGCTTGTGTAGGCCTACTTTACGCAAAAAATAGGCTAGGCGATGCGCTGCTAAAGCCAGCAACTTGCTTTTAGGTTCAACAGAAGGATTTATTTTTTCGTTTAGCCCTGCTGGATTATGTTGATTGTTTACCCCGATAAATTCGTAAATGTCTTTCATCATCGCTGCGGGAGATTTAGTGATTTTGTCGAAGGAAACAACTAAGACATTTTCTTTACCAAAAACTGAATAGTAGTAATCTAGATATTGCGCTATTCGTACTGAGTCAATCATAGAAACTTTGTCACCACTAGAGAGACTGTTCTTCGCTAGCCGAGCTTTGTATCCCGAACCCATATAAATTGCGTTTGGCTGGTTTAAAGACTGCTCGATTGTTGGCGCTGCCACTCCGCGCCTAGCACCGAATTGGTAAAATGATTCAAGTAATTCGAGAGGATCACGGGCTCCGAACAGGATTTTTATATTCGGGTAGTCTTTTGCGATCCGAGCGGGTACATCTTTGTCGATGTAGTACATCGTCGATATTTCGCCGCGAGCCTTGTAGTCTTCCGACGGAAACATATCTTCATACCAGTCGATACCACGATCGTAGTTATTGTTGAAAAACTCTGTTTCCTTCACACGAGAAAGCCCCACATCAGGGTGGCTTTGTAGCATTTCTTGCAGCCAAGACGTTGCGGTTCTTCCTGGTCCTACATAGATAAAAGTAGGTTTCGCCATTCTTTTTTTCTCAACTTATCCATAACGATTTAGCGAATGCCATCCCAGGAGTTTGATAGACCTGCAGAGCCAACTATCAGTTTTACAACGCGTTCGGCAGTATTGCTGATGTCATAGTCTTGGGGAATATTTGCCTCAGCGCCACGAGTACTGTTCTCTGCAAATAATGCCATGGATAATTCCACACCCTGCATAATGGCTTTTTTGTCGAGACCTGTAAAAAGGGTCGCGCCCGTGTCGATGGCTTCTGGACGCTCTATCGCGTCGCGCGGTGTAATTGCAGGAAAACCCAGTATAGAGCTTTCTTCCGCAATCGTACCGCTATCTGATATTGCACACTTGGCATGCATTTGCAGGTGGTTGTAGTCATGGAAACCAAAGGGTTTCATGTACTGAACACGTTTGTCCAAGACGATGTTGTTTAAGGCATCTAAGCGTTTACGCGTTCTCGGGTGTGTCGATACAATCACTTGGCAATCGTAATCTTTAGCGAGTGTATTGAGTGCGCTTACTAAGGCTTGTAGTCGCTCTGGGTTGTCGACGTTCTCCTCACGATGCAGTGAGACAATAAAATAGCCGTTACTGTCTAACGACAAATCTTTTAGAACAGTCGATTGTTCTATTTGAGGGCGATAGTGTGTCAGCACCTCTTTCATCGGTGAGCCGGTCACGTAGATGCGACGATGATGAATTCCTTCACTTAACAAGTGGCGACGCGCATGCTCGGTGTACACCAAGTTAAAATCGGATACATGGTCAACTAGACGACGATTTGTTTCTTCAGGGACGTTGCGATCGAAGCTACGGTTGCCTGCTTCCATATGGTAGACCGGCACTTTCATGCGTCGAGCAATGATAGCCGCGATGGCGCTGTTGGTATCACCGAGTATCAAAACCGCGTCTGGCTTTTCTTCCGCGATGACTTTTTCAGTTTCAATCAGAATACCGCCCAATACGGCGCCCAAAGAGCTGATGTCTACACCCAAGAAGTGATCTGGCTTGCGAACCTGCAAGTCAGAGAAAAATACCTCGTTGAGTTCGTAGTCCCAGTTCTGGCCCGTATGCACAATTTTGTGGTCGACAAACTTATCTAACATAGCCATCACACGCGACAAACGAATGATTTCTGGGCGGGTACCCAGTATGGTCATTACTTTTAACTTGGACATTTTAGGCCTGCTTTAATACGGGGTCTGCAAAGGTATCTGGCGCATTCGGGTTGAACATCTCATGTGTCCAGAAGAGGGTGTAGAGATCTTCTTCGCCAATATTTTCAATACTGTGTGTGTGCAATGGAATCATGTCTATCGCTACAGGCTTATCGCCTGTCACCGTAAACTCGACAGTTTCCTCTGTGAGTACTTTCCGAAGCCTGATAATAGCTTTGCCTTTGACGACGAGAAAGCGCTCTACCTTTTCAAGATGAAAGTGGTCACCGCGTGTGATACCTGGAACGGTGGTTGATAGAAATGTTTGGCAGCCATTCCCGCCCTTGGCCGACTCATAAAGCACGCCGCGGTCATCCGCATTAAGCGTCATGGCTTTGGGGTAAGTGTGTGGATAACCTGCGGTTCTGTAGCTATTAAAAAGCCTGAGATCAAACGGGTCAGATGTATCCGGAAATACGTTGCTCTCGTAAAGCTCATGAAATTTGATAAGCCTCTCGTAGAGCGCCTGCACACTGATATCTTTAGACGGAGGGGTTATTAGACCTACCGTTCCATTGAATGCTGCCTGTAGCGCAATATCTGCGGCATCTCCTGCATGCAACAAAGAAACTTTCCCTTCTGGGTTAATCTCGGGTGTTTCACCTTTTAGTATCTTGTCTATCAGTGTGGCAGTGACATTGTTGTAGTATGGTCGCGCGCACTCACCAAATATATGTGGCAATACGAGATCAGTGTAACTGTCACTAAATTCTGCAAGTAGTTCACCGGCGATACGCTTGGACCGACCGTAAGGTGTGTCGGTGCTGGCGTGCGTGCTATTGGCGTATACGATGGCGGGCTTAACACCTGCCTCAATGCAACTTTGAATAAGTTGTTTCGCAATAGCCGGGTTAGCCCGCTCAACTTCTTCATCCGTACCGCGATTTACTCCAGCAAAATGGATGATCGCTTCCACACCTTGAAGAGCCGTAGCCAAAGCTGCGGTGTCTTCGAAAGAACCCCGGGAAATTTCAACCATCTTATGCGGTGCTGGCTGGCCTGAGAAAGTTGCTGCACAATTTATGGCGTGTAAGTGTGAAGCGGTGTGCCAACCCAAGAGGCCTTTAGCACCTGTTATAGTAATCTTCATGTGTTTGACCAAGCCTCAACTTCAGCTTTTACCTCTGGTAGGCTCATCAGAAGTGCTTTTACGCCTTCAACATCAAGGCGCTCAGTGTTGTGCGAGTGGTAGTCTTCATAGGTTTTGGTTTCACCTTCACCTTCAGAGAAATACGCGTTGTAGTTTAGGTCTCGCTCGTCGAGCTTGACACGGTAGTACTCGCCCATATTTTCTGACTTTGCTAGCTCTTGTGCACTTGCTAAAGTTTCGTACAGTTTTTCTGCATGGCGCCAGCCGATCACTTTTACTTCGTGGTTTGGGCGGTTAAACAACTCTAGTAGCGCTTGTGTCAGATCTGCAATTGTAGAAGCAGCCGCTTTTTTAACAAACAAGTCACCTTGGTTGGCGTTTTCAAAAGCAAATTTTACCAGCGATACGCTGTCACGCAGTGGCATCAAAAAGCGTGTCATTTCGGGCTCGGTGAGAGTGATCGGGGAGCCTTCTTTTATCTGTTTAATAAATAAAGGAATAACGGATCCGCGAGAATACATGACATTGCCGTATCGCACGCAGGAGATGGTTGTTCCTACTGATTGGCCGACTTCACGAGCAGCCGATTGCGCGAGCTTCTCCATCATCGACTTAGACATACCCATGGCATTGATGGGCATGACGGCCTTGTCAGTGGAAAGGCAAACCAAATTGCTGACGTTAAACTCTAACGCCGATCGTATGACGTTCTCTGACCCCAATATGTTGGTACGCACGGCCTCTAACGGAAAAAACTCACAGGACGGCACTTGTTTTAGTGCCGCCGCGTGAAAGACTGCGTCAATACCTTTCATCGCGCGGTCAACACTCGAGCGGTCTCGAATGTCACCAATGTGATATTTCACGCGTGGATCTGGCAAGCTATTGCGCAGTGCATCTTGCTTTTCTTCATCACGGCTAAGAATACGCACCTCTTCAACGTCTTCTTTTAAAAGACCGTGGAGCATCGTTTTGCCGAATGATCCAGTGCCGCCTGTGATCAAGACTCTATTAGGTGTCATATTCTTGCCGTGGTTAAAGTTTGGTAAAAAGGAGTTAACCTGCGATGAGGCCCATGCTTTCAAGCTGAAGAATCACTTGATGCGCGCATGCATCTACATCGCTACCCTCGGTCTCAATGCGCAACTCTGGCTTCTCGGGTATTTCATACGGGTCAGAAATACCCGTGAACTCTTTGATCTTACCTGCACGAGCTAGTTGATAGAGACCCTTGCGATCACGTTTTTCGCACTCTTCCAGAGAAGTCGCAATATGGATTTCCATGAATGCGCCGAACTGTTCAATCTCTTCACGCACTGCCCGACGAGTTGCGGAGTAGGGTGCAATTGGTGCACAGATAGCGATGCCGCCATTTTTAGTGATTTCAGAAGCAACGTAACCGATACGACGGATGTTGAGGTCGCGATGCTCTTTAGAAAAGCCCAGCTCGGAAGACAAGTTTTTACGCACTAGATCACCGTCAAGTAAGGTAACTGGTCGACCACCAAGTTCCATTAATTTGACCATCAGAGCATTTGCAATAGTCGATTTGCCAGAACCGGATAGACCTGTAAAAAACACAGTAAAACCTTGCTTAGCGCGAGCAGGTCGGTTGCGACGAAGCTCTTCCACAACATGTGGGAACGAGAACCACTCAGGGATTTCTAGGCCCTCGGCCAAGCGGCGTCGAAGCTCAGTGCCCGAGATGTTAAGCACGGTTGCACCATCGGTGACTTCGTCGGCAGGTTCGTATTGAGCACGCTCTTGTACATAGACCATGTGTTTGAATGGCACCATTTCGACGCCGATTTCAGCTTCATGCTCTCGGAACAAGTCCTGTGCATCGTAAGGGCCATAAAAATCTTCACCTTGGCTGTTGTTGCCAGGGCCAGCATGGTCACGGCCAACGATAAAATGGGTGCAGCCGTGGTTACGGCGAATAAGTCCGTGCCAGACTGCTTCGCGGGGTCCAGCCATGCGCATAGCTAGGTTAAGCAAAGAAAGAGATGTCGTAGATGCTGGGTATTGATCTAGCACTGCTTCGTAGCAACGAACGCGGGTGAAGTGATCGATGTCGCCGGGCTTAGTCAGGCCCACAATGGGGTGGATAAGAAGATTGGCTTGAGCTTCACGTGCTGCACGGAAGGTGAGTTCTTGGTGCGCGCGGTGCAGTGGGTTGCGTGTTTGAAAAGCAACCACTCGGCGCCAGCCTAGTTTACGGAATAGAGCACGCAACTCATTTGGTGTATCGCGACGACCGCGGTAGTCATAGTGTGTAGGAGCCTGCAACCCAGTAACAGCACCACCGACATAAACCGGGCCTGCGGTATTGTGCAGGTAGTTAACCGCTGGGTGAGCAGTATCATCAGCGCCAAAAACTTTTTCGGCTTCCAAAGATTTGTCAGGCGTCCACTTGTCTGAAATTGTCAAAGTCGCGAGTATGACGCCTTCTTGGTCTCGTAGTGCTATATCTTGGCCTTCTTCAAGGCTGTCTGCAAATTCTTGACTAACATCCAGCGTAATGGGCATCGGCCAAAGCGACCCGTCTGCCATGCGCATGTTGCTGACGACAGAGTCGTAGTCAGCCTTGCCCAAGAAGCCTTTCAGTGGCGAAAAACCGCCGTTCATCAAAAGCTCGAGGTCGCACAGTTGACGTGCACTTAAATCCCATGACTGCATCTCTGCAGCTTCAGACTTTAACTTTTGTGAGCTCTCGGCTGAGATAAACAACTCAGGGATTGGTGACATTGCAGTTGACATATATGGGGGTCCATCAAAGTTAGAAATTAGAATTCTGTAGTAGCCGGTAATGTGCTGATTTTTATCGCTATATGCACACCCTATGCACTTGTGATGCCAGCACAATAATTTGTTCAGCGGCTATCTCGGAAGACACGCATAGGGATTGGCATCAACAAAGCTCTGATAAATTAGTAAGTGCACAGATCTTTATTGGTTGAAAGAAGAAAAACTGAAGAGAGAACCTAAGCGGGTGGGCCTTTGTTTCTTTAAATTTAGCCTAAATTTGCTCAGGTACTTATGCGATCCGGCTATTAGTCTATTCCAGCTCTATTGGGGGTGGGGTGCAGAAGGACATTGAACTTAATCGAAGGCTGTTGGAGAAACGAATGTAGCTCTAAACTAAGGACATGCACCGATAGCAAACTGTGCTTGAGCTCGGACTGAGTTGCTGGGTTTCAACCCATATTGCGATAACACTATGACGACGGGCTGATGCAGGCAAAGCTACTTCAAAGTGTGCGTCGGTCGCTACTTTCAGACCGTGTTATTTGCCCGTATGTGTTTAGTCGGAAGGTGAATTTTAGGGTTTCCCCTTTTCATATAGCATTAATGAAAGGCCATTATTCACCTGCCGATACAGCAAAGTACTGGCTGCTCCACGCTGACGCACCTGCGGCGTTTTTAGCCCTAACTAAGACGAAGTGATTTGGCGCCTCGGGTAAAGCATTGTCCGCATTTAACACGTATTCGCAGTTTCCGTCACCATCACAGGCATCAGCTGCATCAACTGATGCTTTGGTGGCATAGGCGGTATCTACGCGGTTGTAGAGCCAAACGTCAAAACTTGTGGCAATCGATAAGTCATTTGCTGCTGCCCCTTGAGTCCATGCAACTCTGAGCTCTGAGCCAAGATCGATGACATCATCCGCTGGGGAGACGATTGAGACTACAGGAGGTAGCTCTCGGTCACTGTCTATAACAGCAAAGTACTGGCTGCTCCACGCTGATGCACCTGCGGCGTTTTTAGCCCTAACTAAGACGAAGTGATTTGGCGCCTCGGGTAAAGCATTGTCCGCATTTAACACGTATTCGCAGTTGCCCTCTTCATCGCAGGCATCAGCTGCATCAACTGATGCTTTGGTGGCATAG
>CALCKW010000069.1 GCA_937965695.1 uncultured Granulosicoccaceae bacterium
CAAAAACCTCAAACATTTCAATTCTTTAATGTTTCAGTCGATCCAGCCGATGCATATGCCTATGGAAGATTCGACTTCAAAAACTGTTCGGGACCTTGAGGACTTTGCCGGTATTGCGTCCGATTGGTTTTGGGAAACGGATTCTGAGCATCGGTTTAGGTATTTTTCCAAACGAATGGAAGAGGCCACTAAATTTAATAGCTTTGCGTTGATTGGAAAAAAACGCGATGTCATTCCCAGTGAAAATCTTAAAGACCCCAAGTGGGTTGCGCACATGGCTGACTTGGCTGCGCACAGGCCTTTCCGACATTTCGAATACAAAATGTACCGCCCCCACGATGGCAGTCTGCTCTGGATTCGGATATCCGGGGAGCCTCAGTTTGCTGATGACGGTAGCTTCTCGGGTTATCGCGGTGTTGGGCACAACGTCACTGCTGAAAAAGAATCGGTGCGAAAACTCGAGGCCTCTAACGCTGAATTGGAAAAACGAAACAGCGAGCTGCACGATGCACGCAAAGCGTTGGAGCGAGCGGCCTTTGAAGACACGCTGACACGGTTGGCGAACCGGCGTGCTTTTGAACGAGACCTAGATGATATTCTAGCGGTAAAAGGGCAGCATATTGTACTGTTGCACGTAGACTTGGATCGCTTTAAGTGGGTGAATGATTCGCTGGGTCACCCCGCGGGTGATCGTGTTTTAAAGACAGCTGCTGCACGCATTCAACTGGCAACGGGAGACAGGGGCACTGTCTATCGGGTGGGTGGGGATGAGTTCACCATTATTCTGGCGGGTAAAGTCAGTCGAGATAACGTTGACCAGATCGGAGCAGATATTCTGTCTGCCATGGTTAAACCCATAAATTTCGGGCAACAACGCGCGACCGTCGGTGCGAGCCTGGGTGTTGCTTTTACTGTTTCGGATGACATTGAGGCAGCACAGTTGATCAGCCGTGCAGATGCCGCCCTGTACGAAGCTAAACGTCGCGGTCGCAATACGATGTGCTACAGCACGGCAGCCCTGCAACAACGTATTGAGGACCACCGCAGTCTTGGCGCTGATATTCCCAAAGCCTTAGAACGCGGTGAGTTCGTCCCATATTTTCAGCCGCTGTTTGATCTATCTCAGGACATTGTCATCGGCGTAGAAGCGTTGGTGCGTTGGCGGCATCCCAAGCGAGGCTTGTTGCTACCCAGTGATTTTTTGCTGGTGGCTTCAGAAGGTGGCCTGATGGATCGCATTGATAAACACATGCTTGAGCTGTCCATTGCAGTGGCGGAGCGATTGACCAAACGGGGCATTGCTCTGCCCGGGTTATCGGTCAATTTGAGCGAGGCACGTTTGGCTGATCCGCTCTTAGCTCAGGATATTGAACAGCTTTGGACCGACCGACGCTATCAGTTATCTGTGGAGTTATTGGAGACTATCGATCTAGATAGTTCTCATGCAGGAGAGCAGTTTAACGCTAACTTGCAGCAATTGAGGCAGATCGGCGTGGCTGTTGACATCGACAACTTTGGCAGCGGTCGTGCCTCGTTGACGGGTCTGGTTAAAATTCTTCCAGATCGGCTTAAGATTGACCGAACACTTATCCAAGAAGTGGAAAGCTCCACGCAGCAGCGCAGCTTGGTTCGAGCGATTGTAGAAATGTCACAAGCATTGGGTGTTACGTGCATCGCAGAAGGCATTCAAACCGACCAAGATATTGCAACCATGCAGCGTTTAGGTTGCCAGGGCTTTCAGGGAGATACCTTGGCCAAGCCGATGAATGAATCGGATCTGATCGACTTCCTCGCTGTGCAGCAATTGGCTCCGCAACGTGCTAAGCCAGATGCATCTGCGCCTTCTGAGGGCTATCAAGAATTGTCTGATGGGTTTTCTGGGTTTGATACTGCTCGGCTTTAGCGCAATGCTAATCAATATCTCGCATAGCCGCTCTGTCATTCAACGCCAAAATTTTAAACGTCTTGCTCCAACCGTTATTTATCCCAGGCAAAATTCTTGAGTGTGTCACTTGCACGAAGCATTCTTTCTTCCGCTATCTCTTCCTGCTTTTTGATGTACACGTGATTGCATTCAGCTTGCAAGTCGTCAATGTCTATTGGATCATTAATCTTAAATCCTCGCATTAAAAAGTCACTTTCAGCCCATGGCTTATCGAGCTCTACAACGGTCATTCCAATCGTTAGCTCAAAGGTGGAAATGCGTGTTAAATGATCTTTAGAAGTGTCTATAGCTGTATTAGAAAATATGGGGCATTGCATGGGAACTTGCTCTTACGTTGATGAACCGACGTTTAGTGACAGCAGAGAACGTCTGTCTGATTTTCTATAGGGGTTTAGACAATGCGCCCACCAGGAGAGCCCGCCCAGTTAAAGCTCGTTGGCGCGTTTTTTCCGCGTGCCATTGAGCTTCCGGCCATGTTGTCTTGTCTTTCGATGTACACGTGGCTGCATTCAGCGCGTAAGGCTTGGATATCACTGTCGGACTCGATCTTAAAACCTTGCATCAAAAATGAGCTCTCAATCCAGGGCTTATCAAGCTGTTCTACCTGCATGCCAATCGCGAGACCGATGACAGGCATGAAGTCTAAATGGTCTTTAGAGTTGTCAGTGGCTGAATTTAGAAAATTGCAATTTTGCATGAGTGCTTTCTCGTTAAATGCTGATGTGAGAAATATTAACCCCTTCATCAAAGCATTTACCTGAGCTATTTGGCACTCTGGTTTGACACCCAACGAGAAAAAGGCATGCACGTCACAAAGTGAGGTTTAGCTCGTGTGACGGCTGTCACCTTTAGGTATTCAGCGCTAATCTGGACTATTTAGTGCCTCTTTTGAACAGTGATCAAGCAGCCGCGCTTGTGCTTGATCGATCTATCCTTAATAAAGGTGAGTCTTGAGGCTTTTGAACAAGTGATTGGTGCGCAGAGATGGTGGCGCAGATTTTTTGAGTTGTGTTTGTTTTTCGGGTGTTTTAAACGTGTGCGGAGCGTTTCAGTGACAAATAATCGGGATGGCGCTATCAACGAGAAAACCTGTACCTGGGAGTAGTCGCACGTCATTGATGGCGGGGCTAGCCGCACTTGCAAAAACCACGCGACCCAATCTGGAGAATAGCCCGCGATCAATGCTTAGAATCTCTGTGTTGTTTGTGGCGAACAGTTCTAAGGCGTCGAAGTCTTGGTGGTAGATCATGTAGTCGGCTGGGCCGGCCGAACTTTCGGTCATTAGCTCGTATCGGGCGAGCGAAGAATCTAAATATGCTTGCCACCAACTAGGTAACACACTGACCAGCGCCATTGCGCACCAGCCAAAGGCCAGACCCGCCAATGTGTAGATGGCGAGTTGACGAAAGGGGCTGTAGCGTTTCACGGTCAGTTAACTTTGTTATTGACTTTTTAACGTGTTGGTTGCCAAAACGCGCAGCATCTCGACACGTTTGGCGTTTGCGCCGAGGTCAGAATGGCCCAACCGTGACGCGCTGCGAATCTGAATGAGCCCTGCGTCTGACTGCCACTGCACTTCAATGTCGTCTACATAATTCATCAGTGGGGTGCGGCTTTCAAAGTGCGCGTAGGCGCCATCTTTGTTTTTTAATTTCCAACCGGGCAATGATCCCATCGCGTCCAGAAGACCTTGCCACTGAGCTAGACCAGCACCGGCAAAGGCGAGCGGTTCAACAGCGTGGCTATCCGTATCTAGGGAACAAACGCAATTGGGTTTGTCGGGGCAGCCACCTAAGTTGCCGTCCTGTTGTAGGCCTGCGGCAACTGTCCGACCAGAAAGCAATGGCACGATAACTCCGCGCATCAGCGTCCACAGCACCAGCGGCGTCAATACAATGATGACAAGGGTTTTCACGGGCAAAGCCTCTCAATGTTCCAAGTGTCGCCGTCGCGTTGGTAGCGAAAACGATCGTGTAGTCGGTCGTCGCGGCCCTGCCAAAATTCTATGGCGTTGGGGCGCAGTCGGTAGCCGCCCCAGCGTGAGGGCCTCGCGGCTTCTCGTTCTCCCAGCTCTGATCGCATGTTGTCTACAGCGTCGACCATGGCTTGGCGGTTGGGCACCACTTGGCTCTGCAACGAGACAGCAGCAGAAAGCTTACTTGAAGCGGGGCGGCTGTCAAAGTAGGCGTCAGACTCGGCGTCGGATAATAATTCAACCGCGCCTTCGATGCGGATTTGACGATGTAGCTGCGGCCAGAAAAACAGCAATGCGGCTTGCGGGTTGGCGTTTAACTGCTGGCCTTTGTGGCTGTTTCGATCGGTGTACCAGCAAAATCCCAGCTCGTCGAAGTGTTTGAGCAACACGATGCGTGCGGCGGGTTGGCCGTCGATATCTGCCGTGGCGAGCGTCATGGCGGTGTAGTCGTATAGGTTGTTATCACTGGCCGTGTTCAACCACTCGCCGAACAAGTCCAGCGGGGCGGCTTGCAGGTCTTTGCGGTGCAGACCTTGCGCGCCGTATTGGTTGCGCGTGTCCCGCTGGTCACGGATGTCGCTCATGTGTTTTTACTCCGAAAATACTGCCAGGCCAGACGGCACCAAGCTAGAATCATTATTGTGCCACCGATGGGTGTGACCGCGCCAAGCCAGCGTGGGGCACCGAGTGCCATCAGGTATAAAGTGGTGCTAAAAATAAGGGCGCCTAACAGCAGCAGCCAGCCGTTGAGTGCATCGGAGGGAGCGCGTTGATCGCTCAGTAAGGCCATCACCAAAACACCGATGGCGGCCACTTGATGGTAGTGCACTGCCTTATCAAACCAGCCTTGTTGGCTGGCGTCTAGCATGCCTTTTAGTGCGTGTGCGCCAAACGCTCCGCTGATAATACCCAAGGCGGCAAATAGGGCGGCGGCAATAATTAAGGTGCGAGGCATAGCTAAGTTTGATCTATAGGTATCAGAGGCTTAGCATAACGCTTTTGCGCTACTAGACACAGTGACTCGGGCAACTAAAGGCTCGGGCATTTGCCGCTAAATCAAGAGGGAATACCATGCCATCATTTGACATCGTTTCAGAAGTGGACGGCCACGAATTACAGAACGCGATTGATCAGGTCAACAAGGAGATCGCCAACCGGTTTGACTTCAAGGGCTCTGACGCCAAAGTAGAAAATAAAGAGAGTGTGCTGACCTTGTCGGCTCAGTCGGATTTTCAGGTGCAGCAGATTCGCCCCATGCTCTACGAAAAATTAGTCAAGCGGGGCATTGACGTGCAGTGCTTAGACGAGAGCCCGATTGAGCAGTCAGGTATGCGAGCGCATCAGCGAATTACGGTGCGAGAAGGGCTGGATAAAGAGTCGGCCAAAAAAGTCGTCAAAGCAATCAAAGAAGCCAAACTGAAAGTTCAGGCGGCGGTGCAGGGCGAGCAGGTGCGTGTCACAGGCAAAAAGCGCGACGACTTGCAGCAAACCATGGCGATGTTGCGCGGGGCCGATTTGGGCATGCCACTGCAATACAACAATTTCCGCGACTGACGTTGAGATGATTTACGTTTTGGTTGCGCTGGAGAGCGAACTGCCTGATGCATTGCCTCCAGGCTATCAGTTGGTCTACACCGGTATCGGTAAAGTCAACGCGACATACGCTGCCTTAAAAACCATTCACCGTGGTGATTGTGAGCACATGATCAACTACGGTTCAGCGGGCACACTAAGTCAGACCCACGCGGGAGAACTGCTGCAGATAGGCACGGTTATTCAACGTGATATGGACGCTAGGCCGCTCGCGCCCTTGGGTGAAACCCCGCTAGAAACCAGGGTGAGTGCTTCTGCGATTCAGCTGCGCATGGGCGATCACAGTTTGAGCACAGGCGATAACTTCGTCAGTGCCAAACCCGAGCTCGACAGCGACGCGGTAGACATGGAAGCCTACGCCATCGCCAAAGTCTGTGCGCTAGAAGACGTGCCTTTTAGTTGTTACAAATTTATCAGTGATCTAGCTGACGAAAACGCTGCTGATCATTGGCAGGAGAACGTCAGCTTAGGCGCAGAAGCATTCTTAGCGTTGATACAAAGTCGCGTTGATCACAGCTAAATAAATGGGTGGCCGTATTTGGGCAAAGAGCTTCTCTGATCAGTAGAGTGATTTACACTGAGCGATCAGTAAAAGTTGGAATGCTTTGAATTTTAATGAGGGAAGGGTGATGAAAAGAATTGCGCTGGTCGGGGATTTTAGTCTGGATGTGACTGCGCACCAAGCGATCCCGCAAGCGTTGCAGCTTGCCGCTGATCAGCTGGCGTTGGAGATTCGGCCTGTATGGGTGCACACCGAAGATGTGCAAAACAGCGATCTCGCCTCTTTTGACGGTTTTTGGTGTGTGCCAGCTAGTCCTTATGCAAGTATGGAAGGCGCCATGAGCGCCATTAAATATGCGCGGGAAAATTCAGTGCCTTTTTTGGGCACCTGTGGCGGTTATCAACACGCTGCGTTGGACTATGCTCGTCATGTGCTGGGCCACGCCGACGCTGACAATGCAGAAGTGAACCCCGATGCCGCTTTGCCTCTGATCAGTGCTCTGGTTTGTCGCCTAGATGAGCAGCATGGAAACGTGACGCTGCAAGAAGGCTCAAGGGTCGCCGAGATATACGGCGAGCAGCAAGTGGCCGAACAATACCAGTGTGGTTTTGGTGTCAACGCGCAATACCTGCACTTGTTTCACGGTTCTGAACTGCGATTTGTCGGCTTTGATCAAGAAAATGACCCACGCGTGTTTGAGCTCAGTGGCCATCCCTTTTTTGTGGGCACAGCGTTTCAGCCCGAGCGGTCTGCACTGCGCGGTGAAAACCACGCGTTGATTAGCGCTTTTGTTCGAGCCGTAGCCGAGTAGTCTATTGCCCTTTTGACGCAAAATTGCTGTCAGTAATCCTATGATTTAGCGGGGCCACATTGGGGTGTTGTGGATTGCATCGCCTGTGCTGCCTGTCTTTTGATTGAACACCTCTATAAAAACAATGCACGCGCATTCCAGCATTCGTCGCAGAAAATTAAAACACAAGTCCGCTTGAGACGCAGCTGAGTAGTAGCGGTGTGTTGCTGTGTCAGTTTTTGAAAAGATGGATCCACACTTGCTCTGCATTTGATAGTTAAGCTGTAGTTATCCGTCCCTGCTTAGATCGACTGAGTTGATTTTCATGACATATAAAAAAATATCAAATTGTTTAATAGGCGCGATAGCTCTGGGCCTTGCTATCGCGGGCTGCTCGTCCCAAGAGCCGAGCACTGAGACAGAATCAAACACTGGTACTGGTACTGGTACTCCCGCGGGAGACATCGATATCAGTTACGCGATATTTTCTGAGCGCGACGCTGATTGCGCAACCTATGACAACAGCTATGTCTCTAGCGTCACGGACGAGACGCTAGGTTTGGGTTTCGAAGGGGCGGTCTCGATAAGCAGCGACAGCAATAGCTGCACAATCACCGCAAACAATATCCCAAACCACGACTTTAACGATGCCACAGCAAACTTCGTTAATGCCGTAGCAGAGAGTGCTACGTCGTATACCGTGTCTCGTTCTCCACAACTAGCAGCTGCCAGCACGGGCTTGTCGCAAAGCACCAACAATGGTGTGATGCTTAACGGCGTGGTTTTGGATATTTTATCAGCCGGGTGTTATAGCCCAAATTCTGGAAATGCCGATCCAAACGGCAACGTTAAAATTGGTTGTAACTCCAGCAGCAGTTGGTTGCTCGATCCTATGTCTCCAACCAATAATTTTGGTGCAGATATTCACAATGCGCATACACAGCCAACGGGTCTCTATCACTATCACGGTGATCCCAATGCGATGTTTGATGACAACCCTGGCCCAGCTGGATCCCCTTTGATTGGTTTTGCCGCCGATGGCTTTCCCATTTACGGTAGCTATTTTTTAGACCAAGACACTGGCTCCGTGCGAAAGGCTGTCAGTGGTTATGAGTTGATATTAGGGTCGCGAGGTACGCAGAGTAATTCAAACCCTGGTGGTCTCTACGACGGAACATACATTGACGACTGGGTGTTCAATGATATTGGTGACTTGGACGAATGTAACGGCATGACCGTCGATGGCCAATATGGCTACTATGTTACTGAAACCTATCCTTGGGTCATCAACTGTTACTCCGGAACGCCAGACAGCTCTTTTAATAAATAGTGGTGAGAATGAGATTCTTTAAACCCTCACTGTTCATCATTAATTTTGCTTTGTTTCAATTCAATGAAAGCTAAGCACCCTCGCTACTAAAAAAGAGTCACGTTGATGCGAAAGATGCCCCGTTTGAAAATTATCGCTTTTATAGTGTGCGCTCTTGCGGTGACGCAATTGTCAGCTTGCGGCGGAGGCTCTTCCGATAGTGGGCAGATTTCTGAGGTTATTGAGACGCCAAATATTCTGCTAATCATCTCTGACGATCAGGGAGTTGATTCTTCTGCCCAATACTTGTTTAGCACCGACGCACCCAATACACCGGTGATAGATGCGCTAGCCGCCGATGGACTTGTCTTTGATAATGCATGGGCGACACCCGGTTGCACCACGACTCGCTGTTCCATTATCACGGGGCGATATGGCGTGCGTACCGGTGTAACCGCAATTGGTGACCGTTTACCCGGCAGCGAGACAACACTGCAGCAGTACTTGTTGGATAAGCCGGCAACAGCTGATTATCGTTCGGCCATTGTTGGTAAGTGGCATTTAGGGGGAGGCAATCCCGATCCCAATGAGCCGAACGATTTTGGTGTTTCGTATTATGCGGGAATACTGCAAGGCAGCCTCAGTGACTATGAGGATTGGACACTGACAGAGCAGGGGCAGAGCTCCAATTCCACCGAGTACGCCACCAGTAAATTGACCGACTTAGCGATCACTTGGATCGATGAGCAAGGCGAGAATCCGTGGTTTATGTGGCTGGCGTACAATGCGCCGCATACGCCTTTTCATCTGCCTCCCGCCGCATTACACAGTGCAACGTTGAGCGGCACGGCAACCGACATCAACAATAACCCTCGTCCCTATTACTTAGCCGCTATAGAAGCCATGGACACCGAAATTGGGCGTTTGCTTGATGGCTTACCGGCAGACGTGAGAGAGAATACGGTTGTTATGTATGTTGGCGACAACGGCACGCCGACACGGGTGAGAGATCAGTCAGTGTTTGCGAGCCCGACCAAAGGCACGCTATCAGAAGGGGGCTTGAGAGTACCCTTGGTGGTTTCAGGGCGTGGCGTTACCCGCGAGGGTGAGCGAGAAGATGCGCTGATAAATGTCACGGATTTTTTTGCCACTATTGCTGATTTAAGCGGGGCGGGTATTGAAGGCATACACGACAGTGTCAGCTTTACATCGCTTTTTAGCCAGACGGGTGTGGCGCACCGCGAGTACGTCTATGTAGATTTTGACGATGGTGTCAATGCCGGTTATGCGATCAAAGATGAGCGCTACAAATATCTTAAATACGAGGATGGCAGTGAAGCGCTCTACGACTTACAGGTCGACCCTTCAGAGAGCAACAATTTAATCGGGTTTGATGCTGCTTCCGATGAGGTCGCGATTCGATTGAGCTCAGAGGCGCTATCACTGCGCAACTGAAATGCACTGCTTTAAAACTGGGTAGGCGCCATGTAAAGCCGCCTGACATGAGGCGCGTTGGGTGTTTGCGCGCGATGGGGCTGCAGGTGACTGTCTCACTATTGATACAGTTAGAAGCTCAATGGCTAGTATTGTTGGTCCTCATGTGCCGCCGTTTAAACAATCATACAATTCAACAGCGTTTATTGGCTTTCGCCCAATATCTCAGCCTGCCTAATAAGATCGCTCAGAGTGTCTAAACTAAGCCATGTGCGTAATTGTCCTGATTGTCGAGTGGCAAGCGCTGGTACATACTTTTTCATTATAGATCTCAGTTAGAACAGGTTTTTCAACGCTGAGATTCACGTCATTCAGTTATAGAGGTTGTTGTCATGTTGAAGCGTTCAATGCTCAGTTTGTGTATTGCTAGTTCATTGTTGCTTGTCGCTGGGTGCGACAGCGGCAGCAGCAATCCCTTTACACCGACGGATGAAGA
The DNA here is from genome assembly GCA_937965695.1 of uncultured Granulosicoccaceae bacterium. Classification (GTDB taxonomy): domain Bacteria; phylum Pseudomonadota; class Gammaproteobacteria; order CALCKW01; family CALCKW01; genus CALCKW01. The sequence goes on from CALCKW010000069.1 coordinate 10,045, forward strand.
CACAACTGAGACATCTGACACTGACGGATCCGGCGGTGATACAGGCACTACCGATGAGTCCTCTGGTGATGGTGAGTCGACGGATGGAGCAAGCACAGATGACTCGGGTGATGATGGCTCTGAAGAAGCGCCGGGTGGTGAAGCCGGTAGCGACGGCGATGACGAAAGCGACGGTGACGGTGACGGTGACACAAGTGATGGTGACGATGGCAATGCTCCCGTCCCGCCAGCGCCCACAACGTCAATAGAATCAGAAGCCAGCTATCGCCTGACCTTTGAAGCGACTTGGAGTGCCAGCACGCACCCGCTCAATTTCCCCTCTGATCCGCATTTCTCTGGTGTCACAGGTGCTACCCACAATGGCGCTGTCAACTTCTGGCAGCCCGGTCAATTGGCCACGCAAGGTTTTCAGAATGTCGCTGAGACAGGCAATCGAACGGTCTTTGTCGAAGAAATTAGAGCCTCTGTCAATGCAGGTACTTCACGTCAGTTGATTGAGGGCGGAGGTATTACAGTTTCGCCCAACTCAGTGTCAGTAAATTTTCAGGCATCGCAGCAACACCCCCTTGTGACCATTGCGAGTATGGTGGCTCCTAGCCCAGACTGGATAGTGGGTGTGCATGACCTAGACCTGCGTGGCGCGGACGGCAATTTTGTCGACTCACTCATCGTCGATGCCATTATTTATGATGCAGGAACGGACAGTGGCTTAATCTACGCAACTGGAAATGCAGTCACGAACCCTCAAGCCCCCATCACGCGATTGACCAGTAACAGTACTGACACCAATATTGTTCAGGGACTACCCAGCGCAGGGCGGTTCATTTTTCAAAAACAATAAGTGCGCTTATGCCGTAGACTTGTGCTTTAGCCAGTCTATGGAGACATATCGTGAAAAGCTTGTGTGTGTATTGTGGGTCTAGCCTTGGTCGCTCTCCGGTGTTTCTGGAGGCGGCTCAAGCTTTGGGCGCAGAGCTATTACGTAAAGAGATTCGTCTAGTTTACGGTGGTGCCAGCGTAGGCATAATGGGCGCTATTGCCGACACGGTGCTTGCTGGTGGGGGCGAGGTGGTCGGGATAATCCCAGAATCTTTGGCAGATAAGGAAATCTCGCATCACGGTCTCACTGAACTGCTGGTGGTGGATTCAATGCACACCCGCAAGGCTAAAATGGCCGAATACTCTGACGGCTTTGTCGCTTTGGCCGGTGGCTTTGGAACCCTCGAAGAGCTGTTCGAAACGCTCACTTGGGCGCAACTCGGTTTTCATCAAAAACCCGTTGGCTTGCTCAACGTGAACGGCTACTACGATCACTTAATCGCCTTTCTGCAACAAGCCGTTGATCAGCAATACTTAAAAGATCAACACCGCAACTTGCTGTTGGCTTCAGAGCAACCGGATGACCTGCTGCAAAAGATGCTGAGCTTTCAGCCTGTTGCGGGTGACAAATGGATTGGGGCGAGCGATATCTGATTCGCTCTCAGAGCTTCTTACTTGAGCGGTATTGTCTCGAGATGCTCGGCTCTCACTGCGGCGACGCGTTAAGCGGTGTTGTTAAAAGTGGCCAAAGATCGTCAAATCAAAAATTGCTGCGATTTACTAATAAAACATAGGGCTTTCATCGAGCCCTTTTTTTTGAGCTTGGATAAGCCACCTTCCAAGCGTTCTAAGTGCAAGCGAATCGTTACAAATTACCCGGCACTATCACTTTTATTTATCGTTAAGGCTCAAAAGTGTGAGCGACTTCAAATATTCTTCAATCGGCCTTCTACCTTCACGTTTGCTTCACTTATCAAAACGTAAATTTCATCTCAAGCACTTCAGGTGTAACCCTCAATTTAGGAAAAGAAGATGAAAAATAGAAAGGCATTATTATTAGTCGGCTTGATGAGCCTAGGTCTCGCCGCTTGTGACGACACAACGCAAATCAGATCATTAGACGGCTCAGATGCTGTAACGCAGCCTGCGGCCCTAGGCCCCAACAACCTTGTTGACACGGCGGTAGCTGCTGGAAGTTTCAACACTTTGGCAGCAGCACTGCAGCTGACCAAGCTCGATGCGGTACTCGCCGATGGCTCTCGCAACTTCACTGTTTTTGCACCGACTGACGAAGCGTTCGCAAAGCTCGGTCAAGACACCATCAACAGCCTCCTTAATGACCCTGACACGCTGGCCGACATCCTGCTCTACCACGTTGTGCCAGATGCGGTTGTCAAAGCAGAAGCAGCACTTCAACTCGACGGCCAGTCGGTTGACACCGCCAACGGCGACGCCTTCATGGTCAGCATCGATGACGGCAAGCTGTTCATCAACATGTCTGAGGTCATTGCCACCGACGTCGGCGCCAGCAACGGTGTGATCCACGTGATCGACACTGTGCTCATCCCACCCGTCGATGATTCGGCAAGCGACACAGCGCAAGCAGACATCGTGCAGACCGTACAAGCAGCTGGATCTTTTAACACCTTAGTAGCGGCTCTTCAGGCAACAGGTCTGGACCAGACCCTGATGGGCGATGGCCCGTTCACGGTCTTCGCACCCACCGATGAGGCCTTCGCTAAATTGGGTGAGGAGACAATCAA
>CALCKW010000070.1 GCA_937965695.1 uncultured Granulosicoccaceae bacterium
TCGCAAAAAGGATTGGCTGTTCTCAGTCAACCATCTCACGTGAGCTCCGTCGTAACACGGGGCAACGAGGGTATCGATTCAAACAAGCACAGCGCTTGTGTGATGAAAGACGTGAATCTGCCCCTCGGGCTCTGAAAATGAAAAGCGACATGATCCGCTCAATCGAGTCTCTTCTGTCTGAGCGTTGGAGCCCTGAACAAATCAGCGGATTCTATCGTGATTCGGATTTGCCGAGAAAGTCCTTGAACTACCGTTCGCCAGCGCAGAAAATGAACGAGTACTTAGCGAGTGTCGCTAAAAAGCCGTTATGCACTTGAGGGTTGAATCCGCGAGCGTATACAAAGACCGTGAACAGCAGGAAAAATGAGCGTTCGCAGTGTTGGATCTATCTAAAATCAGTCGAGTCTTGATCTGAGCAACAACCAGTGTTCAATATTCTTGGATAAACCATTATTTTTATGAGAATGATGGGTAACTCTGCATCTGGGAAGCATTGTTAAGCTGAATGTCGAATGTTATCACTAGCCAATCGGTTGATCGTTGCAATGGAGTCCATCACCTCATGTCTGGGTACTGGTTTTGAATAGTAATATCCTTGAGCGATGTCAATGCCGAGTTTGTTGACTTCCGCTAACTGATCTTCAGTTTCGATCCCTTCTGCCACGGTTTCTAGGTCGAATATTTTCGCAATCGAAGCAATGGTCGCTGTCACCGATTTCATCTCACCACCCAGCTTGGCAATAAACGAGCGGTCAATCTTTAAAGTGTCCAGAGGCAACTCTTGGATCTGGCTTAATGAGGAATAGCCAGTGCCGAAGTCATCTAGGGCGATTCTGATGCCATAGCCCTTCAACGCGTTTAAACTTTTTATCACCCATTCAATGTCTTTCATGACTGCGCTTTCGGTTATTTCAATTTCAAGGTGTTCTGCAGATAGGCTATGTCGTTCGATAGTATTGAATACATCTTGCACGAACTCTGGATGTGAAATCTGATGGACTGACACATTCACCGCGACTCTGACCGGAATTTTTAAGATGTTGTTCCACTCTGCCGCTTGCCGACAAGCTTCATTCATCACCCATTGTCCTATTGCCGGCATGAGTCCTGTCTCTTCCGCAACCCCAATAAACTCATCGGGTGCTACCATCCCGCGTTTTGGGTGGTTCCACCTGATGAGCGCTTCAACAGAGCTTGTATAACAAGTGTCCAGCGCAATTTGTGGTTGGTAGTAAAGTTCAAATCCATTGTTTTCTAACGCGTCAAGTAAGTCTCTCTCTATCAATACTCGATTTTCAAATTCTTTGGCAATCTCTTGGTCGTAAGCCTGGATAGTTTTATTGCCTGCTTTCTTGGCGTCGAACATAGCGAAATCTGAGGCTTTCTGCAGCTCTTTAATGTTGGAAGCGTCGGTAGGATAAACGCTATAGCCAATGCTACCGTCAATAGTCACGACCGCATCGTCTATTGTAAATGCTCTATCAAACAAATCACTGAGTTGACAAGCTAAATGATAAGGGTCTTCATTGCTTTCACTTTTGTACGCGATAGAAAACTCGTCCCCACCAACACGAGCGATAACCATATGACTGTGATCAATCAAGGTGAGTCGCTGGGCAACTTGGATGAGTAGCTCGTCACCAACACCATGACCCATGTTGTCATTGATAGACTTGAATCCATTGAGGTCCAATGACATCAAAACCAGTTTTTCATCTCTACCGGTGTCTGTGTTCTTGAAAAGAGTATCCAGAGTTTCGTTGAAAAAACGCCGATTCGGTAAGTTGGTCAACTCGTCGTGATCCGCTTGATGTTGGATTTTACGGCTAATACGGAATGTGGCAAAAGCCATTAGCATGCAAAGAGCGACCAAACCAGCGTTAAATATTAGATTTCTGGTGGCTCTACTTTTAAATAGTTCTGAGCGTTTAAGTGTATTTTGTAACGCCACATTTTGTAGCTCAGCTACCAGTGATTTTGTAGACTTGGAGATATCTTCCCACTGACTCCGTTTCTCATTCAGCAACTCTCTGCTAGGTGAGGATTGTATGAGCCGACTTGCCTCCACACTAAAAATTGAACGGTATTGTTTTTTCAGTTTGGAAAGAGCCGTGCTCGTTGAGTCTTGGACGGTATTGGTTTCTTCAATGACTTCTAGATAGGCCAGAGCATTTTTGGCTCTTTCATGTTGCTGCAAAATTCTGAGAGACAAATTCCCGGTGTTGAGGGATTCGTCGTTAGTCAACTGATGTTTCAGCAAAAAACTGGCTATCAATGTACTGGATTGGTTTATTGAATCGTTGATTGTCCAAATAGCGTCTTTGATCTCGTGCGCAATGATAACGTCTGTGTGATTTTTCTCAGGATAGGTGCGTATGAGTTTTCTTAGTCGGTTGAATGTCTCATTGAGATTAGCGTATACGTCAAACTGCTGCATGCGAACGTTTTCGTCGCGCTGTGAAACCTGGCGAAACGTTTGCCCCATAATGACAAACCGAGAAGCAGATATTCGTTTTAATTTGTCCTCAAGCTCGGAAAAAATTAAGTCAATTGACTTGTCGCGATTGAGGTCTTGATTCCGTGTTGACGCGACGGTTCGATACTTGACGATTGCATTTCGCATTTGCGCGAACAAAGCGTTTCTTTCGCTTGTTATTTCTTTAATAGTGCCTAGGTCTTCAAAGTAGGCACTGGATCTAATGAGCGTAGTCTGTATTGCCGCTCTTTCGCGATCCAAGTTATTTGATATCTGAAATAACAGCGATTCTGGTTGTACAGAACGTTGGAGTTGCGTAGCGCCATTGAATTCTGTGTGTGCGTCGGACAAATATCTACTGCCAAGCAAAACCACCAACACGGTAGAAATAAGACTCACAGCGATAAGATTTTTACTTATTTTTGAAACATCTATTATGCTATTCAAGTTATCTTCCTGTGGTTGCAATGAGGTGTAAGATAAATTGAATACTTGCTTCCTAATTGATTTGCAAAGTACACGTATAGATCCCTGCATCATCCTCTTAATATTTATTGGCAATTGCCCCCACAACTGAAGTTTGCCTGTGACAAATTCTTGTGATTTTATGGCTTTATCAGCGTGCACAAATATTGAAATATTGGTTTGTTAAACAACGAGCGAATTTGTTTTTTGCTAAAAATTTACACAGATCTTGTCACGAGTTTTGATGTTGTCTCTGATCGAGTTAAGCCATGTGAGTTGGGTGGCTAAATGAGGGCTTTATAGTGGTCTTATGTTCAGTTGATTTTAATGAATAAAGGCATCCATTCGATGCGTTCGATTTTTATTGGTGCACATTTTAAATTTTATATGTATATGTGGTTTGCGCTGTTTCGAGTACTTGCCTATTGAACTTTGTCTACTTGCATATGTAGTTTTTTCCTTAGCTGCCTTTATTTTCTCAATAGCTGGAATATTGTTTGGTAATAGTACTAGCACTGTATGGTATTAATACCCTATCTTGACTCATCCTTTGTGCTTAAAGTCCAGACTGTGCAACGTGATATGAAAAATACTTTTAGCATCAACGAAACCGTCAATCTAATTAGGAAGTTAGGTTGCTGTTCATTCTTTACTTTTTTGCAAGAGTGGAGATATATAACACGGTTTTGATTTAGTACTGGTGAAGTCTATCGATTATCGTGCAAATTGGACGGGTTGCCAGTTTTTACGTTGAATGATTTTGCAAGAAGAGCACGGATACTGAAGAGTGCCCCTTTTACCAACTGGATTCGAAAGAACAGCTGTTTCAATCGTATCAAAACTTAAAATACATAGAGAGTTTTATCATGAGTTCCCGTGTAAATGTCAAAGTAAATAATAAAACTAATTATACTCTTACAAATTTCGATGTATGGGGAGGCCCGTGGACAAGCTCAGTACCTCCTCACCAGATTGCAGCACAAGAAACCGTTGGCTTTGATCTGGAAACTAACGACCGGGCAGGCGTTGTTTTTCTTGCGACTGACTCCGCTGGCAATGAAATGGGTTTTGTTACTATGTCATTTACTTGCCCAAAACATTCTAGCAATTCCGCAGAAGGAAGTCCGAATAAGCCTGGCGTGTTCATTTCCGCTGGTCTTCAGATTTATAAAGAAAGTGGAACGCCTGTTTCCATAGAGTACAACGTTGGGGATGAAAATCTTGCGTGTTGGGATAGTGGGGACTCCAACAACGGCAATATCGTGTGCGAAGAGACGAAAATGGCAAATTTAACTCGATTGCTGTTAGTTGTTAATAACCCTAACTCTTATTCTCTTGACTATGTTGGTAACTGGGGAGCTAGCTGGTTAAAAGCTCCCGAATCAATACCAGCTCAAAGTCGGAGAATTTATCTGCTCAATGACAACGACCGCGCTGGTATCTATTACCGGGCAATGGATAGCTCAGGGCATGAGCAGGGTTACGTCACACTGTCCATGACCTGTCCTGTGAGATCTTCTAATTCCGCAGAAGGCAGTAAACACACGCCGAATATTTTTTTGGATGCAGGTCTTCAATGTTATGAAGAACACGGTACTCCAGTCTCTTTTGAATACAAAATAGGGGAATCAAACAAAGCGTGCTGGTCAAACGGGTCCTCTGACGATGATTCCATTGAGTGTGACCAAACTAAGCTTGAAGGTAGAGCCAAAGTACTCGTGATAAACGACAATGATTTTGACTTGAAATGGAAAGGTAAGTGGGACCTTAGTGGTGGAAACGATGGCTGGTTTTTTGATCCTGAAGGAGACATCCCAGCGCAATCTCATAAGTTGCTCGTGCTAAAAACTAATGATCGTTCAGGAGTTCAATATTCAGGTGGAGAAACGCCATTCCATCTCGCTTTCACCTGTCCCAGAAAAACCACTAATTCCGCCGAAGGCAGTCCCTTGAGTGGGCTGCAGGTCTACAAAGAAAACGGCACGCCGGTGACTTTCAGCTACAAGATTGGTCAGGAGAACTTGGCCTGTTGGTCTAGTGGGTCTGAAGACGATGGTAAGATTGTCTGCCCTGAAACGAGAGTTTTGAAATACCCTAAAGACCAGCTCGAAAATGCTCTTCTCGGTGCAAAATTTTCACAAATCGCTTACCGCGACGAGAGTAAGGCGAGAGCCGATCTTGAGTTGATGACTCCCTCATATGTGCTCTTGGATTTTTTTGACGATTTGGCAACGCAGACGCGAGGCTATTTGGCGTACTGTTCCAGTGCCGAGTCGGCAGTTCTCGCGTTTCGTGGTACCAAGGACTTTACGGACCTCAATATTGCTTTGTTTAAGGGGCAAGATCACCTAGAACTGCCCGAGCTTGGCGTCGATATTCGGGTTGTCAAAGGGTTTAATTTGGCCTTCAAGAGTATCGAGTTAAAGATAGCCGCGTCCCTCGGTGTTTTGCGTGAAAAGTTCCCTCTTTATGAGCTAAAGAACCTCTATATCACTGGTCATGGTATCGGTGGTGCACTGGCGACATATAGCGTTTTAGAAACATTTCAATTGATCGATGCCGAAGATTATGGCCCCGTTGCAAATGCCGTGACCAAAGTGATAACCCTCGGAGCTCCTCCATCGGGTAACAGCTTTTTTCGTGATTATTACAAAGAAAAACAAGAAAGGTTTTCTAGCTTCGCGTACCGGTTGACGAACGATCCTGTCGCAAATGGGGAGTGGACTCCCTCCGCTTCCAAATTCGAACTTAACTTCAAGGTTTGGGACTACCAGGAGGTGGGTGAAGTCTGCATCCTTGAAAGTGATCTTAAATTTCCTGAAGCACACGATATAAAAAACTACATTGCAGTGTTAGAGAAATTACAAGATCCCGATTAGGATTAGAATTGCATGTTTTTCCACGCCGAGTGTGGCGTGGAATTAGACTCTCTAGCAAAATTCTGTTCAGAGGAGAACGAATTAAATATATGTCGTGCTCATATATTTCGAAATCGACTGAAGTAGGGTGTGCGTGACAGGGTAATCACCTTCATATTTGGGTCACTAGAAGTTGAGGGCGATGTGCGCACAGTCAGCTATGTAAAGTTAGAAAAGGTAGACTCTTCCGCCTTCATCCCTCTGTTGAATCGCGAGAAAGTCAGAGAACATCTATTAGCGTATAGATATGCTTTTCGAAATGGCAAATCAATTTTGGGAAATATACTGTGCTTGTGGTTTGACCGCTTTAATTGATTAGGGCGTGCGATCCGTCTTGTTGTATGGTTGAACTTATCAGACAGGCTCTTCTCTCAACGGAGTCTAGTTATTACCCGAAGATGGAGCCGCTATCAAAGCTCACGGTACCAAATTGGTTTTCCTGGTTATCCTAGTCAGCACTGCAGTGTTGTTCTGGGTAGGGTATACCTACCCTTTGCTGCCACTGGTGGAGTCAGTCGTTGATGCTAGGGTACTGGGCGCTTGGGTTGACGAGCGCGGGCTACTCGGGCTTTTAACCTTTGTGGCCTTGGGCGCACTGGCGGCTTCTGTTGGTTTACCTAGGCAGCTGATCGCGGTGATAGCTGGCTACAGTTTTGGATTGCTCGAAGGGATATTACTTGCCATCACAAGCATTAGTCTGGGGGCTCTTTTAACCTTTTATTTTGCGCGACTTTTTGCCCGCCCTTGGGTGCAGCGCAGATTCCCTGACGCCATTGCTAAGATAGACGCTTTTGTCAGCGAACAGCCTTTTTTAAAAGTACTTACGATCCGCTTTTTACCGGTGGGTACAAACATGCTGACAAATCTGACGGCAGGGACGATCAAGCTATCTGCTCCGATTTTTTTCAGCGCGTCGTTCTTGGGCTTTCTGCCACAAAGCACACTCTTTGTCATGATAGGCAACGGGCTCAACATCAACTCCAGTAGCCAAATTATTTTAAGTGTTGTGTTACTGCTGCTCTCAAGTGTATTTGCCCTATTAATCTACAAAAATCACCAACACCATCCCCTTCGATGATCAAGCAGCAGAAATTAGTCTGGATAAAACGCATTCTGGGCATAGCTGTTGTCGTGATTGTAGTCGCGTTGTACTTTGGCCGAGTTGAGCTAGGGCATCGTGTGTTCATCAATGGAAATATCATCACCGTTGATGCCGATAATACGGTTGTGGAAGCACTCTCAATAAGGGACGGAAAAATTGAGGCTGTTGGTTCGAGCGTTAGTATTAGTGAGCTTATTCGATCAGACACACGGGTGACGGATTTAGCGGGCAAGACGCTTTTACCTGGCTTTATAGATGCGCACAGCCACTTTCCTGTCTCGGGACTCACAGCGGTGTCGGCGGATGTAAGCCCACCACCTGTGGGTGATATCGCAGATATCGCACAGCTACTAGCGCGTATGCGAGAACAGGCTCTCATCACTCCACGAGGGCAGTGGCTGTTGGGCTTTGGCTATGATGATTCATCGCTTGCGGAGAGGCGGCATCCGAACAAACAAGAGCTAGATAGCATTTCTGAGGAGCACCCGATTTATCTGTGGCATAGCTCTGGTCATATGGGCGTGGCTAATAGTTTTGCCCTGCAAAAAATAGGCATTACTGAAAGCAGTCAATCTCCGGCGGGTGGCGTTATTGGTCGTGATAGACAAACGGGGAGACTAAATGGTTTGCTACAAGAAAGGGCAGCCCTGTCATTACCAGCGTTGCTCAAAGACTTCTCATACGTTGACTACGCCAAGATATTTCGGCAAGCCCGTGACGAATACCGACAGAGCGGAATCACTACAGCGCAAAGCGGTGGCATTTCGTTAGAGCTGGCTCGGGGTCTCTATTGGGCAAGCCAGCTACAACAACTGCCATTCCGGATAGTGGTTTTTGGCAATCATCAAAATTTTGGCAAACAGCTATTGGATCGCCAGGTAAAAAAAGCCGACTTCAGTACTGAGCGATTTCATTTGGGGCCCGTTAAAATAATTGCGGACGGCAGTGTGCAAGGGCGCACGGCTTTTTTGAGCCAGCCCTTTCACACCAATCCTGAAAACACGCCAAACTACCGAGGGTTCCCGTCCTTCGATCAAGCTGAGCTGAACCAAATTATCTGGTCCTACCACGATGCAGGTCTGCAGATGGCCATTCACGGAAACGGCGATGCAGCGATAGATCAGATCATCGAAGCCTTTGCCGAAGCCCAAACGCGCAGCCCTTCGGAAGACCCCAGGTTGATACTGATACACGCACAAATGGCTCGGCCCGACCAACTCAGGCGCATGAAAGAGCTGGGGATTACACCGAGTTTCTTCCCGACGCACACCTACTTTTGGGGGGTTCAGCATATAAAGTCGTTTATGGGCCCCCAGCGAGCCGCCATGATGAGTCCAACAGGTTCCGCCGCGGAGTTAGGTTTGAAGTTCAGCGTTCACACGGATGCGCCGGTAACACCTATTAATCCTTTGCAGCTTCTTTGGAGCACTGTTAATCGCGTGTCGGCGCGTGGAGATGTGGTGGGGAAAGAGCAACGAATATCTGCAATGCTCGCTATACGATCAATGACGATCGACGCAGCTTGGCAGGTTTTTCAAGAAGACAACAGAGGCTCGATTGAGCCCGGAAAAAACGCTGATTTGGTGCTACTTTCGGATAACCCATTAGACAGTCCAGAGAGTATCAGGCTCATAAAAGTACTGGAGACCATCGTGGGTGGTGTCACGGTGTACTCAACGGAAGACGAATAAACACGGGGTGAGTCAGCGGGAATAGGCGGTGTGTATTTTAGATATCAGGTCTGTATCATCTAACAATGAAACCACATTTTAAGGAAAAAATGATGGACGATTCTCAACTCGCCAAATTAGAAAAAATTATAAAAAAGGGCCGGGTAAATTACATCTTGGTCGTCGGAGTGCTTTCATGGGGCGTAGTGACAGCATTGCTTTTTTCGCTTCTGCAGCACTTTACCGGTACTCCACAGAGCTTTGGGACAGTAGCGGTGTCTTTGGTTGTGTCTGCCTTGGGTGGAATGCTTTGGGGGGGTTTTATGTGGAACTACCTAAAAAAGCGATACGATAAAGCTCTTGTAGAAAATACCTAGAAAGAGTTGATTCCAGACTTAAGCGTAGAGCAACAGGCTATTGCACATGCGTTGCTGGAAGAAATGTGATCGGTGGTGTTTTGATGTTCAGTCTAAAGCAAGTACATGATCAATGTGGTCGGCACGAACAAGCTATCCGTGAAAGTCAGTTGTGTGGCTGTGTCCTTTGCATCCGCCTATTTCCTGCTTCCGCAATAGCACTGGATTGATGAACGGGAAGCTTGTACAAGCCGCTCTGGAAAGACAGCGTTGTGTCCGTACGGTGAGATTGACGCTGTACTACCTGAAAATAAGAACGATGGTTTGACACTTCCGTTACTCGAGCGCATGCGTCGAGAATGTTTTTAAAGGTTAGCTATGTCAGTATTTTCCCTGGGTTCATCACACCGCGTGGGTCAAACACTGCTTTCATCGCCCGCATAATCGCTACTTCATCTTCACTGCGAGAGTAGCTTAAGTCGTCTCGTTTGACCAAACCCACACCATGCTCCGCTGAGATACTGCCTTGCAGTTTTTTTACGAGTGCAAATACGTGAGGATTCAATTCGGCACAGGCAGTGAAAAAATCTTCTGCGACCATGTTCTCTGGTTTGAGGATGTTTAAGTGCAAGTTCCCGTCGCCAATATGGCCATACCAAACGGACTCAAAATGTGTGTAGCGCTGCGCTATCAGCTGATCTAGCTCTGCCACAAATAAAGGGATGTCCGACACCCGTACCGCTATATCATTTTTGTAGGGTGTGTAGTTGTTGATCGACTCAGATATGTCTTCACGGTAGCGCCATAAATCTTTGGCTTGCTGCGCACTTTGGCTCATGACACCATCGCTGACATACCCTTGCCCAATACAACGCTCAAAAGTTGCAAGAACCGTTTCTTCTTTCTGGACGCTGTCGTTGTCGAATTCTAGCAGCACATAATAGGGTGACTCTTTATGAAGCGGTTTTTCTAGACCCATATGCTGGCAAACGATATCCACTGTTCTCTGGCTAAAGCATTCAAAGGCAGTTAACCGGCAACTCAATCTGAAGGCATCAAAAACCTTCATGAGCGATTGCACATCGACCACCGCCAAGACCAATACACTGAGATTCGCTGGAGCCTCTGTCAGTTGCATTGTTGCTTCAGTGATAAAACCCAGTGTGCCTTCAGAGCCGATGAACAAATGTCGTAAATCGTAGCCGGTTGCATTTTTGACGAGGCCTTGATTGAGTTGCAGAACTTTGCCATCGCCGGTCACTACTTCCAAGCCAGATACCCAATTGCGAGTATTCCCGTAAGCGATCACTCGGATACCGCCGGCGTTCGTGGCGATATTGCCGCCAATGTGACTTGAACCAGAAGAGGCGAAATCGACGGGGTACAACAGCTGGTTGTCGTTGGCTATTTGCTGCAGTTGTTGGGTTACAACACCGGCCTGACACCTAACACTGCGATCAGTTGTGTTGATATCCAAAACCTTGTTCATGCGATCAAAAGAAACAACCAACTCTTGTTTGTGCGCAATTGCACCGCCACTCAGCCCGGTCCTACCCCCCGAAGGAACCAGTGCAATGTGCCCCTCATTGGCGAGTATGACGAGAGCTTGCACTTGCTCAGTTGACTGCGGGAACACAACCGCTGCTGGTGCCGGTTTTTTATACCTAGAGCGGTCTGTGCCAAAGTGAGCCAAGGAGTCTTGGTCAAATCGCAGCTGCTCTTCACTGAAGTGTTTGCTGAGTTTTCCGATGAGGTCCATTGCGTTATTGATGCCCGGTCAAAAGTTAAATCAGAATAACAATTGGATCTGGTCAAAGGAAGTTATAGGTCCTAACCAGTTGTGCATTCAAGAGTCTGTCCAGCTGTTTTTAATCTGTGGTTGCGGCAATTGGATTTACTATTTCTGATATAGCCTATTACCGATACCCGTTAATTCGGTGTGGCTTAGCAGCGATTCATTGAAAGAATCCGTCCAAGCTCTGCCGTTGAGGGAGCGCTATCCGGCTATCCGTGATGGATGAGGCGTTTTGCTCACCCCAATGAGCCTTATTGTTTCAATTTCCAATCAAAAAATTGTGTGTTCCAGTGGCCTATGGATCAACGTTTGAAAGTACTTGAGTAATGATTTCTAAACTGTCCTTGTATTCTTTCATAACTCTGGAGCACTCTTCCAAGAGTAGTTCCTCCGTTGTGCCCGTTCAGAACTGGATCTGCGAATGGCAAATGAGTGGTTGCGCCATTCTAGGTTAGATACCGGTAAGGATGTAAATTATCGATTTTTCTGCGCCAAAATGAAGAAGTATTGAGCGCGATATAGAAGTCTAGAATATTTTAAATTAACTCAATTTGTGCATATGCAAAGAGTTTATGAAAGTCCAGTCAATGCACCTCTAGTTATACTTTAGGTGCGTTTGTTCTTTGTTATCCGTATTGAGAATATCAATCAAAACAAAGAGTTATCTGAATTTTCAAGACGGACGAAGAAACGAATAGATCGCTTAATAAATAGCTTCGGCAATTATCGATTTTTGTCTGGCAGGTTTGTCGCCCGTATTTTAGAAAGCTCTACATAAAAGCTTGAGAGAAGTCGTCAAGAACTTGAATTTTTTGACGCTAGTTTGGGTAATCGGTGTTGACAGATTGAGTGAAAAAATTGTTGCATATCTGATGGATACAAGTATTTCGCTTGGCAGATTTTTTCTTAGATCGAATATCTTTGATGCGGCATAAGTTTAAACATGCCTGTCTGCAGTTGTCATTCACTCGTTATTTTTAGCGACCAAATTCAAAGCGAGAGAGATGATGAACGATTATCAGCCAGTAAATAATGAACTGTTCAATGAGGACAAATTGGTGAGTATGCCAGTCATTGGATTGCGCATTGGCATGCGAGTCTCTGAACTGGATAAACCCTGGGCCGAGAGTTCTTTTTTGTTTCAAGGGTTCACGATAGAAAGTCAAAGTGATATAGATGCGTTAAAAGAAGAATGCACCTATGTCTATATTGAGCGAGAAGACGCGAAAAAAATGTCAATGGTGCGTGGAGAAGACGCACCGATTGTCACTGATTGGGGTGGTCAAGCGGGCGGCCGAAATTTGTAAGTAATTGAGTCTTTCAAGTCGACCCATAGGACCGCATGCAAGTCATTTGAATTTGGGCGGTCTTATTGGAAGCTTCACTTGCTCTATGACACAAAGGGTTCAAGCACCAACGCGTTATGCGCTTAACGCTTTTGAAGTTGCACATCAGCAAAGTAAGCGATACTGCTGGCATCTGTCTGGTCCGTATCACAGAACAATGCAACTTCGATGAGTTTTACACCTTTGGCATCACCCCATAGTTCGCTGTACAGTTCTGCTAAATCGACTTCTTCGCTAAACCATTTTCCCTCATTCTTGCGGCCGCCATTGGCCACAAAATGGGGGAAGCTTTTCTGGCCAAAAAAGTAACTGAGGTGTTTCCAATCTCCGGCTTTTAACACGTCGTTTCCCCAGACAATTTCTAGGTGACGCTCTTCGCCTTCAGCATCGCGAAAACCCAAAAAAAATCGTGCGGGGTGATCATCGCCTTCGCTGGTCATCTCGTCGAAGTTGGCATTGATCCCTTGTTCGATAAGCCACTGCCATGTCAGATTGGGGTAATCATCAATTGAAATATCCACCATGCGATACAGCATGGACGCCGAGTCTTGTGTTTTTAAGCGAATCGCTGCTTTGCCGTCCCTTTCAACT
Source organism: uncultured Granulosicoccaceae bacterium (assembly GCA_937965695.1). Taxonomy (GTDB): domain Bacteria; phylum Pseudomonadota; class Gammaproteobacteria; order CALCKW01; family CALCKW01; genus CALCKW01. Next base: position 12,720 of record CALCKW010000070.1, read on the forward strand.
TGGGATATTTCCATTGGGCCGTGGCGTTTAAAGGTTCTGTGGTACCAACCGGGAGAAATCGGGTTCAGTGATAGAGGTTCTGAAAAATCCATTACGGTGACGGTATCACCGCCGTTAGCGGTGAGTACGTTAGTTCTCGGCATGTCCGTACTGCAGCCTATTAGTGCTGCGGTGCATAAGAGGGTCGCCAAAATTCTGCCGAAGATAGCTGTTTTTTGCTCGCCCTTGGTGCTCATGAGGAAATGCCTTTTTGAGTGTGGTTCTGAGGCTATCATAACGGGAAAACCGCGTATAACCAGAACTTACTATTAAGTTCAAAGCGTGAGGGTGCTGTTGCACTGATGGAAAGGGGTGTCTGTTTTGCAAACGTGTTTCGGTGGCGTCATGCGCAATATTCCGCATAAAAAAGGCTGCTCCTGTTACCGGAGCAGCCCATTTTTACTGCTTACAAGCCTTAGTTATTAGGCGAGTAGATCAAAGCGATCTGCGTTCATGACTTTCGTCCATGCAGCTACAAAATCACGAACAAACTTTTCACCGTTGTCGTCCTGAGCATACACTTCAGCGTAGGCGCGCAGAATGGAGTTGGAGCCAAACACTAGATCAGCACTGGTTGCAGTCCACTTGACTGCGCCGCTTTTGCGATCACGGATTTCAAACGTACCGTCTGACTCTACAGGTACCCAGCTGTTGCTCATGTCGGTCAAGTTAACGAAAAAGTCATTCGTCAGTTGGCCAGCACGGTCAGTGAATACGCCGTGCTGTGAGCCACCGTGGTTGACACCCAATGTACGCATTCCACCCAATAGCAACGTCATTTCCGCAGCTGTCAAACCGAGCAACTGTGCACGATCAAGCAACAACTCTTCAGGACCTACCGCGTACTTCTCTTTCTCAAAGTTACGGAAACCGTCGGCGAGTGGCTCCAGTACTGAGAAGCTCTCTGCGTCTGTCATCTCGTCTGTGGCGTCGCCTCGTCCTGCAGCGAATGGCACGTCCACACTGTGGCCAGCCGCTTTGATGGACTGCTCAAGACCGACATTGCCGGCTAGAACAATCACGTCGGCAACTGACGCACCCGTGTCAGCTGCAATAGGCTCAAGAGCTGCCAACACTTTTGCCAATCGAGCAGGCTCATTGGCTGCCCAGTCTTTTTGAGGAGCAAGACGGATGCGTGCACCGTTGGCGCCACCGCGTTTGTCTGAACCACGGAATGTACGAGCGCTGTCCCAAGCGGTAGCGATCATTTCTGCAGCAGACAAACCGCTGTCAGCGATTTTTGCTTTTACAGCATTGACGTCATATGAGGTTGAACCGGCAGGAATAGGGTCTTGCCAAATTAGCTCTTCAGCTGGAACGTCTGGACCGTAGTAGTTAGCTCTTGGGCCCATGTCACGGTGTGTGAGTTTGAACCAAGCGCGTGCGAAGGTATCAGCAAAATACTCAGGGTCAGCCATGAATTTCTGGCAGATCGCGTTGTAGGTAGGGTCAACCTTCATGGCCATATCGGCATCAGTCATCATTGGGTTATGACGGATTGATGGGTCTGTGGCGTCAACTGGCTTGACGTCCTCCGGCATGTTGACCGGTTCCCACTGATTAGCGCCTGCTGGCGACTTAGCGAGTGCCCATTCGTAGTTAAACAGGTAATCGAAGTAGCCCATGTCCCATTGAGTAGGGTGTTGGCTCCACGCACCTTCAATGCCCGAAGTGAAAGCATTAGCGGCTTTGCCGTTGTGGCCTGGGTTGGCCCAACCAAAACCTTGCTCTTCCATGCCGGCCGCTTCTGGCTCGGCTCCAATGTTGTTGGAGTCACCGCCACCGTGTGCTTTACCTACGGTGTGACCACCACAAGTAAGTGCTGCAGTTTCTTCGTCGTTCATTGCCATACGGGCGAAAGTTTCGCGGACATGTAGA
>CALCKW010000071.1 GCA_937965695.1 uncultured Granulosicoccaceae bacterium
CACTGCCTTGAATTGATTTGCATAAGACGGCATTGTGCGAAGACGGACCGTTTTGGAGAGAGGCTGATGGCCGACGGCGTAGACCAGGGTAAGGACGACAGCAAGCTACTGTATTGCTCGTTTTGTGGAAAGAGTCAGCACGAAGTGCGCAAGCTTATTGCGGGCCCGTCTGTATTTATCTGTGATGAGTGCGTAGATCTCTGTAATGACATTATTACTGAGGAAATGCAGGAGCAAGGGGCTTCAACAAGTGCCAAGCTGCCAAAACCTAAAGAAATCAAAGAAATTGTAGATCAGTACGTTATTGGTCAAGACGCTGCGAAGCGTATCTTGTCGGTGGCTGTTTACAATCACTACAAGCGCCTTGAGTATCAAGGTGGCAAAGACGATGTCGAATTAGCTAAGAGCAACATTCTTTTGTTGGGGCCAACGGGTTCGGGCAAAACATTGTTGGCTGAGACTCTAGCGCGCCTATTGAATGTTCCTTTTACCATTGCTGACGCCACGACACTAACCGAAGCCGGTTACGTGGGTGAGGATGTTGAAAATATTATTCAAAAGCTGTTGCAGAAATGTGACTACGATGTAGAAAAAGCCCAGAACGGCATTGTCTATATTGATGAAATCGATAAGATTTCTCGCAAGTCGGACAACCCATCGATTACTCGCGATGTTTCGGGTGAAGGTGTGCAACAGGCTTTGTTGAAGCTGATTGAAGGTACGCTGGCTTCTGTACCGCCTCAAGGTGGTCGTAAGCATCCGCAGCAAGAGTTCTTGCAGGTCGATACTCGCAGTATCTTGTTTATCTGTGGCGGTGCATTTGCCGGTATGGAAAAGATTATTCGAGAACGCTCTGAAAAGGGCGGCATTGGCTTTAGTGCTGAGGTTAAGTCCAAGGACGACAGTCAAGGTATTGGCGATCTCTTGCATGAAATTCAAGCAGATGATTTAGTGCGCTTTGGATTGATTCCCGAGTTTGTTGGTCGTTTGCCTGTGATCGCAACATTGGAAGAGTTGGACGAAGAAGCGCTAGTGCGTATTTTGCGTGAGCCTAAGAATGCACTCACCAAACAGTACGAAAAACTGTTTGCGCTTGATGGCATTGAGCTGGAATTTAAAGAGGATGCTCTTTACTCTCTGGCGAAGCAGGCGGCTGAACGTAAAACAGGGGCTCGTGGTCTTCGCACCATCCTTGAAAAAGTTTTGCTCGACACCATGTATGAAGTGCCTTCGCAAGAAGATGCACGCAAAGTCATTATTGACGATGCGGTTGTACGCGGAGAGGCGAAACCTTACATTGTGACCGGTCCTGCCGAAGATGCTGCCAACGAGAGCGAGAAGCCTGGCTTTAAGCGCGCTGCATCAGACGACTAACGACGATCGTCATTTTCAGTCGCTGCACACTGCGGCGACTGTTTCAATCCTTGAGCGTACAACGCTGTACTCGTGGCACAATGCCCTTTCAAACCCACTGTCAAAGGTTCACCTGATGACAGTTCCAGTAAAATATTCTTGCCTAAGACCAGAAATCCCTGTTCTGATTGCTGGTGAAAACATTTCCTCCACCTCGGGAGTCAAACGTGTCATCCAAAGAAACCACTATCGCTAGCGCCGGAGAGCGCCTTGTTTTACCTGTGCTGCCCTTGCGCGACGTGGTCATTTATCCGCAAATGGTTACGCCTCTTTTTGTCGGTAGACCGCACTCTATAGCGGCTCTCGATGAGGCAATGTCGAATAATCAGCAAGTGTTTTTGGTCGCGCAACGCAGCGCGGACCTAGACGAGCCTGATGTCGAGCAGCTTTATACAACAGGGACGGTTGCGCATATTCTGCAATTGCTGAAACTGCCGGACGACACCATCAAGGTGCTTGTCGAAGGGCAGGTACGCGCTGATATTGAAAGCGTGGAGGTGAATGCTGATGAGCATATGCGTGCTTCTGTGGTGGTTTGCCAAGAAGCTGACGTCAGCGAAGATGAGCAAGAGCTGCAAGTGTTGGCGCAGAGCGTCACAGCGCAATTTGAGCACTATGTAAAGCTCAATAAAAAAATTCCCGCCGAGGTTATCTCCTCGTTGGCCAAAATTGATCAATACGCTCGATTGGCTGACACCATTGCGGTGCATATGTCATTGCGCTTAGAAGAGAAACAACGGTTGCTCGAGCTGACCAATGTACGAGAGCGTTTGGAGCGTATTCTTGGTCTGCTCGAGGGCGAACTGGATGTGCTTCAGGTAGAAAAACGCATTCGTAGCCGCGTGAAGCAACAGATGGAGAAGAGCCAGCGCGAGTACTATTTGAATGAGCAGATGAAGGCCATTCAGAAAGAGCTTGGCGAGATGGATGATGTGCCGAATGAGCTGGAAGACTTGGCTGCACGTATCGAAGCGGCGGGTATGCCGGAAGAGGCCAAGAAAAAGGCTGAGTCTGAATTGGGTAAGCTGCGCCAGATGTCGCCCATGTCTGCTGAAGCGACAGTGGTGCGCAATTATCTGGATACCATCCTTGCAGTGCCATGGGTTAAGCGCTCACGCGTAAAGACGAAGCTCGATGACGCGCAGGACGTTTTGGATCGAGATCACTATGGTCTTGAGAAGGTGAAAGAACGCATCCTTGAATACCTTGCCGTGCAGAAGCGAGTGCGTAAGCTGAAAGGCCCCATTCTTTGTTTGGTTGGGCCGCCGGGCGTGGGTAAAACTTCGCTTGGGCGTTCTTTGGCCAACGCGACAGGGCGCAAGTTTGTGCGCATGTCGCTGGGTGGTTTGCGCGACGAGGCAGAAATTAGAGGGCATCGCCGTACTTACATCGGTTCTCTGCCGGGTAAAATAGTGCAAAACCTATCGAAAGTGGGTACACGCAACCCGCTGATGCTGCTCGATGAAATTGACAAGATGTCGATGGATTTTCGTGGAGATCCTTCTTCCGCCATGTTGGAAGTGTTAGATCCTGAGCAAAACCATGCTTTTGGTGATCATTATCTCGAAGTCGATGTTGATCTGTCAGATGTGATGTTCGTGGCCACATCAAACTCGATGAATATTCCGGGCCCGCTTTTGGATCGAATGGAAGTGATCCGCATCCCCGGCTATACAGAGCAAGAGAAGCTAGCGATTGCTCGTCGTTATTTGGTGCCAAAAGCCATCAAAGATAACGGGCTTAAAGAATCTGAGCTGTCTATTGCTGATGAAGTGTTGTCTGAGATCATCAGGCGTTACACTCGCGAGGCAGGCGTGCGGAATCTCGAGCGAGAGATCAACAAGATTTGTCGCAAAGTAGTGAAAGAGATTTTACTCGACAAGACCGTCAAAAAAATCGAGCTCCAGGCAGATGGCGTTGAGAAATATTTAGGTGTTTATCGTTTTCGTTACGGCCTAGCGGAAGAAGAAAACCAGGTAGGGCAGGTGACTGGCTTGGCTTGGACTGAAGTCGGTGGTGAGTTGCTCAGCATTGAAGCAGCGGTCGTGAGTGGAAAGGGCAAGCTGAATCACACGGGGCAACTCGGTGATGTCATGCAGGAGTCTATTCAGGCGGCCATGACGGTCGTGCGTAGCCGAGCGGCATCCTTAGGGCTCGCTCCGGACTTTCACGAATCCAAAGACATTCATATCCACGTGCCGGAAGGTGCAACACCCAAAGATGGTCCCAGTGCGGGTATTGGCATGTGCACTTGTCTCGTGTCTGCGCTGACGGGGATACCGGTGAAGGCCACAGTTGCGATGACTGGTGAGATAACCCTTCGCGGGGAAGTGTTGCCTATCGGCGGGCTTAAAGAAAAGCTGTTGGCGGCTCACCGAGGCGGTATCGAAACGGTGATTATTCCTTCGGAGAATGAAAAAGATCTAACAGATATCCCTGAAGATATTCTGTCGCAAATTGAAGTCGTGCCAGTACGCTGGATTGATCAAGTGTTGGATGCGGCTTTGGTCGAAGTGCCCAAGCCTTATGAGGCGGTGGAGCCTGATAAGTCGAGCCTGCAAAAGGCACCGGCTAAAAAAGCTAAAGGGGCAGCGCAAAGGCACTAAATGCAAGTGCTGCAGCACAAGAGGGCGGATCAAGTCGGTACGCCCGTGTACTGCAAATTACAGCGTTCTCATGCTCTGCATTTCTTGCTTGGGTGTCGCTGTATTTAGTATATACTCTCCGAATGGCGTCCTTGAGTCGCTATTCATTTCGTTTTAAGTCCCGTTTTGGCAGCGTCGGTGATCTTTTTTCATTGATCGCCAATTAAGGGCTTGTGTTAAATTCAGGAGTTAGTCATAATGAACAAATCAGAGTTTGTTGATGCCATTGCCGAGAAGGCTTCGCTTAGTAAAGCGGATGCTGCCAAAGCCGTGGATGCCGTGATGGAAGTGGTCACCGATACCCTTAAGGGTGGAGATCAGGTAACTTTGATCGGTTTTGGAACTTTCCTGAATCGGCGCCGTGAGGCGCGTGATGGTCGTAACCCACGTACGGGTGAGACTATCAAAATAGCCGCAGCAAATGTTCCGGCATTTAAAGCTGGTAAAGCTTTAAAAGATGCTGTAAACTAGGCGGCTTAGTTGGGAGTTTAGCTCAGTTGGGAGAGCATCGCCCTTACAAGGCGAGGGTCGGGGGTTCAAGTCCCTCAACACCCACCAAATTTACTTTTAAGTGGAATTTGGTAAAAGTTTTGGAGCGGTAGTTCAGTTGGTTAGAATACCGGCCTGTCACGCCGGGGGTCGCGGGTTCGAGTCCCGTCCGCTCCGCCAAAGATAGTCAAAATAGGGCACCCAATGGGTGCCCTTTTTTGTATGTAAAAAAATGTATTTGATTGGGCAGTTTTGCCCGACTGTTTGACTCAATGTGGCCCCAGTGCGAACTTAGTCGAGCTACAATTGCCATAAGCAGCAAGAGAAGTTTAGATAATACTTCCACCCAGCCAGATTAAGACGGATTGGGTGCTAGTTTGAAAGTGCCAATGAATGATCGCCCGTTTTTGGGTTTGATCACAACTGAACGTACGTTGTACGAGAGACTCGAAAGTTATGTTGATTCAGCTCCGCGAAGGTTTGCGTAAATCAAAAGTACTGAAGTTTGTTTTTATCGGCATCATCACAGTGCCGTTTGCACTCTTTGGCGTCGGCTCCTATTTTACTGCAGCATATGACACCGACGCGGCAACCGTTAATGGTGAAGAGATAAGTGTGCAGCAATTTCAATCCGCGCTGTTGCAACAACAGGATCGGATGCGTCAGATGTTCGGCGGGCAGGTGCCAACTGGTTTGATGGAAAACCCGGAGATGCGAGAAGGTGCGCTTGAGCAATTAGTTCAGCGTCAATTGATGGCTCAACGGGTTCGCGACCAAAACTATACCGTCTCCGATGCTGAGCTTGTCAAAGCAATTCGTGAACGGGAAGAGTTTCAGGTGAACGGCGTGTTTGATCAGGGTCGCTACGAGCAGATTCTGACCGCTAACCGAATGTCCAATTCTGTGTTCGAAGAGTCTACGCGTAATGAGCAGGGCTTGGTTCAGCTCTATAACGCAATCACTAGCACCGCATTTGTTCTGCCACAGGAAGCGAACTTGAGTTCAGGGCTTCGCAACCAAGAGCGAGAGCTTCTGATCGCAGAGTTTGATGTGTCTGAGTTGTCTGAAGCTTCTGAGGTGTCAGATGAGGAATTGACACAACACTATGAAAATAATGAAGCAAGCTACATGCGTCCAGAGCAGTTCAAAGTGAGTTATGTAGAGCTCGATATTGATGTACTCGGTGGGCAAGCTGATGTTGATGAGGCAGAGATAGTCGAAGAGTATCAGGCACGCATCGATGAGTTTGCGACACCAGAGCAGCGCGACGCCTCTCATATATTGCTGACACTGGCCGAAGACGCTGGACAATCAGAAGTGGATCAGGTGTTAGCAAAAGCGGCTGACTTGAAGCAAAAGCTTGACGCAGGCGCAGATTTTGGAGCGCTTGCGAGTGAATTTTCTAATGACCCTGGCTCCGCTGAAAATGGAGGAAGCTTGGGCCTGTTCGGTAAAGGCGCCATGGTAGAGGCTTTTGAAACGGCGGCTTTCGCATTGGCGGTTGATGAGATTAGCGAGCCTGTTCGCTCGCCCTTTGGTGTGCATATTATAAAATTGAATGCCATAGAGGTTTCTTCGGAGTCCACTGGTATTGATGACGTGCGTGACCAACTTAAGGCGGAGTTGGTGGAGCGCAAAGTGGCAGCTGTATTTTTTGAAAAACAAGATGTGCTCGCGACTGAAAGTTTTGAGAACGGTGGGAGCCTTGGCCCAGCGGCAGACGCGCTGGGTGTTGATGTGCAGCAATCTGAATGGTTCAGTTCTGAAGAGGCAGTCGGTGTTGGTCGGTTTGCTCAAGTGCGTGAAGCTGTTTTGACCGATGACGTGCTAAATGCTGGGCTGAACTCTGCAGTGCTAGAGGTGGGTGACAACCACGCGGTTGTGATTCGGTTAGACGAGCGAAAACCGGAAGAGCTCAAGCCTCTAGATGAGGTGCGTGAACAGATTTTGGTGGAACTGAAAAATGAAAAAGGTAACGCTCTTGCTCAAGAAAAAGCTGAAGCGCTTCTAGCTGCCTTAAAAAGTGGAGAGGATCTGGCGCAGGCGGCGATAGCCCAGGGTGTCGAATTTGCTGAGCCTGTTTGGTCTAAACGAAATAATCCTGAGATTGACCGGCTTGTATTGGCTGCAGTATTTGCTTTGCCTCACGTTAAAGACGGCCAAACAGAATGGGGGCAGGTTTCAAGCTCAATCGGAAACCCGGCTGTATTAGGATTGAGTGGCGTCCGTGCTGATGAGTCTGAAGATTCCAGCAACACAGATTCGGGTATAACGGGTCAGTCGCAGCAACAGGGAAATGCTGTTTTTCAAGCGCTGCAAGCGGGTATGCGTGAAGTTGCTGATGTTGTTGTCAACACGAATGCAATAAACCCAGCTGCTGAGGAATCGACTTACCAAGGCTCAGCTTATGGTGGGGGTAGTGGTTACGGTCAAATGTAAGCACTTGGACTTAATCTACTGCTAAAAAAACCCGCCTTGCGCGGGTTTTTTTGTTTGCTATATGTGGTTTGGCAGAAGGCGGAAAGTGTCGTTCTAGCCGTTTGGGTTTAGAAAAAGTTTTTCCAGAATGCTCTTGTAAAGTGCATGCGTTTTGTCTATTTCATCGCACGCAATGCGTTCATCCACTTGGTGGATTGTAGCATTGCAAACACCTAGCTCGATCACTTGAGCACCTGTCGGTGCTATAAATCGACCGTCAGAAGTGCCGCCACTGGTCGACAGTTCTGGGTCTATACCGCATGTTTCTCTAATTGCTTCGCTGGCCGCCTCAGTCAATGAGCCCGGTTCTGTGATAAATGGCTGGCCAGAACAATTCCAGCTGATGCTATGGTCGAGTTGGTGTTTTTCCAACAAAACCTCGACAGCATCAGTGAGCTGATTTTCTGTAGATGCCGTGCCAAAGCGGAAATTGAAGCGCATTTGCAGTTCACCAGGAACGACATTTGTAGCGCCTGTGCCAGCATTCAGATTGGACACTTGAAAGGTCGTAGGCGGAAAGAACTGATTGCCATCGTCCCAGTGTCGATCGCACATCTCAGCGAGAAACCGTGAAACTTTATGTATGGGATTGTCTGCGAGGTGTGGGTAAGCCACATGTCCCTGTCGCCCGTTTATTTTTAATGTCCCACTTAGCGAGCCACGGCGACCATTTTTGATAGTATCCCCTACTTGGCTTGTACTGCTCGGTTCACCAACTATGCACCAGTCTATTTTTTCCTCTCTTGCCTCTAACGCATTAATGACGGCTACAGTTCCGTCGGTTGCAGGGCCTTCTTCATCACTGGTGATCAAAAAAGCGATGGAACCGTTGAACACCGGGTTCTCTCTCACGAAGTCTTCCGCCGCAACAACCATTGCTGCAACACCGCTTTTCATGTCAGCTGCTCCTCGACCGTGCAGCATTCCATTTTCTATAACTCCCGAAAAAGGAGGGAGCTTCCAGGCTTCTTCTGGTCCAGTAGGCACAACATCAGTGTGGCCGGCAAAACACATCAACGGTGCTTGTTGCCCGCGACGTAACCACAAGTTGGTGACTCCATTCTGATTGAAATACTCCGCAACAAACCCAAGTGATGAGAGGCGCTCAGAAATCATTTTTTGGCAGCCGGAATCCTCTGGAGTAACAGTGTTGCGTTGTATGAGTGTTTGGCTCAGTAAGACAGCGGGGGACTGGTTTTTCATGTCATTTTACTCTTCGGACAATTGCTCGATCAGCGAATTGCTCAGCAGCTTCAGCGTATCAGCGTCGTCGATAGCGTTGCCATTCTCGTCACTAATGTAGAAAACATCTTCAGCTTTTTCACCGAAAGTGGAAATCTTGGCAGCGTGTAATGTGACACCGCATGTGGTAAAGCAACCCGCGATAATGGAGAGCAGTCCCGGGCTATCAGCAGCAGTGACAAGTACGGACGTGTAGTCACCTGCGTCTTCGGTATTAAAATCTACAGTCGGGCTTAGGTTAAATGAGCGCATTCGGCGAGGTGCGTGGTAGTGCCCTAATTCAGGTGCGGCCTTGTGTTGTTTTAAATGTTCTATCAGTTTTTCGATGCGTCCGGCATCGGAAAGTGCTTCTCCGTTGTCGTCGAGCAGGGTAAAAGAGTCAACCGCAAAGCCACCAGGTGTGGTGACGATGCGTGCGTCGACGATGTTCATGCCTAGCAAGGAAATACGTCTAGTGATATTGGCAAAAAGATTTATATGATCTCGCGTATAAACCACAATCTCGGTATAGCCCGCACTATTGGTTCGGATAAGTGTGCGTGCCTTTTCACTACTCGGGTCTCTTGCGAGCTCACCGGTGTGCCATGCGATCTCGTCGGGGTTGTAGCGTGCGAAATAGTCTTCACCAAGACTTTCCCAGAATGTGCTTATCTCAGATGGTTCTAAATTAGCTTGGGCTAGAAGCTCGCTGGCTTCTTGTTTGCGCTCGGCGATAAACTCCGCTCGGGTGGCAGCAGCTTCATCGAGACCGCTCTCTATCATGTCACGGGTGTGGCGATATAGCGTATTTAACAGGTTGCTCTTCCAATCTGTCCAGAGGCCAGGGTCGGTTCCGCATATATCGGCAACAGTCAGAAGGTAGAGGTAATTTAGGCGATCAACGGATTTACACTCGGCTGCGAAATCACGAATGACATCGGGATCGTAGATGTCTCGTCGCTGAGCCACGGTTGACATAAACAAATGTTGTCGCACCCCCCATTCTGCAAGATCGGCCTGGGACTTTGGTAGTCCGTGTTGTTCTGCGAATATGCGTGTGTCTTCAGCGCCTAGAATGCAATGATCTCCTCCACGTCCTTTGGCTATATCATGCAGTAAGCCCATCACATGCAGAATATAGGGGTTTTTTATCTCTCGCATAACTTGCGTACAGTGCGGATGATTCTCTGCGTGTTCGGCAACCGCAAATTGCCTTAGGTTTCGAACAACCATTAAGGTGTGTTCGTCGACCGTATAAATGTGAAATAAATCAAACTGCATACGGCCAACAATACTTTGAAAGTTGGGCATGTAAGCTGCAAGAACTCCAAATCGATTCATGCGGCTTAGCTGGTGAGTCAACCCGTGTGGTTGCTTGAATATATCAATAAACAATTGTCTGGCGATAATATCCTGACGGAAATTATCGTCGATCAGGTAAAGGTGCTGCCTGATAAGCCTAACGGTACTTGCGCGTAAGCCTTTGAGATTGGCTTGCTTGCAGCCAAGTAAAAATATCTCAATTAAAGCGGGTGGGTAACGGGTGAAAACATCATCGTGCTTTGCAGCGAGATAGTCATTGATGATTTCAAATCTATCATTAATCGAATGCCTGACCGCTGGCTCGTCTAACTCCACAATACGTTCGCGAAAAAGCTGCAACAACATCTCATTAAGGCGCACCATTTCGGTGACAACCCTGTAATACTGTTGCATGAACTGCTCAACAGCGACATTGTCGTCTTCATTGGAATAACCAAAAGCTTCAGCAAGTGGGCGTTGATATTCAAACAGCAGCCTATCTTCGGTGCGTCTTGCATTGCGGTGCAACCAAAAGCGCACTCGCCATAGAAAATCCCGACATTCTCGAAGTGTCTGCACCTCCTCAGCAGTTAGAAACTCGTGATCTGATAGCTCGCTGAGCTGTGCTTCTCCAAAGTGCCTGTGTACCACCCAGCCGATGGTTTGTAAGTCTCGAAGGCCACCGGGGCTTTCTTTAATATTGGGCTCAAGTCGGTAAGCCGAATCATGAAATCGCTCGCGACGGGTTTGTTGTTCTTCAAACTTAGCGCGAAAAAAAGCATGGGATGGCCAGCAGCTATCTGAATTCACGATTTGGACTGCTTGCTGGCTGAGGGCTTGGTTTCCAATAAGAAAGCGAGTTTCCAGCAAGTTAGTCATGATCGTCAGATCGTCACGCGCTGCTTGAGTTGTCTGTGAGAGCGTGCGGACAGTGCTGCCGATATCCATGCCCAGATCCCAGAGCGCAGTGATGAAATTCTGTAATGCTGATTCGTCTACCGTTGCACCGCTGTCAGGCAGCAGTACAGTGATATCTATGTCTGAGTGGGGGTGAAGTTCGCCGCGCCCGTATCCGCCAACAGCTAGCAACGAGGCGGACTCTTGCTGATTAACCGGAATGGTGTTGCGCCAAATTCGTAAAACCAGCGCGTCAGCGACTTGGGCTCTTTGCACGACTAAGTCCGCGCCGCTTGCACCTTTTTCAAATAGCCTTTCAAGGTGCTCATCGCATTGTTCGAACTTGGCCTTGCAGTCGGCTGCTGAGTGCTCGCTCGCACCAATATTTGCAACTAATTCGACAATGAAAGGGTGGTTGGCAACTTGTTGGTGCGCTGGGCGTGCCATCAGGGTTTTCCCGAACTCCCTAGTGTGAGTATTTCACAGCCTTCGTCAGTCACGACAATGGTGTGCTCCCACTGGGCGGACAGGCTTTGGTCTTTCGTGACCACCGTCCATTCGTCTCCTAAAACTTTAACGTGCCTTTTGCCTAGGTTTATCATTGGTTCGATCGTAAACACCATGCCCGACCGAAGTTTCACACCCGTGTCGGCCTTGCCGTAATGCAGAACTTGTGGGTCTTCATGGAATTTACTGCCGATACCATGTCCACAGTATTCGCGAACAACTGAGCAGCGTTGAGATTCAGCGTATTTTTGGATGGCGTGGCCAACATCTCCTAGTGATGCGCCTGCACGCACTGCTTCAATGCCAAGCATCATGCTTTTGTGGGTGACCTCAACCAGTCTTTTTGCTGCAGGTGCGGGTTCACCGACGTAGTACATCCGGCTAGTGTCGCCGAAAAACCCATCTTTGATCACAGTGACATCAATATTGACAATATCACCTTTTTTTAACCGCTTATGATTGGGTATGCCATGACATACTTGATGATTGATGGATGTGCAAATTGATTTGGGGAAACCATTGTAGTTAAGGGTGGCTGGGATTCCGCCTTGCACCTCGGTTATATGTTTGTGGCAAATCTGATCCAGTGTTTCAGTGGTGGTGCCGGGAACCACACTTTCGCCAATAAGGTCGAGTACTTCTGCGGCCAGTTTGCCCGCATAGCGGATTTTATCGATTTCCTCGGCGGTACGAATGTTGATTGCCATGATGCTTCAGGGGTTCTCCGGCTGCTGTTGTGGGTGGAGCTTTGGCTGCGCTGAAGTGCAAATTGCACGTGACAAAGTCGGTGGGCATGAGACGTTGCTGCTAGCTAGATGTCGTCGGCTTAAACAGTGTGCTCACCCGATAGGGCATATTACCGGAAAATTCTTCAAATATGGTTAAAAGCTCTAATAGACTTGTGGCATAATGGGAAAATCTGTTATAAAACGCAGTTGGGCATCTCTGGCCCTGTGGGCGGCTTTCGGGCTGATCTATCGAACGCAGTGAATTCACACACGTTTCATCTGAGCTGCAGGTTGTGCTTGGGCAAGTTGTCGGCGGGTGCCTCTTTGAATTAAGGGGGTTGTCGGCAGCGAAACGTGGAGGCAAAACCCGTTTAATTTTTAAGGTTATATAATGTCAAGAATCAGCATGCGCCAGCTCTTAGAAGCCGGTGTGCACTTCGGTCACCAGACGCGTCATTGGTGCCCTAAAATGGCTCCCTACCTCTATGGTGAGCGTAACAAAATTCACATATTCAACTTGGAGCACACGGTGCCCATGTTGGATGATGCGCTTAACTACATGGGTCAGTTGAGTGCCAAAGGCGGGAAAGTCCTGTTTGTCGGCACCAAGCGAGCCGCGCGTGATTCAGTTCGCCAAGCGGCAACTGCTTGCAACATGCCGTATATCGACAAGCGTTGGTTAGGTGGCATGATGACTAACTTTCGCACTGTTAAGCAGTCTGTTCGTCGTCTTAAAGAAATCGAAGCGCAAATTGCTGATGGCGTCGAACATCGTTTGAATAAGAAAGAATTCCTTATGTTGACCCGTGAGCACGCCAAGCTTGAGAGCAGCTTGGGCGGTATTCGTGACATGGAGCGTCTACCCGATGCAATCTTTGTTGTGGATACGGGTCACGAGAAGATCGCTATCGCTGAAGCGGTAAAGCTTGGTATCCCTGTCATTGGTGTTGTTGACTCAAACAACAACCCTAAAGACGTGGATTACGTTATTCCTGGTAATGACGATGCAGTTCGCGCTGTAAAGTTGTTTGCCACTGCTGCTGCAGAGGCAATCCAAGATGCAAAAACTGCGTCGAATCCTGGTGGCAGCAAAGACGATTTCGTCGAAGTTGCAGAAGCTAAAGAAGAAGCCGCTGCACCAGCAGCACCTGAAGCTCCTGCCGCTGCACCTGAAGCTAGCGAGTAATTCACTAGCGGTTTGTTGCCTGGCTGCTAATGGTTGTGGCAAACAAACAAAGTGAACGGTATGCGCGCATCGGAGCACCATGTTCCGGTGCGCGCTTTAGATTTAGTCCTAACAATTTTCAGTGAGGTGGATGATGTCAATCTCCGCAGCAATGGTTAAAGAACTCCGCGAGCGCACAAGCGCTGGCATGATGGAATGTAAAAAAGCACTGGTTGAAGCCGGTGGTGACATGGAAAAAGCGATCGAGAACATGCGTGTTTCCGGTCTTGCTAAAGCCGATAAAAAATCTGATCGTACCGCTGCAGAAGGTGCAGTTGTTTTTGCTAAAAGCGAAGACGGTAAGCGTTTGGCCATGGCAGAAGTTAATTGCGAAACAGATTTTGTCGTCAAAGCTGATGATTTTAAAGCGTTTTGCGAAACCGTGGTCAACCTGGCGCTAGAATCTAACTCCGGTGACCTTGATACGCTGAATGCGACACCTGTGGCTTCCCACGAGGGTAAATCACTGGCTGAAGTGCGCCAGGAATTGGTCGCCAAAATCGGTGAGAACATTCAGCTGCGCCGCGCGCAGGTGGTTGAAGCGACTGATGGTGGCGCTGTTGGCATGTACTTGCACGGCAGCCGTATTGGTGTTTTGTCCTGCATCGATAAAGACAACGCTGAATTGGCCAAAGATGTCGCCATGCACGTGGCCGCTAGCAAGCCGATCTGCGTTGATGAATCAGGTGTGCCCGCCGACTCTCTTGAGCGCGAGCGCAATATTTTGGTTGCCGAAGCTAAAGCGAGCGGTAAGCCTGACGAAATCATCGAGAAGATGGTCGATGGTCGCATGCGCAAGTATTTGGCAGAGATCACATTGGTCGGTCAGCCTTTCGTTAAGGATCCCGATCAGTCGGTAGGTAAATTGCTGTCTGCTGCTGGTGCTAGCTGCACTGGTTTCACCCGCTTTGAAGTAGGTGAAGGTATCGAGAAGAAAGTAGAAAACTTCGCTGAAGAAGTCATGGCGCAAGCCAAAGGCTCAGCATAAGTTGAACGGGCGGAGCGCATCGCTCCGCCTTTAGGCTCAGGAAATGCCGAGTCCTGAGCTTGTATCGGCGCGGGAGCCTGCATTGCGTTAGAATTGCGTTCAGCAAGCCCGCACCTCGAGCGGCCTTATTCTCCTAGCGACTGGAAACGAACGCATGTCCGAAACAGCCCTTCCTTATAAGCGTGTTCTTCTCAAGCTCAGTGGTGAAGCCCTGATGGGTGAGGAGAATTATGGAATTGATCCCAATTATATTCGCCGTATTGCCGAAGAAATCAAAACTCTTAATGAGATGAAAGTCGAGATTGCCGTGGTCATTGGTGGTGGCAATATCTTCCGCGGAGCAGGTCTGGCAGAAGCGGGTATGGATCGCGGCACAGGCGATCACATTGGTATGCTTGCAACCGTCATCAATAGTCTTTCTTTGCAAGACTCTCTAGAAAATGTCGGTGTTTACTGCCGCGTGATGTCGGCACTGCGTATCAATGATGTTTGCGAAGACTACATTCGTCGTCGCGCTATTCGCCATCTACAAAAGAAACGTGTTGTGGTTTTCGCTGCAGGCACCGGCAATCCCTATTTCACCACGGATTCTGCAGCCGCGTTGCGAGCTGTTGAAATTGGTGCTGACATTATGCTGAAAGCGACCAAGGTTGACGGCGTCTACGATTCTGACCCTGCTCGTAACCCAGATGCAGTTCGCTATGACGTAGTTACATACGATGAAGTGGTATCAAAAAAATTGGCAGTAATGGACACCACCGCGACAGTCATGTGCCGTGACCACAATATGCCCGTTTGTGTGTTTAACCTAAATGTCCCCGGCGACATGGTCCGTGCAGTAGCCGGAGAGCCCGTCGGCACGATGGTGAAAGGAGGTTCAGTGTGATTGATGAGATTTTAGAGGACGCAGAATCCCGTATGGCCAAAAGTGTGGCTGCTTTACAAAAAGAATTCAGCCGTATTCGCACAGGCCGCGCCCATGTTAGTTTGCTCGATGGACTGACAGTTGAATATTACGGTGCAGAGACCCCGCTGAACCAGGTGGCTAATGTAGTGGTAGAAGATGCCCGCACGTTGGCGGTCAATCCGTGGGAAAAAGCCATGGTGAGTGCTGTTGAAAAAGCCATTATTGATTCCGATCTTGGGCTTAACCCCAATACAGCAGGTATGTCGATTCGCATCCCTTTGCCTCCCTTGACTGAAGAGCGCCGTAAAGACCTGGTTCGCGTAGTACGTGGTGAGGCCGAAGGCGGGCGGGTAGCTGTTCGTAACATTCGTCGAGATGCCAACAGCGATTTCAAACAGCTTGAGAAAGAAAAAGAAATCTCGGAAGACGAGGAGCGCGGAGCACAAGATTCGGTGCAAAAGCTCACGGACAAGTTTGTCGCTCAGATAGACAGTGTTTTGGGTGAAAAAGAAAAAGACTTGATGGAGATGTAATCTGCTCAGAGCTGTCTAAAATCTTTAAGAGATACACTGCGGGTAATGCGCAGATTACTTTGAAGAGAGAGCTGGCTTACGTGCAGATACCTTTCCTCATCAAAAGCCAGCGGAGCTAAAAATGCCAGGACCCAGCGGTGTGATGCCTCAACACGTGGCCATTGTCATGGATGGCAATGGGCGTTGGGCAAAACAGCGAGGCCGAGCTAGAACTTTTGGTCATCACCGTGGCGCCCGTGCTACACGAAGTGCGGTCGAATATTGCGTCCGCAATGACATCCCCAACCTTACTTTGTTCGCTTTCAGCAGCGAAAATTGGTCGAGACCTGCCGAAGAGGTGGGTGTACTGATGAAATTATTCATGCGTGCTCTTCGAACCGAGATTCGCGAACTTAAAAAGCACGGTGTTCGCTTGCGGTTTATTGGAGATCTCAGCAGATTTTCCGGTCCTCTCCAAAAAGCGATGGAAGACGGGATTGCTGAAACAGCTCAAGGCACCAAGGTTTGCTTAAATATCGCTGTGAACTATGGTGGGCGTTGGGACTTAGTGCAAGCTGCTCGACAAGTTGCTCGCGCTGTTGAGCGCGGTGAGATTAAAGCTGACGATGTTGCTGAAGAGCATTTTTCGCAGTATCTAACTTTGTCGGACACAGTTGAGCCGGACTTATTTATCCGCACAAGTGGTGAGACTCGCATCAGTAATTTTTTGCTTTGGCAATTGGCGTATACCGAGTTGTACTTTACCGAATTGCTTTGGCCTGACTTTGACGACGCCGCCTTTGACGCCGCTATAACGGCTTTTCGAAAAAGGGAGCGCCGTTTTGGTGTTCTGTCTGAGCAATTGGAGCGAGCTGCAGGTGCTTAAACAACGGTTCATTACAGCAGTTGTTCTTGTTAGTATTTTTTTGTGGGCTGTGTTTTTCTGGCCGTCACAAGCCTTTATAGCTCTTATTGTGGTTCTGTGTGCTGTTGGTGCGCATGAGTGGTCTGCGCTTGGCGGCATTCAACGGCCTATCCTACGCGCCTGCTACGCAATTACCTGTGGATCCCTCGTGCTGCTCTTGCTTCTCAGCTTTGATCAAACAGATACTATTATTGGCTTTAATGCGGTGTTATCACTGGGCTGGTTGATGGTTTTTGCATGGCTAGTAAAGCTCAATAACAGCGAGGTTCCCAAGCGACCGCAAGCATGGAGCCTAGTCTTCGCCCCTTTAGTGATGTGTGGCGTTGGTCTAAGTCTCTTGTGGTTGCGCGATGCCAGTGCCACAGGTCCTTGGCTGCTGATCTATGTGTTGGCGATAGCTTGGGCCGCCGACATTGGGGCTTACTTTGTCGGTAGAAAATTTGGTCGTCGCAAACTGTCAGTGGTTCTGAGCCCAGGTAAATCTGTGGAAGGAGCCTTAGGAGGGCTAGTGTGTGCGGTGCTACTGGCCATTGTCGCTTCCATTCTGCTCGAACTGGATTCTGGGCAGATGTTCAAGTTGGTTCTAATAAGTATTGTTTCAGCGGTATTCTCGGTGGGCGGTGATCTCTTTGAGAGTTCGCTCAAACGTGCAGCTGGGGTAAAAGACAGCGGGTGGATACTGCCAGGTCACGGTGGTGTACTGGATCGAGTTGATAGTCCCTTGGCTAGCGTGCCTGTTTTTGTAGGTCTTTCGGCATTTTTGTCGCTCTGATAACTTTGCTTACAATTCCTCTCTGTTTTTTCAGCGATAATCAGTCAGCCGCTAGAGGCGAGTGCTTAGCTCAGTGTTCTGTTTATCAACCTCTCTATTGGAGAACCGATGCCTCCTCAGTCAACTAGAACAAAAGTGACTGTTCTCGGCGCTACTGGTTCAATTGGCGCTAGCACTCTCGATGTGTTGTCTCGCCACAAAGATCGATACGAAGTATTTGCGCTCAGCGCTGCGCGCAGCGTCGATTCTATGCTCGATTTATGTTTACGTTTTAAGCCCCAATTTGCCGTCATGGCAGATCCTTTCGCCGCTGAACTGCTAGAAGAGAAGCTTCGCGGCTCGGACATAAAAGTACTCAGTGGGGATGAAGGTTTATGTTTCATTTCTAGCCATGAAAGTTGTGATTGCGTCGTGGCCTCAATAGTTGGCGCTGCTGGCTTAGTACCCACGCTACATGCTGTGGAAAGCGGCAAACGCGTGTTGCTGGCTAATAAAGAAGCGTTGGTCATGGCGGGCCAGCTAATGATGGATGCTGCCAAAAAAAGTGGCGCGCTGCTGCTGCCAATTGACAGCGAACACAATGCAATATTTCAATGTCTACCGCAGACTGAATCAGGTGTGGAATGGCGAGGTGTGCAAAAAATCCTACTCACTGCCAGTGGAGGCCCGTTTCGCCAAAGCACCATTGACGAGTTGAGGCGAGTGACACCTGAGCGTGCATTAAAACACCCAAATTGGGATATGGGCGAGAAGGTAACTATCGACTCTGCGAGTCTGATGAACAAAGGCCTAGAATTAATCGAAGCTTGTTGGTTGTTCGGCGTGACGCCACAGCAAATTGACGTCGTGGTACACCCGCAGAGTATTGTTCATTCGATGGTCAGCTACGATGATGGGTCGGTACTTGCGCAAATGGGCAATCCAGATATGCGCACACCCATCGCCCATGCTTTGGCTTGGCCAGAGCGCATCGATTCTGGAGTTGCAGCACTGGATTTACTCACGCATTCCCAGCTCAGTTTTGAAGCGCCTGATACAAACCGATTTCCCTGTTTGCGACTGGCGACAGAGGCCGCGGAAGTGGGGGGGACTGCCACTACAATATTAAATGCAGCTGATGAAATAGCTGTACCGGCGTTTATTGAAGAGCGTATTGGATTTATGGATATAGCCTCGCATGTAGAAAACGCACTGCAAAAAATCCCTGCTGTGGCGGTTGATTGCTTAGAAACTTTGTTCGAGACGGATTTAAAAACTCGAGAGCTGGTCAAAGAGGCCATATCTCGCACGACAGTGGCGGTAAGTACTTGATGGTAGGTAGTTTTGTTTGGTATGCCTTAGCATTTGTTTTAGCCTTAGGGGTACTCGTTGCATTTCACGAGTACGGCCATTTCTGGACCGCTCGACGGCTGGGTATAAAGGTTCTTAAATTTTCAGTCGGCTTTGGCAAGCCGCTATGGCAACGCACCGGAGCAGACGGCACAGAATACGTGCTTGCGGCTATACCGCTTGGTGGTTACGTCAAAATGCTGGACGAGCGCGAGGGTGATGTTCCATCAGAAGAAGCTCACCGTGCTTTCAATCGGCAATCTGTTTGGACCAGAATAGCTGTCGTTGCTGCGGGGCCTATCGCCAACTTTATACTGGCTATTGCCGCTTATTGGTTGATGTTTGTTATCGGTATCAGCGCTATGGTTCCGCGCATAGGCGTGCCTGACGTGGGAAGTCTCGCCGCGTTAGCTGGGTTTGAACCTGGCGAACGCATTGTGCAAATAGGGGAACGGCAGACGGAGAGCTGGGAGTCGGTGAGGATCGCGCTTTTAGATTCTGTATTGAATGGAGACGATACGCCTGTCTCAGTGCAGGTGGAGACACCTGACGGTGCTTCCGTGACTCGATTGCTCCCCATAGATGGTGCGGCTGCCTTAGCCGGTGGTGGCGATATGGTCGGTGAAAGTGGCCTTAGGCTTTGGCGCCCGTCCATACCAGCAGTTTTGGATGACGTACTTGCGGACAGTGCAGCTGAGCAAGCGGGTCTGGTATCCGGGGATCGCATCATTTCTTCTGATGATGTAGCAATTGCTGATTGGCAGGCTTGGGTGTTGTTGGTGCAGGCGTCACCAGGTAAGACCCTATCTGTAGAAATAGAAAGGAACGGCCAGCTCCAAACAATCAGCCTCACTCCGGCGACGATGGAGCAAGGTGAGCGTGTATTTGGCCGTATAGGAGCGACAGCGTTTATCGGGGATTCGATTAGGGCTGAAGCCGACGCCATGCGAACGGTTGTGAGCTTTGGACCAATAGAGTCTTTGTGGCGAGGTGTATTGCGTACAGTAGATATTAGTGTTGTATCGCTGCAGATGATCGGAAAATTAGTCACAGGCCAGGCTTCACTAGAAAATGTCAGTGGGCCACTCACTATTGCCCAGTTTGCGGGACAATCAGCCAGCGTTGGTTTTGATCACTACCTGAATTTTCTCGCTTTGATCAGTGTAAGTTTGGCGGTGCTCAATCTAT
The DNA here is from genome assembly GCA_937965695.1 of uncultured Granulosicoccaceae bacterium. Taxonomy (GTDB): domain Bacteria; phylum Pseudomonadota; class Gammaproteobacteria; order CALCKW01; family CALCKW01; genus CALCKW01. Next base: position 19,527 of record CALCKW010000071.1, read on the forward strand.
TGCCAGTGCCCATTTTAGACGGTGGGCATTTAGTCTATTACATGATCGAATTAGTGAAAGGGTCTCCAGTGTCCGATCGCGTGCAGCTCTGGGGGCAGCAGTTGGGCTTAGTTTTACTGGCTGGTTTGATGGCCTTAGCATTTTATAACGACATACTTAGGCTATTGGGCTGACAGGGTTATTGATCTCGGTTGTGTGTAAACCGTGTTGATCATCTAAAATCCTTCCGTTGCCCTTTAGGCATTTTTACAGATTTCGGATTCGAACATGAGATTCAACTTGGGCCAAGCTCTACTTGGAGCAGTGCTTTGTTTGACAGGACTTGAAGCAGTTGCCGCGCCGATGCGCGTCGAAGTCATTCGTATTGAAGGTAATCGCCGAGTCAGTTCGGGCACCATCTTGAACAGTCTAAAAATTCTGGAGGGTGACCGCGTAGATCTCGATACGGAATCGAGCGAAATTATCAAAAATCTGTTTTCGTTAGGCATGTTTGACGATATTCAGGTAGCGCGTGACGGCGGGGCATTGATTGTTACAGTTGTTGAACGACCTGCTATTGCCGATTTTACTATTAGCGGCAATAAAGCAATCCCCAAAGTTCAGCTCGATCAGTCCCTACGCAATATTGGCTTAGTGCGTGGGCGTTTGTTCAACAGAGCCACACTCGAATCTGTGGAGCGTGAAATTCGCGATGTTTATTTTGATCAAGGTTACTACGGGCTCAACCTTGAGACTAAAATCAACGAAATCGGCGAAGGCCAAGTCGAAGTTGTTGTCGATGTTAAAGAAGGTGCACAGGCGCGAATCCGAGATGTCGCTATTGTCGGTGCGGAAGCGTTTGATGAGGATCTCCTACTCAAACAGTTTCAGTTGCACCCTGTAAAATTCAATCCTTTTTCCAATGCCGACCGATATACACGAGCAGCGTTAGAAGGTGATCAAGATCGACTCACTAATTTCTATCGCAATCGTGGCTACCTTAATTTCCAAATTGAATCGACGCAAGTCACGCTCGGTGAAGACGAACGTGATGTGTTTATTACATTGCATGTGAAAGAGGGTGAGAAATTCAGTGTGGGTGAAATTCGCATTGGCGGCGCCTACAACGTGCCCCCTGAAGAATTGCGCGAGCTGGTTGATGTCAAAGCAGAAGATACTTTTTCAAGAAAGCGTATCAATGAAAGCTCTCGGGCGATCGGAGAGCGATTGGGGCAGGACGGCTATGCTTTTGCGAAGGCAGAGGTGGACGTTCGAGAGCGTGAAAACGAGGCCGTCGTAGATCTAAACCTGATAGTTGATGCGGGCCAGCGTTTTTACGTGCGCCGTGTTGAATTCGCCGGCAATTTTGGCAACCGTGATGCAGTTTTTAGGCGCGAAATGCGTATTGTAGAGGGCAGCGTCTTTTCACCGGTACTTTTACGTCGGTCACGCCAGCGTATTCAGCGTTTAGCTTTTGTGGATGCTGTTGATATTCGCACTGAGCGGGTGCCGGGGTTGGATGATCAGCTTGATGTCATCGTCAATGTCACCGAAGGCCGACCTGGTACTTTCAGTGCTTCAGTGGGTTATGGCTCGAGTGGAGCTCAATTTGGTCTAAACCTCGAACTGCACAGCGCACTGGGTACCGGTGAGAATTTAAAGCTTGGTTTTTCTCGTTCCGATGTGAGTGAAAAATACAGCATCTCACACACACAACCCTTTTTTACTACCGATGGTATCAGTCAAACACTCAGTGCTCATCATCGCAAAACTGACACAGATAATTACGAAACTACCGCCAACTGGATCAGTAATACCTATGGTGTTAAGGCCGTCTATGGTATTCCTCGCACGGAGAATAATACCTTACGTCTAGGCATGGGTTACGACAGTATTCAGATCGATACCACTGACGGCACCTCGCAAGAAATCTTAGATTTCTTAGAAGAAAATGGTGACACCTATCGAGGCTTTAATGCCGAGATCGCCTATGTGCACGACACGCGTGATCGTCTAGCTTTTCCACGCAAAGGCCTGTTCCACCGGGTTGGGCTAGACGGTAATTTTGCCAATAATGACTATCCCTATTTTAAGGTTGGCTATAAAGGGGATGCTTATATGCCGCTCGGCGGTGAGCTGGTTTTTGCGGCTCATGCAAAAGTTGACTATGGGAAAGGCTACGGACAATTCGAAACTCAGCCGTTCTACGATCGATTCTTCGCCGGTGGAATGGGTTCTGTTCGTGGATTTAACAGTCGAAGTCTAGGGCCAAGAGATTCAAACGATGATTCTGCTGGTGGTGATTTTCGAGTATTAGGTTCAGTAGAGCTTCTCTTCCCACCACCGTTCTCAAAACGAGACGAAGCAGACCCGACCCCACGACGTACTCGGATGAGTGCCTTTGTGGACGCAGGTAACGTCTTCGCTACCCATTCAGATTTCGATGCCGATGAGCTGCGCTTATCCTATGGTGTCGGAATGGTTTGGCTTGCACCGGTTGGTCCATTGAAGTTCAGCTTCGCAAAACCCGTGGAAAAACGAGAAGGTGATGACTTAGATGATTTCCAGTTTGAGATTTCGTTCTAAATAATCAATTTTTGAAGGTATACGTTGTGGCTTTGTGGCGCCGTTTTGTGTGCGCCTTTACGTTGCTTGTAGGGTTCTCTTATGAACTGTCTCTTCGGCATTGCCATCCGTTATACTGAACGCCAGATTTCACATTCGGGAGCAACGGTGTTGCGACATTGGTTAACTGGTTTGTTACTGACTTTGTTTGTCGCATTGTTCAGTCCTGTTGTACTGGCTGCTGCGCCACCATTGCTTGGCTTTGTCGATATTGCCTACTTGATCGACAACTCACCTCAGTCTTTGCAAGCGCGTGAACGCCTCGAGCAGGAGTTCATGCCTCGCCAACAAGAATTGGCGGAATTACGCGAGGAACGTCTGCGTTCGGAAGCTCAACTTAACGAAATGAACGAAGAAGAAAAGGAGCCTTTGCAACGAAGTGAAAGAAACTTACGCGCGATGGAACGACGTCTGCAGCGTATGGAACAAGCGTTCAGAGAAGATCTCAACATCAAACGTAATACTGAACTTAAAAAGGTTCGAGATCACGTATTGGAGTCGGTTACTATATTTGCGCGCCAAGAAGGTTTTGATTTGATTCTGACGGACGGCGTATTGTTCGCCAGCACCAGTATGGATGTCACGCAGCGTGTTCTTGAGTTGTTGCGGAAACAACCATGACTGATGCGCTAAGGGACCGATGGATGAGTGTCTCTGAAATAGCAGCTAAGTTAGGCGCTAACTATGAAGGCCAAGGGGACTGCCGTATCAATGGGCTCGCTACTATCAGGGATGCGAATCAGAATAATCTCTGTTTTGTCAGTAGCAAAAAATTTCTCGCTGAGCTGAGTCTGTGTCAAGCAGGTGCAGTTCTGTTGCGCGAATCAGATGCTAAGCACTGTTCAGTGACCGCCATATTTGTAGAAAACCCTTATCTCGCTTATGCCCAAGTTAGCCAATGGTTACATGGAGCGGAAGCAGCAACTGGCGGCACACATATTTCTGCAGTGGTTGATACGAGTGCGCAAGTCAGTGAGCTTGCACAGATTGGCCCAAATGTCGTGATAGAAGCAGGTGCTGTTATTGAGGACGGGGCGGTGATCGCTGCTGGTTGCTTTGTTGGCTTGAATACATTTATTGGCAAAAGGACACGACTAGCAGCTAATGTGACGGTTTGTCGCGGCTGCCACATTGGGCATGATTGCCGTGTTCTCAGTGGTTCCGTAATCGGCGCGGATGGTTTTGGGTTTGCACCGATCCCCAGCGGGGGATGGCAGCGTATTGAGCAGATTGGAGGTGTCCGTATTGGCGATCGTGTCGAGATTGGTGCATGCACTACCATTGATCGAGGTGCATTGGGTGACACCGTAGTGGAAAGTGACGTGATCATAGACAATCATGTACAAATTGCTCATAACGTCCATATTGGTCAATACACCGCTATTGCTGGTTGCGTTGGCATAGCAGGCAGCACGCATGTAGGTAAACGTTGTCAACTGGGTGGCGGTTCGTCCATTGTAGGTCATTTAAAGCTTGATGACGGCGTCGTGGTGTTTGCCAATACTTTTGTCACATCGTCTTTAGAAGTGGGTGTCTATGCATCTGCTTCGGCGGCACAACCCGTTGCCGATTGGCGCCGTAACCAACCTAATCTACGTCAGTTCCATCTGTTAGCGCGTCAAATGCGACGGATTATTGGCAAAGCACTCGGAGATGAGACTTCCGGTGCAAAATCTCAGGAGTAAGACCACTTGAGCGAGCTCAATCTAAAACACATCTTGAAGTTGCTGCCACACCGGTACCCATTTTTATTGGTTGATCGCGTGATAGACGTTGAACCAGGTGTACGTGGCCGCGGCATTAAAAACGTTACGTTCAATGAGCCGGTCTTCACTGGACATTTCCCCGAAAACCCTGTGTTTCCAGGTGTGCTGATTCTCGAGGCCATGGCACAGGCGAGTGTCATGGTTGGCTTTGCTGAACAAGCAATTAGTGACTTAGAAGAACAAAATCTCTATCTCTATGCTGGCATAGACAAAGCACGGTTTAAGCGGCCTGTTGTTCCCGGGGATCAATTGTTTCTGGACATCCAAGTATTAAAGTCGCGCCGCGGTATCTGGCAATTTGACGCTAAAGCTCGCGTTGGTGATGAGTTGGCCGCTAGCGCCGAGTTGATGATTGCAGTGCAGGGCCCTCAGTCGTGATCCACGCAAGCGCAGTGGTCTCTGAAGGCGCTATGCTGGCTGACGATGTAGAAGTTGGGCCTTTTAGTTTTATTGATGAAAAAGTAGAGATCGGAGCAGGCACTGTTGTAGGCCCTCACGTGGTGATAAAAGGCCCAACAAAGATCGGTGAAAATAATAAAATTCACCAATTTGCTGCCATTGGTGATGCCCCCCAGGATTTGAAATACAACGGTGAAGAAACTTGGTTAGTGGTCGGCGATTACAACACCATTCGAGAATATGCCACGATCAATCGCGGCACAGTGGATGGTGGTAGCTACACGCGCATCGGTGATCACAATCTGCTTATGGCGTATACCCATGTGGCCCATGACTGCCAATTGGGAAATCACATTGTTTTTTCAAACGGGGCATCCCTAGCAGGCCATGTGGTAGTGGGCGATAACGTCATCCTCAGCGGATTTAGTCTAGTGCATCAGTTTTGCAAGATCGGCGCTCATGCGTTTGCTGGTATGGGATCCAGTATTAATAAAGATGTGACACCTTACACTTTGGTTTCAGGGAATTACGCAAAAGCGCGCAGTATCAACAAAGAAGGTTTGCGTCGTCGAGGTTTTAGTGATGACTCAATACGTGCATTGCACCAAACTTTTAAAATTTTGCTGCGCGGTGCCAAGGCAGACTTGTCCGATTCCTTAATCACTGAGTTGAAATCAGCTCACCCGGAAGTAACCGAGTTTGTCGAGTTTATAGCCTCTAGCACTCGTGGTGTTGTGCGCAGCACCTAAACGACTAAATTCTTTTCGTCAGTTAATAGGTAGTAGTTGTTGTATTATTTTTGCCACGCGACCTGATGCACCCGGCTCGCCCATCTGATCTCTCACTTCTTTTAATCCTGAGCGCTGCACTTGACGGTAGTTCTGATCATCTAAAAGTTTCTGCAATTCCTCTTGAATAGCGATGGGAGTCGCTGCACTTTGAACTAACTCAGAACAGACTTCTCTACCTGCCACGATATTCACGAGTGATATATAAGGTATTTTAATCAAGCGACGCATAATGGCATAGTTGATTGGGTTGAGCTTATAGACAACAACCATCGGTACGTCTAAAAGCGCTAGCTCCAGCGTGGCGGTTCCCGATGCCACTGCAATACAATCACAGGCTTTGGCCACTACATGGGAATTACTTTTAACGACCATCACCGGTAGCGTTTTTAACTCCGGGTAGAGCAGTAATGCATCCTCGTCTAATGAAGGCGCCAAGGGCATTAAAAATTGCAGCTCAGGATTCGATTGCAGTAACTGCGCGGCGGCCTGAAGCAATGTTGGTAGGATGCGTGAGAGCTCACTGGGCCTGCTACCAGGCATCAGACCAATATATCTATTGTCTAAATTTATTCCCAGTTGTTGGCGTGCTTGTTCTGGACTTATTGAGTCTTCAATCTCGTCGAGCAAAGGATGGCCGACATAGGTAACGGGTATGTTATTTTTTTTATAGTAGGACACTTCGAAAGGGAAGAGCACCGCCATATGAGAGACAAGCTGCCCAATGCGTGTTATTCGACCGGAGCGCCAAGCCCAGACTTGTGGGCTGACATAATGCAATACTGGTATACCTAACTCGCGAGCTGTTTCTGCGAGTTTTAAATTAAAATCGGGGTAATCAATAGTCAGTAATAGTGCAGGCTTATCGTTGCGCATACGAGTGCGCAACAGCTCAAGTCGGTGTTTGAATTTCGGGTAGTTGCGCAAGACATCCACAAAACCGATCACTGAGAGATCACGATTATCCACTTCTAGTTGCATGCCCTGAGCTTCCAGTGCGCTGCCACCCATGCCAAAACAGGTGAAGTGTATCCCTTCTTCCCGCAATGCCTCTAGTGCGGCGGCGGCGTGGATATCCCCTGAAGCTTCTCCGGCGCTGATCATCAAGCGGGTCATGGCGGTCTCGGTGTTAGAAAGCGAAAACCGTTATGATACCTGAGCCTCTGTCAGAGGCTCTAGTTTTTAGATATCGATTAAACCGTTGCTGTGCGCAAGCGGCGCAACGGAAGTGCCAGCAGCAACCAAAAGCTCATAAACGCTCCGCCCCCCGCACTTGTTGACTGGGAGAGTCCAGCTGATGTTAAAACATCAATAGTTATAAACGTCTCATCTGCGCTTTCAATGCCATCTGAAACGGTCACACCGAGACTGATTGTTTCGTTCTCTAAAGAGTTTAGTTCGTCGGCATCAGTGACAAAGATGTCTCCGTTGTCCGGATCCAAAGCGAGCAAGCCAGGGTGGCTCTCTGAAGTTATTGTGTAAGCTCTTAATGTGTGGCCATTTGGATCAGTCGCATCAACGCGCGTTAATGCAGCGCTTGTACCTGTAAACGGAATCAGCGCCACGGGACTTTGCAGTGGGACTTCAACCTGCGGTGGATCATTGACGGCTGTCATTGTCCGGTTTGCTAGAGAATCAAGGCTAATTTCTGAACCACCCGTAGCAGTAGCTGAAACATTGAAGTTAAACGCCAATTCAGCAACGGAATTGGGTGCCATCATAGAGATTTCTAATGACGTGGTACCTGCATTTTGCAATGTTGGCCCAGTGCAATCGAGAGCTTGACCTGAGCTGCTACAGCTCCAAGCAGATCCGGTCGCATTTTGAAAAACGACACCGGTTGGCAAGATCGTACTGACATCGATGGATTGCACGCTGCTCCCTGTTGTATTGCTGAGAGCAAAGGTAGCGTTGATATCAGAATTTGGCATTGGGCGTTCAGGCGTCAGATCAAAGTCAACGTTGAAACCCGCAGAGTAAAGCGCGTTCACACCCGTAATGTCGTCGTTACTCAGCGCAACCCGTTGACCAATGTTTGCGTTAGATTGCAATGGAGTTATTGTTTGCAGGCTGTTTATAGAGAAGAAATGTTCTCCATAATGCATGATTGATCCGTAGTCGTATGGTGTGTTGACCTGGCTATTGCTGTTAACAACATCAAAGTTCTGACTGCGGTTTGGATCGATATTTGACCAATTAATTGTGACAAAGCTATCTCGATCTGGTCTGGTGTGCTCATGATATAAGCCAAGCGCGTGCCCTATCTCATGGATAAAATTACCGACGGAGCAGTTGGGCGATGAGTAGACGGGTTGCTCACCACCAATTCGCCCGATGTACGAAGCGCAACCATTTTCATCGATGAAATTAACGTAGTCTGTTTCACCATTACGTGGCACCACTTGCACTGGAGTACTTGCATTCCAATGATCGATAGCATCAAGTATTTTTGCCTTTGCGGTGTTACTTAACCCGCTGTCGAAGGTATAAGGCATGACGCCATCTGGCCAGAGAGATCCTCCCATGGTTACGCTAAAGCTTTGAGCTTCCACACTGAAAGATCTGCTGCTTACCCCAGGTGCGATAGGCACTAAAACATCCCCTTCAAAGACGCCAACACCATTTCCGATGTCCAGAACAGTAACTAATTGACTGCCATTGCCCTCTATCGTCAGGGGCGTCAATAACGGCGTGCCATCTAGCGCACTTTCACCTTCGGCGCTACTGGAGTGAGGTGCAAATGCCGAGATAAAGCCCAGCGTTAAAGCAACGATCTTTGCCCGAGAGCCCTGCATAAGCCCAATTCCATCAAGTGTTGAATGTCAAAAAGGGCATCCCACGGTTAGCTTCTGGCCAAAAGTAGGATGCTGATAATACTTTTTCGACGGTCTAGCCCATATCTTGACGAACGATTGCGTGCAGATAAGAAGTATGCAGCTACTTCATTGGGTATGGTTCAGTGCAAGTCATTGATTATATTGAGTATTACTATAGTACAACTTGCGTTCTATATTTTTCTGCGCCGTGATTGGTCTCAGTGTTAATGGAGCCTGAAATCTAAATCGTTTGAAGTGCCCTTTAATTGGCGTCAAGCCGAGCTTTGAAATGAAAGGTTATGCATATGTGGTCAATGCCGAGCTGGAAGTGGTATTGGCTTCATCGGAACAGATTGGTAAACAAGGGTGAGACTTGTAGATGTCTCGTTTTTTGGACGAGCCCCTGCCTCTTAATTCTTTGTATTTCAAAAGTAAGGGTTATTAGCGATAGGTGCGTCGCTACACCTTCGGATGTAAGCGAACAAAAAGAGGTGAAAACTGGCGTCCCGAGAGGGATTCGAACCCCCGACTTTTCCCTTAGGAGGGGAACGGGATGACAGTCAAGATAGTTAAATCAATCAGTTAGCGCACCAGCCCCGCGCAAACGTGACTTGACGTGACTGTTACTGACAAGAAAGGACGGGTGTGAGTCACGATTTAGTCACGCTGCGAATGGTGAGTAACAAGGTCATGTAGCCTTGTGCATCAATTTCACCAGGTGCTTGGATAGAGGCCAGCGCAGACCACTCTTCGGGAGTGACGGAGAGCGGCTTGTGGAGCGCTGTCTCTTTGGCAAATTTTTTCAAGCCTTCTGGAGTGTGGCTGGCCTTGGCGACTTCCTTTGCGCTGGTGGGTGACCGAGGGGGTGACGGATTGACAGAAGGGCTGCGCAGCAGAAACCAATTGGGGTCTTTGCGCGTGGCTTTGGAGATGGCTAAGAGATGAGCAATTGTGCCAATGGCCTCACCTTTCTCGAGCCGAGAAATAAACGCTTGGTCTAGGCCGCACATTTTGGCGAGTTCGCCTTGATGCAAGCCAAGCTCAGTCCGAGCTTGTTTGAAACGTGCACCGAGTTCTTCCTTGCTGGACATGGAGGGCTCCTAAATATGTGATTTTGACATGCGCAAATTATTTTGTATATGTGATTTTCGCATGCGTAGATATATGTTAAATTCACATTTTGATGAGGGCAAAATATGCTAATTCGTCATATAAGACAGCAGGCCGGCTTCTCACAAAGAGAGTTGGCAGAGCTTGTCGGGATGGATCAAGCGGCGATTAGTCGCATTGAAACTGGGAAGCAGGATGTCACCGTTGGCCAGCTGGTGAGGATCGCCGATGCGCTGGAGGTGACCATCACCGAGTTGCTAGAAGAATACGAGGCGGCCTAGCGTGGCCTCGCCGCAGCCCGAGCAGGGCTTTACGCGCATAGCCAATGAGCTGCTTGATGCGTTGATCGCGGCGGACATGACCAAGCGACAGCTCAGGGTTGCGCTTGCCATTGTTCGCCAAACCTACGGCTACAACCGCAAGGAGGACGACATCAGCGGGTCACGGTTGGCCGAGCTCACAGGGCTCAGGCGCCAGCACTGCAACGCGGCTTTGTTGGAGCTGGCCGCGCTCCAGGTGATCACGCGTAGAACGGGCAGATGGGGAACGCGAGTCTCCATTCAGAAGGACTACGAGCGGTGGGGCAAGCCGCTCGATTCGACCGCAACAGGTGATGACACCGAGGGCGGTTCCGGTGGTCTCCGACACCAAAACGGTGTCAGTGATAGGCCGGAGGAGGTGACACCAAAACGGTGTCAGGTTGACACCAAAACAGTGTCAGCGCGACACCAAAACGGTGTCGGAAGTGACACCAAAACGGTGCACACAATAGACAGTAAAGACAATATTAAAGACAACTTTAAACACAGGGGGGCGGTGAGCCATGCGCGAGAACAAGGGTGTTTCCCCTTCTCTGGCTCGACACCAAAACCCGTGGAGAATTTGCAAGCGCGTTTCGATTTGTGGTGGTCTGTCTACCCGAAGAAACGCAGCAAGGGCCAAGCGTGGAAAGCCTGGCAAACCATCAAACCGAGCGAGCAGCAAACCGCCGACATGATCGAAGCGGTGCAGCGGGCCAAGACCTCGAGCGATTGGAACAAATCGAGCGGCCAGTTCATTCCGCATCCAGCGACCTGGTTGCGAGGTGAAGGCTGGCTAGACGAATACAGCATCGACACCAGCGGCACGAGTGTGGCTGTGGGTGTCACGGTGAACAATCTTCAGGAGCTTTTTGGCAATGGATCAGCAGACGTTTCAGCAACAGATGGCATACTTGGCGGCAGCTTACGATGTGGAGATCAGCAAGGAGCGGGCGGCGGTGTACTGGCACCAACTCAGCAGCCTACCCGACGGCGTATTCGTTGACGCCGTGCAACAGCACGTCGCGCATCGTCGCCGCTTCCCTGCGGTCTCCGAGCTGCGAGAGAACGCACAGCAGGCCATGCATCGGCTGTCCCTGGTTTCACGTGAGCCGAAACGCATTGGCCGCAGCAGCAGCGACAAGGCCAAGGCATTGGAAGCGCTGGCCACCATTCTGCAGCGTTGCG
>CALCKW010000072.1 GCA_937965695.1 uncultured Granulosicoccaceae bacterium
AAACTTGTCGTGTTGAAAACTCAAGCTTAAATTTGGTGAACTAACAAAGATACTAACGTGAAAATTTCAAATAAAGAAAAAATTGAAAGCGACTACGTACTGGATGAACAGGTTGGCTATTTGCTTCGATTGGCAAGCCAGCGGCATGCAAAAATTTTCCAGGGCAATGCGCCGGATGGGCTGACATCAACACAACTCTCGGCGTTGGTGCGTATTGCTGAAATTGGTGAATGTTCTCAAAATCGATTGGGCCGATTGATTTCAATGGATGTGGCCACCATTAAGGGTGTCGTTAATCGCTTAAAGCTTAAGGGTTTGGTTGTGACTGAACCCGACAGTAAAGACAAGCGCCTTACGGTAATTAAACTCTCTGAGACCGCTGAAACACTCGTCGAAGACCTTCACACAAGTGGACACCAAATCTCGGAAGAAACACTGCGACCACTCTCAAAGTCTGAACAGACAACACTATTGAGATTGCTTAAAAAGTTATCCTAACGTCCAGTCGTCGTCGCTAAGAGGATTGACTGACGTGCGCGGAGTACTACTAATAATCGCGGCAACGTATTCACATCATCATCGAATCTCAAAATAGAAACCCCTTTCTGAATACTTTTACACTCACGCAGTGATTGCGCCTAAGGGGATTACTGTAAAAAACCGGGAATAATCTTCTCAGACGAAAACACCTAAAAAAGGTTTTTGCTTATCGGCAGGTGACACTTGTCGCTCGTCTAATTACATTTACCTAGATTTACACCCCTAGATGTTTTTTCAGCAATTCAGGGTGCTCACGAAGATAGTCTGCGGTTACTGATTCCAAGTCATTGCCGTGCTCGATAAATGTCACCTTGTCTGCGATCGACAAAACCGCATCAACGCGTTGCTCGACCATTATTACCGCAACGCCTTCCGATTTCATCCGCACCACCACTTGGCGTATCTGTTCAATCATGGAAGGCTGTAAACCTTCCGTTGGCTCGTCGAGCAATAACACCCGCGGTCGCAGACAAAGCGCTCTGGCAGTTGCCAGCATTTGTTGTTCACCCCCTGAAAGCGTGCTTGCTTGCTGATCCAAACGCTCTCGAAGACGCGGGAAGATATCAAGAACCCATTCGCGTGTGTCGTTCTGTTCTTGACAAGTCATCAAGCCTATTTCGATGTTCTCTGAAACGGTGAGTTCAGGAAACAATCGTCGCCCTTGGGGCACGTAGCCAATGCGTTCTTTTGGTATCTCATGGGCTGGCATCTCGCTGATGACTTTGCCGTCAAGTTTCACCGTTCCTGCAGAAAGAGGAAGCAGACCCATGATGGACTTCATGATGGTCGTTTTTCCGGCACCATTTCTACCCAACAGGCATAAAATCTCACCGGATTGAGCTTTTAGCGAAGTACCAAACAGAACTTTAACTTGGCCATACGCAACATGAATATCATCAACTTCAAGCATCGACTGCTGTCCCTAAATAGGCAGCCTGAACAGCCTGGTTATTATGAATTTCGCTCGGTGTTCCGGACGCTAGGGTTTTACCAAATTCCAGCACAGTGATTTGATCTGCAGTACGCATTACGACGTCCATATTGTGCTCGATCAAAAGAATCGTCGTGTCACCCGATAGCGCATTGATCAAATCCACGAAATCGTCGATTTCCGTTTCAGCGAGACCTTGTGTCGGTTCATCGAGAATAAACAATACAGGGTCCTGCGCTAGACCCAAAGCAATCTCTAGAACACGTTGGTGCCCATAACTCAGATCGCCTGCAATTTGATGAGCTCGGTCAGCAAGGCCAACGCGTTCCAGCACCTCTAGGGCCTTGGCATTAACGGCCACGTTATCTTTGCCCAGACGTCGACGAGCCGAAATTGCCGTGTTCTCCAGTAGGGTAAGGCCCGCATACACTGAAGTAATCTGAAATGTGTAGGCAATTCCAAGCTGAATACGCTTGTGAGCCGGCATAGAACTGATGTTCTGATCTTCAAAGAAGACTTCACCTCTGGTAGCCGAAATACGCCCGCAAATCATGCCTACAAAAGTTGATTTCCCAGCGCCGTTAGGACCGATAAGTGCCGTGACCTTGCCACGTTGCAGCTCAAAATCAACATCCATATTGGCATCGATTCCGCCGTAGGTCTTGGTCAGGCCTTTGGTCGATAAGATATTTACGGAAGCCATTTGAATACTTTCCTTCTGATTTCTCCGGCTAAGCCCTGCGGTGCGAAGAGCGTAAGCAGAACAAGCACAACACCTGCGATTAGCATATAAGCCTGGGTTAGCTCGCTAGAGAGATCAATCAGATAAAACATGAACACGACACCAATGAGAGGGCCGAGTGTCGTGCCCGCACCACCAAGCAAAACCCACAGAAGAGGGAAAATAGAATATTGCACCGTCGCGAAGGTCGCACCGACGTAGCCAAAAAGGAGGGCATATGCGGCGCCCGCTAAACCCGAGATGGATCCAGAAATAATGACCGCCAACAGTTTGTGTCGTACGGTGTCGTAACCCAACATTTTAGTGCGCTCTTCGTTTTCGCGAATGGCGACCAACGTGCGGCCAAAGGGAGAACGAACAAGATAGGCAATCAGCAGAAAAACAATCGAGAAGAGAATAAGGGCCGCAAAATACCGCGATGTTTCACCCGTGATATCGACACCCGCAAAAATTCGCTCAGCTTGCTGAATAACAAAGCCTTCGTCTCCGCGCGTGTAAGACCCAAAGTAAAGTACGGTGAGGTAACCTGCTTGAGCAAACATAAGCGTCACGATCATAAACGCAACACCTGTCGTCCGTAACGCCAACAGACCAATCGCAGTTGAAACTAATATCGCGCAAACCACCCCAACGATAAGCGCCAGTTCAGACGGAAGACCGAAGGTGTTCATCGCCATACCCAGCCCATACATGCCTGTTGCAAAAAACAGTGCGTGCCCGAGGCTGAGTAGTCCGGTATAGCCGAACAACAAATTGAAGCCCATGGCATAGACGGCGAGCACCATGATTCGGGACAAATTTCCCACGTGGTATGCAGGCAAAAGAAAAAACAAGGCAACTAGCAATGCGATAGTGCCAAAGTGAAGGCAGTGGGAATACAGGGAATTCTTAGTCATTAGACTTTTTTCCCCAACAAGCCATGTGGCCTGAAAACAAGCACAAGTGCGACTACAAGTGTTGCGATGATCTTAGCGAGAGTCGGCGAGAAAAAGACTGAGATAATTCCATCGCTCATTCCAATAAGAATTGCGGCGATTACAGTACCTGGAAGGCTACCAAGCCCTCCGATGATGACCACAATAAAGGACAATAAAAGAGGGTCATGCCCCATCAAGTAGTGAGCTTGTTGAATAGGTACAACCAGTACGGCACCAACCGCCGCTAGTCCGGCACCCAAACCAAATACATAAGAATAAACACGCTTAACCGGAACACCGAAGGCCTGCGCAGTTTCACTGTCCTGCTGCGTCGCCCGCATTATCAGACCCGCCTTAGTCCGGGTCATCAATACCCAAAGGCCTGTTAGAACAGCAATAGCGGCGACGATTACAAACAGCTTGTAGCTAGTGGTACTCAGGCCCCACGGCCAAGTCATGACAAAACCACTTTCGCCAATCTCAAACCAAGGCAGTGACAAACGTGTATTAAAGGGTGGGGTGACTGGGCGTGCATCTGGACCGAATGTCATCAATGCCGTTTGTTGGATGATATAGAGCAAACCAATAGTGGCGACAATCGTCCTGTCGGGGTCGTAGTTGACACGCTGCAAGATGAGCTTGTCAGCAACCGCGGCGATGATACCTGCAATAAGTGGGGCAACAATTAAAGCGGCTATAAATCCGATTGCGGGGTTTCCCGTAAACGAAGATGCAACCGCCCATGCGATAACAGCGCCAATCATAAAAAACTCACCATGCGCGACATTAACCACCCGCATGACGCCAAACACGATACTAAGCCCCATCGCGGTCAGGGCTAGTATTGCAGCTGTTACCGCGCCTTCAAGAGAGGCCAGTAATAAATGTGGACCAAAATCCATTAATTCGAGCCTCTCTAAATACTTCTAAATCAAAACGATTGCGTCGTGTAGTCAACCGCATCTTCATAGAAGCCATCTTCAATCGACGTTGTGTGCTCAACGACCATTTTTCCATTGGTGACTTTTGAGATGAACTGATGCCCGAAGACCTGATGCGTTTTACCGTTCATGACCTTTGCACCTTGTGGATGATCATCAGAGTGTTCAAAAGCCGTCATTGCCTCTACCGCTTCTATTAAGGACTGACGATCTTTTGGTCCCTTATAACCCGATGCTTCCATGCCTTTTTTAATGACGTTTAAAGTCTCCCAGCAGGAGAACATGTGGGAGTAGGTGGAAATATCATTCGGATCATCTATTGAAGCGCCCATTTCATTCACGCCGACAGCTGCACGGAAAGATTTGTCGAACTCGGATTGATCTGCCTGAGCATGACGTGGGTTGCCTTCCCAGAAATAGGTGCCCTCTAAGAATTCTAGTCCCGGCGTGTTGAGACCAACCGCCTCTAGGCTGTCGAGGAAACCAAAAATCTCCGGCCGCTGTGGACCAAAAAACTCGCCGAGCTCTTTCACAAAAGTAAGTACCGCAGGGCCCACCATCACGTGATAAAGCACTTCAGTTTCGCGAGGAATGTTCGGGAAGTAACGGGTGAAGGAGGTCTCAGTGGGCGGGATTGCAATACTGGCGACTACTTCACCTCCCTGCGCTTCGATGGCGGCCGTAAAATAATCACGGTGATCGTGCCCAAAAGCGAAGTCTGGATAAACCATGGTGATCTTTTTACCCAGATTATTTGCGATAAAAGGAGCCATCGCTTGAACCTGGCTTCTAACGTCGGTGATACCTGGCTGCATTGAATAGCGGTTCAAAGCGCCTGAAGCAACATGATGGCCTTCTGAACAGACGAAATACGGAATTTTTAATTCACCCGCACGTGGTGCAGAACCGTAGACAACGTGACTAAAGAGCGTTCCAAAAACCATGTCACAGTTGTGCTGAGTCGCGAATTTTTCAACAACCTCTGCTCCGCGTTTGGGATCAGTTCCGTCGTCTTCAGTAACGATGACGACTTCGCGCCCGTTAATACCTCCCATCTCATTAATACGGGCAACAGCGGCTTGGGTCGTACGGTCGTACCAGCGACCGTAAGAAGCACCGATTCCAGTACTGTGCATCTGGAAACCGAGTTTTATTGGGCCAGCTCCCTCTGCGTGAGCAAATCGCGAAATACCTGGAATAAAACTTGAGGCTGCTGCAAGACCAGCACCGGCTCCGAGCAGCTTCAATGCGCTTCGACGAGTTGGGTCTTTTATCGATTTATCAGACATTTTAATTCCTTTCGTGTGTGGAGGTCGCTTTGTATTATTGTTCATTATTGCGTGCATGCTAACAAGATGTCTAGAAAAATATTTCTCAATTGATGCCAATATACGTCAGTGCTGAAACAAAACCGCGCAAAGACCCAGTATTACTGCGTGCACAGCCGCAATCTGTCGCCAAATCTCGCCGCTGGAGAAAGAATACCTCGTATTTTAGTCTACATTTTACGCCCAGAATCACAGCCTGAATCAGGAGTCGTACCAAGTTTCTCGCGCCAACTCTAACGCGGCCGCTGATAGCCCATCAACCACTCAGAGCTTCGATGCTTGAGTGTGTGATAACAAATATCTTAAACATTTGAGCCCTTCAGGCTCCTCTAGGTGCGGCCAACAACCACAGGCCAAAGCCCGTGTAAAAAAACATGAACACAGACATAGGAAGTTCAGCTAAAAGAGCTTTTCGACGAGTTGAGAACAATACTTTGGACGTTCTGTGTGCGATGAGTACCGCGATTACATGCGTTAATACAACGATCCCAGCTTGCGTCAGCCACAACCGATGCACGATCGAAGACACGCTCAAAAAGCCAACGTATATGTTAATTTTTCCCAATGACAAATAGTCGGCTCCGGTTCCAAAGGGATCGGTTAGGGCGGCCAGATTATATTGACTGTCTACAAGGAACGTCGGTAAGAAATGAGCAAAGTGAAAGCCAAACCCAATTGGCAGCATGGCTAGGGCTTGCTGAACAAAGACCGGTCTAAAGGGCACCGACGAGTTTGTCTCACTGCCGTTGTTGGCCAAGTAAACACCCAAAAAAACACAAACACCAAAAGCTAAACAAAGAGACAAATTGACTACGAAGAACCCAAAGACGGTCTCTGCAACAATGGCCGATCTTCCCGGAAACTCCAGCGGATTAACACCAATTTTGGCAAGCCACCAAAAGGTCTCTCCGAGCCCGTCAAAACTCCCGGCCCCTAAAATGACCAGACAAAAAATTGCGAGTGAATATGAAGATTTACGATCATTGACGAGAGCCCAGCCCGGAAAGCCAACGCGGAGCTCAGATCCATATTGGAACGGCGAAATTCTTGAGATCAGTTTGAAAAAAAGGGTGAAACATTCAAAATGTGTGGCCCAGGGCTGGTAACCAAATATCATCATTCCAAGAGTAGTCATTATCCAATAGCTGAAGGTGAGCTGGGCAAGACGGGTAGGGTCGGCAGGTGTCGGGTCAACTATCGAAAACAAGCTAAAGGATAAAAAGATCAACACGGCGGGCCAAACGCCTAGCGCTTTAGGAATTACCGGACGATTTGAAGGTTTAAGAACACCGTCCAACATTGTAAGTAAACCGGCCCATGGATTTATCCAATGCCACACATTTCCAATCAACCCTTGTAGCAATACAAGACCAATCCACCAGCCAGACCATATTGTTAGAGAAAGCAGGTTTGCTTTGGGATCCAGCGGGCCAATCGATCCGACGAGCACCAGAAACAAAACGAACACTGTGCTGCACGCACTTGTCGCTAAAATAATTTTTGAACAATTGGGAAGCTTTGTTAGTAATAGCGTTTTAAATAATGTATCCGTAGCTGCTGATGGCAACAAGCCAACCAAAACAACGGTTAATGCAAACGCTGCTACACCAGCAGAAATGTATATATCTGTCGGCAACAACAAGATGAGCCCTTGTTCTGCCGGATGTGCCTGCACCAAGCTCACGCAGCACACCGAAATTGCAGCGATGAAGGACCAGCGAAATACAGGTCGATTAATTGAGCAGTTGACTGTAGAGTTCATGTAAAATATGTTAGTACGCTATCATTTTTAAAGCGAGAGATAATCCGATGAAACTGAGATTAGCCGTTATCGGCAGCCTTATTTTCGCGCTTGTTGCGGCGTTTGTCTTCGTGACGCGTCAAAGCGGACCAGGGATCTCAGTACACACGTCAACAGCTTTGTTTTCTAACAGTGAAAATACAGCTTTACGTGTGTTTTTCAACGCTGAAAACCTTGGCGACGCAGACGTTTTGCTCTCCGCCCATTCAGACTACGCGAAGCGTGTATCCATCGTGCGGCCAGAAGCCTTCAGTGACGCGGTCATCGCTATCCCCGCAAACTCGACTCCGGTCTTTTCTCTCGACAGTATTTTTCTTGAGCTTTCAGACGTTCGCCGTGATTTAGCTGTCGGTGACCTGATTCCAATGACATTGGTATTCCAAAAGACAGGTGAGATAAGATTTAAAGCAATCGTCTCTGAAGTAGACCATTCCGCCATGGATCACAGTATGCATAGCACAGCTGCTATGGCCACTGACAACGCCGTGCCACAAATAACACTCTCGGTGGGTCGTTCGCCGGTGGACGACAGCTGGAATATTGCCGTTAGTACTACGAATTTTACTTTTGTAAATGCACCGGCAGGCACACCGCATATTCATGGTGAAGGACACGCCCACCTCTACTTAAATGGATTAAAGTTACAGCGGTTATACAGTGAACAGGCAAGCATTGGACATTTGTTGCCCGGCTCCTACAAAGTCAGCGTAACTCTTAATACACACATGCACGCCGCCTACATGAATGAGGGCAGGCCAGTGACAGCTGTTGCCGACATTGAATCCCGTTGACGAGTCGTGTGTTTAGAAGATAATTGACAATCTTTGAAGGCTTCATCTATCCTGTTAGCACACTAACAGTCAAGTGGTCACTGATTCATGGCATACAACGTATCATACACTTTGGCAGAAGCCTTAGGGTTTCTCTCAGATACGGGTGCGAGAGTCATCGCTGGTGGAACCGATTTTTTTCCAGCGCTGGGGGAGCAAGCAGCTCCTGCCGAAATACTGGATGTGTCTCGCATCTCCGAACTGAAAACAATAAGCCGTGAAGATACAGGCTGGCGAATTGGCGCAGCTGTTCGTTGGACACAAATCGTACAGGCACACTTACCCTCGTGCTTCGACGGGCTAAAGCTCGCCGCGCGTGAAGTGGGATCTTGGCAAATACAAAACTCTGGCACCATCGCGGGCAACATTTGCAACGCCTCTCCTGCAGCAGATGGCGTACCGCCATTGCTCACATTGAATGCACAAGTTGAACTGGCATCAATTGAAGGAACCCGCATCATTCCTCTTGCGGAATTCATTACAGGCGTACGTCGAATCGAACTTCGTGACAATGAGATTGTGACGGCCATCCTAATCCCGGATCTGCCACAAAATGCTCATAGCCACTTCATAAAACTGGGTTCTCGTAAGCATCTGGTTATTTCCATAGCGATGGTGAGCGCGGTGGTTTGGACAGACGCGGATCAACGCATTGAAGGGGCACGCATCGCGGTCGGCTCTTGCTCAGCCGTTGCCACAAGGTTACCGAATCTTGAATCAGCTTTGCTCGGCAAAAACACTCGAGACATCAGCGACAACAGCCAGATCTGGAGCGAGCACCTAGCTGCTCTCTCACCCATCTCAGATGTGCGCGGCTCTAAAGAGTTTCGAATAGATGCAGCGCAAGAACTTTGCAAACGTGCGGTATTAGCATCATTCAAGTCGGAAAGCCCTAACAATGGATAATCGCACTAATCAAAGCCAAGTGACTTTCAGTTTGAATGGCGTCTCTGTCACGGCTGAAGCCCAAACGGGTGAGCGGCTTTCGGAAACCTTGCGCGAGAAATTGGGCCAACGAGAGGTAAAGATTGGATGCAATGCAGGTGATTGCGGTGCTTGCACCGTTCTTGTTGATGGTGCACCCGTTTGCGCCTGCCTGACGGCAACACAACAGGCAGAAGGTTTGAATGTCGACACACTCACTGGATTGGTCGCTAACGACTCTACCGCCAAGAGACTGTTAGAGACGTTTCAAGACAAAGGCGCTGCGCAGTGCGGGATCTGCACACCCGGCATGATGGTCTCTGCGGTTGCGTTTCTCCGGGAGAACACATCTCCAAACACGACACAAATTGAAGACGCATTGGGTGGTGTCTTATGCCGATGCACCGGCTACCGAAAAATAATCGATGCTGTGCAAGATGCAGCTGAACCAAAAAAACACACTAGAGATCAACATTCAGGCTTAGTTGGCTCGCCGATTCGACGCCTAGACGGGATAGCCAAAGTACGTGGTTTAGAAAAATTTGGTGACGATATCGCACCCGTCGGTACTTTGACCGTGCGCGCTATTCGCTCACCTTTTGCGCGGGCTTCATTTGCCTTCGGTGATTTAGATGCCTTCGTGAATATGAACGAAGGCATAGAGGCGGTTATTACATCCGATGACATCAGCGGGAAAAACTGCTTCGGCGTTATACCGGCTTTTGCCGATCAGCCCGTTTTTGCAGAACGTGAAGCCAGATTTCGCGGCGAAGCCGTTGCAGCGATAGTCGGCTATCCAGAGCTGATGCGTACCTTCGATTTGGATTGCTTCCCGGTACAGTGGACTGAAATGCCCGCCGTACAAAGTGTTGCCGAAGCGATGGAAGACGGCGCTCCGCAATTGCATGAAGGGCGCGAAAAAAATGTGATGTGTGGTGGGTTTGTTAAGTGCGGAGACGTGGGTTCAGCATTTGAGCAGTCGCTTGTCACTGTAGAGGGTTATTTTCGAACAGGCTTTGTGGAGCATGCGTATATAGAACCTGAGGCCGGGTACGCGGTGTACGAGAATGGCAAAGTTGAAATCCATGCTTGTACTCAAGCGCCCGTCATGGATCTCGAAGCCATGGAAACCATATTGGGCTGGGATCGCAGCAGAATTCGCATCATACCGTCAGCGGTTGGCGGCGGCTTTGGCTCCAAACTGGATATATCTTTGCAGCCGATCATTGCACTTGCTGCCATCAAAACAGGCAAGCCGGTGCGCATGACCTATTCGCGCACTGAGTCGATGCAGTCGACGACAAAACGTCATCCGTCTGAGATATCTCTGAAAATTGGTGCTGACAAAGACGGGCGTATCAGCGGGTTTAATTTTTTCGGAAAATTTAACACCGGTGCTTACGCTTCTTGGGGACCCACGGTTGCAAATCGAGTGCCCGTGCATGCATCCGGGCCATACCTGATTCGCGACTACCGCGCAGAATCACAGGGCATTCACACCAACTGCCCTCCAGCTGGCGCTTTTCGCGGTTTTGGTGTGCCACAGTCGGCGATCGCTCAAGAAACGCTCTTTGATGAGCTTGCCGAAAAATTGGGCATGGATGCACTGGAGTTCCGACTTCTCAATGCCTTAGAAGACAATCAACCGACCGTTTGTGGGCAGGTTTTTAACCAGGGCGTAGGCATCAAAGCATGCTTGAAATCCTTGCGACCAGCTTGGCAGAAAGAGCGGGAAACAACATCAACTTTTAACGAATTAGCAGCCAAGTCCGATTCACCCATTCGTATGGGTGTTGGTATTGCCGCCGGTTGGTATGGTTGCGGTAACACCTCGCTACCAAACCCGTCGACCATAAAAGCAGGCATTCGCAAAGATGGCGTCGTTGTTTTGCATCAGGGTGCCATGGATATTGGCCAAGGTTCTAATACGGTCATTGCACAGATTTTCGCGCAGGCTCTAGGTGTACCTGTCAGTCAATTAGAGTTGATTGGTGCTGACACAGACCTCACTCCTGATGCGGGCAAAACCTCAGCATCTCGTCAGACCTTTGTATCAGGCAATGCCGCAAATCTTTCTGGTCTTTCGATGCGCAAGCAAATACTGCAACTCTGTAACGCATCTGATGAAGCATCAATACAATTGACCGACGGCACTATCACGGTTGAAGACGCAGGCCAAAAACACATCATTGATCTAAAATCTCGGACGGAAGACAAAGAAGGATATGTGCTTGTGTCTACCGAAACCTATGATCCACCCACTAAAGCATTGGACGAAAACGGGCAGGGTGTGCCCTACGCGCAGTTTGGATACGCGGCACACCTCGTTGTCGTCAAGGTGGATACAAAGTTAGGTGTCGTCACTGCACAGCGATTCACCGCGGCGCACGATGTCGGTCAAGCGATTAATCCCCTGTTGGTTGAAGGGCAAATACAAGGGGGAATTGCGCAGGGACTGGGCATGGCTTTGATGGAAGAATACCTTCCGGGGCGAACCGAAAATTTGCACGATTACCTCATTCCGACATCGGGTGATATCCCGCCAATTGAGACCATCATCATCGAAGACCCTGACGCGCACGGACCTCACGGAGCAAAAGGTCTTGGCGAACACGTGCTGATCCCAACAGCACCCGCTATTTTAAATGCAATTTACGATGCTTGCTCCGTGCGCATTAAACAAGTGCCGGCGACACCCGCTGTTGTGATGAACGCGCTGAAGGCAAAAAGGTGAATGGGACCGATTACAGCTATTCTCAGCGACGGTAATCGCTTGCATCTTCAGCACGGACCTATCGACCTAATCGTTGCCGCAGATTCACCGACCCCACTGGGACGTAAACGCGCATTTGACGCTGCGATAACACGCTTTGACACGGTGTTGACAGAGCTCGTCGAGGAATTGCCTACACTGCGCGCTGAATTGAACTCCACTGGATCAACGCCCTACGGTGTGATCGCCAAGAGAATGCATAACGCGGTGTATCCGCATGCCAGTGATACCTTTGTCACTTGCATGGCTGCAGTGGCCGGGGCCGTGGCTGACGAAGTACTCTCTGTCATGGTCAGTCAAGCGGAAGTTACCCGCGCGTATGTTAACAATGGCGGAGATATAGCCTTTCATTTAGCGACAGGTCAAACATTTTCAACCCTCATCGCGGGGCTAGATGGCTCAAATCTGGGGGAAATCGTCATACCATCTAACTGCGGTGTGCACGGTATTGCAACAAGCGGGCAGGGCGGGCGCAGTTTTTCTTTGGGCATAGCTGACAGCGTTACTGTATTAGCAGCTTCTGCCGCCGCTGCCGATGTAGCGGCGACGCTAATTGCAAATGCGGTAAACTTATCGGAGCATGCTCAAATAACTCGTACTCCAGCGACTGAACTACAACCTGACAGCGATTTAGGTGAGCAACAGGTCGTAACAAATGTTGGGCCGCTGACGGAAATAGAAGTGACTCACGCACTACAGTCTGGTGTAAAAACTGCGGAACGTATGCGGGAACGAGGGCAGATTATAGCCGCTTCACTAGTACTGCATGGCCAACAAAAACAAGTCGGAGCAAACGCCGCTTGGTTTTCTAAAAAAATCTCTGAGGTCTAAATGTCAAAACTTATTGTCCGCAAACTCTCGACTGTCGTCGAAGAAATATTCCATGAAGGCGGCCCAGTTGCAAACGTGCCGTTACGTCGAGCCGCGGCGCTAGCTGTTGTTAAAAACCCTTTTGCAGGCCAATTTGTCGATGATATTCAGTGGTTCATGGATGACTTGCGACCGCTGGGTCTCAAAATGGCAACATCACTGGTTGATGCCATTGGTGATGCTGCGTTGGTTGAAGGGTACGGAAAAGGCGCTTTGATCGGCTCAGCAGGTGAGTTGGAACACGGCGCACTCTGGCACGCACCAGGTGGTTACTCCATGAGAGAGCTTATCGGTGGTTCTAATGCCATCGTACCGTCTACCAAAAAAGTTGGGGGCGTTGGCGCGAGACTGGATGTGCCAGTCACACATATCAACGCTTCATACGTGCGCAGTCACTTTGACTCGATGGAGGTTGGCATGAATGACTCACCGAGAGCTGATGAAATGCTGCTGGTATTGGTCATGACCACTGGGCCACGTATTCATTCTCGCTCCGGCGGTCTGGAAGCAAAAGACATCATAGGAAAGGACGGCTTAAAATGACTATCGAGATTCGCAAAACAGCTGTTTGGGTCGAGGAAACTCACCTTGAAATGGGTAAAGCAATCAATCCGCCAACACGCAAGGCTGTTGCCGTAGCGGTCATCAAAAACCCTTTTGCTTCGACTTACGCTGAAGATTTAAGTGTGTTGATGGATGCAGGTGCGACCCTAGGTGGACTTCTTGGCGAGAAGTGCGTTCAAGCGCTCGGTATTACTCCCGCCGAGGCTGAGAGTTATGGCAAGGCTGCGATGGTAGGAGAAAATGGCGAGCTAGAGCATGCTGCCGCTATCCTCCACCCGAAGTTAGGTGCTCCACTTCGTGCAGCCGTTGAAAAAGGCGCAGCGCTTGTCCCCTCGTCTAAAAAAATGGGTGGACCAGGCCAAGCACTTGATGTGCCTTTAGGCCATAAGGATGCAGCATACGTTCGATCACATTTTGACGGCATAGAAGTTCGTTTGAACGACTCACCTCGCGCCAATGAAATAATGGTAGCTGTGGCTGTTACTGATGGCGGCCGACCACTGCCTCGCGTTGGCGGTTTAAAGTCAGAAGACGCGCTTGGCAAAGACGGCTTAAAATAAACACGGTGTTCCAACTAGGAGGATTTGGTTCTCATGGAGAGCCAATTCCCTTCAAAAAAAACATCATTGTTATGTAAAAAATAATTCATCAGCGGCGAGTGTCTAAATGGTCTCAGGAGTTTCTGTTGGCACTAATGACTTGTTTGCCGCCGGTGTATTTTATGATGCGGTGTTGGCAACACTCGGGATGAGTTGTGTTTATGTCGATTCGAGAGAGCGAGGATACGGCGGCCCAGACGGAAAGATCAGGTTATTTGTTAATCTCCCGTACGACGAAAACCCCGCAACATTTGGCAATGGAACGCAGATAATGTTTTATGCGCCTGACGAAGCGACAGTGCAGGAATTTTACCAAACAGCCCTGCGCTATGGTGGCTCTGATGAGGGATCACCAGGCCCGCGCGATTTCAACCCCGATTATTACGGTGCTTACGTGAGAGATCTCGACGGAAATAAATTGAACGTTTCTATAAGTCTGGAATAATTCGCCTTAGTCTAAAGCTATTTATAGACTGTTCGAAAAGCCTACACTAACAATGGTCCACATCGACAGGCGAATCAACCCACAGAAAATTCACCTCGAATAGACGACGGTCGCGCAGTAAACCCCATTAAACAGATGCGAGTGCAGCGACAAATAGACAGCAGAACACCCACACCTGAATACACAATACGCCATTCCATCGCCATGCGATTACTCGGGGGTGCCTTTCGCTAATTCGGCTTAGAATAAGCGTCCCTATTCCAAACGGCGAACCATTAAGGTTAAGCACCCAACCGATGACCAAAGACACCGCAAGCAAATTTGGTTGAAGTGCGGGCAGGGCAGCAGCACTGAGCACGCTACCTATAAAGGTCACACTGAGTATGGGTGGAATGGCTAGTGTTGATAGACAGGGAATAACGGCCATCACCGCCCAGTAAATCAACACGGAGGGCCAAGCCTGTAATGAAAACTGAGCGGCTAACCATGCTGTGTCAACAAGACCCGCCATCACAAGACCAAGATAACCTCCACAAGCCAATACAATAGCGTCAGGAGCACCATTGAGCATGCCACTTAAAATTCGTGACGGTGGAGACGCGACAAGCGGCACATCGCCATTTAGGTCTCCGCGCCTTTGAACCATCAGCCAAACAATAGATACAACAGGGCTACACAACATTAGGGCTGGAATTAGGCCCACACTAAAAACAACCGTCAATAAAAAAGAGGTAGCCACTAGCAAAATACACAAACCACCAAATCTCCACGCCGATCGTCGCGGTAATTCGGTTGATTCGCCATCGACAGGAATCGTCACGGCACCCAACTGATGCCGAATTTTATCTCCCAATCTGCGATCGTTGGCCCATCCGATCGTTATAGCGCCTACAGCCGCGACGATGCCGGCGAAAGAAATATACAGTGCGTTACTGCCGCTTACCACTGCCGCTGCGGTAGCACCTGTCACAGCAGTAGGCGACCAAGCAATTAACCAAGAGAAACTCTGACCTAGTGCGGTGAATTGACGTCGCAGGCGCCATTCACGCACCTCAATGTTGCCGTGTCTTTTAGATCCTTCGAGCAGCAGCGGCCCAAGCAGGTTTAGCGCACCGAAATTAAGCAGTAATCCTAAGAATTGTGCACCGGTGCTAATACTGAGGTAACGCTTTCCCGGTGGCCGAGTTGCTACCCAATGACCCAGCGACGCGACAGATGACGAGCCCATGGCACCCTCCCGCAAAGTCGCAAGCAGCAACATAAAAGACGCTAGAAAGGCCGCTTTATGGGCCGCTGGTAGCAAAACATCGCTAGCAGTAGGCAGGTAAAACACCGTGGTAGCGCTCAAGCACAAGCTGGCAACTAATAGCAATCGCTCGCGCCGAGCAAAGTTGTGCCATGCAAACAGGGAGAAAGACAACAAAGCAAACGCCGAAAAGCTGGCTGCAGACGCCAGCACTCCGTACAAACTCAGTAGTTGGCAGGCACAAAGTACGGCTAGGCAACCTTTTGCAAGGACTTGCCGCCACCTCAGAAATGCTAAAGAAACGGTTGAAGAGGACATCTTGCTTCGCAAATCCTGTGTATTAGCATGTCTACGATAATTCGCGATTTTATAACGATGTAAAGCAGCGTATCAGAGCGATTGCTTAAACATCGTCACTTCACCATCTGAATTAGCCGTTCAGTAAATCAAAATCTCATGTTTAGTACTGTAGTATGGACCCTAACTATTCGAAAAAATCTAAAGGGAGTTTGAGAATGCCAGACAGTACACTCGCCGCTCGTATCCTGCAGGCCAGAACCACAGCACAGTTGACGGTGATGGAAGTATCGAGGTTGGTTGCTGTAAAGCCAGAAACCTATAAGCGCTGGGAGAGTGGCAACAGCGAACCACGGGTCAACAAACTCGCGACGCTTGCAGGTGTATTGGGCGTATCACCAGGATGGTTGCTGAGCAGTGAAGAGATGCCGATGGGCGAACTCAGTTCCGCAGAACAGGTGGTGTTATTTCGCCAACGAATAGAACAGCTCACAGCCATGCAAAACCGGATGCAAGTCATGCTGGATGAGCTCAGCTGCGACTTAGACGATCACAGCAACACCGAAAACGAATTGACAGCATAAGAAGCACCCCATCGCAGCCTCATTGGCCTAGAACTTGATGCCTCCCAGTGACATTTACCGAGCCGGAATGGCTCCGTTTGGGATGGACTCCGTATGCGATTGGCAAGGATTGCCGCACTAGCGTTATGCTTATTCTTGAGTGCCTGTCAGTTGATGCCGACAAAGGGACCAACACATCTTGTGCATCCCATTGCATCAGTTGCTTATCCCGATTGCCGTGGTGATGATCAGGCCCGATTCTCCTACCGAAAGCGATTGGTTTTTTTACGTCTCGACGTAAAGGATCGCGCGCAGCTTCTCGCCCTACACGGCATTGAAAGTCGTTTCGCTGAGGCCTTAGGCGAGCGAATAGATCGCAACAAATACCATCCCATTGCATTAAGCGATACCAACTTGCAAGCGGCACAGCCTGTCGACTTACACGGCAAGACAATGACACCTCAAAAAACCACGGCGGAGCTGGCGAGACGCCATCGCGCGCAGTTTGTTATTGCGGGTGAAATCATCGACATGGGTCAACAACAGAATCGCAACTATATCAGCCGCAATTATCGCAAAGTAAAGTACTTAGACCGCTTTGCAAACGATCCTGCAAGGATGATTGTTATACGGCTGGACGTCTACGACGGATCGACTGGAATGCTGTTAGACCACGAAGTTTTTAAAGCCTGGTCAAAAGACACAGCGGATCTAGACAGGAAGACCACCCTGATGGGCGGAGAATTTATGCAGAGCCCATTGGGTGCGGCGCTTGATGGGCTGCTGGAGCAACAGTCAGAATATGTAGAAGCTCTATTGTCTTGTATTCCAATGCAAGCAGAAGTGCTCCGCATGCAGAGTTCAGAACAAGCCGTATTATCTATTGGCGCAAGTCAAGGATTGCGCCCAGGGGATAAATTCAAAGTATATAGATCGATGCAAGCAGCTGGTGTACACGACCAAAACGTGAGTCAGCGCCTAATTGGCAGCCTGTTGATAAAGGACGTATACCCAGAACACGCACTTGGCCAACTAGAAGACGATTCAGGGGCAAGTTTGCGTCAAGGCGATTGGGTACGCGCATGGTGACGACTAAACGTCGATTCAGTCGTGCTCAGTTAACGCTGTTTTTTTTACTGCTGTGTGCAACAGCCGCTTTAGCGGTAGACGTTCCACCATTAAAAAACGGCTACAGTCCGGTGCCAAAAGAGTCGGAGGCTTTATTAGCCGTTGAACAAAAAGAGCAAACAACAGACATTGTGAATCCTGATGCCGCAGTTGCACCTGAAGTGATGGAAGTGCAAGAGAAAACTGAAGCACCAGAAGAGCCAGAAGAGCAACAACTATCAGTAGAAGTAGAGGCAAACAATCTAAATCCAGTGGCGACTACTGAAACTACTGAAACTACTGAAACTACTGAAACTACTGAAACTACTGAAACTACTGAAACTACTGAAACTACTGAAACTACTGAAACTACTGAAACTA
>CALCKW010000073.1 GCA_937965695.1 uncultured Granulosicoccaceae bacterium
GCACCAGTGATCAGCCAAATAGCCGGCAGAGTATTCAACCATCCTGACACGTATATCCCCAAATTGTTGAGTCCGCCAGTGAGCAACACCCGTTTCACCCGCGTGTTCGGTTTTAGTGACTTTGTCCCAGTCCGTGGTGCCGAAGGCGATATTCCCAATGTCCATGACAGTCTATTCTCAGTTGTTGAAAAGGTTTTGCTACGCGTTGAATTTAGTGGCGGATTGTTTTTAGAAAAACGGGTAGATCGGTTGTGGGTGGTTCAATCGACATTTGGTATAAAACACCTTCAATATGTCCTCGATGATAAGAAGCGTGATTGACGACATGTTGGATTATTTCCACGATGCTCATGCTGCCTTCGCCACCACCTATAAAAGTAAAGGCTATTTGTTGGCCGTATGAGTCATGGCTTATGGATTTAATATAACTTTGATACCAACTATTGACGGATGATTGCTCACGGCGAAGCGCTGAGAAAGACGATGTGCATTTAGGATTGCGTGTTTGCAAGTTGTGCTCGTAACCCGTCAGGTGAGATTTCCAAACAAGGTCCATGGCATAAACATGATTGAGCAAACTGAGAATATTGCCAAACAGCATGGGCCGATCCAGTCTCAGTTCTTCGTCAGGCAAGCTAGAAATCGCCTGATAAAAAACTTCGTCAGCCCAAGTCTTGTATTTGATTAGCAGCTCTAGGTTTGTGGGTTCAATCATAGGTTAATGCCTGACGGGAAATTTAAAGCAGAACGATTACCACGTATAGCCGCGGCATTCGGCACTTGTTCAAAGTATTACTTAGCTATCTAAAGCAATGCGCACGCGGCGGTTTTGCTTGCCTTTCTTTTCTATCTTTTTGATGCGTACTTGGGCAATTTCAGCACTATTTGCTACGTGCGTTCCACCACAAGGTTGTAAGTCCAAGCCTTCTATTTTGACGAGGCGTATTTTGCCACTGCCGCGAGGCGGCTGTACCGAGAGGGTTTTGACAAGCTCAGGCTCAGCATCTAACTGCGCGTCGGTAATCCACTGGGTGCTGACGGCTGCACCGCTGTCGACCATGGCTTGTAGTTTCAGCGTGAGGGCTTCTTTGTCGAGAACAGCTTCTGGAATGTCAAAGTCCAATCGACCTTCTCCGTCACCAATTGAACCCCCTGTCACCGGGTAGGGTAAAATTACAGACAGCAGATGAAGGGCGGTGTGGATTCGCATTCGTTTAAAACGGGTTTCCCAATCGAGCAGCAATTGTACTTTGTCACCGTGTTGCGGAAGCTTGCTGCCTTCGGCAGGTATATGCGCTATTTGCTGCATGCTGGCGTCTAGCCATTGCGTGTTTGTTATTTCAATGGACTCTCCATTGGCTAGCTGCAATTGCCCACGGTCGCCAGGCTGTCCGCCACCTGTGGGGTAAAAAACACTCTGGTCCAATATCAAGTGTCCGTCATCGGTGATAGCGGTGACAACTGCCTCCGTGGATTGCAGGTAGGCGTCGTCGCGAAAGAGCAGTGTGGTGTTCATGAGTTCGTCCTTGTATTTGACTAAAGCGATGCAAACAATGTGGGTTAAGGTATCTCCACCACAATCGCGCCGTGTCTGTTTCCCGCCTCTACGGCTTGGTGTGCTTGGGCGCAGTCGCGTAGGGGGTATTTGGCATGAAGAGGTATGCTGAGTTGCTGCGAGGCCAGGGCCTGATTGACACGCTCTGCGGCTGCGGCGCGTTCTTGTTGGTTGAGGCTGTAAATCAGCACCATGTCTAACGTGACGCCTTTAAACATGAAACCATAAAAGGGTATCTCCGGCCGCATGCTCTTGGCCGAGCCATAGGCTGCAATAGAACCTCTCGATTTGATCACTGCCGCGTCGGTGTCGGCATTGACCCCAAACTCAACTTCTACGATTCGGTCAATGGGCTGGTCGTTGTTGGCTGCGAGTATATCTTCCGCCAAAGTGTTGCTCCGGTAATCCAGCGCCGCGTGAGCACCGGCGTCTAAAAGCTGCTGTGCTTTTGATGCGTTAGCGGTCGCAATTACTCGGGCACCGGCTGCCGCCGCCAGTTGCACGGCTAGGTGGCCCACTGTACCTGCACCCCCGTTGATCAGTAGTGTTTGGCCTTCTACTTCCCCAGCGGCAAAGACACAGTGCGCCGCTGTCAAAGCGGGGATACCGAGGGCTGCACCCTCAGCAAAATTACAGTTCTCGGGCAACTCAAAAACCAGTGAATGATCGAGGGCAATGTATTGCGCCGCTGTGCCATTGGCACGCTGCCATTGCCCGTTGCACACCCACACGCGCTGACCCACGCGAACTGGGTCAACACCTTCACCCACTGCAGCGACAATACCCGCGCCGTCACTGTGAGGGATAACACTGGGGTAGGGCATGCCGCTAGCACCCGCGCGTAAGCCAGCGCGTGCTTTAACATCAGAAGGGTTGACACCAGAGGCGTGCAGCCGCACCAGAAGTTCGCCTGGTCCGGCGACAGGGGTGGCTTGGTCGCTGCAATGCAACACCTCGGAGGCTAAACCGGTTGCCGTGTAATAGACCGCTTGCATGCGTTTACTCGCTGATTGAATGGCTGGGAAACTCAGATCAAGTCATGCTCGCACCGTCAACGCGCTAAATTCGGCCCTGCCGCGTTGCAAACCTAGCCAATAGCACCACCATAGCCGTCGATTCGTGCCTAGCTAGGGCAATTTTTTACCCCGACTTTGCTGACCTGACTTTATCTGAGGATCCCTAACATCCCACGCTTGTGAAGCAGGGTCAATATCGGGCGTGACGGGCACTACAATGGGGTGTTGTTTCTGATTTGCCTATCAGCTCCTATACACTACGGAGACCGCTTTAAGTGAAGACTCAGTAGTCATGGATTGTTGTGGATTGTATGCCTAATATTTTGAAGCAGCTCATGACAGACAAGTTGTTCGTTTTAGCCTTGTTAGCGGGCCTCGTGTTCTGGTGGCTGAATAAGGCATTTGCGATTTCGCCGCTGCTTGATAATCCCAGCTGGTTGTTTTTGTTCCTCTCGTGTCTGCTCTATCCTGTCTTAGAAGAGCTGACTTTCAGAGGTGTATTGCAAGGAGCGCTGTTGCGGTGTGCCTGGGCGACGGTAACTCGGCTTGGGCTGACGCAGGCGAATTGGGTTTGTAGTTTTATTTTTGCACTGTTTCATTTATACAGCCAAAATATAATATGGTCAGCAGCAGTTTTTATCCCATCGCTATTATTTGGATTTTTCCGCGATAAATATAAGAGCACGGTGCCAGGAATTATTTTGCATTGTATATTTAACACAGGTTTTTTTCTTATTCGCTGAAAGAATATATCGCCGTGCGTTCGTCGCAATATTTATATCTATTAATAAAAGTCGCAGTGTGTCCTTCAGCCGGTCTGGCTTTAAGATACTGCATGAAATGCGGTATAATTCAGTTTAACTACCGAGTACACGTATTCTATTGCTGTGTGACCGAACGTATTAACGTTTTAGTTTTTCACTACCAGATTGGTTGTAGCATTTGTGGTGTTTTTTTATACAAAAGATTAACTGTTTGTTGTGTATAAAAATCATTAAGATAATGGTCGTCTGAGTGCGATTGAGCCTTTCGCTTCAAAACCTTTTGGGTTTGAGTGAGCACTTAGCTGGCATCGCTTAATATCCCTTATATCTAAATTTGTGAGTCAAAAAATTATGAAAAACGTGATCAAAATTCCTGCAGCTGTTATTGCTTTCACTTTGTTCGCTGGCATGACTGCCGGTTGCAGCAAAGTTGAAGAAGGTGCCGATGCTGCGAAAGACGCTGCTAGTGGCGCAGTAGACGCGGCCAAAGACGCAACTGCTGGTGCTGTAGATGCGGCAAAAGACGCAACTGCTGGTGCTGTAGACGCAGCAAAAGATGCGGCGAGCGGTGCCGTTGATGCAGCCAAAGACGCGACTGCTGGCGCAGTAGACGCGGCAAAAGATGCGGCAAGTGGCGCCGTAGACGCTGCTAAAGACGCGACTAGCGGTGCAGTGGACGCAGCAAAGGATGCAACCGCTGGCGCAGTCGACGCAGCAAGCGGTGCGGTTGATGCAGCCAAAGACGCAGCTGGCGGTGCTGTTGATGCGGCTAAAGACGCAACGGGTGGAGCGGTTGATGCGGCTACTGACGCGACGGGCGATGCAGCAGATGCAGCTACTGATGCGACCGGCGGTGCGGTAGATGCGGCGAAAGATGCTTCCGGCGAAGCTGTTGACGCAGCAAAAGACGCGACTGGCGGTGCCGTTGATGCGGTTAAAGACGCCGCTGCCGACGCAGTAGATGGTGTTAAAGCTGAAGGTGCTGACATGGTTGATGCGGCGAAAGATGCGGCCACTGACAAAGCAACTGATGCTGTCGACGCTGCCAAAACTGGTGCAGCTGATCTGTTGAAATCTGAGTAATCAGATATCGACGATTTGAAGGAAGGCTAGACCTGCTTCCTTCGCTAAAAGCGGGCTCCGAACTTTCGGGGCTCGCTTTTTTTGAGCTATTCGCCCTAAATTCGGCCTAGCAGCATTGCATAGCTAACCCATCGAGCCACACTTGCCAGTGATTCACACCTTGCTAGCTCCAAGCTTTTCACGTCGACTTACTAACCCGACATAATTTGAGGCTCCGTAGCCGTTCTGTGAAGAACCCGCGCTAGGTATTCCGTGGGTTAGCGCTCCTTAGCGTTCCCTTTAAGGTGCCTCACGTGGACATAGGTTTGACACCCAGTTTGCAATAGACCTTAGGCGTTCTTTCCAGCCTTGCTTGTCTCTTGCGTTATAAATCGAACTGATGTAAATGCTGATACAATGGCCGAATTGCTGATTCTTGGCCACTTAAATTTGCCCGTACCATCATCTGGCTCGCGTGAGTTTCAGATTTGCGTAAACGCCAAGTGTTGTGCAGCGGCTGTTGGGCACCGTAGTACATCATCGTTAATGGGTTTAAACTAGGAGGCGAGGATTCGCACCTGCGCTTTTGAAAGCCGAAGCCTCTGTAAGCGTGTAGCGCACTGTGAAGCCAGAGTAACAAGCTGCTGCTAACCCACTAAATTTTTCCACCATCACTAATTTTATTGAAACACTATGTCTGATCAAATGTTAAATGTTACTACTTTGGATGCTTTAGACGATACTGAGCTTTTGAAACTAGAGTGGAAAGAACTGAACAGCTTTAACGGCCGTTTGCTGCAATTGCACGCCGAAGGCAAGCTGGGCAATATGGGCTCCGCAAAATTGCCGAGTAAGCCGATTCTCTGCATCAGCCAGATCGACTTACTGAATGAAGAACGTATTGAAGCGTCTTTTCAATTCCCTGAGAGTCCATCTGATTGGCCATTTGCTGCTGACGAATCACTTGAGATGTTGTTTCAAGACCAGCTGGATCAGCTGGTCGGGTTTTGGGCCGCACGAAAAATAGATGGTATCGGCAGAGCGCTGTCCTCTGGAAACTGCACCCTGCATGGGTCGTTGAACTATCAGCCTGCCAAAGTCATTCGCTTTGTGTTGGAGAAGCGAAAGTGGATGGAGAATAAGGCCAGTGGTGGAGGCACAGCTGTTTTTAATGCAAAAATCCTAGACGATAACGGTGGATTGCTGTTGGAAACACGTAATGTCATCGTCGGAATATTGCACCCCGATGACATTGCATCGCTGCGTCAGCAATTCGGTGGCACGCAAGGCGTTGAAAACCAGTTGGCGTTTGACGGGTTAGCAGATCTTCGTATACCTATCTATGACACCGACAATGGTTCGCAAAGCGCGGACGGCGATCAGATATTTAATCGCGAAGCTACGCAGGCGATCAACCCTGAGCTTTGGCCTCTGCGATATCACTTTTTTGGCGACCCTGTCATACCAGGAAATTTTGGTACACACGGCATGATCGCGTTGCTGAAGACGGTAGCCAAAGAAAACTTTTCGCTGAAGAATCCAATTTTTAAGTCCATGACTAAAAAGTCGTTTTCGGGAATGATCTTCGAAAATGAAAAGCAGATACGGTTTGTGCTGACGGGAATCTCACAGAACGAATCTGGTGATGTGGTTGCTGAAGAAGCGAGCTTGTACCTTGAAGACGTGCAGGGAAACAAGATGATTGAAGCACCCATCTATACCTTCAAGAAGCTGACTGTCACAGAAGGCTGATAGGGTCTTTGCATTCACCCCCACAGGGGATTACGAAGGCTTGTAACTAACACTTGGAGTGTTATATTTTCTCTTAGGTTGAATCTACCGCTGTGCTACCAAGGACGGTTGATTTGTCTAAAGCTGTGCTTCTCATAACAAAAGGGCAAATATTTTTAACGGCTGTGCTCTGTCGGGTTCTTGTTTCTATTTTTCCTGAAGATGGAATAGCAGGATTTCTCAAATTAGTTTCATTACGCATACATAGACCCACTCACTTACTTTCAAGCTTATCTGCTGAAAAGTAACCAACACACCGATTTTAATGTGCAAGAATTGTTTGATCACTGATTCCTGTGCTCACCAATATTGGCTCAAAAATTCTAAGTGTTTATCGCTGAAAGCCGGTCGAGTTCCATCGTGAGCAAACCGAAAAAACGGGTTTTTGGTGCTTGAAGGCATAGTTGTGAGCTCGTGATGTGAAAGATGATCTTGATCTGAAAAACGTATAACTACTCAGTGACATATTTGAATATGTGCTAATTGGCTGGAATGGCAAAGTTGCATATGCACAAAATAGAATATATCGGTTCTGTTTTTGTATAACTTCTCGACACGTTTAATAAAAATGCGAGGACATTGGCATTCAAAGTGCTTTCTTTATGCTTCTTTTTTTCGATAGATCAGTACAATGATAAAAATTCGGCAATTGTGCGTATTGTCCGCATTGTTACTCGCTTCAACATCAGTCAGATCGATTGATACAGACATTTACCTGAACGCTTCGGCGAACACCCCGCCAAATGTCATATTCTCGTTGGATAATTCGAATAGCATGGTAAATAATCGGCTGCTCGTGCCACCTGACTATGATCCCGGTAACACATACACTGGTGTGTTCTCTGACGATCAAGTCTATTTATCGTTGGATGGGCGTATTCCCTCGTCATTACTAGATGTTAGCCACACGTCTATGGTCAATGCAGAGCATTGTGATTATGGTCAAACACATTTAAATACTGATGGTTTTGTAGCGATTCGAGCAGCGGTCGCATTCTCAGGCTCTGCCAATCTCTCACGTTACGCTGCCGACTTTTGGTATCCAGCAAACAGAGTCGAATTTGAGTTGCCTACAGACGGGCAGGCGTATATTGAATGCGAAGATGACTCTGGTAATCATGGAGCAGCAGGCGGAGGAGGCGGTGATTACGCTTCTCGCAGTCTTGGCGAACTTTATACCTCGAATGCAAGCAACGAGATAGATTGGGAAAAATTTCCTTTTGTAGTTATGTACACTGGGAATTTTCTTAATTACAAAGTCAACCCAGGCCCATATGTAAAAAAATCTAGGACGTATCTGCAAAACCGTGTTGTGGTAGATGCGATTAAAAGAACACCGGAGATATTCGCAGGCCTTGCGATATTCGACCGATTGGGTCTAGGGCGTACCTCGGTCAACACTGGTGCTATTGATCGCGCTGCAAAAGATAATTCTATCAGGGCTAACCAGTTGGAACTCCTGTCGCATGTTGAAAACATACCATTTGTGGGAGTTACTCCGTTAGGGACAACCTTGCTTGAAGTACTTCACTATTACCATGGGCAAGATCCATTCGCGGCCAGGACTTCTGTCACCGACCCAGCGGCACTAGAGACTGATGGAAGCTACCAGTCGCCGATACAATGGGAGTGTCAAAAAAATTACGTTTTATTTGTAACGGACGGCAGACCATTCCGAGATTCGCTTGTGACGCCAGCTTTTGTCAGTAGTTCAGCGGACTATCCTGAATACGCTAGCCTATTAGGCCGTACATCATGCTCTGGGGACAGCTGTTTAGATGATATTGCTGGTTACCTTGCTGGAAAAGATGCAGATACTAACTTAGACGATGATCAAACCGTCCAGGTATATCCAGTTGGCATGGAGTTAGAGCTGGAATTACTAGAAGATACGGCAACCGCTGCTGGTACTGAAAGCTATTATGCAAAAAATGCTGATGAGTTTGAAAACGCAATTATCGATATCCTTGCGAATATTAAAGCGAGCCAAGCTGTTTCCATGATGACTGCCTCGAGCAGTTTCAATGCATTTTCAAAGGTAGCAAACAGAGATTTTTTGTACTTTGGCATGTTTGCACCGGAAAGTACCTTCCAGTGGAAAGGCAACCTCAAGAAGTACAGAATCGCTTATGAAAATTCTGCTGATAACGATCCGTCAAATGATGTGGCATATGTTACAGATCAACGCACGAGTGATCCGAATATAGCTCTATCAGATGGCAGCCTCATGGATTCTGCACACAGTTATTGGAGTGCCAATCCGGACGGTAATAACACATTGAGTGGTGGTGTGCTCGATCGGTTAACTAGGCAGGGTTCGCGCAATATTAAAGGTATCAACAATTGGGGAACGGGTGCGCAGCAAATCTTTGTTGCTGCTAATACACTTAGCTTAACAGATACATTTTTTAACTCTGCAGTTGGTGCTACGGACCGAAGCGATGCTGAGCGTGCAAACATTGTAAATTATGCATTAGGACAAGACGTTAAAGACGATGACGGTGACCAAAATGTAACTGAGCAAAGAGGCCATATTGGTGCGATGGTTCGCTCTGGGCCAGTGGCGGTGCAGTACGGCGGTACGCAAGCGAATCCCATTTTGGTAGTTTACGCGCTCACGACCGACGGAATGTTACATGCTTTTAATGAGATTACTGGCGATGAACTCTGGGCTGTTATGATCACCGATGCGTACCCCCACCTTGTAGACCAATATGACAACAATGGAAGCCTCGCACCTTGGTGGGGGATTGATGGCAGCATTACGCCTAGGGTCATCGATGAGAACTCAGACGGTGTAATCAATGGCGCCGATAAGGTCTATTTGTACATTAACGCAGGCTTAGGCCTTAGAAAGTGGGTCATATTGGACGTCACTAACGCATTAAGCGCTGTGAACCCTGCCAAACTGATATCCCGTAGCGAGCCACTTCTTAAACCAGACGGCAGTTTAAACAGCGGTTGGGATGAATTTGGTCTCTCTACTGCGCGCTTGGTGCCATTGTCATATCGTCTTAACATGGGCCTTAAAAAATCTGCCTTTCTCTATGCAAATGGCATGGACCCCAGTGCTGAGTTTAGCTATGGCGAAAGCACCATGGGTCGCGGTTTGACAATACACGCTGCCGATACGGCGGATGAGTCAAATTTCGGAGATATACTATGGAAAGCGACAGCAACTACTGGTGGCTATCCGGATATGGACTTTGGTTTTGCTGCTACACCAACCACAATCGATACCGATGGTGATGGTTTAACCGACTTGATTTATGCTGTTGATCTCAATGCCCAGATTTGGCGCTTTCATGTTAACAAAGGCGCGACTGCAACTAGCAATTTATTTTCTGGTGGTATCTTGGCAAAGCTAGGCGCAGATTCTGATGGCAATCGCCGTCGGGCTTATAAGAGTCTAGACGCGGCTGTAGTAAGATCGGGTTCTGGTCAGATGGTGCTGCTAGCGGTAGGCACTGGAGATAGAATGAACCCATTAGCAACTACCGATCAAGACCGCCTTCACGTTATACAAGACCATACCGCATTTAGTGGTGCCGTGCCGTCATCGATAATAAGACCCTCTGATTTATACGATGCGACCTCCAATACCTTAAGTCAAAGTGACCAAACTTCAGTTGATGCATTGCAGAGTAAACTGGGATGGTACATTAATATTTCATCATCAGAAGGGCAGAAAGCTATTTCTGCGCCTCTAATAGTTGCAGGTGTGGTTTACTTTCCGGTCTATCGGCCTGCTTTAGTTGCTACTCACCAGTGTAATGCTGGTGATTTGGGACAGGGCCTGCTCTATCGAATGAACGTGCTTACGGGCGAGCCTGCTGTAGATGTCAACGGTGATTCCTTGTTCACAACATCTGATAGATTTACGGTTCTAAATGCTCCGGGAATTCCTGGGGATGTTGCACTTCACACCTCAAGCACCGGAATAAGAACTGCTTTCGTCAACTTGCAGGGCTACGGAGCCAGCCAAGTTGCCAACCCTATTGACACCGGCTCTGAGTTTACTGGCAACTACTGGTTTGAGCCGAAAAAATGAAGATGACTTTTATGAAAAAATTTAATTGGCCATTAGCCACTCTTCTACTTCTGTCTGTTACGGCGACTGCAAATCAAATAGTACGAGCTCCTGGTTCGCCAGTTGCGCTGGAAGTTGATTTTTTATCTGTTGAGATACGTGCAAATGGAACAGGTAGTGTGGTCGCGAGGCCATGCGATGAACAGATGGAGTGCGATCTCATTTATTCGCTCATCAGTGCGAAAACAACGTTTATGCTTAATGGCGAAAAAATAGGCTTAAAACAAGCACGGCGTGAAAAATGGGATATTGGCGTTCTAGCATATGACGAGCAAAAAAATGCGGTCTGGATGGACATGGACCGCTAAGTATTGATGTTGTATATGGAGTGAGTCTATTCGTTATGAAGCCTATTTCCCAACGGCAATCGTAACGAACACGAGGCTCATTTCAAAAATGTATCATCGACCTCGTTAGCGTTTGCTGAGTTGGCGGGCTGGAACTGCCAAAGAGTATCTAAATCCACTGGCTGCTGGAGTGTTCTTCTACGGCAGTCCTTATGATTATGAGTGAGAGATTTACTTGGTTGGGCTTCTAATTGGGCCTTATAGGTTTCTCGCTTTTTGATCTTTCGACAGGGTACCAAGCAAGCGGTCAGCAGGCAGCTAAAATATTAATGGGCACAGAAGGATGATAGGGCTCGGTGCCGCTGCTCGATAAACACTTTATCGAGCAGGGCCTACAAGACTCGTAGTTTTTTTGTAGGTCGGTCTTTAGTCGAGGGCGCCTAGCCCGTCAAAGCGGCGCTGTCGGTTAGTGTTGCGCCCAGCTGAAGCAAGGCCTAGATGGTTCGCTTTTATTATTGGCGGCTGTCTACCAGCAACCGCGCTGCCAAACCCGCAAAGACTATCCCCAAGCCGTAATTCAACAACTTTGTGACCTTGCTATTTTCGGACACTATCTGTGCGAATCTATCGGCGAGCAACACCACGATTCCATTGACGAAAAGACCAATGGTATTTAGCACCGTGGCAAAAACCATTATTTGCAGCGCAACCGATCCTGCAGCAGGATCCAAAAACTGTGGAAAAAGCGCGAGAACAAAAATAGCCATCTTCGGGTTGAGTAGATTGCTCACCAAGCCTTGACGAAACATGCCCGCCACCGACAATGTCTTTGGCTCTGTAGGAATATCAGCTTGTGCTGAGCTTGAACTAAAAGCCTGCCACGCCAAGTACAACAAGTAGGCCGCGCCAATATACCGCACCAGATCATAGGCAATAGGCACAGCCAAAAAAAGTTGTGAGAGCCCAAGTGCCGCTGCTAATGCATGAAAATACGTACCAGCAGCAATACCTGCCCAGGTTGCAAAGCCGGCAGTACGTCCTTGTGCTGCACTGCGTGACGCAATTAGAACCATGTCTGGCCCGGGTGAGAGGGTTAGCGCTCCTGCGGCCAGTGAGAACAAAAATAGTGTTGAAATATCAGGCATTGAATATCCTCAAAATTAAAGCACTCTAGTCGGAGTACTACCTACCACTGGGTAAAAGTTTAAACACCAATCGGCGTGGTAGGGGTGTAATGTCATGCAGCAACCCTAAAGCTAGCGATGCGCTGAAGCACATCGCACGAGCAGATCATTAAGCTGCTAATTACTTACCCTGCCAAAC
>CALCKW010000074.1 GCA_937965695.1 uncultured Granulosicoccaceae bacterium
GCGATAAGCCCATTGGCAGCACTCTCAATATCGGCGTCTTCAAAGACCAGCAAGGGGGATTTGCCACCCAGCTCTAGGCTGGTGACGGCAAAGCTCTCAGCGGAGTTTCGCACCACATGGCGCGCCGCTTCTGGCCCGCCAGTAAACGCGATACGATCGACGTCGGGGTGAGATGTTAGCGGTATAGCGCAGTGCTCTGCATCACCGGTGATGACCGACACAACCCCTGCCGGAAAACCCGCTTCTTCAATCAGTTTGGCGAACTCAAACAGTGGACACGGCGCAAGCTCTGATGCTTTGAGTACCACTGTGCAACCGGCAGCTAGTGCCGGCCCTAATTTAGTGGCTGTTAAAAACATTTGTGCGTTCCAAGGCACGACGGCCGCGACCACACCGATGGGCTCTGGGGTCGTGAAAACATGCATATCAGGTTTGTCGATCGGCAGCGTAGCACCTTCTATTTTGTCTGCAAGTCCAGCGTAATAGCGATAATAATCGGCGACGTAACGCGTTTGCATCGTGGTCTCTGCCGCCAGCTTGCCACTGTCTGTGGTTTCTACTTGACCTAATTTTTGTGCGTTCGCCTCTACTAGATC
Source organism: uncultured Granulosicoccaceae bacterium (assembly GCA_937965695.1). Classification (GTDB taxonomy): domain Bacteria; phylum Pseudomonadota; class Gammaproteobacteria; order CALCKW01; family CALCKW01; genus CALCKW01. The sequence goes on from CALCKW010000074.1 coordinate 597, forward strand.
CGCCAGTTTGTACAATAACTTTCCGCGAGCTGTAGGCAACATTTCTGCCCATGTGCCTACCTGCAAGTTGCGCCTAGCAGCAGCAACTGCACGCGACACATCATCGGCACTGGCACAATCAAAACTGGCCCAAGTCTCACCGGTAGCTGGGTTGTAGCTTTGCATAAGCTGATCTTCACTGCCTTTGCACCATTCGCCATCTATCCACAAAGCATAGTGGGTATCTAATTTAGCTTGCATTGCTATCTCCCTGCGACACGTCAAAGGCCGGCATAACTCCGTCGATAAAGCGTTTTAAGGAATCGCGTTTTCGCTCAAACGACATTCCTGAATCAATCCAAAATGCGTATTCGTCGTAACCCAACTTCTCGTAGTTTTTAAGTCGGGCAATAACATCACCTGGCAAACCAACTACTTTATCACGACGCATCGTCTCGGGACTAAACATCGGGTTGTTTTTTATCTCCTCATCGCTCAGCTTTTTTATCTGCCCTTGAGAGATGGGCCGTTCATTTTTAAACCAGGCACCGAAGTAGTTGTAAAAAGTATTTAGCTCCTCCGCACCACGTTGAATATCCGCCTCGTCACTGCCGACGTAGGTATGATTGAGCAACATAATTTTGGGCCTTGGGATATCGGGATTTGCATCACAGGCGTCGTTAAAACGCTGCATCAAGGTTTCCACTTCTTCGTCGCCTAACCAAAGAGGTGTCACCTGTACATTACAACCCTGCTGCAAGGCAAACTCATGGCTGCTTGGATCGCGAGCGGCTACCCAGACCGGCGGGCCACCCGCTTGCAAAGGCGCAGGCGATGACGTTGTTTGAGGGAATTGCCAAAACTCCCCCTCGTGGCTGTAATCGCCTGCCCATAACGCCTTAACAGCGGGCACCAGCTCACGCAGTCTCTGGCCCGCCTGCCATGCATCCATACCTGGCACTAGTCGCTCGTACTCAAAACTGTAAGCACCGCGCGCCACGCCTAATTCCAAACGACCGTCGCAGATCATGTCTGTCATCGCCGCTTCACCGGCCAATTTAATCGGGTGCCAAAAGGGAGCGATGATCGTACCGGTGCCAAGACGAACATTTTTTGTACGCCGAGCTATGTCGACTAAATTGAGTAACGGATTGGGCGAAATGGTAAAATTCATTCCGTGGTGTTCGCCGGTCCAGATAGCGTGCATGCCTCCCTCATCCGCCATCTGGCAAAGCTGCAAAAACTCTTCATAGAGCTGGCGTTGCTGGTCTTGATCGCTGACGCGTTCCATGTGGGCAAATAGTGAAAATTTCATAGCTCTGTCCTGAATCGATACACCGATTTATAATTTATAAAAACACGTCACGCGGATTGCAGAGAGGCGAAAGATCATCTGCTATATCTCTTAGGGTTACTCGCCTTCTTGTATCTCGCCACTGTCTTGATCGCCGAGATATATTTTAAAATTACCCAATGAAGTCTCCGCAATATACCGACGCATTAAGGTTTGTTCCGCACTGTCTGCCAACTGAAATCGCTCAAGCTCGGTCAGTGCCACAAACTGCCCTTGCGCAGGCACCCCTGCCTCCGCTCGACAGCGGAAGACAATGTGTTGTACTTGGGTCTCAGCGTTGTCGTACACCGAGTAGATGTAAAAATCATTAAGCCCGAGCGCAAAAGACGCAGACAAACGCTGACGCTGGCCACCGCTGGCATCAGCACTCTGGTTAGCCGTGGGAAGCCTCCATCCTTCTGAGGCAGACCCTTCCAACAACACTGCACCGTCGCGAACCACGACCGCAGACACGCGAGCGCGTGCGTCGCTAGCGATTGCTCGAGCCGCTTGGGTCTCTAGTGCTCGCGTAAAGTAGCCACCACTCGCGTAGCCAAGTCCGCCTAATTCGCTGGTATCAAAGGCCGCTACACGGCCTATGAGAATAACGTGATCGCCCGCCTCGACAACCTGTTCCATGCTGCAATCAAACCACGCGCAGACACCACTCAATATCGGTGAGCCCTTTGGGCCTTGGCGCCAGTCGACGGCGGCAAAGCGATCATCACTCGGGCGGGCAAAGGTATTGGATATTTCGGTTTGGTCCTCAGCCAGGATATTAACCGCAAAGCCTTCTGATTGAGTAAAGGTGTCATAGTTAGCGGAGTTGTTGGCCAGGCAAATTAAAAGCAAGGGTGGGTCCAATGAGACACTGCTAAAACTGTTGGCGGTAAAACCCACAGGTGACTCACCGTCCATGGTAGTGACCACAGTGACACCCGTCATAAAGCGACCAAAGGCGTTTCGCAACTCTCTTGGATCAATTGCGGAATTTATTGTTGTCATACCCGTTCTTCCAACCAGTGCAGCAACGCTGCGTTAACTTGTTTAGGCGCCGTGAGATTCAACATATGTCGATGCCCAGATATTATTACAGCTTTGCCTCTTCTGGCTCCGGTAGCCATCGCGTGTGCCATCTCTGCCGTAGAATTGCTATCCCCATCACCCGTGAGCGCTAACAGTGGGCATTCAACCGCGGCAAGGCGATCAGCGTAGACGCGATCACCCGAGGCAAAAGCGTGATAGGCCGCGGCATAACCTTCAGCTTTAGCCTCGTGGAGCAATCCAGAGGTTATCTGGTATGCCGCGCTATGATGCTCATCTTCATCAAACCACCGACACAGCGGCGCGGTAGGGTCTGTATCACCCGCGCTAATTTGCTGTGCCCTTGCCAACACCGCCGTACTTGCTGTTGCGTCACGCTGAAATACGCCATTTAAGAGCGCTACTCTTTTAAGCAATCGCGGATGCTCCACAGCTAAGCCAAGAGCGATTAATGCACCCATGGAGTGTCCCGCTAGGTTCACCGTTTCGTCGCTAAAATCTTCCAAAGCAGCCGCTAGCCAATCGACGTAATCCTGTAGCACAGCGCCTCTCGCCAGCGGCGCGCTGTGACCGTGGCCGGGTAGATCTAAGGCGATCACCTTATAGCCGACCGAAAGCGCGTCTATTTGTGGCGTCCACGCCTCTAAAGCAAGCCCGACACCATGCAGCAGCACAACAGTCTCCGCTTGTTCAGGACCACAACAGTGGCCCTGAGCACCTCGTGCAAATTTAGACCGCGGCAGGGTTGTCAACATCATGCCCCATCTCTTTTAGGTCTTGATAGCGATCGCCAATACGGTGATGCGGTCGACCACCTACCGATGCACCCAGTGCCACCACAATTTCATTAGCCGCCGGCGCATCAGCAATCGCATACTGAATGGTTAAATAATGGGAGCGCCGGCCGGCATCGTTTTTGTCCATCAGTGGAATCATCACCGGTGCATTGGCTGGCCCACGTGTATTGCAAAAAGACAAATACGACTTGGCGCCTACTGCCTCCCGGTAGAAATTGCCAAAGCGCAGGGTGTGGATAATGGCTGAAGCATGCTCCACCTCGCCGTCTAATCCGACCACTGCAGATTTCCCGTAACCCTCAACCCGCTCGCCGGAGCCTACCGTGTCGATAATCATACCCGTCAGCAACTCCCCGAGGCCTGGTGCCACGTCGAGGATGCCGGGGCGTAAATCTTCGACAAACCCTTGCTCGGCCCATGGATTGGTGATGACCGCGCAGGCAGCGACCATCAACAAAGGTGTTTCGGCTCCCTTACCGCCTTCGATGAAGGTCTCTTCGACGTGTAAGAGGGTTTTGCGTATCTCAGCGGGCATGGAAATCGTCCTAGTATTCGATAAGTTTGAATGGATGGTATACCATAATATGGCATACAGGTAGTTCGGCATTGAAATCCGTTCTTTGTATTGGCTCATTCAACACCCCAAACGGAAGCTTAACGGTGTCAAAAACCAACGTTCTCAAAATCCAGCAGGCCCCACAAACCCTGCGCGAGCTGGCCCAAAGCAAGATGCGCGACGCTATTATCAGTGGTGTTTTTGAGCCTGGGCAGCGATTGGTGGAGCGCACACTGTGCGAGCAAATTGGTGTCAGTCGCAGTGTGATTCGAGAGGTGATCCGCACCTTAGAAGCTGAAGGCTTGGTCGACGTGCTGCCCAACCAAGGCCCTATCGTCGCTGTGTTGAGCTGGGATCAAGCTCAGCAGATTTATGATATTCGAGAGTTACTAGAAGCCAGCGCTGCGGCTGATTGTGCTCGCCTCGTGACAGACGGAGACCTCATTGCTTTGAAGTCTGCTCTGGATCAAGTTTTGGCTCAACGTGCAAAGGGTAACCCCAGCGCCGTTTTGGCGGACACCAATCATTTTTACGAAACACTGTTTTCGGCAGCGGGCCACCACCTTGCGTGGGATGTTGTGCAACGCTTAAACGGCCGCATCAGCCGATTGCGGGTGCTTACCCTGTCCACCAGCGACCGGCTGCAACAAGCACCAAGTCACTTACAATCGATCTACCAAGCAATTGCAGAACACAATCCCGACAAAGCGGCCCTCGCCTGCCGCACTCACGTGCAAGAAGCTAAAGCCGTCGCTGCACGAGTATTAACAAACAACTAAAAAATGACCTAAAAAAACGCCTCGGGGATAAACCCGAGGCGCCGTTTACAGCAGGCCTAGCTGCGGCCAGATGTTGCTTAGTGCGTGGGTGGAATCAACACCGCGTCGATGACGTGGATGATGCCGTTGCTCGCTGGCACATCTGTCACGA
>CALCKW010000075.1 GCA_937965695.1 uncultured Granulosicoccaceae bacterium
TTTAGAAGACTTCGGGTGCGATTACGCGTCAGTGGTATAGGTTCAGAGCAGGACACAGAGAAATAGATTTATGAGTAAGCAAATATTTCTGGGGGTCAACGTCGACCATGTAGCCACTATTCGCCAAGCACGAGGCAGTGCCTATCCATGCCCCGTTCACGCGGCTTTGGCAGCAGAGCAGGCCGGTGCCGACGGAATAACCATGCACCTTCGTGAAGACCGTCGCCATATTCAAGATCGCGATGTGCGTCTGTTTGCCCAGTTGACGCAAGGTAAACTCAATTTAGAGATGGCGGCAACCGATGAGATGCAGCGCATCGCGTTAGAAGTAAAGCCCGCTGATATTTGCTTAGTACCTGAAAAACGCGAGGAACTAACCACCGAAGGCGGGCTTGATGTGCACGGCCAGCAAAACCAATTAACGGAATATTGCGGCGTGCTCGCTGACGCGGGTGCGCGCGTGTCATTGTTTATAGATCCTGAACTGAAGCAGCTAGAGGCAGCGGTGCGCATTGGCGCGCCTGTGGTCGAGTTGCATACTGGCTCTTACGCTGAGGCGCTAAACGGCCCAGATCGCGACGCCGAGCTGGCTCGGCTACAGTTAGCCGCACAACAGGCTGCCGATCTAGGCCTAATCGTCAATGCCGGCCACGGACTGACCGCTGGCAACGTCAAGCCAATCGCTGCGATAGCGGAGATGCATGAGCTGAACATAGGCCACTCGCTGATGGCCACGGCATTGTTTGAAGGCTTGCCCTCCAGCGTACGTGAGATGAAGCGCCTTATGGTAGAGGCGCGAGCTGGATTGTGATTATTGGCACTGGAGTGGATATGGCTTTGGTCTCCCGTATTGAGCGGGTGGCGCGCAAATTTCCCGAACGCTTTGCGCATCGGATATTACACCCCGCAGAGCGACCGGCTTGGCACAAAGCACCCTATCCTTACCGTTTTTTGTGTAAACGCTTCGCCGCCAAAGAAGCAGCGGCCAAAGCGTTGGGAACAGCTATTCGTAACGGCGTCAGTATGCAAGACTTCATCGTAGAGACGGGCGAATACGGTAAACCTCTGTTGCGCGTTGACGGTTGTGCCGCAACAGAGGCTGCAAAGCGCGGGATAGCGCGTTGGCATTTAAGCATTACCGATGAAGGCGACACCGTGTTCGCTTGGGTTATCGCTGAGAGTGACGTATGAGCTATGCAAGGAAACGCCAAATTTTGTTCACCGTTCTGGCTACTGCAATCATATTGTTGTGGGCGCCTATACGTGAGCGGTTTGCTAGTGACGCCCTTGTCTTTCTGATTATCTTGGGCATGATAATCGGTGGTTATATTTTAATTGAGCGATTGATTGGAAAAATGCCGCGCGATGACTGAAAATGCTCACGACTAACTGAGTCTCTGTCAGCAGTTTTCCCCCGAAAGGCATCGTGAATGACAACCAAAATAGAAAACTCGCGCGGTCAACAACTCTTCTGTGAATACAGTGTTGGCACCGGTGTCGGGGTCATGTTTTTGCCGGGGTTTAAATCTAACCGTCTAGGCACGAAGGCCCTGTTCTTGGCCGAATACTGCCGCCAACGCGGCGCGCCCTACCTAACGTTGGACTATTCGGGACACGGTGATTCAGAGGGTAACTTTGCCGAAGGCAACATCAGTGATTGGTTACAAGACTCCGCTGATGCACTGGCTCAATTGGGTCAGGACAGGAAATGGGTTTTGGTCGGCTCAAGTATGGGGGCTTGGGTTGCGATGTTACTCGCCTTGCGCACACAAGGCTCTATTGTTGGCTTACTGACCATCGCAGCCGCACCTGATTTTACTGAGCGTCTAGTCTGGGATCGTCTTCCTGACGAAATTCAAGGGCAGCTGAAAAACGGCGAACCCTGGATGCGACCTTCCGAGTATGACAATGGATCGCCCTACGCAATTACTTATCAACTGATCGAAGACGGGAGACATCATCTACTGTTGTCTCAAGCAATAGCACTAGACATCCCGTTGCGAGCCTTGCACGGATTAGCAGATAACGACGTACCGTGGCAGCAGTCATTACAAATGGTTGAGCAGTGGAGTGGGGTGGATGCGCGCTTAGAGCTTATCAAAGGCGGAGATCATCGCCTCAGTGAGCCAGCGCACTTAGAGCTAATGCAAAGCCGTCTCGACGAGCTGCTGGCGCCGGTTTAGACGTTACTAGTAATAACAAAAGCGTTCCGGTAAATTCATCCTATCTAAGTACTAATGATACCCACAGGGAAACCGCATGAAAGTTTTGGCATTTGGTGCAAGTAGCAGTAAAAAATCCATCAACAAGCAGCTTGCAGCGCATGTTGCGTCACTGGTACCTAATGCAGAAGTAGATCTGCTGGATCTCAATGATCTTGAAATGCCGATCTACATCGAAGACATCGAGGCAGAACTGAGCGGTCAGCCACCTCAAGCACAAGTTTTTCTAGACCGCATCGCAGCGGCCGATGCGCTGGTGATTTCGTTCGCAGAGCACAATGGTACTTATAGCGCTGCGTATAAAAACACCTTCGACTGGGCATCTCGCATCAACAGCAAAATGTTTTTAGGAAAGCCGATGTTGTTATTATCTACATCGCCCGGACCTGGTGGCGCGTCGAGTGTTTTAACTTTTGCAACTAACTCTATGCAGTTCTTCGACGGCAAAGTATCGGCAAGTATCTCCGTACCTAGCTTTTACGATAACTTCGATGCTGAAAAGGGCGAGATCAGTAATGCTGAAATTGCAGCGCAGCTTAAGCAAGCTGCAACGGAATTAGCTGATTGATTAAGGTATAGTCAAAAACCTAAACGCCTAATCACGGAGAGACAGGCAGCATGATAGGTCAGTGCCTATGCACCAGCGTGCAATTTGAAGTTCACGGAAAACTTCCCAACTTATACCAATGCCATTGTTCGCTCTGCCGCCGGCAGAGTGGGGCTGCATCTAATGCGGCAACCATCATCCCCCTAGATCAATTCTCTTGGACAGCAGGCGAAAGCCACATTCATGTCTGGCGAAAGCCATCTGGTCTAAGCTCACATTTTTGTCGCGAGTGTGGGTCACCTGTGCCCAATGCGTTATCTTCCGACAGCTCATTAATGTGGATACCCGTCGGTCTGTTGGATGGGGTCGAATCAGAGGTGGTGGCGCACTTGTGTTGTGACTCTAAGGCGGATTGGGATAATAGCCTGGACGTCGGAGCTAGGTGTTTTCCAGAAATGCCTGATGACTTGAGAGAGTTTGCTTTTTTTTTAAAAGGGGGGCAGCAATTGAATCGCATCTGATTAGTATTTCCAATTGCTTAGAGTATCCATTTTTACCTGTTGTTCGGGTCGTTCTATTTAGGGTTGAGCCGCTCTTTTGATGGAAATAAAATTTCTAGCGAAACTGAAGAACAAAGTTTCTACTGGTTTAGATGCTCGCTGCGGTTGTCGAATAAGGAAGTTCGAATCTCGAGAAAAATCTCATGATTTGGCGGTTTATGCTAACAATTTACATTTAGAATAGTGAGAAAAAAATGACCACAGTTCCAGCAGTGACACAAAAACGTCTCTCCGCAGCAATACCGAAATTCAAAAAGATTTTGGAGAATGCAAAAGAAAGAGACGTTAACGAATCAGACACGGTAACAATCATAACGGACATGCTGGAGGAGATATTTGGGTTCGACAAATACTCTGAAATTACTCGAGAGTACGCAATTCAAGGCACTTACTGTGATTTGGCGATAAAAACCAGTAAGGCCGTGGATTACCTTATTGAGGTGAAAGCGATTGGCTTAAGCCTTAAAGACAATCATTTGAAGCAGGCTGTAAATTATGCGAGTCGTGAAGGAATCAGATGGGTTGTTTTGACAAACGGTATTGATTGGCAGATTCATCGCGTAACACTAGATAAGAAAGTGTCCAGTGAAGAATTGTGTTCTATCAGCATGCTAGAAATTAATCCCAAGAGAAAAGAAGATGCAGAGCTGTTATTTCTTTTGTGTAAACGAGGCCTAATAAAGGACAATATTGATAAATTCTATGCGCATAAGCAATCATTCAATCGCTACACTCTTGGGGCACTTCTAGGTACGGAAAGCATAGCCTCCGTTCTTAGAAGAGAATTGAAAAAAATAAAACCAGAGATAAAAGTTTCCGTTGAAGAAATTCAGAATATGGTGAGGGATGAAGTGATCAAAAGAGAAGTAATGGACAGTGATGCAGCAACAGATGCGCAAAAGCATGTTTCAAAGTTCTATCGCAGTCAGAAGCGCGCTAAAGCAGCGAAGGTAAAGGAGGTTAACAGCGAAAAAACAAATGGATCTTCAGCGGGAACCGAAGAGCTTGGATGATTACGAGGAGTTTGACTGCCTTAGGGTCTAAAGTTTTGAAGTTAGATTAAAAGGCTAATCTCCACTGAAACTATTTTGCGATTAAGTGTGGTTGGCCTTAGCTTTTGATGTTTTGTTTATATAAAAAATAAACTAACGACCCAGCAGCCGCCATAACATACAAAGGCTGAAGCGCCTCAATACTGGTGCTGCCAGTCAGCCATAACAACAACGAAGTACCAATAAAGCCTAGCCCCAGAAAGAACTGCGACTGATAACTTTTAACTAGCAAATAGTGCACGCCGCCTGTTTGTTGAGCAATATCGAAAAAACGCTTGTTAAAAGCAAGCCTGAAGAACGATGTGCAGAACGTTATTAACAGTAGCAGCAATAACAAAGCGCTTGTTGCCAGCTCGTCTGATACAAAGCTGCGGGCTAGCCAGGACAACGCATAGAGCGCAACGGCAACTCGGTAGACTATCGCCACGGCAAAAGAATCAATGGTGTTTTTAATCAGATAAAACAGAACAGCAAATAACACCGCAAGCACCACGACCAGCGCACCGAGCTTTGCGTAGTTTTCGCTGGCGAGCATAAACAGCGACAGTGTCCAATAGTGGCTCTCTAAAAACAGAAATAAACCGTCTGCTATAAACACGGGTCGTGAACCACGCTTATCACGAAAGAGCAGGGCGCTTTTAATGCTTATAAGCGGCTCACTCCGCAGAGGTTTAATTGTGGCCTTTTTATAAAACCACCAGCTGCACAGTGCGCCTGTGACGGCAGACAAAGCCAGCAACCAAGGAAGGCCGCCTACATTGAGCAGCCAGCCGCCTATCAATATGCCAATCTTTAAAAAGACAGTGACAAATATTTGGAAATTACCGTA
>CALCKW010000076.1 GCA_937965695.1 uncultured Granulosicoccaceae bacterium
GCGTTAGCTACTGAATAATGAATCGTACCAGGAAATTAAAGTATCTCTATCTTTTTGCATTGGTATTGTATGTATTGTTATCTCTATTTTTGTACTTTACATCATACTTATCTATCATCGGGCTAGTGGTCTTGGGAGTCGTTCCGATGATTCTGACTCGTATTGCTGGCTATTTTTGGAAAAAGCTAATTCTTGGTAGGCGTCTGATGGATAGAAATGATTTTGATCGTGCCAAAGAGTGCTTCCATGAATTTCAATTTGAGCTTAAGAGTGTAAAATATTTAAGGTGGCTAATTTGGATATCACCTTCCTTTTATACAACAAGCGCGAACGCTCTTGCCAGCAACAACATTGGGGTATGTAACTTAGAGTTAGGTGAGTATGAAGCTGCTGAGTTAAATTTTAGAGATGCATTAGAATATGATTCAAAGTACCCGCTTCCGCTCTATAATCTTGCCATACTTGATGGTCTCTCAGGCAATATCGAATCAAGAGACAGGAATCTATCTAAGTCCGTGGAGCTCGGCTTTAATGCAGGTACCGTTGACAGTGTTATTCAGAAAACCAAGTCGCTTTATGCTAGGTATGAACCAGTAGTGAGAGATGATAGCTAACAAGTCAATTCAGTCGGACAATTCACTTTCGAGCATTCTTTTATTGTCGATGACACGAGCTCCAGGTTTCTTATGAAAGTAGTACACCATCTCTGTGGCGGTTATTACTTACTACAGCATAATGGTAAATACTATTTTGATGTTAATTCAGGGCGTGGTGCTGTTGGTTTTAGTATCAGTATTGCACTTGGCGAAGAGCAAGAGGCGAGCTACATGAGGAACGGAACCAGATATTTAAAAGAGTTAGCAGAATTTGTACATCAAGAACAAATAACCTATTTAGAGCTTCAAGTTGATCAAGATATAAATAAAGCTATGCGTAAAGCAATAACGCAATGGATAAAAGAAAACATCGCCGGTAACTAATGTCCAGTATAAGCCTAATAAAACCATGCACGCCGACAATTTACAAGCTGTCCGTTTTGCTGTGCCGCTGTCACTCCACTTTACAGCAAAACGCTCAGCTTATAAATTGCACCTAACCGGAGCGTTATATTTTAAAGGGGCCGAACCATAAGTTTAGAATCACTAATACCATTTGGCTTTGAAGTCCAATCTGGGAAAATAGTAGACGTATCGAGTGTCCCTCGGGGCGCGGCATGTGGTTGTATGTGTCCGTCCTGCAAATCACCACTAGTCGCGAAACAAGGAAATCAAAAAGAGTGGCATTTTGCTCACGCTACGAGGAGCGCCATTGAGCAAGATTTAACTGTATGCGAGTACTCTTTTGCTGTTTCCGTGAGATTAATGCTTTTGCAGCTCGCAGCTGATGGGCTAGCGATCCGTACACCAGGGTACAGTGTCAGTGGAGAAATACAATGCCCTCTCACCAACAAGAAGAAACATATTGCAGTTCCCGTAACAGAAGAAAGTACAGTTAATCTAGAGCAGCCTCAGTTAGAGGCAATGTTCTCAGGTACTAGAGTGGATATTCTTAGTTATATTAGTAAATATCCTTTCATTGTATATTTGTCCCACAAGGGAAGATCTGTGCCAGACAGTATTCGAAAACCTGGAATAGTAGAATTTGGTTGTATCGTGCTTTACCTCGACAATCTGCAACAGTATATGTCACAAGAAAAAAGAGGGCGTTACTCTCAAGTATTGCGAAACTTTGTTGCACATTCCACAGCGGAGCGGCATTGGTTAGTTCATCCCCGTGAAACTAGAGTTATAGAAATATTAAACGGCCAATTAGAATTTTGGCTAACCCAGCAGGAGAAGGAGTACTATAAGGGAAAAGATCCAGCTTCATATAGATGTGCAATGTGTAAGGCTACTTGGTGTGGCTATTCACGTGAATGTGAATCTTGCGGCACGCACTTATATACTAGTGAAAAAAGGCCACAGAGATAATATAAGAGGGATAGGAAGGGGTCTTGCTCCCCTCCCTCCCACACCACCTGGCATACGGGACCGTACCAAGGCGGTTACCAACAGTGTTCGTTTGTTGCTCGTAAGCAGACTGGTCGTTATCGTCAACATCGTTTGCTGGCTTACGTTGCCCGCCCTTCAACGCATCACGAACCGGATCAGACTTTTCAGCCTTAATCAGATCGAATGCCGCATCGATGTATGCGGGCGACTTGTCTTTAGTGAAGTCATCACCCTGGGCGGCTTGCACTGCAATGGTCTTGATCTCAAGATCAGACTTGCCTGCAAAGTCAGCGTCTTTGGCAACTTGAGCCGCCTTGGTGATTAACGCAGAGCGCTGCTCAACTTTCGCGTCAAGCTCAGCATCAGAAAGCTGCTTATCCTTCAGCTCTTTGATTTCGGTGTCTTTCGCTGCAAGCTCGGTGTCTTTTCCTGCGATGTCAGCGGCGGCCTTGTCTTCGGCAGCTTTCACATCGTCAGCTGCTTTCTGCTCAGCAGTTTCGACCTTCGAGGCAAGATCAGCGTTATCTTTCTGCAGCTTCGTGATCGCTTTTTCTGCCGCATCGGTCACTTCAACCGAAAGGCAATCGACCAATATCTCTTTTAGTTTCATTGTTTTTGGGGTTCCTGGTGGTTCCGGTTGATTAGGTAATTTGATATCTGTCCAGCCGTCGCCTATGCGTACACTGGAGCCAGCCCTGCCACGATCGACAATGGCCAGGTGATTCATTCGTAAGTCACTCATCACAGCGTCAAACTTTTCGCCGTCTGGTGTTTCGCCGTCGATAAACTCAACGTTTGATTCATAACCCATGGACAATTCGCGCTTACCGCTTTTCACTTTCGCGATAACGCCTGCATCCATTAGCGTGAGTGGCACACGGACAAACTTTTTATCTTGTTCAATGTCGCCACCGACAAAACCCACGGCCTTCTGACGCCAATTGGTAGCGTTTACAGGTTCAACTGGGTGATCGTCTGTAACTGGCTTAAAAGCATACGATGCAAGTGACTCATCAGAGAACACTTGATCAGCAGGCCGGTAGACACGAATGATTTTCTTGTCTTCAGTAAATGTCTGATTTGGAAACTCAGCGGCTGAATATTCCTGTATGCCAGTACGAGCGACACGCGCTGTCGTCACCAAGTAACCGCCTGAGGTTTCTCGGATGTCGTTCGAATCGACGACAACAGCATCAAGGAATTTATACATGTGCTGATTTTTTCAGCAGTAATAAGAGTCATCCAACGTTGTGGGCACAAACGTGCACACGTTTTTCTTTAACGCAATAAATAAGGTTAATGCAGTACTAATTTTGCGATTTTGTTTTGTGTAGCATGATCCCGTAGCTGCATTGAGCAGCTCTATAGACCACTAAACGAGGCATGAGCAACAATGGCTAAACCAGAGAACGCAGGCGAGAAAGGCGGCGGTAAAGGTCGCACCGCAGAGCGCGGCACCGGCGCACCCGGTCAAGGTAAAGGCAAGGGGCAAGAGAACGGTAAGGGTCAAGGGTTGAACAACCCGAATATACCTGCTGAGGAAGAAGTTGCTACTGAAGACGAGGCTGCGTCAGAAGCAGCCGAAACTACCGAGACAGTCGGAGCAGAATCGTCCACTGAATCAGATGACGCAAACACCGCAAACGCGTAAAAGCTAAGTTTTAACCCTAGAACGATAAAAGGCCGGATTGATTCCGGCCTTTTTTGCGTTGAGTTGGCCGATGAGCTATTTTAGATCCAACATGCTCAGTTTCCACGGTAAAAGTGCTACATTATTCAATATTGATATACAATATTTGATTAAATATCAGGGTGTTAGCTGGCACGAAGGTGTTGATATACTGCAAACGTAGTGTAGATATACAGCATGCTGTATATCTACA
>CALCKW010000077.1 GCA_937965695.1 uncultured Granulosicoccaceae bacterium
ACCTGACTGTGTCATTCCGGTGAAAAAGCAATTAGGCTCTTGCTCTCTTACAACACCGAAGACACGAAATATGGGGTGGACGATGGGGCTCGAACCCACGACAACCGGAATCACAATCCGGGACTCTACCAACTGAGCTACGCCCACCACTGAAAACTGGCACGCCCGGCAGGACTCGAACCTGCTACCCTCGGCTTAGAAGGCCGATGCTCTATCCAGATGAGCTACGGGCGCCCGGGCAATCGAACTATCTGCACACTTTCTTGTAAAACTTGGTCGGGGCAGCAGGATTCGAACCTGCGACCCTCTGGTCCCAAACCAGATGCGCTACCAGGCTGCGCTATGCCCCGATCACTCTTAACTGTGCTAGCCAAGAGATAGAATTATATGCAGTCTCTATCCATCAATCAAGGCCAAGCTGGCTTTTTTTTAAGCCAAGAGAAAACTCATTTCGAACGCGGCAAAAATAACGTGACCATCAGGCTTTTTGCCGTCTCCAGATAGTCTTTCCATCCTTGTCTTCTAAGACTATCCCAGCCGCTGTCAGTTGATCCCGTAACTCATCGGCCAAAGCAAAATCCTTTGCTTCGCGCGCAGCGACTCTACCTGCAATCAGCGCCTCAACTTGCTCAGCACTGATTTGATCATCGCCACCACGTTGCAAATAGGACTCGACATTTTCTGTCAGCAATCCCAGACGATCTGCGAGTTGACGCAACAGCGCCGCGTGTGCAACTGCACGATCTAAGTCTTCGGCGCGAAGCTTGTTAATTTCGGTAGCCAATTCAAACAAAACGGCCAGCGCTACTGGCGTATTGAAATCGTCGTTCATCGCCTTTTCAAATCGAGCAACCCAATCGCCTTCTGCTGTGGAAGGATCAGTGACCCGCAACCCACGAAGCGCAGTGTACAAACGGGTCAAAGCAGCGCGCCCTCCTTGCAAGCCAGCGTCACCGTAAGAAAGCGGTGAGCGATAGTGGCTGAGCAAAGCAAACATCCGTATTTCTTCGCCGGTGAATTTTTCCAGTACGTCTCGAATCGTGTCGAAATTGCCTAAGGATTTCGACATTTTTTCACCATCCATCGTGATCATGCCGTTGTGCAACCAATAATTTGCCATGGTGCAACCGTTGGCTGCCTCGGACTGCGCAATTTCATTTTCATGATGAGGAAAAGTCAGGTCATTACCGCCGCCATGGATATCAAAGCACTCGCCGAGCGTGTGCTTAGCCATGGCCGAACACTCGATATGCCAGCCGGGACGACCAGCTCCCCAAGGAGATTTCCAGTGCGGCTCATCGGTCTTAGCGGCTTTCCAAAGCACGAAGTCCATAGGATGGCGCTTGTTTTCATCTACTGCTACGCGCTCACCGGCACGTTGGTCTTCAAGTTTGCGCCCCGATAATTTTCCGTAGCCGTCAAATTTATCAACCGCGTAGAACACGTCACCATTGCGCTCACTCTGGTAGGCAAAGCCGCGTTCAATCAATGTGGCGATCATCGATTGCATGTTGTCAATTAGCTCGGTTGCCCGTGGTTGCACGGTAGGTGTCAATACATTTAGCGATGCACAATCTTCATTCATTGCCTGAATGAATCGCTCCGTCAATACATCGATAGACTCACTATTTTCGATAGCGCGACGAATTATTTTGTCATCAACATCCGTGATGTTTCGCACAAAGGTCACGTCAAAGCCGCTAGCTAGCAGGTGCCGATAGACGACATCATAGGTAATGAGTGCGCGCGCGTGCCCGACATGGCAGTAGTCATAAATAGTAATGCCACAGACATACATACCCACCTTGCCTTCAACAAGAGGTTTAAAGGGAACTTTGCTGCGACTAAGACTGTTGTAAAGCGATAACATGGCTGGCGGTTTCCGAGGGCTCTAACCCTTAACACAAAGCACCAATGGTACTGGATGCTCTGCTAAACTGCGACCCTTCACCCATCAACAAGAACGCGTTCAGATATGTTTAAAAAGTACTTAATCGCGGCGGCATCACTCGTCGCACTGACCTTTAGCTCTGCGACTTTCGCCAGCACTCAAATAAAAATGACAACTTCTGCGGGCGACATAGTCATCGAACTTGAAGATGAAAAAGCCCCCGTGACTGTGGAGAATTTCATCAGCTACGTAGAGAGCGGTTTCTATGACGGAACGATCTTCCATCGGATAATCCCTGGATTTGTTATTCAGGGTGGCGGGTTTAGCGCCGAAATGCAGCGCAAATCCACACAAAGCCCTATTCAAAACGAAGCAGATAACGAACTTAAAAACACGCACTACAGCCTATCTATGGCGCGAACTTCCGATCCTAATTCAGCCACCTCGCAATTCTTTATCAACTTGGTCGACAACGCCTCTCTGGATCACACAGGCAAGGACCAGCGCGGATGGGGCTACGCGGTATTTGGCCGAGTTGTTTCTGGGCAAGAGGTCGTCGACCAAATTGCGACAGTAGACACCGGTAGCAAAATGGGCATGCGAGATGTGCCTCTGGAACCCGTGCTCATCGAATCGGCCTCAGTGCTGCCCAAATAAATCCGCTCAAAACACCTAACGAAAAAAGTGAACATCAACATGATTAAAC
Organism: uncultured Granulosicoccaceae bacterium; assembly: GCA_937965695.1. GTDB lineage: Bacteria > Pseudomonadota > Gammaproteobacteria > CALCKW01 > CALCKW01 > CALCKW01. The sequence continues at coordinate 2,598 of CALCKW010000077.1, forward strand.
TCAGCACTCGCCTTGGCGACATCACCATCAAACTCAACGAAGAAAAAGCACCCGTCACCTGCGCTAATTTTAAGCAATACGTCGAAGATGGTTTTTACAATGGCACAATCTTCCATCGCGTCATTCCTGGTTTCATGGTCCAGGGTGGTGGTTTCGAGCCTGGCATGAATCAAAAACCCACCCGCGAGAACATTAAAAATGAAGCCGACAACGGCTTGCAAAATAACCGCGGGACTCTAGCGATGGCTCGCACCAACGAACCACACTCGGCTAGCTCGCAGTTCTTTGTCAACGTCGTGGACAATGGCTTTCTCAATCACAGCGCACCTAACCCAGCTGGCTGGGGATACTGCGTTTTTGCTGAAGTTGTAGCGGGCATGGACGTCATGGACGCGATCATCGCATTGCCAACTGGCACAGCGGGTCATCACGAAAATGTACCGTCAGAAGATATTTGTATCGACACTGCTACCGTCGTTGAAGGCTGAGGCCCACAGTTGATAGCTTTCATCGCTGATTTGCACTTGCAACATGAACACTCGGAAACAACGTTGCAAGCGATCAGTTTTTTAGACTGGGCCTGTGAAAATTGCTCACAGCTCTACATACTCGGCGACTTGTTCGAGTACTGGCTGGGGGACGACTGCCCCCTGCCAGGTTTAGACGACTTTCATTCGGCTCTTTCTAGGCTAACTGGCTCGGGTTGTACGGTCACTTTGATGCATGGCAACCGAGATTTTTTATTGGGTGATGCTTATTGTAAAAGTGTCGGTGCCGAGTTAATCCGCGAAGACACAGTAAAAGTGCAACTGGGTCAGCGACCGGCCTTACTTTTACACGGAGACACACTGTGCACTGATGACACTTCTTACCAAAAAGCTAGAACGCTACTGCGTACCACTCAGTGGCAGCAAAATTTTACAAGCCTACCCTTCGACGAACGCATAAAACAGGCACAGTCACTGCGAAAGCAAAGCCAAGATGACACGGGTGAAAAATCCGCAGAAATTATGGACGTGAATGCTGAAGCGTCAAAGGCCTTGGCTACTCGCGCAAAAGTGAGCTTGCTCATCCACGGTCACACACACCGACCTTTTTGGCACAAAACAGAAAACCATGATCGCGTAGTAGTGGGAGACTGGCACGCCAACGGTGCCGATGTAGCCCTGTACAACAATGGCAAACTTTCTCTAAAACATTGGCCTTTTAAACGCTAGCTGCCCCCGATTTTAGTAACAACTGCCTATACTAAAGTCTGTCACTGTCTCGGCGAAACTTCCGCTCGACCAGCCAACAAAAGTTCAATCTACCCCGAATACAGCCAGGATGCTTTCGCTTTCATGATCAAGGTCCACCAACCCTTGCCCGCGAGGCAAGTCTTTCTTGCCGTTGTGGTTTTTTGCATTTTAGTTGGCCTGCTATTTGGCACGGTGATGCCAATTCTTTTAGGCGTTGCGACAGACTTTGCTGGCCCACACCAGGACGGTTATCTTCAGATAGCCAACATGCTGGCGCAAGGCGAAGGCTTTCGATTTGAGCCTGGCGGCGAGCCGGTTATGCATCGCCCACCCCTCTACCCCGTGTTGCTCATTCCAATTACGTTTGCGCCAATGGAATTGCAAAAAATGCTGGTGATTGCACTAAACAGCGTCTTAGCAGGCATCAGCGCAACTCTGCTGTATAAATTGGCTATTCGCTTTTACAATAAGCCAGCGGTTGGCTGGTTAGCCATCGCCATTTACCTGATAAGCCCTTGGATCTGGCGATTGATCACGCTGCCGCATACTGCCTTATTGCAATCAACGCTCTACTTGTCCGTCATCTATTGCATGGTCATTATGGTTTTTGGCAAAGGCACAGCACGCACTAGCCAACGCAGCATGACAAAGACATTAGGCCCTAGTGCTTACCGCTTACATGCATTTTGGTTCGGTGTGCTAAGCGGATTGTTATCGCTGACGCATGGCATAGGCTTTTTAATATTTGCAGTCAGCGTCCTGCTCCTGCTGTTTATCTGCATGCTGCCACACCCCAATGGCTTAACTCGAAGAACACGTTTTTCTTCCGTGATAATCGCCGCAGTGCTAGGGGCTTCGATTATTGTCCCTTGGACGCTACGCAATTTAAATACATTTCCTATTACCGTACCTGTCACAACCGGTGCAAGCTTCAACTATTTTATGGGGAACGTCTATTGGGGGCTTGGCGATTACGAGGCTGATGACAGCCTCACACAGCAGGAAAATGCACTTATTGCTGGGGGTATAAATCAGCCTGCGTCAGAAGCCATGCAATACTGGGGTGTGATGAACCCAGCGAATGAAAAAATTCTCTCCGACAACATGAAGGCTCACGCGCTAGCGAACCCTGGCTTGGTTTTACATAAGTCGTGGTTGTCATTGGCTGAGAATTTTTTCCCCGCAGTGCATCGACTGATTTGCCATCAAAGGGAAATGGTTAGCTGCGAGAGAGAATCTTGGTACACCTCTGCCCATCGGTTCGGTATCAGCATTTACTATGGCATCATAATTCTCTTCGCCCTTGTATCTGTTGCCAGAAGACGCACAACAGGCCGAGTCTCGCTTTTTCTGTGTGTCATGGGTGGCTTACACATTGGACCATTCCTACCACTAGGACAGTGGGCACCACACGGCATCTATGCGTTAAGTGCGATGATTCTCATCATGGTACTAGCAGCCGACGGGATTATTGGCGGACGGGTCTCTACTCAAAGCGAGCACATCGACCTCTAAGACCAGCCTAAGATGACGCAAAACTAACTCGACACACGATAAGCTAAGCGAGCATTTGTTAACGCGCAATTTCGCGGCCTAAGCATGGCAAAAGGCTTGGAGGTGCAATAAAAACTAACGAAGCTCACTGGCAAACTGTTCTTCCATTTCTTCTAAGTCCAACAGCTCTTGATCCGTAAACCCAGCTTGTTTTCGATATTCTTTGTTAAACGGCCCACTGAGAAAACCACGGGTGTGTTTTCTCAGCAACTCCCTAAATGTCGGCTGCGGCTGCAAACCCCGCAGTTCGCATTGTTGTAAAAACCATCGATTACCTATGGCCACGTGCCGCACTTCCTCTTCGAGGATTGTGCCTAAAATATCGGCTCCACTTGAATCGCCCAAATGCCTCAGCTTGTCGATCATACCGGGTGCTACGTCAAGACCGCGAGCTTCTAATACTCTTGGTACCAAAGCCATTCGCACCATCACATCATGGTCAGTCCGAAGCGCCATTTCCCACAAATTGTTGTGAGCCGTGTTGTCGCCATACTTCGCACCCAAGCTTGCCAAATGAGTGCTCAGCATCTCAAAGTGCCTCGCCTCATCGGCAGCGACATCGAGCCAATCATGGGCAAATGCCGAAGGCATCTGGTCGGCAAATCGATACACGGCATCCAAACCCAAGTTGATGGCGTTAAACTCTATATGGGCCAGCGCATGATAAAAAGCGATTTGGCCAGAGACACTCCCCAAACCACGCCTTGGTACATCACGTGGATGGACGAGTTCTGGTTTTTCTGGCCTGCCAACAAACTCAACTCTCTCAGGAACAAAATGCGGATCAGCTGATAAGCCACCTTCACAATACCGGGCAAATAAATTCAGCGTAGCCTCTACTTTGGCCGTGGGATCTGCAGTCATCAGCACTTGGTGCGCAAGCTGTTGTAATTGATGATTCACGTATTCTCCTTTTGAGAGGGTGGACCACGCAAAAGCTCTCGGCTTTTTAGCTCGCGCCCGCCTAGATGCAAGTTGATAAAGTACCGGAGTACACGCTTGCATTGTGACATTGTACTCGGCAAATCCGGTTCACCAGCAGCTAGCGCTAAAAAAGCCTCACCGCTAATAAGCGCCACACCAGCGCCCAGTAAAGCGGGATAAATGGGACCATCAGCACAGAGCGCATAGTCTTGCTCAGCAACAATTTCATCACCGCTACTTCTCTCTCGACTCCAAGTAGGTGCAACACCCATTGTTTCTAATAACTGCAATTCAAATCGACGCAGTAGCGGGCCAACAGCACCATCGCCCGCGAGCTCGTCAAGTGAGCTGTTGTAAAAGGCAAAAAGCTCTTCAACGCCTTCTTCCAGAGGCAAAAGATTGATCAGCAATTCATTGAGATACAAACCGCAAGCGAGACGATCCCCAATCAGGCGGCGGCTGGAGCCAGCCTCTTCCACAGCAGTCATCGTACGCAGCTCGCTGTATCCCATGTAGCTGAGTAAAAGCGGTGTAAAGGGCTGCAATACTCGACGCTGCTGGCTTTTGGCGCTACGCGCTCCCTTAGCGATCATCGATACTCGTCCGCTCTCTAACGTTAAGCAGTCGATTAAGAGACTGGTTTCTCGGTAGGGACGGGCGTGCAATACATAACCCCGCTGAAGCGCAACCCTTGCACTCATGGCTCGCTTTGAAAACCCAGAGCCTGCAGCGCACGCGCATCATCGGACCAATCTTTTCGCACCTTAACCCACAGCTCTAAATGCACCGAAACACCGAAAAGGTCACGCATGCTTTCGCGAGAACGACGACCAACCTCTTTGAGTTTTTCGCCGCGCTGGCCAATGACAATGCCTTTCTGACTATCGCGCTCTACCCAAATAGCTGCAGAGATACGGTACCCCGTCGGCTCATGGTCAAAGCGCTCTATCTCAACGGTCAAGGCATAGGGCAGCTCTTCATTCAGCTGGCGCGTCAATTGTTCACGGACAAATTCAGCAGCCAAAAAGCGTTCATTTTTGTCGGTCAATTCGTCCGCTTCGTAAATGTGTTCACCTTCGGGTAGAAACTCGGCGATTAGCTCTTCTAGCAATTCCAGGCCTTCTCCATTTTTAGCGGAGATAGGCACGATATGACGAATCTTTTCTGACTGTGGCATCCGCTGCAAATAGGGAAGCATTCGTTTTTTGTCACCGACACCATCCACTTTGTTGATGACCAAGATAATGGGCTGATCGCTTCTCTCGACGGCCTCATACGCCAATTGGTCATCTTCTGTCCACTGCAGCGCTTGCACCAATAACACCACGACGTCAGCGTCCAGCAATGACCCGCGGGCCGTGCGGTTTAACACGCGATTCAGGGCTTTTTTTCCACCGCCGTGCAACCCCGGTGTATCGAGAAAAATAAACTGGTTGTCATCTTTCGTGGAGATACCACGAATCGCATGGCGAGTCGTCTGAGGTCGGTGCGCAGTAATTGCTATTTTTTCGCCCACCAATCGATTGAGCAATGTGGACTTCCCCATATTTGGGCGACCAACCAATGCAACAGTGCCACAACGTTTGCTCATACTTTTGATGCTCCAGCGTTATCCAACTCAACCAACATGGCCGCCGCGGCTGTTTGCTCGGCTTTCCGCCGACTACTGCCATCTCCCGTGCTGACGTGCTCACCATCCTCTAGACTGCATTGGATAGTAAATTTTTGTTCGTGCGGCTTGCCCCGCACCCCTAAAAGTTCGTAGCAAGGCAAAGGACGACCGCGGCCCTGCAGCCGTTCCTGCAATCGGGTTTTGGGGTCCTTTAACTCTTCAATCGCTGGAAGGTTTTCTAACCGCGTTCGATAGAGCCCTAACACCACTCGCTTACAAGCCTCAAACCCGCCATCTAAGAACACAGCACCCAACAGCGCTTCCACGGCATCCGCCTGAATAGATCCTCGTTGAAAACCACCACTACGCAATTCACCCTCACCCATCGTCAAATGATCGGCTAAGGCCAGTTCTCCAGCCACCTCAGCCAATGTCTGCCCCCTGACTAAGGTGGCTCGCAATCGGCTGAGATCACCCTCAGACAAATCCGGTCTCAGATTAAAGAGCTCTGCAGCAATGATGAAATTCAGCGCACCGTCGCCTAAAAACTCAAGGCGTTCATTGTTCTGACCCACCGCGCTACGGTGAGTTAATGCTAAAGCAAGCAGCTGCTTGTCTTCAAACGTGTGGCCGAGGCGCACGGCAAGGGCAAGGTAGGGATTTTTCATAGGGCCGCAAGTCTAACCCGTATAACAGCCCAATTCGACGTCAGCAGCTCTAACTCGCTAAATAAAATTAGTGTTTTGGCGCCGTGGTCTCGAAACTAAAGCTATCCCAGAGGCAAAGTCGAGAATGACTCGTGGCTGTCGTGCTGAAGAAGTGTTTGAAAGGCCCGAATGGGTTGATCGAGCGGACTGAAAACCACGAATGCTTTTCTTATCGTAGGTTTAAAACGTAAAAAACCGGCAACACAAGCGTGTTTCCGGTTTTTGGGAGCAGTTTTTTGACGCCTTAGGTCAAGTCTCGTCTGAGAAGTCCAACAGCAACTCTATGTTACTGAACAACGGCTTGCGCACTTCGTATTGCAACACGATCTTGCGCTGAGAGCCTTTGCCTGTGATTTTGATGATATCTTTTGGCTCTAGATCCCAGAGGTTGTTGTTCTTAAACGCTTTAGAAAACCAATTATAAACTGTTGTTTTTTCAGCAGATGCTAGTTTTCCATCGGTTCTGGCCTGTTCCACCAATTTCTCTACTTGGTAGTGTTCGATGAATGCTGGAGAGACTGCTATAGCCACCCACAACACCAGCCCCCCTGCCATGACGCCAAGTAGCCCTAGAAAGGACACTTCACCCGTTTGAAAACGCATCGACCACTCCTAAAAATTATCACTGGATCCGATTACCGATCCTCCCCCAATCCATATCAAAATCTAGGCCACTTCGGTGGCGTACATTCAACCAGATGAAAAAAGCACGCCCCACAAGGTTTGCTTCAGGCACAAATCCCCAATAACGACTGTCGTTAGAGTTATCGCGATTATCACCCATCATAAAAAAGTGCCCTTCGGGTACTTCAACTTTGATGTTATTTGAAAAACCGACATTGGGATTTCTGTTGCGCAAAATACTGTGTTCAACCTCACCCAGTTTTTCTAGGTAGTGCATCGTACCGCTACGCCCGTCAACACCCGTGTATTTCTCGCCTTCATCTTCTTCAATCAAAACATCATTAATGTAGAGACGCTTATTAACGTAGGCCACCGTGTCGCCCGGCAAACCAACGACACGTTTGATGTAATCCACTGAAGGATTATCAGGGTATCTGAATACCGCGACATCACCACGTTCAGGTGTGCCCAGTTCCAAGATTTTTTTATGACCGATAGGCAACCGTAAGCCGTAGGCTGATTTGTTAACCAAAATAAAGTCACCCACCATCAAGGTGGACATCATGGAACCACTGGGGATACGGAATGGTTCGACAATGAAAGAGCGCAAGATCAACACAAACAAAAGTACCGGAAAAAAAGAGCGAGCGTTTTCTACCCACCAGGGCTCCAGTGCCAATTCAACATCCCGCTTTGCGGCGCCCTCATCGGCAGCCATCAACGCCGCTTTTTCAGAGCGCTTAGCAGAGAAAAACAAAATATCTATCAGCCAGACAACACCAGAAAACGTCGTCACTGAGACCAACAGCCAAGCCAGATTAAAATTCATACCTTTCCTTTGACGCAGGAGCATTCAACAGAGTTTGCTCGATCAATTATCGACTTTCAAAACGGCTAAAAAGGCCTCTTGCGGTATCTCTACCCGACCGATTTGCTTCATACGTTTTTTACCGGCTTTTTGCTTTTCCAACAGTTTTTTCTTACGAGAAACATCGCCGCCATAACATTTGGCCAAGACATTTTTGCGCATCGCTTTGACGTTGGAACGCGCGATCACATTTGTCCCTATAGCTGCTTGAATAGCAACCTCGAACATCTGCCTAGGGATTATCTCTTTCATCTTCTCGACAAGATCGCGCCCGCGAGTTTGCGACTTAGCACGGTGCAAGATAATCGCAAGTGCATCGACCATATCGCCATTGATCAAAATATCAACCTTGACTAAATCAGCGGCCTCATAGCGCAAGAAACTGTACTCGAAAGAAGCATAGCCGCGACTGACCGATTTGAGACGATCGTAGAAATCCAACACCACTTCGCTCATGGGCAGTTCGTACCCCAAGGACACCTGCCGCCCAATGTAGAGCATACGTGTCTGTGTGCCGCGCTTCTCTACGCAGAGCTTGATAACCTCACCCACGTACTCAGGCGGTACCAAAATACTCGCCTCTATAATAGGCTCGCGCAGCTCCTCGATCTCGTTAGGCATAGGCAGCTCGGACGGGCTTTGAACCCTCGACACCACACCTTTTTTATTCAACACTTCATACACGACCGTTGGGGCCGTGGTGATTAAATCTAAATCGTATTCGCGCTCTAGGCGCTCTTGCACAATTTCCATGTGCAACATTCCGAGGTAACCAATTCTGAAACCAAAGCCTAGGGCGGCCGATGACTCTGGCTCATAGACCAACGATGAATCGTTAAGCTTGAGTTTTTCTAAAGCATCCCGAAATGCTTCGTAGTCCTCGGAGCTGACAGGAAATACCCCAGCAAAAACCTTTGCCGTCACTTCACGAAAACCGTCCAGCGCTTCCTCGGCAGGACTATTAGCAAGCGTGATGGTGTCACCCACTTTGGCTTGATCAATTTCCTTAATACCAGCGATGACATAGCCAACTTGGCCAGCTTCAAGTGCCTCGCTTGGCTTACGCTTGGGCGTAAAAACCCCCACGTTATCTACCAAGAAATTACGCCCAGTGGACATAAACTGCATCTTGTCGCGCTTGCGAATTGAGCCATCAATAATGCGAACCAGCGTCACGACACCGACATAGCTGTCGAACCAAGAATCGACTACCAGCGCTTTCAACGGCGCCTCGCGGTCTCCTGTAGGGCAAGGAATTGTCGCGACCAATTGCTCCAGCAGCTCGGGAACATTTTCACCTGTCTTGGCGCTGATCCCCAAAGCATCACTGGCGTCGATACCAATAATCTCTTCGACTTCTTCGGCCACTCGGTCAGGCTCAGCAGCGGGTAAGTCAATTTTGTTCAACACCGGCATGACTTCTAGTTCAAGCTCAACGGCGGTGTAGCAGTTTGCAACACTCTGCGCCTCAACACCTTGTGAAGCATCAACCACCAGCAAAGCACCTTCACAGGCGACCAGAGATCGCGACACTTCGTACGCAAAATCTACGTGCCCGGGGGTGTCAATAATATTGAGTTGGTATTGCTGACCATCGCCACCGGTGTAGTCCAGCGTGACCGCTTGGGCTTTGATGGTGATGCCGCGTTCGCGCTCGATATCCATCGAGTCGAGTACTTGGGCCTCCATTTCACGTTCGCTGAGCCCTCCACACAACTGGATCAATCGATCCGCGAGTGTAGATTTGCCATGATCGATATGAGCGATGATGGAGAAATTGCGTATTTGTTGCTGATCCATAAATCGTGTCGCGCTAGTTGAGCGTGCTTAAGTGAGCTTGCAGGCGGGCCATGTCGAGATGATAGCGGCAAATCTCGGTATCGCCATCGCACAACACTGGTACAGCCAACCCATAGCGCTCACGCAGTACCAGATTGGTATCCACGTCAACAACATTAGGCTCTAAGCCGTGTGCCTGCAGCATTTGCAACATGTCGTCACAAAGGTGGCAGCCCTGACGGCTGTAGAGAGTCAAAAGCGCTGCACCGGAAGGCGGAGCAGCGTTATCGGGCGGGCGCAAGTTACGGCGCATGCAGCAAGTCCTGTTTAGGCGCACACTAGTTTAGAAAGTTATCTACACCTAGAGCGCGCTCGTCAACTCACCATAATGGCCGAAAGTTGCTATTCCGGCAAGCGTAACGCGAGGAACATCGGACGACCCTGACGCTGAACCAACACAGCGATGGAGCTACCGGCCTCGACATTCTCCGTAATCTCCAGATAACCGTCGATATCAGCCACTTCCTTGCCGTGTAATCGCATGATGAAATCACCCGGAGCAATGCCTGCTTTAGCGGCGGCACTGCCGTCGATGACTTCAGTCACCATGACGCCGTCTTTTTCAACACCAGCCGCTTCGCGGTCTTCGGCTGACGGCTCAATAACAGTCAGGCCAAACTTGTCTTCGGACTTAGCGGGTTCACTGGGTCCTCTTCGCGAAGCCAACACATCTGCTTTTGGTAACTCGCCAATATTGACGATAACCGTTTCACGCTCACCGGCTCGCATAACTTCAACTTCAGCGTCGTTCCCCGCTCGCACACGGCCAACTAATGGCGGCAGAGACGAGCTGCTATCAACAGCACTGCCATTGAAAGCGACAATCACATCGCCCACTTGCAGCTCAGATTTTGAAGCCGGACTGTCAGGTAAAATCTGCGAAACCAACGCGCCGCTGGCAGTAGACATACCAAAGCTCTCAGCTAAATCGCGAGTGACTTCTTGAATGATCACGCCCAACCAACCGCGTGACACCTGGCCGCTTTCGCGCAATTGCTCCGCCACATCGACCGCCTCTTCTATGGGAATGGCAAACGACAATCCCATAAACCCACCACTGCGGCTGTAAATCTGCGAATTCACGCCAACCACTTCACCGTCGAGATTAAACAGAGGTCCGCCAGAATTACCGGGGTTGATGGCTACATCAGTCTGAATAAACGGTGTGTAGTTTTCATTGGGGAGTGAGCGCCCTTTAGCACTGACGATACCGGCGGTGACGCTGAAATCAAATCCAAAGGGTGAACCAATGGCCAGCACCCATTCGCCCACTTTTAGATCCTCTGAAGAACCAATCTTGGCCACCGGCAGGTTTTCAGCCTCAACTTTGAGAACAGCCACGTCACTGCGCTTATCAGTGCCAACAATCTCAGCGTCTAGTTGACGGCGGTCAGACAAACGCACAATCACTTTATCAGCGCCTTCAACCACGTGGTTGTTGGTAATAATGTAACCGTCATCGGAGATTATGAACCCAGAACCCAGTGAACTCGGCTCTGCATCTTGGCCGCGACTGCCGCCACCACGCTCTTGCTCTTCGAGGAATTTTTTCAGCAGATCGCCAAAAGGTGAGTTTTCCAGATCGGGCATCTCTAACCCGGGAGGCAGAGAAACACCTTCGCTTTTACGTGTTGTGCTGATATTCACCACAGTTGGGTGTTGCTCTTCCACTAAGCCAGTGAAATCGGGCAAACCGCGCGCTTGAGTTAAAGCGGGCACGATCAAAGCCACCATAGCCAGCAATCGCAAGGTCAGGGACATGGAATTTTCCTTTATTTGTCATTAATTTGCACAGCACGCAACGGCGAGCTGGCAAGATACTGTCGGCGCAAAAACACGCGCGCCGTCTGCAAGCCTAGCAGCAGACCCACCACCCCGGTCACCGCCTGTGGCAAGTCGCCTAGGCCTAAAGCGTAGGAGCAAAATGCCCCCGCTAAAAGGCCAATCGCGGGCAAAAGATAGAGAGATAGCGAGATTTGAGCCAGTGCACCCGATGCAAGGTCTAAAAAAACGGCTTGCCCCCGCTGAATCGGAGCTTGAGCACGTGCAAGGACCGCCACAGACCGAGGGCTTTGGCGGCCACCACACTTAGCGCTACAGCTGCCGCACACTTGACCAATTTGGGTTGTGACCTCAAGCTCGTTGCTGACACTTGATCGCACCTGCCCAGTGATGTGTTCACTGGGTTGCTCAAGGTCTATGCGCATCAATTACCAGCTGGAGTGCTGATATTTGGTGTCTGGACTCGATTGCCTGAAGACGCTTCCATGTGCTGGAGCAATTGAGCACGCAACTGCGGCGAGAGAGAATTAAAATCAATGCTACGCACGTCCGACGTCACCGGTCGAACAGCTTCTTGCCGCACAGACAATTTAGGTGCAACGGCGACAAACGGGTCTGCCGCATTGGTCACAGAGCTAACAGGGGCTGAGTTGGCGACCAACTCAGAGCCGGTGCTACGATCACCCTCACTGAGCATGACCAACCCCACAAAACCAAGTGCCGCGACACTGGCAGCAATGGCAAAGCTGGACGAACGACCGCCAAACCAACCCTGCACAAAATTTGATTGCTGCGGCGCTTCAACCGTACTGGTTCGCGCTGCCGCTGGGCACAACACCGTTGGTTCATCGGCAATTGCTCTTGCGACTTGGTCTGCAAATCCTACCGGCAAACAGTCATTGATTTGCCCGTGTAATGCATCACGCTGCTGGCACATTGCGCCAAATGTCTTACTGCAGCCACTTTGCTTAACTAAAGATTCAATGGCTTCAGGGTCGGTCAATTCGCCATCAAAAAACGCAGAGAGCGATTCGCGTTGTTTATCGTTCATGCTTTCAATCCTGTTTGCTCGCCGTCCATCAGAGGGCGGAACTTTGCTTCAATTGCTTCTCGTGCTCGGAAAATTCGCGAACGAACCGTACCGATAGGACAATCCATCGCGTCGGCTATTTCGTCGTAGCTAAGGCCATCAAACTCGCGCAGCGCAATCGCTGTGCGCAAATCCACCGGCAAATCCTCAATCGCCTCGCGAATCGCGTCGCGCAACTCATCGGTGCGAGCCTCACGTTCTGGAGAAGCGATGTCGTGCATCCGCTCGGCAGACGCAAGGTAGGCGTTGTCGTCAGCGTCTATCGAACGCTCAACATTCCGGCGCCCACTGGACACTAAATGATTTTTTGCGGCGTTCACGGCGATACGGTACAACCATGTATAAAAGGCGCTGTCCCCTCGAAAATTCTTCAATCCGCGATAAGCTTTGATAAAAGCTTCCTGACAGACATCAGGCACATCAGAGGCGTTTTTAACATAGCGCCCCACTAGGTTAGCCACCCGGTGCTGGTACTTCAGCACCAATAGGTTGTAGGCGTTCGCCTCACCGCGCTGTACGCGTCTTACCAGTGCTAAATCGGCTTCGTTGCTGGTCATAGCTACTCATTTTTAAGTGATATTGCTGGCTTTGTGACTGTGCCACACGGGGCTAAGTTCCCTCGGGTAGCACACAATGAAAAATTTGTTAGATACTGAGCACCGTTTCACGATAAAAACGCAATTCCGCAATAGATTCGCGAATGTCGTCCAAAGCCTGATGGGTGCCACGCTTTTTAAAGCCCGCCATGGTCTCCGGCGACCAGCGCTTCACTAGCTCTTTAAGCGTTGACACATCTAAATTGCGATAATGAAAATACGCTTCCAGAGTCGGCATCAAGCGTGCCATAAAGCGCCTGTCTTGGCAGATGCTGTTGCCACACATCGGAGATGCACCTGCGGGCACCCACTGCTCGAGGAAATCGATAGTCTGTTGCTCGACGTCCGCCACACTCAATGACGACTGTCGCACGCGGTCAATCAGACCCGAAGCACCGTGGTGGCTCTGATTCCAGTCATCCATACCCGCTAAGATGGCATCGCTCTGATGCACAGCGAGCACAGGGCCTTCTGCCAAGGTATTCAGGTTCACGTCGGTGATTATCGTCGCTATCTCGATGATCACGTCTTCTTCGGGCTCGAGACCGGTCATCTCGAGATCGATCCAAATTAGGTGCTCTTTACTGGGCTGCATAGTGCTGTATTTGTGAAGATGGACACGCCTCCAGTATAGTGCATCCCATCCCTGCACCCGAGCCTTCAAAGCGTCATATGCCGCCAAAACTCAAAAAAACCAACACCGGTCGAATCGTCGCAGTACACCGTTCGCACTGGCTCATCCAAGATCAACAAGAAAAGCTGCACAAGGCAACGGCTCGTTACAAAGCGGGTGCACCCGTTGTCGGTGATCTGGTGCAATTCAGCGATGCGGGCGGTGGAGGGGTTCATATCGACAGCATCGAAGAGCGCGAATCCACGCTGCAACGCATCGACCGACGTGGCCAACCTAAACCACTGGCAGCTAACTACACACGGCTAGTTGTCGTCTGCGCCCCCGCCCCCGGCATCGACCGACTACTCATTGACCAGTACCTCATCGCCGCCGACCACGGTGGCGTGCGCCCGCTCTTAGTTATTAACAAATCAGACCTGATCGAAGACGTCAGCGGCTTAGACCCCATGTTGGCGGCCTACCAAAAAGCCCACTGCGAAACCGTCTTAACCTGCGCCATGCAAGGCGACGGCCTGCAAAACCTAGCCGAACGCCTGCGCGGAGAAGTCGCCGTCTTTGTAGGTCCATCCGGGGTTGGCAAATCATCCATCATCCAGCACTTTGTGCCAGACCGTGAAATACGCGTGGGTGCCCTGTCCGCTGCCGGCATGGGATCCCACACCACCACTGCATCGGTCTGGTACGACCTAGAGGGCGGCGGCGCCGTTATCGACAGCCCCGGTGTGCGCGAGTTCAGGCTGGACCACATCCCCGTGGAAATAGTCAGAGCTGGCTTTTGGGAGATAGACGAAATGGGCCAAGGTTGTAAATTTTCAAACTGCAGCCATCGCCATGAACCCGAATGCGTCGTGCTTGAAGCTCTGCAAGAAAACACATTGGATGAGTTGCGGTATAAAAACTATTTGCACTTATTGGCGGAGGCTGAGGCGGCAGTTAGGAATTAGCTTATCCTTTATAAACTTCATTCAATACCAACGCAGATGGCCCCAAACCAAATAATTGAAAATGTACAGAAATCAACTCTGTATTAGTCTGCTTAGTGTTTTAGCTAGAAAAGATATTTGCAAATTCTATAAAATTTCTGATTGCTACCCATCGACCACCGGATAAACCGCGTCACCCCATAGAGTGTCTTTGGTGGACAACATCAATTCGATAACCAACGGCACTAGGTGATTCAGCAGTTGGGCGCAGTCGCGCACTTGCTCACGATTGACCGCGCTGTTCCAGGTGGCACCGCCGTGCATAAGTTGGTTGCGTAAGGTGTAGACGCGGCCCAACACAATCGACAGTACAGACCCCACATCGCGCTTGCCCATGGCATGAGACGCTGCGGCTTTGTTGCTATTAAAACGGCGCTGCCATTCTGCGGTGCTAACTTCGCCACGTTGATGCGCCCAAAAGTCGGGGAATACGTATTGGTTATCCAGCAAAAGTCTTACGCTGCCACTGAATTGCTGCCACAGCATTTTTTCCAACTGGCCTTCGCGGTCTAGGACAACCAGTTTATCGATAAAGCTTCTGAAAGTGCTCTGCTCGTCTAGGCGTTCTTGCTGGCTAAACTCGCTGGCGTAGGCGGCGTTGAAGGCTATCCACAGAAATATAAACTGGGCATCAAAATCGTCGCCGCTCTGCTCCGCCCGTTGCAACCAGCTGAGGCTGCGGTGGATACGCAGGTTTGCACCCTCTGGCATCTGGTCACGCTGCTGACGGTGACTGTCTTTGAGTTGTTGGTGGTTCATCGAAGCCTGTTTCTATTGCTTAGATTTTTAATCTTAGTGCTGCCTTGGCGATTCGCTTTGAAAGTCACGAGGGTTTCTGAAAAGTTAAATTAAACGGACAGCACTTGCCCGCGGAGCACTTTAGCAGTGCTCCGCTGAGTTAGGTTTTATTGAAATTGATCCAAAGAGATTGGCTGCAGAATGCCTCTTTTATAGTCCGACCAGGCGTAACCCACGTTGTACCAGACGTCGTCGTTGTAATTACTAGGGCAGGTATCACCATCTTGCGCAACTCTGCCGTGGTCATCCCAATATTGGTCTGTCATCGCTTCAAATTGAGCTGGCGCAGGGCTGAGGCTATCGCGATGCGAGTCATCACCGTTGTAGTGGTCAAAATCAAAAACGTAGTTGTCTACACCTCGAATATTTACAACGGTGAAAAACTCATCCATGTGGCCAGTGGCGTACCAGTTCATGACGGGGTATTGACCACAGACGTTGATCAAAGTTTGGTTTGCTTCTGAAGCGAGCTTCACAACATTCAAACGAAGGTCATCAGTATCATAAGTGCCAATAGCCGCTGTTCGTTGTATGCCTGGCCTAGTGCTTTCTTGATCTGCGTCACTCCAGGGGATTAATGAACCACGCTCACCCTGCACGTTGTAACCCAAAGCCGACCAACGAATTTCAGCTAGGTTCGTCCAGTTATTTAGCGTCGAGCCAAAACCCGTGGCGCGGATGTAGCGCTTGGCGCCCGGTTCGGCAAGGCCGTAATACACCGGCCCGTTGACAGGTTTGGTCGGTAGTGAATGCCAGTCAGTCACCCAGGTCAGGCCGTCGGTGCTGGATTCTAGCTTTAGCCATTCCATGCGAGCGAAGCTGCTCCAGATGTACACCCCTTGTATTTGATGTACCGCACCCGCGTCTAGTGTCACGATTGAGCCTTTGTCCCCAGACCATGAGTGCTCTCGGTCGACACAACCGTCAAATAAATTTTCTGGCCCGTAGTCCGTGTCACCCACAACAGTGGCATTAACAGCTTGAAACGGAATACCTACATCTGTTGCTATACAGGCGTTTTGCTGACCAGTCGACTCACCGCCTGTACCTGTACCCGTACCTGTACCTGTACCTGTACCTGTTCCAGAGCTGTCGCTGGAGCCCGTGTCGCTCCCTGGTGTTTCATTACCACCGTCATTGCTTCCGTCGGTGGTGCTGTCACCGTTGTCGGTCGACGAGTCAGAACCGTTGCCGGCAGTGTTACTGGAAACCGGTGCGGCCGAATCGACGCATCCCGTCAAAGCCACAATAAAGGCTGACGCCCAAAGTAATTTTTTCATCATTGGTTACACTCAATTCCGTTATTTGAGATAAGTAACGAACATACCGTATCAAAATGTTCGTCAGGTGAACTTATGATGACCTAATTGGGCTAGGGAGTCTAACGTTAACCTACAAAACCAAGTTGACAATGGCTCCCACCAACAACACGGAGAATGTCAGCACCATACCGGCCACTCGGATGCGGAGGTCTTCTTTAGGCTTGCTGACACCGTAAGCGTGTAGGGCTCTTCCAGCCAGCAGCGCGATACCCATAAAATGCAACCAGAACGCACCCAGCCCGTTGAACTCAGCAATGCCGACCAACAGCAATGCAAAGGGCACGTATTCGGCAAAGTTACCGTGCACGCGAATAGCCCGTTGCAGCAGTTTATCCCCGCCGTCGCCTACACCAACTTGCACAGATCGCCTCAATCGAATGACGCAAAAGCTGAGATAAATAAACAGCAGAGCCAACAAAGAGGCGTAGATGGCGGTAGTGTGCATAGCTTGTTCCCTTTTTAATTGAATTGAGAGGATATCAAGCTATCGCCGTTTAACACAGGCTGCACTCGATAAACCACTAGAGTTAAAATTGATGTCAACAGTTTTCAGCAAAGGATCGGCTAATGTCTCTTCTTGATTTGTATAACAAATTTCGCCAATACCCTCTGGGCAATAGGCTGTTTAGTCGACTGGTATGCTTTAAAGCACCCTACTTCGGCACTGTTTCTCCGACATTGCAAAGCATGGAACCCGGCCGTGCCGTGGTGATTTTTAAACGGCGACGCGGCGTGCAAAATCACATTGGCACAGTCCACGTGATCGCGATCTGCAATGCACTAGAAATGGCGATGGGTATGGTGGCAGAAGCAACGATACCCAGCCATCTACGCTGGTTACCCAAAGGCATGTCTGTGCAGTACCCAGCAAAATCCAAGACTCATTGGATCACGGCTGTTGCAACCGTAGAGCCGGCGGCTTTTCAGGCAGACTGTGAAGTACCCGTTACCGTGACGGCAACGCGCGACGACGGCACGGTTGTGGTGGAAGGAACCATTACGCTGTGGGTTACAGCCAAGCCACCGCGTTAGCCGTGTGTGGGTTGATAATCTTTAGTCTCTATCAAATGACTTTGAGGCGCTAAAAGTAGGTATTTAGGTTTTTTACGGTCGTATTTGAGGTGGCATTTTTTTGGTATTGAGGCATTATTGTTGGTCAAATAATTGGGCGAAACCTCCAGCATGAACAACGGCACATTGATGGTTCAGGGCACCACTTCAGACGCGGGCAAGAGCGTGTTAGTGACCGCGCTGTGCCGCTGGCTGAAGCGGACAGGTGCATCCGTCGTGCCGTTTAAACCGCAGAACATGGCACTGAATAGTGCAGTCACGGCCGACGGCGGCGAGATTGGTCGCGCGCAGGCGCTACAAGCACAAGCCTGTGGGCTGCCCTGCCACACCGACATGAACCCCATCTTGCTAAAACCCAACTCCGACACCGGCGCTCAAGTGATTATTCACGGCAAGGCCATCGGCACCATGGAGGCAGAGGTTTACCACGACTACAAACGCATCGGCCGAGAGGCGGTGATGCTTTCACACCAGCGACTGAGCGAACAATACGACGCTGTTATCGTGGAAGGCGCCGGCTCCCCTGCGGAGATAAATCTACGCCACAACGATATCGCTAACATGGGCTTCGCTGAGGCCGCAGATTGCCCCGTGATTATCGTTGCAGATATTGACCGCGGTGGTGTGTTTGCGCACCTCTACGGCACGCTTGAACTCCTCAGTGACAGCGAAAAAGAACGGGTAAAGGGTTTTGTCATCAACCGCTTCCGCGGTGACATCGGTCTGTTGCAATCAGGGCTGGATTGGCTGGAAGAAAAGACGGGTAAACCGGTGATAGGCGTGCTGCCTTATTTAATGGGCCTGCACTTAGACTCAGAAGATTCGGTGGCCCTGATCAATTCAAAAGCCGGAGAGGACAGTGAAGGCAAATTAAATATTGTGGTGCCCGTTTATCCCCGCATTAGCAACCACACAGACTTTGACCCCTTGATCAACCACCCACAAGTGTCACTCACGCTCGTGGGACCCAACGACACACCGCCGCCAGCAGATTTGATTATCTTACCCGGCAGTAAAAGCGTGCGTGCCGATCGAGAATGGCTGCGCGCCAACGGTTGGGACACCTGCATTAATCGGCATTTGCGGTACGGAGGCAAACTGCTGGGTATTTGTGGTGGCCACCAAATGCTTGGGAAAGAGATTCACGACCCCTTAGGGCTGGAGGGCCCGGCGGGCAGCGTTGATGGGTTTGCGCTGTTTGATATGCAAACCACAATTGCGGCGGACAAACAGTTGCGTAACACCAGCGGTACTTTGGCCGATGGTACTGCCGTTCATGGGTACGAAATTCACGCGGGTGAAACCACAGGCCCGGCACTTAAAAAACCAGCAATATTTCTCGAACGCGGCCCTGATGGCGCTGTCAGTGAGGACAATCAGGTGATGGGGACTTATCTTCATGGGCTTTTTGAAGAGCCCGACGCTTGTCGTAGTCTGTTGCAGTGGGCGGGTGCTAAACAAGTCACACGGGTAGATCACAATGCACGACGCGAGCAATCCATTGAAGCGCTAGCGGATGCAGTGGAAGCGCACCTAGACACCGACTATTTGCTCAGCTTACTCCACCCCAAGTGAGCAAGTGAGAAGCCACTGCATTCACTTTCTAACTCAGACTTCTTCCGTCTGATCTTCGCTGCCGTCGTGCCAGTTTAGGGTTTTGAAGTTAAAGTTCTCTTCGATTGTGGGCTTTACAATGCCGAAGTACGGCGATAGATCAAAGTCTCTTGGTACAAACAGCGAGCTATGCCTAATATGCAGGAGTTCCCGTTGCATGTAGGTTTGGCATTCCGAATCGACACAGTCTTCTATTCTTTTTACATCCGGTAAAATGGGGTAACTGATCGACTGAAAAGCTTTGGCAATTAGGCTAGAGCAAATGGCGCGTGTAGGATCACCTGAACCGAACGCCAGCATCTTTCGGCGCCAACGCGTAGGCACAGGCGGTGTCGGGATGAGATAGCGCGCCAGATCAAAAACATTGCGCATATCATAGGCAACTCCCAAGTTGTCGACCATGTACTTCACGACTTTGTCTTGGTCTTCTACGGTCAAGCCCTGCGCTCTGCAAATGCGTGTATTGTAAGTTTCGTATTTTTTTAGCGGCACTCCAACGCAACCTTCAGCGAGGTTCACCTCAACCAGCTGGGGTCGCACCCCCGTTTCAGGGTCTACCGGCAAGGCGTCGCCCACAAACATGGAAGCATGTGACCATGTCGATTGGGTGAGGTATTTGATGGCGGCAGAAACCTTTTGATTACCCTCAACTAAAAGAATATCTCCAGGACGCAGTTGGCGCTTCAAGGTTTCTGGGTCTGACGGTGTATAGGGTTCGTAACCGGAGCTCTGAGCGTTTAGTCGCCCTGCTATAAAGTCGGCAATACGATCTACCCAAGTGCGCTTAACCTGCATTGTCCGTCAAAAACTCCCTGTGGCCTATGCCCATAGCGGCAGTCGACTGTCCCCCGTGGAACAGAAAACAGAACCCAAACAGCCGCCAATGCAGCCTCTTCAACAACCAAATCACAAACAATTAATCGGACGGGCCGCGCTGAATCTCAGTGGGTTTTCTACAACTGCCAACTTAAACTCTAACTGTGCGCCCAGTATACCAAACTGCCATTGCTGATCGAGATTAGCGAATCGAATAAAAGTTCAACTTTTCACGTTACCTTCACTAACGCATAAGTAGATTCCGCAATAGGGTTGCCAAATAAGCGACAAAAAAAGTTGAAATGCATGAGAGACAACAAGATGAATATCAGCAAACCAAGCAGGTCATTACGCGTTTTGATCTTCACTATTTTGGGCGCTACTGCCATGCAGGCATCCTCTTCTCAATCCGATATTACTGCTCGCTTATACGGGGGCTACACCCTACACGATACTGAAACCTTTACCCTTAACGGCCAGTCTGGAGACATCGACTTCGATTCTGGATGGATGGCAGGCGGAAGTCTGGGTTTGGCGATGAACCCCAATTGGACCGTCGAGCTCAGCTGGGATTACAGCACCCACGAAATTGCTGAGGGTTCCATCTCTGCTGCGCCAGCAACGATGACAAACATCGAGGGTGGCGACTACTCGTCAAACAGTTTTTTTATCAACGGCATCTTTATCCCTGAAGCGCTGTCGCCTAAGTCTCTCCGTCCCTACGTTGGTGTCGGTATCGGACTCTTGCAAGAAATTGACGTCGATCTGGTCGACGCAGGCGTCGAGACGTCCTACAGCACCGGCGGTGAGATGGCGACTCAATGGATGGTCGGCATCCGACAAGGAATCGACAGCCAAACCGCTGTTCAACTAGAGCTGAGAGGTGTGCACGCAAAAAACCTAACTCTGAACGAAGAAGGCGGCGATAACCAACTCATCGACATTGACTACAAACCATTGACCGTCAATGCCGGAATCGTCTACCACTTTTAAGTAGAAGGGATAAGCAAGCACTTAATTTGCAGCTAGTTTAATCGCCAACTCTTCATCAGCAAAAACGATAACATCCCCGTCGACAATTTTGCGTCGCTTACGCAGCTCTGTTTCACCGTTAACGCGCACTTGCCCCGCGGCAATCGCGTTTTTGGCTTCAGCTCCACTGGAAAGCAAGCCTTCAAATTTGAGTATTTTGTACAGTTCAACCGGCTCACGCGTGATTTCGACATCTCTCATCGCTAAAATCAACTCTCGTCCCACGGAGAGCCAGGACGCTCGCGTAGCTGAATTGCTTTAAGGAAGTTTCGCAAAATTTGGTTATTGCAAGCTCGGAAATGTTTGTGGCCAGTCTTTCGAAAAAAAGCACTGAGTTCGTGTTTGCTGATCGTGCAATCAACCGATTGTAGAAGTTCGAGGATATCCTCAGCTTTCAAATCTAAGGCGATTTTTATTTTACGGAATATGATGTTGTTATTGATGCGTTCTTCCGGTTCTGGTTGAGGGCCGTCTTTGCGCCCACGCTTTTCAATAATCAATCCATTGAGAAATACAGCCAAGGTGCGATCATCCAGCACCTCAAAACCATCGTTTTCTTCTTTTTTCAACCAATCACTCACACTGGCGCGGCTAACGTCGAGATCGGCTAGAGAAAACAATGTAATCATCTGCTCGTCGTTAAAATCAAAGATGTAACGCACGCGGCGCAGGATGTCATTGTTGGTCATTCTATTTCCTGTGTTTTGACAGTCGGCTGCACAAGCCGCTCAACATGTAATTTTTAACGAGAGTTAGACTCACGCCAATCGATTTATTTTTTATCCAATGCCTCAAAGGCATTGCGCATTGCCTCAATGGCTAGCGCAGCACAATGCTGCCGTGCAGCCGGAAGTTCTAAAGCCCGGATAATGGCGTGGCGCTCTAGCTCGTCGAACTTTGCATTCGCCCCTTTTAACAACTCACACAGATAATCTGCGCTGGCGATGGTGGCCGGGCAGCCGTAAGCTTTAAAACCGGCTTGTAATACTTTGTCTCGACGGCTGAGATGAATTTCAATCTGAGAACCGGCCAAGCGCGAGCCGGCGGTTCCAACGGCTTCAGCCTGATCAACTTGCACATGCTGCGGGCAATTGAAACGCTGCAGCACTTGCTTACTGTGGGCCATTTCAGTCGATGCTCACACTAAGCAGGCGCCATTGCACGCAATCGCCGTACTGCCTGACTGATATCAGCGGCAGCGACGGATACGTCTGATTCGCTATTAAAGCGGCCAAAGCTTATTCGCAGTGACGCCTGTGATTGTTCGGCACTACGGCCCAATGCTCTCAAAACATGCGAGGGTTCAAGGCTTGCACTGGTACAAGCTGACCCACTGGACACTCCGATTTGACGCAGTGCCGTAACAAGGCTTTCACCTTCGACCCCATCGACACAAATATTCAAGTTTCCGGCAACTCGGTGTTCAAGGCTGCCGTTGAGCAATACACCTGAGAGTTGTTGCAACTCTGACCAAAGCGCATCGCGCATCGCAGCAATACGGGGCATATCTGTCGCCATAGTGGCGCGAGCCAATCGGCAAGCCTCGCCAAAGCCCACTAGCTGGTGTGTGGGCAATGTACCTGATCGCAGCCCACGTTCGTGGCCACCGCCAAACATTAATGCACCTATTCGCAGAGGTGGCCGCCGCCGCACACAAAGTGCACCGATGCCTTTAGGGCCGTGAAATTTGTGTGCGCATACGGATAATAAATCAATCTGCTGGGCGTGCATGTCCAGCGGAAGTTTACCGATGCTCTGGGCGGCGTCCACGTGCAGTAACACACCACGTTCACGGGCGAGAGCACCAATGGCGGCAACGTCCTGCACCACGCCAATCTCGTTGTTGACATGCATCACAGAGATTAATTTTGTGTCGTCGCAGATGGTGTCTTCCAGCTGCTGTAGATTGACACGCCCGTCTGCATCAACCGGTAGCAAGTCAATGCGCCAGCCTTGCTTTCGCAGTGCCACCAATGGATCTAACACGGCTTTGTGTTCAGTGGCCACTGAAATCATGTGGCCAGTTTCATACCGCTGGGCAACTCCCAGTAGGGCTAGGTTATTTGCCTCGGTGGCGCCTGACGTAAAAACAATTTCTTCTATTGCCGCGCCGGTTAGTTGCGAGACTTCAGAACGCGCCTGCTCTACGGTGTCGGCCGCAGCTAAACCCCAATGGTGGGTGTGTGAGGCGGGGTTGGCAAAATTGCCATCAAGTGTGAGACATGCACCCATAGCAGCAGCTACTTGTGGGTCGACAGGTGTGGTTGCAGCATTGTCGAGATAAACGGGTGCCAGTTCAGCCATCGACGCTTTCGCCGCCTGTGTTGCTGGGAATCCGCTCTTGCACTATTTTTATTCCAGCTAAATCAAGATCGCGACCGACGGGTTGATCCGCAAGTAGGTCGGCGAGGGTCACACTCTGTAAAAAATCGTTGATTTGCCGTGTGAGCCCCGCCCATAAATTATGCGTCAAACAAGGCCCTTCACCATCGCCACTGCAGTTCTCGCGGCCGCCGCAGTTGGTCGCATCAACCGACTCGTTGACGGCACCGATAATCTCGGCAATGGATACGCTGTCGGTAGCTTTCGCGACGGTATAGCCGCCACCAGGCCCACGCGTGCTGATGACCAAGCCACTTTTTCGAAGCTTGGCAAACAGCTGCTCTAGATAAGAGAGGGAAATGCGTTGTCGCTCGGATATTTCACTCAACGACACGGGGTAAACTTGGCTGTGTAGCGCCAAGTCGAACATCGCTGTGACGGCATAGCGCCCGCGTGTGGTCAGTTTCATGGCTGACTATCCAAGGTTCGATTCGGCTGTTTTCGGTTTTTGCACGGTGTCGTCAGTGGCTTTCGCGTCGGCCAGCGGATCTGCGGCTTCGCCCTCACAAGGGCTAGCCTTAGTCTCAGCCCGAGGTTCACCGAAATCGTCACAGGGGAAATCTATATTCAAAGGCGCAAGGTCTTCTACCTGCCGCCCCATGGTGCACATGGCGCGACTGAGCTGATCTACTCTGTCATGCATCTCGTGCATGTGGTCGAGCATGCCATTAATCGCATGTGAAACAGGGTCGGGTAAATCGGGCGTCATGCCGTAGGCATCAAAGCCTATCTTGTTAGCCATCGCTTGGCGCCGTTCGTCTTCAGCATTGCGAACCTTAACCGCTCGGCCGGGTATGCCAACGACTGTGGCGCCACTTTCCACGGGCTTTAACACAACCGCATTGGAGCCTATACGCGCGCCGTCTTCAACTTTAAAAGGGCCCAATATCTGAGCACCGGCGCCTACGACAACGTTGTCCCCTAGCGTTGGGTGACGTTTACCGCCTTCTCCCTCGAAGCTCGCGGTGCCTCCAAGAGTGACGCCGTGATACAGCGTGACGTCATCGCCAATTTCAGCCGTCTCTCCGATCACTACGCCCATACCGTGGTCGATAAAAAATCGGCGGCCAATGGTGGCGCCAGGATGAATTTCTATGCCAGTGATAAAACGCGCGACGGTCGAGCCAAAACGCCCGAGCCACTTTAAACCCATACTCCAAAGCTTGTGGTTAATACGGTGGAACAGGATGGCATGTACACCGGGGTAACAGGTGACGATCTCGAACACATTGCGCGCAGATGGGTCGCGCCCAAACACGCTGTTGATGTCTTCTTTGATCAGCTGCCACATGGCCTTGCTCCGAATACCTGAGGGATTTAGTCGGGTTTAGTGTCGCGCAGTGACGAAGTAGAGTCAAACGGCATTGATGCCCTATTGATCACCTAACTTATCCAGGCGTATCACTCACAGATGTTTTTGTACTGGAACGGTTTTTTTGGCGACGCACCCACACCTCTATACAGAGGATATTTGGCACCCTAGACGTCCACGCCAGACTGGGACTTGCGGCCAACTATTCAACACCAAAATCGAAAAAACCAGGTGTTAACAGGGTGCGCACTGCTTAGCTCAACAATCAACCAGCATAAAACTGTCTATAGCTGCAGTCGAAAAAAGCCTACAGCTCTCCAGCCGGCACAACTGGCGTTGGCGAAACCACATCTGCATTCTGCCCGCGCTGACGCAAGGCGTGGTCCATCAGAGTAATGGCCATCATAGCTTCCGCAATGGGCACCGCCCGAATACCCACGCAGGGGTCGTGGCGGCCCGTGGTTATCAGCTCCACGGGGTTGCCCTGTATGTCGATACTCTTGCCCGGCACTTGAATACTGGACGTTGGTTTTAGCGCGATAGCCGCCTGTATGTTTTGACCGGAGCTAATACCACCGAGCACCCCACCGGCATGATTAGCGCTAAATCCTTCTGGCGTAATTTCGTCACGATGAGTGGAGCCGCGTGCATCAATACAGCCGAAACCGTCACCAATTTCCACACCTTTTACAGCATTGATACTCATCAAACCGTGGGCCAGATCAGCGTCTAGAGAATCGAATATCGGCTCACCCCAACCGGCAGGTACTCCTTCCGCTACGATTTCAATACGTGCGCCGACGGAGTCTTTTTCACGGCGCACTTGAATCATGGTTTCCTCAAGCACATCAATCTGCTGCGCGCTTGGCCAGAAAAAATCGTTTTCAGGTATTTGCCGCCAGTCAAAGTGGGCACGGTCCAAAACAATTGGCCCAAGTTGCGCCATGTAGCCTCTGATTTGCACGCCAAAAACGGCAGCAAGCCACTTTTTTGCGATGCCACCGGCGGCAACACGCATTGCCGTTTGCCGAGCGGACGAGCGACCACCACCGCGGTAGTCGCGAATACCGTACTTTTGCTGGTAACTATAGTCAGCGTGCATGGGTCGGAACTGCTCAGCAATTTTTCCGTAGTCCTTCGAACGCTGATCGGTGTTTTCGATGAGCAAGCCAATCGGTGTACCCGTCGTCACCCCTTCAAACACACCCGAGGCAATCCTGACCTCGTCGGCCTCTTTACGCTGAGTCGTGTGGCGTGATTGGCCCGGCTTACGGCGATCGAGATCCAATTGGAGATCGGCCTCGCACAGTGGCAAGCCCGGAGGGCAGCCATCGATGATCGCACCAATACTGGGCCCGTGGCTTTCGCCAAAGGTCGTCACGGTGAATAACTTACCGATAGTACTGCCGCTCATGGGTCTCTCCGATGCAAATACGGGTCAGGTGTGCTTTCTTGTGGCCAAAAAAAACGGCCCAATCTTCTTTGAAGACGGGCCGCATTTTGAATTCTTAGTGGTCGGGACGAGAGGATTCGAACCTCCGACCCCTACAACCCCATTGTAGTGCGCTACCAGGCTGCGCCACGTCCCGACCGAGCTGCGAAGTATAGCGGACTGGGGGCTAGCTTTGGAATAGCCAAGTCAAAATAAACTGTAAAGAGCCACTGTTTTGCAGAGCAAATCTCAGGGTGATCCCGGCATGAGATTTTTTTGCGCTGTTGGCCTAGCTTTTGAGAATACGCAGAACGTCTTCTAGCTCAGTGCGCAATTGACGCACCAACTGCTGCGACTGATTGTTGTCGTCTTTGATTTCTTCGCTGGAAAGCTGCTGGCGGGCACCACCAATGGTGTAGCCTTTTTCGTATAGCAGGCTGCGGATCTGACGAATAAGCAACACGTCATGCCGCTGGTAGTACCGGCGGTTGCCACGACGTTTGACAGGTTTTAGCTCTGGGAATTCTTGTTCCCAGTAGCGAAGGACATGGGGCTTTACCGCGCACAGCTCGCTGACTTCACCAATGGTGAAGTAACGTTTATTCGGTATCGTCGGCAGAAGCTCAGTCTGTTCCGTCGATTCTGTGCTGCTCTCCAGCATATGCCTCTACTCGTGCTTTTAGTTTCTGGCCAGGTCGGAATGTAACAACTCGACGGGCAGAGATAGGAATCTCTTCTCCCGTTTTGGGGTTGCGCCCAGGGCGTTCTTTTTTATCACGCAGGATGAAGTTGCCGTAACCCGAGAGTTTGACATCTCTACCTTCTTCCAGTGCCTGACGCAGAATTTCGAAAAATTGCTCGACAAGCTCTTTGGCTTCGCGCTTGTTCAGCCCAAGATCATCGAACAGCATTTCTGCCATGTCGGCTTTGGTTAAGGCCATCTACGACTCCCTTAATGAGGCGCCCAATTGTTTGCCCAGTTGCTCTAACACAATCGCTACAGCTTGACTGACATCCGCATCCACGAGAGTGCGTGAAAAGTCCTGTAAAATCAAGCAAAAGGCGACACTTTTATGCCCTTCGGGAACCCCTTGCCCTGCGTAGGTATCGAATACCATAACGTCGAGTAGGTTGTCCACTTGCGCACCGCGAACGGTGTCGACAATAGCTTGAGCTGGCGTAGCACTCGGCACCAGGACCGCAAGATCACGGCGCAAACTGGGGAAGCGCGCCAACGGTTCACTTCGAGCCAGAGGGCGCGTTGCCAAGGCAGACATCTCAACCTCGAACAGCACAGTATTTGTCGACAGATCAAAGACTTCCTTGAGTTTGGGGTGTAACTCGCCAATCCAACCAACAGCTTTTCCATCGCGAAAAATGCGCGCTGTGCGCCCAGGATGCAAGGCCGCGTGCTCAGCCGCTTCAAACCGCCACCCTGCTCCAGACAACGCCAAGACTGCTTCAAGGTCTCCTTTTACAGAGAAAAAATCTGTGTTTTCAGCAGCCTGCCAAGATTCAGGCTGAATCTCACCCGATACCGCTCCAGCCAATTGCTTACGTTCGTCAATACCCTCATCAGTGGGGTGATACTGCAAACCAATCTCAAACAAACGCACGCGCGGTTGCTGGCGATTGTGGTTGCGCTGAACCGCTTGTAGCAGTCCTGACCAAAGATTGGTCCGCATTTCAGACAAATCGCTGGCAATGGGGTTTGCCAGATTCAAGGCAGCCACACCGGGGTTGATCTGCGACTGCACTGCGGGATCAACAAAGCTATAGCTGATCGCTTCCAGATAGCCTCGCTCAACCAATACCGACCGCACACGTTGCACAGAGAGTGTCGTCTCAGAAACAGGCACCATTTTCAGCTGGGTGGTAGGAGAAGTGCGAGGAATATTGTGAAAGCCATAGACGCGGGCGAGCTCTTCGATCAGGTCTTCTTCTATGCGAATGTCGTAACGGCGGCTAGGAGCGACTGCGCTCCAACCCTCGGCGTTGGCACTCAGCTCTATGCCTAAACTACCGAGTACTTGCTCAACTTGCGCATCTTCGAAAGAACAGCCCAGTAACTCTTTGATGCGGTGGCGTCGCAATGGCACAGGGTCTACAGTCTCGGCAATAGCAGGCTGTTCGATCAAAACCACTGGGCCGGGTGTCGCACCACAAATTTCAATGATCAAAGCAGTCATGCGCTCGATTGCACGTTCTTGCAGCTCGGGATCTACCCCTCGCTCAAAGCGAGCAGCCGCATCAGTAAAAGCGTTATAGCGCCGAGACTTACCTGCAATGGTGATGCGGTCAAACAAGGCGGCTTCAAGGAAGACATTTTTTGAGTCACTCAGTACACCCGTGCTGTCACCACCCATCACACCTGCAATGCCGATAACTCCGCTGCTGTCGGTGATACACAGGGTGTCATCGTGCAAGTCGATCTCCCGACCATCAAGCAAAACGACTTTTTCATCTTGCGTTGCGTTGCGCACTTCAATAGCGCCCTGCAGTTTGTCTAAATCGTATGCGTGCGTCGGCTGGCCAAGTTCCAACATCACATAAGCCGTCACATCAACCACCGGCGAAATACTGCGAATGCCGCTGCGACGCAGTTTTTCTACCATCCATAGTGGGGTTGCCGCGGCGCAATTCACATCACGTAGAACACGACCCGCAAAGCGAACACAGCCCGCACCGTCTTTTATGCTGACAGCAAAAGTATCTTCACTTGCGGCGGCGATAGCAGGAGTTTCAGGTTCGGTTACCTGCATGCTGTTGGTCGCCGCAACATCATAGGCTACACCTCGAATCGACAAGCAATCACCGCGATTTGGGGTGAGGTCAATTTCGATAGTACAGTCGTCTAGCTGTAAGTATTGCGCCACCGGTGTGCCGATAGGAGCGTCTGTTGGCAGTGCGAGTAAACCGTCGGAATCCTCGCCCATGCTCAGCTCAACGGCAGAACACAACATGCCCGCAGACTCCACACCACGCAGTTTGCTCTTGCGAATTTTTATCCCACCTGGCAATCGAGCACCTGGCAATGCCAAGGGTGCCACCAGACCCGCCGCAGCATTGGGTGCACCGCAGACAATTTGAACCTGCTCGCTGCCGGTATCAACTTGGCATACGCGCAGCTTGTCAGCGTCCGGGTGTTTCTCGGCACTGACTATACGTGCAACCACAACCTTGTCACCCAAATCAGCGGGGTATTCTATGCCATCAACTTCAAGGCCTAGAAGCGTCAGCTGTTCTGCTAACTCGTCGGTATCCACCGAGGGGTTGACCCACTCTCGCAACCACTTTTCACTGAATTTCATTTGTTCTGTCTCCGGGCAGCGCTTAGCTACTCTATGAAGCCATTTGCGTCTGTTAGCAGCAATTTAATGACTTTGGCCGAGCAGTCAATTAACTGCTTACAGGCTCTAAATTCGACTGTGTGCAAAACGCGCACACGCTGAGCTTTTCTCTCTAGCGAAACTGGCTGAGAAATCGCACATCATTTTCAAAGAAAACGCGCAGATCGTCAGCGCCATAACGCATCATCGCCAATCGCTCGACACCCAAACCAAAGGCATAGCCTTGGAATTCGTTCGGATCAACGCCAACCGCTCTCAATACATTGGGATGCACTAAGCCCGACCCCAATACTTCCACCCACTTGCCGCCTGGCGCGCGCACATCAACTTCCGTAGAAGGCTCTGTAAAGGGGAAATAAGACGGGCGAAAACGCACTTCCATATCACCTTGATCAAAGAACAACTTAAGGAACTGCTCAAGATGGCCCATCAAGTCAGAGAAACTGACATGCTTGTCTATATACAAGCCCTCCACCTGATGAAACATGGGGGTGTGGGTTTGATCCGAATCGCAGCGGTAAACCCGACCCGGTGACAGCACACGACACGGCGCACCATTGTTCTGCATATGACGAATCTGCACAGAAGAGGTATGTGTGCGCAGTAACTTGCCATCGCCAAAGTAGAAGGTGTCGTGCATCGCACGAGCCGGGTGATGCGCTGGAATGTTTAGGGCTTCGAAATTGTAAAAATCGTTTTCAATTTCCGGCCCTTCGGCCACCGTAAAGCCCAACTGACCAAACAGACTTGTAATACGCTCTATGGTTTGCGTGACGGGGTGCAAACCGCCGCTTTGCTGGCCGGTCCCTGCAAGAGTGACATCGACAGTTTCGGCGAGTAGCTTTTCGCGCAAAGCGTCATCGGCCAAGGCAGTTTTGCGATCCTCAATAGAGGCGGCAACAGCTCGCTTAAGATCATTGACCTTTTGCCCCATGACTGGCCGCTCTTCGGCTGTCAGTGATCCCATGGATTTCATTAAATCTGTGATGTGGCCTTTTTTGCCCATCCAGCCCACGCGCACATCGTCCAGCGCTTTAAGATCTGCAGCCCCAGCGACAGCCTCCAGTGCTCTGGCCAGTTGCTCTTCTGTGTCGATCACCGGCGTACCTTCCTCATGTTTTATCCGGGAGCTATGCACCCAAGTGAATTCAGTCTCGATTTGACCAATTATTGGTCAAAAAAAAGGAGCGGCCAATGGCCACTCCCGTTTTCAGCATCTCACGATGCTCACAATTTGCATTGTGTTCCGCTTTAAGCGGGTAGGCTAGCCTTGGCTTGTTCGGCGATTTTTGCAAAAGCTGCAAAATCATGAACAGCCAGATCAGCCAAAACCTTGCGATCGACTTCAATGCCAGCTAAGGCAAGGCCGTGCATCATGCGGCTGTACGACAATTCACATTGACGTGCGCCCGCATTGATACGCGCAATCCAAAGAGCACGAAACTGACGCTTTCTTTGGCGACGGTCACGGTAGGCGTATTGCCCTGCTTTTGTGACAGCTTGTTTGGCAACACGAAAGACACGACTGCGCGCACCTCTGTAACCTTTGGCTTGATCTAATACTTTTTTGTGACGGGCCCGTGCCGTCACACCGCGCTTTACTCGTGGCATTATTCCGCTCCGGTGTTAGACGTATGGAAGCATTTGGTTAACTGTCGCAACATCACAGGCTTTTACCTGATGCATGCCGCGAAGCTGACGCTTACGCTTGGTGTCTTTTTTAGTCAAGATATGGCGACGGAACGACTGTGCGTGCTTGAAGCCACCCTTACCGGTGCGTCTAAAGCGCTTTGCAGCACCACGCTGGGTTTTAATTTTTGGCATAACTACTCCAGTTTCCTCAATTATAATTCAGAGTATTCCCTGGGTCAGTCGGAGTGATTTCACTGACCTCAAGGTCTTTTAGGGGAGCCAACGCGAAAGCCCTAGAGCCTACGCTTTACAATAACTGCTATTACTCCCTCTGTTGCCGCCGTTTCGAGCAACAACTTTCCGCCCACGCCAACGCTCCAAACAGTGCATAACAACACTGATCAGAGCACAGGGGCTGCGAAGCCGAGCATTGTAACAGAATTTACAAGAGAAGCTGCAAATCCCAGAACGAATTATTATTTTTTACGGGGCGCCATCATCATCACCATCTGTCGCCCTTCCATCAACGGCTTTTGCTCAACAGTGATCATCTCGCCCATATCAGCCTCAACACGCTGTAGAAGCTCAAGTCCGAGTTCACGGTGAGCCATCTCACGACCTCTAAAGCGCAGTGTTACCTTCGCTTTATCACCGTTTTCGATGAACTCAATCAACTTTTTGAGCTTGACCTTATAGTCGGCGTCTTCAGTGCCCGGTCTGAACTTGATCTCTTTGAGCTGCTGCTGTTTCTGCTTTTTCTTGCCAGCATTCTGCTTTTTGCTTTGCTCAAAACGATACCGACCAAAATCCATCACCCGACAGACAGGTGGTTCAGCGTTCGGTGAAATTTCAACCAGATCTAAACCCACTTCTTGCGCGGATTCCATCGCTGCGCGAACGGACATAACACCCATCTGTTCGCCTTCTTGGTTTATTAGCCGTACTTCAGCGGCGGTGATTTCACCGTTATGCCGCAGTTTCTTAGAAGCTATGCGTCAATCCTCCAGGGATGATTTGAGCGGGGTACGTCCACGACTGGCGACCTCCGCTTGCAATGCCTCGGTAAATCGCGCCATTGGCACAGTACCGAGATCCTCTCCATCACGTGTGCGAACCGACACTTCGTTGTTCTCAACCTCTCGGTCTCCAACAACCAGCATGTACGGAACGCGTTGCAATGTGTAATTGCGTATCTTAAAGCCGATTTTCTCGTTCCTCAAGTCCGAAACAGCCCTAAGGCCATTTTCGACGAGTATTTCGGCGACTTTTTGCGCATATTCGTGCTGTTTGTCAGTAATGTTAAGAACAACAGCTTGAGTAGGCGCTAACCACGCGGGGAATTTCCCACCGTGATGTTCGATCAAGATACCTATAAATCGCTCAAATGAGCCCAACGTCGCTCGGTGCAACATCACCGGCGTTTCACGCTCGCCTGCTTCGTTCACAAACTGAGCGCCAAGGCGCCCCGTCATATTGAAGTCAACCTGCAAGGTGCCGCACTGCCAAACGCGACCCAAGGTATCTTTTAGGGAGAACTCAATTTTCGGGCCATAAAAAGCACCTTCACCCGGCAATTCGTCCCATTCTATGTTTTTAGCGTCTAAAGCTTCAGCAAGTGCTTTCTCCGCACGATCCCAGCTTTCATCACTGCCAACCCGCTGCTCAGGGCGCGTCGATAATTTGTAGATGATTTGCTCAAAACCGAAATCCTCGTAAACCTCATGCAGAAAATCGATGAAGTCTAGACTCTCGCTGAGTATCTGATCTTCCGCGCAGAAAATGTGGCCATCGTCCTGCACAAAACCGCGAACGCGCATAATGCCATGCAATGCACCGGACATTTCGTTGCGGTGACAAGAGCCAAACTCTGCCATACGCAGCGGCAAATCACGATAACTGCGCAAACCCTGATTAAAAATTTGAACATGGCACGGGCAGTTCATCGGTTTAATCGCATAATCACGATTTTCGGACTGGGTCGTGAACATGTGCTCACTGTATTTCTCCCAGTGACCAGATTTCTCCCACAAGCTCCGATCCACCACCATCGGTGTTTTCACTTCCTGATAGCCGTTTATGCGCTGCTTTTCACGCATGTACTGCTCGATGCTCTGCCACAGTTGCCAGCCAGCTGGATGCCAGAAGATCATGCCGGGTGCTTCTTCTTGCAGGTGAAAAAGCTCTAACTGACGACCGAGTTTTCGGTGATCACGCTTTTCGGCTTCTTCTAGCTGAAACAGATGTTGTTTGAGCGCTTTTTTATCACCCCAAGCCGTGCCGTAAATGCGCTGTAGCATCTCGTTATCTGAGTCGCCTCGCCAGTAGGCACCAGCAACTTTGGTCAATTTGAAGGCTTTTATAAACCCTGTGTTGGGCACGTGTGGGCCACGGCAGAGATCGATGAATTCACCTTGCTGATACAACGACAAGTCTTCATTGACCGGGATCGAGTCGATGATTTCAGCTTTATAGTCTTCGCCTTTCTCTTTGAAGAAGGCCAGCGCGTCGTCACGGGTTTTGACCGTGCGTTGCAGCGGTAGCGCTTGCTTAGTCAATTCCAACATGCGCTTTTCAATTTTTTCTAGATCTTCTGGCGTAAACGGCCGCTCAAACGCGAAGTCGTAAAAAAAACCATTTTCAATCACTGGACCAATGGTGACCTGTGCGCTGGGAAACAGCTGCTGCACGGCCTGAGCCATCAAATGCGCGCACGAATGGCGAATAACTTCGAGCCCTTCTTCGTCGCGCGTTGTGATAATCGCAAGCTCAGTGTCTTGCTTCATGACAAAACTAGTATCAACTAGCTCTCCACCAACACGTCCGACCACAGCAGCTTTTGCCAAGCCAGGACCAATATCGGCGGCGACGTCGTGCACAGAAACAGAGTGATCGAAAGCGCGCTGGCTTCCATCTGGAAGAGTAATAACAGGCATTAGGGCATCCTTAAAAGTGTCAGTGGTGACCCATACGCAAGGCCACGTGGCATCGCACCGATATTGTCTTTTTGGATTGAAGCCTCAGGACATGAGCCAAAGCTCTTAGTCGGTGTTGCATCTCGTAGACAATGGGCGGTCAAAGCCGAATCAATGCAAAGTTTAGCAAGAAGAACACAGTTGTGCGCATTTTTGCATCGCTTTGTTCAATGTATTGATTTAACGATTCGCTTGGGTGCCGCTAAAAGGCCCGATCCACGGCGAGAGTTCCAATGTTTTATTTGCGCGTCACGTAGCCCATATCAAAAAGATGCTCGTTACCCAAAGCCGCAGCAGAACCCAAAAGACCCGGATCACCCGAGATCATGACACTGACAGGAATGCTCCGAAGGTACTCAGAAAACCGCCCTTTGTCGTGCAAGCGCGTTAAAAACTCGCTGCCCGATAAAAAGTCGAGAATACGAGGTACGATACCACCAGCGATAACCACCCCACCGCGCGCTCCGGTACTCATCACCGCATCGCCAACGACACCGCCAAAAACCCGACAAAAGCGCTGTAACGCAACCACGCAGTGTGGATCACTGCCATCCAATGCTCGCTGGCTGATTTGTGCAGCTTCCAACTCTTCAGCCTCACCGCCCGCCAATGCCACTTCAGCGCGGTACAGGTTTTCTAGGCCAGGCCCACTGATTAATCGCTCGGCCGATACATGCCCGAATTGCTCACGCAAATAATCTATTGTGGCGACGTCTCGTTTGTCCAC
This sequence comes from uncultured Granulosicoccaceae bacterium, assembly GCA_937965695.1. Taxonomy (GTDB): domain Bacteria; phylum Pseudomonadota; class Gammaproteobacteria; order CALCKW01; family CALCKW01; genus CALCKW01. The sequence continues at coordinate 37,509 of CALCKW010000077.1, forward strand.
GGCCGCGCAAGTGACGTGACCGCCTTCAGTGACAACCGGAATCCAATCATTTGCTGCGGGGACCAACGAACCAACACCTAGGCCTGTACCTGGCCCGACAACTAGCACGGGCGCACGCACAGGTTTCCCAGGGTGCAGCAGATAGCGCTGCTGCTCATCGAGCAATGGAACCGCTAAGGCTTGGGCAGTGAAATCATTGATTGTTCTCAACTCAAGTAGGCCCAGCTGATCCAACAACGCAGATCGATTAAACCGCCAGTGATTATTGGTCAGTGCGATGTCATCATGCTCGCAGGGACACGCTAAAGCCACAGAAAGCCGCTCGGTAGACGCCCCCACTTCTTGACAGTAAGCGACAAATGCTTCGGCCAGACCATCAAAATCAGCGCATTGGTAAGTTCGCTTAGCCTGAAGCTCTGCTGACCCTGACTTTGCTAGATAAGCAAATCGTGCGTTTGTGCCTCCAACGTCAGCAACAATGGCATCTACTCTAAGTTGATCTGTCAAAACTTAAATCCTGTCTTTAAAGTGGCAAGCGGTGGAGACTACTCTAGCGAGATTGACGCCCTCAAAACAATATAGGCGAATTCAGAACAAAGCAGGTCCACGACGCTTTGTCTTGCTTTGCCCGAGCGGGATTGAATAAGGGACCTAATGAAGACCACAATTGTAACGCTCTACTGGCGTGGTCTCCAACCTAACTCGACGCCAAGCGTCTGGGAGCAACCATGAAATCTCATGCACAAGTAGTTGTTATCGGCGGAGGACTCGTTGGGTGCAGTATCTTGTACCACCTCACCAAGCTGGGCTGGAACGACGTTATGTTGCTGGAGCGAGACGAGTTGACCTCAGGGAGCACCTGGCACGCTGCAGCCAACATCCATGGTCTGCACGACAACAACAACATTTCCAAGCTGCAGTACTACACCATGCAGCTATACAAACAACTCGAGGTGGAGACAGGCCAAGGATGTGGGGTATTCCAATCCGGCAGCCTGTATTTGGCGCAGACGCGTGAACGAGAACACCAACTGCGCATCCAAGAAGCAAAAGCTCGCTACTTCGGGGTCGACTTTAGAGAGCTCTCCATAGAAGAAGCGCAGAAGATGCATCCTTTGGTCGATTTCGATGGCATTCGTTGCGTCATGTTTGAACAAGACGGCGGCAATGTAGACCCATCAGGAGTCACGCATGCCTACGCAGCGGGGGCACGTGCGGCAGGTGCACAGATTCATCGATTTACTCCCGTACTAGAAACCAATCAACGTTTTGACGGCGGCTGGGATGTGGCCACCGACAAAGGAACCATCACCGCACAAGTCGTTGTAAATGCCGCGGGCCTCTGGGGACGCGAAGTTGCCAAGCTGGCAGGCATAGAACTCCCGCTGATGCCGACAGAGCATCAGTACTATGTCACGGAGTCAATGCCAGAAGTCGCAGCACTCGGCAGACGTCTTCCCTCAGTCGCCGACCGCGATGGCGAATACTATCTGCGACAGGAAGGCGAGGGTTTGTTGGTCGGTGCTTATGAGCGAGATGGCAGGTTCTGGTCCGAGAACGAAACACCCTCGGACTTTGGCCACGATTTGCTGCCCGACGATCTGGAACGCATTGGTGAAAATGTGTTGCGTGCATGTGAGCGGATACCTGCCCTAGCAAACGCCGGGGTCAAACGTGTAATAAATGGGCCGATGATTTGGTCCCCGGACGCCAATGCGCTATTTGGCCCGGTGCCAGAGTTGAAAAACTACTACTGCTGCAACGGCATTATCCCCGGATTCAGTCAATCTGGTGGGCTGGGTATGATGCTAGCCGAATGGATTGTACAAGGTGAGTCTTCGCTGGATATGTTCGGCTGGGATATTGCTCGATTCGGCGCGTGGGCTGACAAGCCTTTTACGCGCGAACGAGTCATGGACAGTTACAGCCATCGTTTCAAAATTCATTTCCCCTATGAAGAGCGAGAAGCAGGACGCCCCGCCCGCACGCGCCTCATCTACGAACTGCAAAAATCCATGGGGGCAGTGTTTGGCCTTAACTACGGATGGGAGCACCCACTCTGGTTTGCCAACAGCCCTGCCGAAGCGACAGAGACATACGGATACGAACGTCAAAACTGTTTTGAGACCGTCGGCGAAGAGTGTCGTGCATTGCGCCATAGCGCGGGAATCATCGATATTTCAAATTTTGCCAAGTATGAACTCACAGGACCAGGCTGTGGTGAATGGCTGGATAAGGTCATCGCCAACAACGTCCCGACAGCTATTGGCCGTAGTTGTCTTGCACCATTGTTGGGCGTGCGCGGCGGAATTGCAGGAGACTTTACTGTCACTAAAGTCGCAGAGGATCATTTTAAATTGTTTGGTTCCGGTATGGCCGAGCGTTATCACAAACGTTTCTTCAACGCCGTACCACGCCCCCAAGAAATAGTCTTTGAAAGCCTGACAGAGAGCTGGGCAGGATTTGGTGTCGCTGGTCCAAGTTCTCGAGAGCTGTTGCAATCGATGACCAACGAAGACTTGAGCAATGAGAATTTCCGCTTTATGCGTTCCAGGCCCATGCAGGTTACTGGCATCGAAGTGTTTGCAATGCGAGTATCTTTCACCGGTGAGCTCGGTTGGGAGCTCTACTGCCCTCAAGAACATCAGTTGGCGCTTTACCAGGCATTATTAAAAGCCGGAGAAAGTTACGACGCACGTCCAGTCGGTGGTCGCGCGCTGCTCTCCTTGCGCGTTGAGAAAGGCTATGGAAGCTGGGGACGCGAGTACTCTCCAGAATACTGGCCCCAAGAAGTCGGGTTACAGGCCTTAATAAAAACAGATAAACCCGATTTTCTAGGCCGAAGGGCCTATCTTGAGCTTGCCCAAAATATGCCTCGCGAAAAACTGGTGATACTAGAGATTGAAAACACCGATGCAGATGCCAGTGGTGGCGAACCCATCTTTACACCAGACGGTACACCTGTTGGTCGAGTATCCACCGGCACCTACGGACATACAGTCAAAAAATCTTTAGCGATGGGTTTTATTAAAACCGAGTTTGCGGTGGCAGGTGCCAAATTTGACATAGCAGTATTGGGAAAGCCCCACCGTTCAACCTTATTACAAGACCCACCGTTTGACCCCAGTGGAAAACACCTTCGCAGCTAACGCAATTGCATATAAATAGCCTTGCATATTTTACTACGCAACAAAAATACTCAAGTGTTTCAATTAGTTGACACATGATTTTTTTATCCGCAATATTCGCTTTGCTCGGGTCAGAAATCACATCATCTGATTTCTGACTGACCAATTTTTAGTGTGTTTTGGTCTCCTATGACGTACCGAGTACAAGTGCATTTTAAAAGTCGGTTTTTGAGACTTGAGTGGCATTCCGTCCATCTTCATTTATCATTAGTGAAGTGAGTCTCTTTTTCAAATTGGAAACCGAGACGAGTGTCCCTGCTTAAGTCCCCAACTCGCCGTTACGATGCACTCAACGTTGAACACAAAGGTCAGATGCCTGAGTGTTTCGCGAGTTTGATGAACTTATTTACATAGCGGACGCCTTATCATGGAAATAGGTTTGCGGTTCCGCCACATAGGGTAGTGGTTTCACATGGCACTTAGATACGTCATTCTTTCACTGGTAGCAGGCAAACCTCAAAGCGGCTATGACATTGTCAAAAGCTTTGAGCATTCTGTAGGTCATATTTGGCAAGCCAGTCACCAACAGGTTTACCGAGAACTCGGCAAGCTTGCTAAAGACTCGTGGCTCGAGTTCGAGCGCGAAGCTCAAGCCGACAAGCCAGATCGTAAGGTCTATAGCATCACAGCTCTCGGTCTGCAAAATTTACAGAAATGGATTACAAGTCCTATTGATACCCCGAGTTATCGTAGTCCGATACTGGTCCGCATGTTGGCACTGCCCGTTGTTGGTGCAGAGCCCCTTATCCCAGCCGTGCGAGAGGCCAAGGCCGAATACGAAGAAAAGCTTAAAACCTACTATGCGATCGCAAAACAATACAGCGAGAGCGAAGACCCGAGTAAAGAACAAAGCCGACAACTCTCTCTCAATATGGCCCTACGCATGGCGATCGCTTTCACTGAACCGATGCTCACGTGGTGTGACGAGACGATCAGAGCTCTAGAAAGCAGCTCGGCGATTCCAATGGCGGTACCTACACCAACGTCCAGCACGCCTCCAGCCCTAGAAACACAATAGCGCACATACCCACATCGACTCTTTCGATGTGGGTGCTCTCCACCCACCAATTCTTTAACACTCTTGCAACTACCAGCTCACCAACCCTAAGCCAACCTCCCTCTCCACAGTTGTATTTTATTGCCCGAAGATAATAGAAATGGGCTGGCTTCAAAAACCCCTCCGCAGACTACCTCCGCCTTGGCAAACCAGAGCTTTTTTCAGCCCTTAAAACCACTACGAAATGGCTAGACACATAAAATGCTTGGTTATCGCAGAGTTACAATATTTTCAATAGTTGGAGTTGGTGAAAATGGTGAAATAAATCCAAGATACTTAACGGCTAAGCAAAAGCGGCCAATCGTCTTACTGGTATTGATAACATCTTTAGGCATCACAAAAAAATGCCGCCCAATAAGGCGGCATTTAGTAGCTTCAATTCTCTCAAAAAAATCAAAGAGACGCCCATTTCTCCATGTACACAGTGAGCAAGTGGCTTTAATCGGATCGTATTTCGCGCATGCGCACAGGGTAACGCGTAATGCCTGAACCTGGCCCTTGGCTGACTTCGCTTAGCTGTTGGGTCAGGGCTGCGCCTGTGCCACTCTTATCGACTGCTAAGTGACTACAACCCAAGCTAAATGTCAGAGGGACGAGAATCAAACTTAATCGTGCCATTTTCACCGTGCTCTTCATTCCGTTCCCTTCAAAAATAAATTAACCATGGCTACTCCATACTTTTTCATTTCAGAGCCACTTGTTGAAAATTTTGAAACACATACTAAAAAATTAGTCGCGCCAACCCACAACGCATTGAACGCTACGTACTATTGGAAGCAGTGGAAAGTCTTCTGTGACAACACGAAGGGAGATTGGTGTTTTTACACCATGCTCAAGCCGAACTTCCAAAATACCTGTCACGGGTACTATCGCCGAATCAGAGAGTACAACCACCAACAAGGTCAGCTCCGCTGAACGACCAGCGCCCAATTCAACAACTTCAGGCAGGTGGGCTTCTTTGACTAGCTCAAGATCAGAAAGCAACTTCGATAGCTTTTTCATAAGAGCGTCGGAGACTGGACGATGCGGGGCACCAACAATTAGCCGGTTTGCCGATTTATCAAGCGCATTAGAACTCATTACTGTGTCTTTCTGACGTTGGGATAAGGAGAAGGTATCAGTAAGATGCTCTCTCGACTAGCCCTAGACGTGTTCTGAGTTAGATTTTATGCAGCAATCCACAAAAGAGAATAATAATTACTAATCTGACGTGAGCTATGGATCAGCTATGCATATATTTTCAGGGAAAAACGTACCATTTTAGTTACACTTTACTCAGATTTCGGGCAATACTGCTCAACGCCATAAATACAAAGGTAATGCGAGAATGTTCTCCCACGGACGTGACCAACTCTCTATTCCAGGTCCCAGTGTTATGCCAGATGCTGTGCTTCAGGCGATGCAGAGACCCTCTCCCAATATTTACGCGGGTGAGATGATCGACATCGCCAATAGCCTGTATGCGGATCTAAAACGCGTCGCGTGTACCGATGGAGATGCCGTCATCTACATCGGCAATGGACACGCAGCTTGGGAAGGGGCTTTGAGTAATACGCTGAGCCGTGGTGACAAGGTTCTCGCGCTCGCTTGCGGGCGCTTCACAGTGGGATGGGCGGAAATGGCTCGCGCCATGGGCATAGACGTTGAAATCATGGACTTTGGTGGTCACTCACCGGTAGACAATGCTCTGTTACAGGAAAGATTAGAACGTGACGACGGCACCATTAAGGCGGTTATCACGGCACACACCGACACTTCCACCTCAGTGCGTTGCGACGTTCAGGCTCTGCGTGCCGCTTTAGATCACGCCAAGCACCCTGCCTTATTGATGATGGACTGTATCGCATCGTTGGGCTGCGAGCCCTATCGACCAGACGCGTGGGGGGTGGACGTCACAGTAGCCGCTTGCCAAAAAGGGCTGATGACTCCAGCGGGTTTATCTTTTAATTTCATCGGCCCTAAAGCTTGGAAGGCCCATGACAAGGCTGACCTTCGCAGTCCCTACTGGGACTGGGACTCCCGTGTGCATGGCAAAATATTCCATCAGAAGTTCTGCGGCACACCTCCAACGCATCATCTCTACGCATTGCGTACAGCACTCGACATCATGCTAGATGAAGGCATCGAAACTATTTGGCTGCGACACACCGCATTGGCTAACGCAGTTTGGGCAGCCGTAGAAACATGGGGGAAAAATGGACCGCTCAAACTAAATGTGGAGATGGCGGAAGCACGCTCGACCGCTGTGACCACAGTTTTAAGTGGGCAAACAAACGCGACTGAACTTCGATTGTGGTGTGAAAATAACACAGGCTTAACGCTTGGTGTCGGCCTACCACTGGATGATACTTGGGGGGGCAAACCTGACAATGTTTTCCGCATAGGGCACATGGGTCATGTCAACGCCACAATGGTGTTAGGTGCGCTGGGCAGCCTAGACCTGGGGTTAAAAGCTTGCGGCATCGCACACGGAGAAGGAGCACTCAATGCTGCAACCCAATCTTTGGCAAACACTTTTAAAGCAGCTCAATAAACTTAAATGTCATACATAAATCTGATGTTGTAACGCGGTTAAATGAGGAAGATGCATGCCTATTGCCGAATCGCTAGAGTTGACAGAACTCGAAGACAGCTACTCCATTGTCCAACTTGATCGGAGTGCCGAATTACCACTAGTGTGTTTTTCAGTGCAGAGCTCTACTTTTTTTTCGATCACCCGCTCTAAAAATGAGTTGAGCTTTATCTGCCCCACTCAGTACTTAGATCAGTCCGAGCTTTCGCCAATCCACAGATCTGATGGCTGGCGCTGCCTACGAGTAGAACTCAATAGCGATCCCTCTGAAATGCCCGGCATAATCGCGTCTGCAGTCAACCCACTTGCCGCAGCTGAATTAAGTGTTTTCGCAGTCGCTTCTTTTGATACAGATCATATTTTGATCGAAAAGCCTGAGCCTGCATTCTCCGCTCTGCGCCAGGCTGGACACCGGCTGAACCTAATCGCTGATCTAAACCCGTCAGCCAAAACAAACACCCCTAGTCTGTCCCTAAAGAGCGACCAGTACACGGCTGACAACATCCCGGTTCTCGACACCGACCGACTGAGACTTCGTTCCTTTAACGAATTAGACTTTGATCATGTTGCTACATTTTTCGCCGATCCTGTCAGCGCTTTATATGGTGGCCCGTGCGACCGAGATACAGCTTGGAGAAAATACGCGACATGGCTTGGCCACTGGACACTTCGAGGCTTCGGCCCGTTCGCCATCGAAGAAAAAGAGTCATCTACGTTTATTGGCTGGACCGGCTGCTGGAGCCCTGAAGGATGGCCTGAGCCTGAAATCACTTGGGCGCTATTGCCTCAATTTCAAGGCAAAGGTTATGCAAATGAAGCCGCAAAGCGAGCAATTGAATTTGCCTATCAAGACTTGGGTTGGCATACGGCGATCAGTGTGATCGACAACCGCAATAGCGCGTCGATCTCACTTGCCCTTCGATTAGGGGCGACCGCAGAGAGCTCTGTAGACTTATTTGGTGAACCAGCACAGCTGTATCGCCACACCAAACGATAGGTTCGGAGTTAAATCTTTGCGCCTGTGTTTTCAGCAACGGCAGCTTTGTACAAAGCTCGAATTCTTCCTGTGATCGGGCGCTCATCGCTGCCTACTGCTTTGCCATCAATTTCGGACACCGGCGTCTGAGCGCCAAATGTCCCCGTTAAAAAAGCTTCGTCTGCAGCGTACGCATCAACCAAAGAATAGTTTCTCTCATAGACTGGGATACCATCTTCGCGACATAGATCGATGACTTTCTGGCGGGTGACGCCATTCATGCAATAGTCTCCCGTGGATGTCCATACTTCGCCTCGTCGTACAATAAAAAAATTGCATGCATTGGTTGTATTAACAAAACCAAAGGGGTCCAACATCAGTGCCTCATCCGCTCCTGCTTGCTCCGCTTGCAAACAAGCGATGACACAGTTTAGTTTGGAATGGCTGTTGTACTTGGCATCTTGTGACATAGGAAGACCACGCACCTGAGGTACAGTGGCAAGCCTAATACCAGCAGACTGCAACTGCGACACCGGTCTGGAATGTTCCATAATGATCACTAATGTTGGGCCAGAACGGCTCAAGGAAGGATGTTGAAACGGTTTAACCTTTACACCGCGAGTCAACATTAGGCGGCAGTGCACGTCTTCGACCATCCCGTTAGCGGCCGCAGTTTGGGTCAGTGCCTTAAGAATTCCTGCCTTATCCATACCCACATCTAAAGACACTGCCTTGCACGAGCTGTAGAATCGGTCCATGTGCTCGTCAAAAAAAGCCCACTTTCCGTTGTAGAGCCGCATGCCTTCCCACATGCCATCGCCCAACATAAATCCGCTGTCATAAACCGAAACAACAGCCTCATCTCGGGGCACAATTTTGCCATCAACATATATTTTGATATGCCGATTGCGTTCGTCATCATCGGCATCGTGGGTCGTTTGATTATTCATCGGGGTTAGGTATCAGTTCTTGGCCATTATCTGATCACGCAACAAACGCCTCAAAATTTTGCCCGAGGCTGACTTGGGAATTGATTCGACAAAATGCACTTGATGTACTTGCTTATAACTCGACAAGGTCTCACTTAAAAACGCCTTAACATCCTCTTCGCCCAGTGTTTTTTCAGTTGAGACAATAAACGCTATGGGCAACTCTCCAGCTTCTTTATCTGGCAATCCAATAACCGCAGCATCGGCAATACCAGCATGACTGACCAGCGTGGCTTCCAACTCAGCAGGAGCGACTTGAAAGCCCTTGAATTTGATCAGCTCTTTGAGCCGATCAACAATGAACATATATCCGTCAGCGTCGATGACTGCAATATCTCCAGTCCGCAACCAGCCATCAGGCGTGATTGTCGCAGCTGTCGCTTCAGGGTTATTGAGGTAGCCTTGCATCACCTGAGGACCCTTGACCCAAAGCTCCCCTTCCTTGCCCGCAGGGAGGTCTGCACCATTTTCTATATCGACAATTCTGCATTCTGTATTGGGCAACCCGACACCTGAGGAACCAGGGCGAGCGGATGATTGATAAGACACGTGAGACACGGGGCTGAGCTCGGTCATCCCGTAACCCTGTAGCGAGACACAATCTAATCTTTTACCCACCGCATTGGAAAGTTCAGCACCCATAGGCGCCGCGCCTGAAAACACTTGCTCGATACTGCTGAGATCGTATTGATCAATTAAAGGATGTTGTGCCAAAGCCAGCGCCACAGGAGGCACAATCCACATGCGTCTCGATTTATGGTCCTGATTAATTTGCAAGAAAAGAGGCAAGTCAAAGCGTGGCATCGTGACCAATGCTCCACCGCCCGCCAAGTGAACGTTCATCAGAACAGTCATGCCGTATATGTGGAAAAAAGGCAAAAAGGCAGCGGCCACTTCCCCGGGCTGCAAATCAGCGGCGACAATAATTTGATCGACGTTAACCACTAAATTACGGTGCGACAGCATGACTCCTTTGGGCAGACCTGTGGTGCCAGACGAGTAAGGCAACACAACTGTGTGGCTATCAAGATCTACTGGCACTTGCTGCTCGATCGATTCGCCCATGTAGTCGCTTAGGGAATCACCAATAACCACGACATCCTGAACGACAGTATCGTCAATACCCGCGCGAGCCGTATCAAGAAAGTCGGGAACGGTGATCAGAATCGCCGCCTGTGAATTTTGCAGCTGATGGCGCACCTCTGCCGAGGTGTATGTGGGGTTTAAGGTGGTTATTGTTCCCCCTGCCCACGCCACCGCATGGAAGATCACACAATACTCGGGGATATTGGGAGCCATCAATGCAACCACACTACCCGCACCAAAGCCTTTCGCACTCAAGCCACCGGCCAGTTGCTTTACCTGCTGCATAAATTCGGCTGCCGTCAAAGTGCGACCGCTCAGTCCTTCTGTCAGTACAATTTCATCAGGTCTATTTTTTAGATCGGCAAAAACACGTTCTGTGATACTGACGTCGCTCAATTCAATGGGCGGAAATGCGCTTGGGTAAATGCTCATGATGTGATCTCCTTTGGCCAAATACTGCCACAAGCCAGCACTTTTGTCGCTATTTAGCAAAAGGATGCCCAGAGAAAAGTTTTAGGACTTTGAGAGCCGCTTCTTCGACCTTAAAATTGCATTGTCTTGCTCGCGAGCAGGTACAAACAAACTGTCTGAGCAATCTGGATTACCCGCTTTAATCAAATAGCAACCGTGGGTTTTCAGTCGTTGAGTTTTAGAAACTGGCCGGGTGTGACACCAACCCGATCTTTAAACACACGCCCCATATGGCTTTGACTTGAAAAGCCATGCTCCAGTGCTAATTGGGCCATACCCGGTCGGCTTGCCTTATTGAAAGCTCTGATCCGGTGTTGCAGTTTTTCAACTCTAACATCGGTGATGTAGCTTTGCGGTGTGCTCGCGAAGCTTAGTTTAAACATACGCGCAAAGTGAAACTCGCTAAGCCCCGACAACTCAGCGAGCTCTGAGAGATAAATCTGCCGCCGGAAGTTTGCGTCTATAAAAGCGATAAGTTGTTTCTGGCAATAGGGTGACAAGCCTGCTTTCAATAAGCTTTTACACTCTAACTTTTTGACGCCAACGGTTTTCAATAAATTTAACAGTACTGTTTGCACGTTGTGCTGAAGCATCATTTGGTTGTCGGCTTCCGACCAATCCCAATTCGATACTCCATGCTGTGCTAATGCCATCAGCGATTCGCTTTTCTCAAAAGTCAGATGAGGAAGCGCCACCAGACGTGGATCAATATCGAAATTCTCAAGTGCGAGCCGCTTTATATAGTCATCACCAAAGTAAACGTGCATAAATTTTTGCGCGCCACCTATTTGCCATGCAGAGTAAGACCCTGCTGGCATCAGACAGAAACGCCCAGGTGCACCTTGCGCCGAGTTGATGTCAGTACGAGTTGTTTGAAATCCACCTTCGAGATACATACTGAAAGTATGAATTCGCTCTTCTTCATAAAACACATGTTCGTGAGCATTCGAAAACTGACGCAGCTGCATGCCCTGCGGAAAATCCAGTTTGCGCAAGGCATCGGCACGCGACTCCGTAAAAGCCACCGGTGAGGTGCTCGACACATTTTTGGCATTGCTTGGTTGATCAATATCATGCATAGCTTAAGGGTATCGAGTTGTTTTGTGCTCCACAATGCATGGATCACAGAATGCGCAAGATTGTGACAAAACCGCAGTATCCCAGTATCGGGCGCTGGCGCAGTGCACCATATTGTTCGCTTGTTTCACGGGAACAAGAATTAAGAATGAATGCGCTTTTGTACCTTTTAACTTGGATGAGCTGGGGTGGCTCTTGGCTGGCCATAAAATGGCAGGAAGGGTCTGTTCCTGTTCAACAGTCCATCGCCTATCGCTTCGCGTTGGCAGGCCTAATATTGATGCTCGCGCTTGTGGTCTTTAGAAAATTGCAGGCCACAATGTTGAGAGACCACATGTACTTTCTGCTGCAAGGCGGTTGCCTGTTTTCACTCAACTTTGTTGCCTTCTACAACGCGACATACTTCATCAGCAGTGGTTTAGTGGCCGTGGTGATGTCCACGGTGATTCTAATGAACGCTTTTCTCGCCAAACTCATCTGGCAACAAGCACCCAGTCAATATCTTAAGTTTGGTGCGCCTCTAGGCATGGCAGGTCTAGTGTTGGTTTTCTGGCAGGACATGACTAGCGGAAACCCTGATAGCTCAACACTTATCGGCGTTGGGTGCGCACTGACAGGAAGCCTATTTTTTTCTCTAGGCAATATGGTTAGCATAAGGCAAAGCCGCGCAGGCATCGACACGCTCACCAGCAACGGATGGAGCATGTTATATGGGTGCACGCTGATGCTGATAATAAATGGGATTCTGAGAGAACCACTGGTTTTCGATTCAAGTGTTCAATACGTCGGAGGATTAATCTATTTGGCATTAATAGCTTCCGTATTGGCATTTCCAACCTATCTAATGCTGGTCAAAAGAATCGGTGCGAGCAGCGCTGCTTACGTACTCGTAGCCACACCCATTTTGGCTTTGGCTCTTTCATCTTGGTTCGAAGCCTACCAATGGAGCTTGCCGGGAGTCATCGGTGTAGGCATCATCATTTTAGGCAACGTAGTGGTACTAGCGCCGGTATCTTTTATCACTCGAATACTTGCACGGCTCGGTTCTTCAAATCAGACCGGGAGCCAAGGATGATTCGTCGCTGCGCTTCTCACCCTTCGGGTGCGCCTTCGGCGCATGCCGCGCTCGTGCCTCGCTTGTCGAACCCTCTTTCGGATTCGATATCCCTCTATTTCGGCTTTTCGGAAACAACAAAGCCCTGCGAGTGGGCAGGGCTTCGGCTAAATATTTGGCGGAGAGAGAGTCAATTTCTAAGGGATTTCTCGGGACTTTATGAAACACTATTTTTCATCGTTATAACAATTACTTAACACCGACATTAGGTTCCAAAAGGCTTGCCTAAATCCCTGCTCAACGCGTAGAATTTGGTACACGAAATCATGTACACAAAAGTTAGGCGGAGAGTATGGCCAAACGCCATCCAATTGAACAACTGCGAGACATTCAGCTAAAGCGCACGACAAAGGCAGGCTCTTACGCAGATGGCCGAGGCCTCTATTTCAAAGTCGATCCGTCTGGCAGCAAGAGCTGGGTTTTCCGGTACATGCTCGATGGTCGCCGCCGCTCAATGGGGTTAGGTGGATACCCCACAATTTCACTGGCCGAAGCCCGTGAAGCTCGAGACTATTGGCGAAAGATTCTCAAAGGCAGCAGTATCATCGCGCCTCGCGACCCGCTGGAAGTCAAACAGGAGCTAGAAGCGACGCACAAAAAAGGCAAGCGTAAATTCATCACTTTTGATGAGATTTCCGCCAAGTACATTGCCGCAAATCGCCCGAGTTGGTCGAATCCCAAACACGCGCAACAATGGGAAAACTCACTTCGCACCTACGCCAGCCCAGTGATTGGCAAACTGCACATTGCAGAAATAGACACTGACGACGTTCTAAAGGTGCTTGAACCGCTGTGGACGACCAAGACCGAAACAGCCACACGACTAAGAGGCCGCATAGAGAAGGTTATTGACTATGCCCGCGCCAGAAAACTGCGAACAGCGGAAAACCCTGCCCGTTGGCGTGGGCACCTTGACGCGCTTTTGGCCAAACCATCCAAAGTAGCCACCGTCGAGAATTTCTCCAGCCTGCCTTATCAGCAGATAGGCGCATTCATTAGCGCCCTTCGCACCCGTCAAGGCACCGCAGCACTAGCTCTGGAGTTTCTTATCCTTACCAACACACGATCTGGCGACGTAATGGAGTCTGATTGGTCTGAGATCGACCTACACGGCAAGCAATGGACGATCCCTGCCCATCGACTCAAAACCCGCAAAGAACACATTGTGCCCCTATCTGATCGCGCTATCGAAATTCTGAACATCAAAGCCAAGGAACACGACGAAGGCCTGATATTCAGAGGCCCACGCGGCGGCCAACTAAGCAATATTGCTATGGCACAAGTCATCAAGCGCATGAACGGTGACTCTCCTCGCTGGCTGTCTAGTGACGGTCGCCCAATTGTCCCGCACGGGTTCCGCGCCACATTCCGCACTTGGGCGGGAGAAGCCACAGCTTACCCGCGCGACTTGATCGAGTTTGCAATGGCGCACCAACTCAAAGATAAAGCCGAAGCTAGCTATCACCGTTCAACCTTGCCAGAAAAACGCCGACCACTAATGAAAGACTGGGCCAAAAGACTAAGTGAAGCAGATCAGCAAGCGCCCAATGTTGTCTCAATCAAATCTGCCGCAAGAGTCATCGAATCATGAGTAGCATTTACGACACAAAACTAGGCCGAGCACTGAAGCTAAACTATTGGTCGGTTGGTAAAGCCATGCAATATTTGTCCGCAGATAGACGAGACCAGTTGCCAGATATTGATCAAGCCAGCATTCCTTTATCGAATTCGCGGCCTACCTCAAAGTATGAAAAAAAGATTAGCACTTTAACTCGCTACTGGTACGACACCGACCACGCCTTACAACCAAGAGAAGGCACTGGCTCAGCTGATAGCCACGAAGCGGAATACCCAGTTCATTATTTTGTGCATTGGGCTAAAAGTAAGGGTCTAAAAATCTTTTGGCTGGACGAAGCAATCAAAAAAGGGTTGCTCCCAGCGAACACCACTGCAAACCACCAAGTAGCAAAGAAAGCCTCTCAAACGCGATCAAACGCACCTCTCCTGCACCCCAAGAAGGAACGAAGTTACTTGCTAATAATTGCAGCTCTCATGAAACAACAAGGGATCGACTGGAGGGTAAGAGGTGCAAACAAGAAGCTTCGCGACCTTGTAGAAAACTGTGGAGACACCCTCGAGAAGGACGCGATCGGGAAAGTGCTCAACGGCTTAGATTCATGCGGAGAAGGGATCGACTCCGTTATCGAATCATTGAAAAAAAGAACCTAAAACGACGTTTTACCCCTAAACCGCCAAAATAATCCGCTTTAAAGCGCTTCTACCGGCTGAAACCTCAAACAATGCCCATGAACCTCAGCAACCTCGCTGGGGCATGAATTGAGGAAGCAGTACCATGAAAAAGCAATCTTCCACGAAGATGATGCGCCCCATCGCTTACCGCGCTGCGCTAGGCATCACAAAGTCAGTCGAACACCGCCAACGCCATGAAGGTTTGTTACCACCAACAGTTCTAGTCAGCGCACGAGCCGCCGCACTGCCCGCGCATGATGCCCGTCACGCCGATTGTTTCATCCATTAGCCGTAATGCAAACAATCGCACAGACCGCGACACTGGCACTGCTTTAGTTGTTATGGACAGCCTCTGTCACTGCCAATCGCAATCGGCTCAACCCCATCTAAATAGCCTTAAAACTGCTATAGCAAACATCGCTGCTATAGCCACGCCTACTCGCTCACAAAACACATGTGCAATTGCTATAGCAAAACGGCTGCAAGTGCGCGCGATTACCCACTGCGTACGAGCACACGGATTGGCGGAGCACGCTCAATGACAAAATCAAAAGAAGACAAATCTTCCGCAGCAGATCAGATAGTAAAATTGGTGACAGAATCATGCGCTTTGTTCTCTGATGATGAAGGACAAACATACGCCCGACTCCAAAAGGACTGTCACTCCGAAGTTTGGCCAGTCAATTCGGCGATTTTTAGAAACTGGGTTTCGATGCAAACGTATCGCGCCACTCAAAAAGTCCCTAGAGGGCTGACAATGCAAGATGCCCTATCGACACTAAACGGATTGGCATTACACGATGGTGAACAATTCAAAGTGCACTTGCGAGTTGCTACAGACGGCTCTGACGGTTACTACCTCGACATGACAGACGACAGTTGGCAGGTTATTCACATCACACCAACAGGCTGGCAAATACTCAACCAGTCGCCTGTAGTTTTCAGGCGTTCCAGTAACGCGAAGCCACTGCCGACTCCGATTTCTGGCGGCAGCCTTGCCGACTTGAAGAAACTGGTAAATGTCAGCAATGCGGACGACTACTTGTTGGTGACATTACTATTGGACTGGTACAGACCCGAGACGGCCTACCCAGTCGCCGAATTAATAGGTGAGCAAGGCTCTGGAAAATCTTCCACCGCTGACAATATGCGCAGCTTGGTAGACCCAAATACAGTAAATTTAAGAAACGCACCAAAGACAACAGAGGATATTTTCGTATCAGCAAGGAACAACCATGTCGTTTGCTACAACAATCTAAGCCGAATAAGTAATGAGGCTCAAGATGCAATGTGCAACCTTTCTACCGGCGGTGGTTATGCAAGCCGCAAGCTCTATACGAATGACGAAGAAACAACTTACGAAGCCAAGCGACCCGTCCTAATAAATGGTATCAATGCTGTTGCCACACAGGCTGATCTAGTAAGCCGGACAGTAAGGCTAGAGTGCCCACCGCTGGGCCAGTCTGGCAAACGGCTAGATGATCGGGAATTGGCAGATATTTTCGACAATCACGCATCGCGCGCGCTCGGTTTTCTACTCGATACATTTGTGAGCGCATTGGCCATTCTGCCGTCTATCTCACTGGTGGAAAAGCCTCGGCTAATGGACTTTGCAACACTTGGAGCAGCAGTTGGTCGAACACTCGACCCTGTTAGCGGTGAGCGTTTATTTACGACTAGGTATCAGGAAGCTCGGCAATCGGCTTCTATTCAGTCACTTGAGTCCATGCCAGTGATTGCGGCTTTGCTTGAATTCTTGGAGGTAGAAAGTGAATTTTCTGGTACTTATGGCGAGTTACTTAGAAAAATCGAACTGACTATCGGTCGTACGACTGATGCTGGCTGGCCTAAATCACCTCGCGGCTTTTCCGATTGCATTGGTAGAGCCAAGCCAATTCTCAATCTACTCGGCTGGTCAGCTTATGCAGGAGGCCGCACGCGATCAGGCTCAATCATCACTATTAAAAAAAGAGATACATTGACTGATTTCGTCAGTCACAATCGTCACAACAATCACTGATCAAACTATTTGTGATGGTCGTGATGGTCGTGATGGTCGTGATGGTCAAACTTGCACCATCAATTCACCTCGCGAGACATCTTCTGACTTCACACGCTGAGACATTGAAAATGGGGCACCAATACGCATCCGCTGCAAATTAAACCGGCGGAGCGATTCTATTTTGTTCAATAAAGAAGCGCGGGCAGGTGTAGCAATATTGGAAAGTAAGAGATCGGCTTTTTAAAAGCTACAGCAATGCGAAACTCTTTGGTTAGCTATATGATTCACAAACGCATCGAGCTCGCTCGCTAGGTTTTCTACATCTGTCGCTGATATTTTCACTCGTTCACCTGATTTGGTTTTACCCCCACGGTGTACTAGATCATGGCGTACGTGCGTTGCTTGAATCAACACACCAATCGAATCAGGAAAATGAATGCCAAGCGAGGCCTTGAACATAGGTTTCAACTTCGCCAAGTTATGCCACATCAAACCAAGTAGATGCGTTTTGGCATCCTCGCGAATAGATTCGTACTTTTTAAAAACGTTAGCTAGCGGGATCTTGGTTTGCTCGAACTCTGGAGTCGTTTCTACAAATGACCTAAGAGCTTCGTCGCTAGAGTCAATCTCACTAATAAAGGCTTGTGCCAAATATGTTTCGAGCGCAGTGATTAAGCTGATGTATATCATCCTAAGCAGAGTGTCATAATGTTTATCGTCAATACTTAAACTTATCATTCCACGCAATTGTTGAACTGATTCATTGAACTCAATCGACGGATTAATTTCTGGATTAACGATATCCAAAAAATAATCGTCGTAGTCACCAGGGTCTGAAAAACCCGACCATTCTGAGCATTCAATATCTAACTCATAGGCTAATTCGCAGATTACATCGTCAGCAACATGCCCTCCAAACTCGGATAATAATTCACAGTTTGAATCGTAAGGCCCTCCATGAATATAAGTGTACCCTCCCTCTCTACCATCGTAGGGACACTCGTGGACAGGATCTTGGTAGTTTTGATAAAACCAAGTACGCATAATGTCCTTTTGATCTTCGGCACCCTTCAAGCCTAGATCCGTTAGACTAATACTTTGTTGGTCTCGGGGTAAATCGTAAAATCGCGCCATTGTATAAACTATTTTATGATTACGCTCGCATTCCAGAAAACCTGCCTTCCTGCATCCGCGAAAATTAAACACTCATATTTTGAAGAAAAATTAGTTTCTATAATTAGCCAATTCATTTTTATCGAGCTCAGCAGCGGGCACAAGCTTATAATGACGTTCCTCAACGACTTTAAGCTCATCACCATCAATCTTCAACTCAAACAAAGCGATTATATCTTTTCTATCGTTAGTGCCGAACTGAGTGGATATTGGTCGACAACGTAATGACGGATAAGCCTGTTTACACCACGCGATATCCTGCTCAGTTTGAACAATGCCAATTTGATCGTTGCCGCCTTTTGCTTGCACGGGAATAGTGTAATGGCATCCATGCGTATCAAGGCCAACATAGAGTTCATCAATTTCGATTTGCCCCATTTTCGCTACAGTGGTACGCAAATGGTTTTGCAGCGAATACGTTGTTAAACCGAGAAATATATCGATTAATCTGTTGTACCGAACCTTAGCCAAAATAGCCTGCTCATCATCAAGAGCATAAGCAGATATAATCTCAGGTGTACTATCTGGAATGTGTATGACTGCCAAATTTTCGTTAGGAACAATCCGACTTACTCGCCTAAGTCGAAATTTATATTTACTACGACCGTCTAACGCAATCGTCCACTCCTGCCCTTCGGGCTGAGTTGCAATTATTCTATCGGGCATTGGTGCACGAAATCGCATCGAATAAATTACATCACCAAGGTTAGCTGGTAGGTCGATGCCCAGCACTACTGCTGCCGGCTGCAATTCTGTCCGCAACCATGCCACTTCAGTATCGCCTTCAGTATAGTGATCGAAAAATATTTTCTCGATAAGCAGAGCATATCGGTTCTGAGTTTTTGAGGACATTGAGAAAGCCTACGCTACGCCGGAGAAGGTTGTTTTCGTTGACGCTGAGGAATCGTATCTCGAGCAACACCATAATACGTGCATGCTTGCGCCATGTTTGAATCAATAAGAGCAGGGTTTCCAGTTTCAAGAACCTTTTCTGGTCGCGTAGGCACAAGCCCCATTGCTTCCATGACTGTCAGTGCAATAGCCTGCCCAAGGTACGGAGGAACTGAGTTGCCTATTTGGCGCATACCATGCCATTTGGTTTTGTGAAAACGAAACCAGTCAGGGTAAGAATGCAAGCGTGCTGCTTCTCTCACACTGATACACCTAGCGGTATAAGGATGTATAGGCCTTGGCGAAGTAAAAGCACCTCGGTCACTTGCCGTTCCTGCGCGAAGCGTATTGCATAGCCCATTAGGATCAAGCTTAAAAAATCTACTTACTGGCTCCGTTTCTCCATGAGCTGTTTCAGCAAATCGTGAGCGCGATAATTCTGTATGAACTGTTCGAGTGCTAGAAGTAAGGAGTTCTTTATTGTAATGGCGACGATATCCAAAGTGCTTTTCGCTTCGGTTTCCATTTTCTCGCAGGTGTCCTGCGTATTCGGATGGCTCACCATATTCAGCTTTGACTTGATCATCTTTAAGCAATTCAACGAAATCGTCTAACTCCGGCAGATCACCAATTGCCTCACCTACAGTCACGCTCGGGGCTTTAATTGGCTCTGCTGGCAACTTCAAGTTTTTCTTACAGCCAATAAGAAACAATCGGTGGCGATTCTGAGGGACACCAAATTCCGCTGCATTGTAAACTTTATATTCAGTCTTAACTTTGTAACCGGCTTGTTCAAAGGCCTCAATGATTTCATCAAGAAATTGTTTGTGCTTCCCGACGGTCAGACCCTTCACGTTCTCAAAGACGAAAAACTTGGGATTAATCTCTTTTACTAATCGAACGAAATGGAAAACAAGACTGTTTCTAGGATCATCTAAAGCCCGTTTCCCGATCAATGAGAACCCTTGGCATGGAGCTCCACCACAAACCACATCGACTTTTTGGCTAATTTTAGATTGCTTCAAGATATCGGCACCGGAGATATCTGCAACGCTAGCACATATGGTTTTACACTCGGGAAAGTTAAACTCATGTGTCGCACAATGGATTGGATCAAGCTCAACGGCTGCCTTGACATCAAAGCCTGCCCACTCAAACCCGAGACTCAACCCGCCAGCTCCAGCGAACAGATCGATTACAATAGGTCTTGCCATGCGTTTTTAATCCTTGATAGCCAAATATCTAACGCGTGAGGTTACAGGAAACAACTAGGCTTGTCGATCGATTTTTCCAACGCTTACCTATCTTCACATCCTCTTGAGCATACCTACATTCTTAAAATGGAGCGGGCCTCATAGAAGATGAAAAAGGCCAAGGAAGTAACCGCAGTTGCACAATAGCAACTGGATATTCGAAAGGACTCTCAGCCACCTCAGGAGAGAGGGACAGAACTAACGCGCTATAAGCAAACCACTACGTTACTTATTTGGAATAGGAAATGGTACACACAAAAAAGCCCCTGATTATTTTCTCAAATAAATCAGGGGCTTAGATATCAATTTGGCGGAGAGAGAGGGATTCGAACCCTCGAAACGTTTGACCGTTTACACACTTTCCAGGCGTGCTCCTTCAGCCACTCGGACACCTCTCCACAGGCCACATGACGTGCAGTGCGACCAAGCGCGCAAGTGTAGCTTGA
>CALCKW010000078.1 GCA_937965695.1 uncultured Granulosicoccaceae bacterium
CCGAGTAAAAACCCGAGCAATGGTAGGCCTAGCGTGTAACAGAGGTAGACGCCAATGGCAGCGCCAGCCATACACAAAATTAAACCCATTAGGTCGTGCATGGAAAAGGTAATGGATTTTAATATGTGTCCGCCGTCCAAAGGCAAAATCGGCAACAAGTTAAACAGATTAAGGATAGCGTTGAAGCCTGCCAGTGCTGCCAGCCAAGTCGCGTCTGTTGCCCACCACCCAATTAACGCAATCCAAGAAAGCACCATTCCCCAAGTCGGGCCCATAATCGATATAACTACTTGCTGCCAACGGGTGTTGAGCTTTGAATCACTCACGGCAGCGCCGCCCACAAAGGGGATTAGGTAAATGCCTTTGGTCTTCATGCCAAAATATTTCATCGCGCGAATGTGCCCGTACTCATGGACGACCAAGCAAAAAAGCAGCGCGAGCGCGAAGGGCAGAGAAAACAACCAACTGTAGGCTGCCAGCGAGCCCACGGCCAAGATTGCTTTAAAAGCCTTGGCACTTTTGAGCAGCTTAAAGCCCAAGGAAGCCAATCCGGCAATGCCAAACTTGGTGCTTACGGGGGCCTCTTGTTCAGGTGTGGAATGCATTAACTCTGCGTCAGATCTTTCGGATTCACTCAACAATTGACCGTTACTTTTTAAGCTGTATCGCACTAAAAAGGGTTGCCACTGTACCTGCACAGCAACTTCGCAGGTAACGTCTCCTCGCTCACTCTGCAGAGTGAATTGGTGTACGCGCTCACCTTCAGCTTCGCTGCTGGCGTCGAGTTGCGAAACAGGCTGGCCAGCCCAGTAAAGTCGCTGCCAACCTGCCATATTGCCTTCTAAACGAAGAGGCTGGCCTAGCAGTTGATCATTGATTAGTTCCATAGAGGGTGAGGCGCTTCTTAAAGTGTGTAGGTCTATTGAGGCACCAGTATACCGTTTTGTTTTAGCTTTGCTGGGATGTCGCAGTCAGAGCAAAACTAACAGGCAAGTGCTTCGCAGAGGGTCATGAGAGGCCTTTGGGTCTTGCCAATAGTGAGTATTTGCAAGGGTAAAGGGTGATATTTGATTTTCACTGAATACTGTATACAAAACTGTGGTGCTGCGTTAAGTTAGTGTTCTGGCGCCAACGTTCTGCATTTTCGATAGCAGCTTTCTTTGGAGCACGAATGAGTGGCAAAAGCTCTCTGTGCTACCTAACGTTTAAGGATTTATAGCGTACGGCTGTACAGCATGGAGCTAACTTAAACTCTGATTTGGGCGCCTGTAATTCGGCACTTTATTTCTTCTGCTCGAAATGCATTTACCTTTTGGTTTACGTTACGTAAATTGCAGCTTAAGATAGAAGTTGACGTTACGTAAACTGCGATCTGGCAACAACAGCTAGTGGTCACCCAAATAATTTACTGCTTTCAGGAGAGCGATATGTTTCAAGCATCCATGAATTTTTCGTTGGGCGAGGAGATTGAGGCCTTGCGCGATGTGACGCACCGCTTTGCCCAAGATCGAATTGCCCCCTTGGCGGCTTCTATTGATAAGGATAATTTGTTTCCTGCAGAGTTGTGGCGAGAGATGGGCGACTTGGGTTTGCATGGCATCACTGTGCCTGAGGCCTATGGCGGTGTGGACATGGGCTATTTGGCGCATGCAGTGGCAGTAGAAGAAATAGCGCGTGCGTCGGCATCAGTGTCACTGAGTTATGGTGCGCATTCTAATCTTTGTGTTAATCAGCTCAAACTCAACGGCAGCGACGAGCAGCGCGCTAAATACTTACCCAAGTTGGTCTCGGGTGAACACGTGGGTGCATTGGCCATGAGTGAAACTGGCTCGGGCTCTGATGTCATGTCGATGAGCCTCACCGCTGCCACAGTACCGGGTGGTTATGTGCTTAATGGCAACAAGTATTGGATCACTAATGGCCCTGACGCGCATGTCTTGGTTGTATATGCAAAAGTCGAAGGCCGTGTCACTGCCTTTATTATCGAAAAAGAAATGGAAGGCTTCAGCACTTCTGCCCACTTTGACAAGCTTGGTATGCGCGGCTCTAACACGGCTGAACTTATTTTTAAGGATGTGCATGTTCCCGAGGCAAATGTATTGGGACAGGAGGGGCGAGGTGCAAAAGTACTGATGTCCGGACTGGACTACGAGCGTGTTGTGCTCAGTGGAATAGGGATCGGCATTATGCACGCGTGCCTAGACGAGGTAATGCCTTATATGCATGACCGTAAACAGTTCGGCGTGTCGATTGGTGAGTTTCAATTAATGCAGGGAAAAGTTGCAGATATGTACACGGCGATGAACTCTGCCCGAGCTTATGTTTATGCCGTCGCCGCAGCCTGTGATCGTGGTGAAGTAACCCGCCAAGACGCAGCGGCTTGCGTGCTTTACGCCAGTGAGCAAGCCATGTTCCAAGCGGTGCAAGCCGTGCAAGCGCTTGGCGGCTCTGGATTTATGAATGACAGCGCCGTCTCTCGACTGATGCGCGACGCCAAATTGATGGAAATCGGCGCTGGTACTTCCGAAATTCGCCGTATGTTAATCGGGCGTGAATTGTTCAGGGAGACGATGTAAATGGCTGTTATACGTGTCAAAGCTCTAACCAAAGGCGCAGAATTCGAAGCAAATCGTGCGGCGATGCAAACTGCCATGGCATCGATAAAAGAAGCTTCGCAGTCGGCGATAGCAGGGGGTGGCGAAGCATCGCGGGCTCGGCATGAAGCACGTGGCAAGTTATTACCACGAGACCGAGTGGCACAATTGCTAGACGCAGGCTCACCGTTCTTGGAGGTCGGACAGACGGCGGCTCATGGCATGTACGAAGGTGCCTGCCCAGGTGCGGGCATGATTGCCGGCGTCGGCCGTGTGTCAGGGCGTGAGGTGATGATTGTCTGTAATGACGCCACGGTTAAGGGCGGTACCTACTTCCCGATGACCGTGAAAAAGCATTTACGAGCGCAAGAGATCGCAGAGCAAAACAACTTGCCTTGTGTATATCTGGTTGACAGCGGTGGCGCTAACCTGCCTCAGCAAGATGAAGTCTTTCCCGATCGCGATCACTTTGGGCGAATTTTTTTTAATCAAGCCAATATGTCGGCCAAGGGCATTGCACAGATAGCCGTCGTGATGGGCTCTTGTACCGCGGGCGGTGCCTATGTGCCTGCAATGAGCGATGAGACCGTCATTGTTAAAGAACAAGGCACGATATTTTTGGCGGGGCCTCCCTTGGTTAAAGCGGCTACTGGAGAGGTGGTGAGTGCTGAGGAGCTAGGTGGCGGGGACACACATACGCGCTTATCTGGCGTTGCTGATCATCTCGCACAAGACGACAACCACGCACTGGCTTTGGCACGGCAGGCAGTGGCTAATCTCAATATTGTCAAAACGCATTCGCTCGACGTGCAAAGTCCTGAAGAGCCCTTGTATGACCCAGAAGAGTTGATTGGTGTTGTTCCTGCCGACTTAAAAACGCCTTACGATATACGCGAGGTCATTGCTCGCTTGGTCGATGGATCGCGCTTCGATGAATTTAAAGCGCGTTACGGTGAGACACTTGTCTGTGGTTTCGCCCATGTGATGGGCATGCCGGTCGGGCTAGTCGCCAATAACGGCGTTTTGTTCTCTGAGTCGGCACAAAAAGGTGCGCATTTTATAGAGTTATGCAGCTCGAGAAAAATTCCTCTAGTTTTTCTTCAAAACATCACCGGCTTCATGGTCGGTCAAAAGTACGAAGCTGAAGGCATTGCCAAGCATGGTGCTAAATTAGTCACTGCGGTAGCGACAACGTCTGTGCCTAAAATAACGCTATTGGTCGGTGGGTCTTATGGTGCAGGTAACTATGGCATGTGTGGCCGCGCCTTTGAGCCGCGGTTTTTGTGGACTTGGCCTAACTCGCGTGTCTCGGTGATGGGGGGAGAGCAGGCAGCAGGTGTACTTGCACAAGTCACTCGCGATGGCATTGAACGAAAAGGCGGTAGCTGGAGTGGCGACGAAGAAGTTGCGTTTAAGCAGCCGATACTCGATCAATTTGAACACCAGAGCCACCCGCTTTACGGCTCTGCCCGATTGTGGGACGACGGTGTCATTAACCCAGCGCGTTCGCGCGAGGTTTTGGCTCTGTCTCTCTCTGCCGCTCTAAACGCCCCAATAACAGACACGCGTTTCGGCGTGTTCCGCATGTAGGGCACAAGGCCAACACTATGTTTTCAAAAATATTAATTGCCAATCGCGGTGAGATTGCCTGCAGAGTGATGCGTACCGCAAAATCGATGGGCATACGAACCGTCGCGGTTTACTCCGAGGCTGACTGTGACGCTATGCACGTCAAAATGGCGGATGAAGCGGTACATATAGGGCCGCCAGCGGTGGCAGACAGTTACTTGCGAATCGACAAAATTGTTGAAGCTTGCAAACTGACTGGTGCCCAAGCAGTTCATCCTGGCTACGGCTTTCTATCTGAAAACCCAGACTTTGTTGAAACCTTAAATGCAGCTGGAATTGCTTTTATTGGCCCAACAGCTGATGCAATTCGTGCAATGGGCTTGAAGGATGCAGCTAAGGCACTGATGGTGGAGGCAGGAGTACCGGTAGTGCCGGGCTTTCACGGCACAGAACAAGACCCAGATTATTTGGCGGAGCGTGCAGCCGAGATAGGTTATCCCGTCTTGATAAAAGCGCGCGCAGGTGGCGGCGGCAAGGGCATGCGTCGCGTGGACGATCCTGCAGACTTCAAAGAAGCACTGGAAGGAGCGCAACGCGAAGGTCTGGCAAGTTTCGGTGATGCTAGCTGCTTGATCGAAAAATATCTGGTTACACCGAGACATATCGAGATTCAGGTATTTGGCGACAGCCATGGCAACGTTGTACATTTATTCGAGCGTGACTGTTCATTACAACGGCGGCACCAAAAAGTCATTGAAGAAGCGCCGGCTCCTGGGGTGGACGACTCCATGCGCGCTGCAATGGGCGCGTCAGCGGTCAAAGCGGCGCAGGCTATTGGCTATCAGGGAGCGGGAACGGTTGAGTTTATCGCTGATGTCAGCGAGGGGCTGAGCAGCGATAAGTTTTACTTTATGGAGATGAACACCCGACTTCAGGTAGAACATCCAGTTACTGAAGCGATCACGGGGCAGGATTTAGTTGCATGGCAGTTGCAAGTTGCTGCCGGTGGAAAACTTCCAATGCAACAGTCTGAGTTGAAAATAAATGGTTGGGCATTTGAAGCGCGCCTCTACGCGGAGGACGTACCCGCAGGATTTTTACCGGCTACTGGCACTTTGGAGCACTTATCACTTCCCGATTTGAATGCGCGAGTGGATACAGGTGTGGCACAAGGCGATGTTATCTCATCGCACTATGATCCGATGATCGCCAAGGTTATTGCCACGGGGAACAGCAGGCTTGAAGCACTGAACGCGCTTGCCGTTGCGCTCGCCGATAGCCGAATTGCGGGTGCTACCACCAACCTGCAATTTTTGCAGGCTCTGTGTGCCCATGACGTTTTCCGAAAAGGGGGAATGGATACAGGGCTTATTGATCGCGAATTAGACTCTCTGATCAAAGAACCCGTTGCTGATATAGCCGCCAAGTCTGTCGCTGCCTTGGTTCAACTGAATCGACTAAGTACGGGCGATGCGAGCAGTCCGTGGTCTTCTTGTCGTAATTATCGGCATTGGGGAGACGCCACCCAACGTGCGCTAATCAGCTATAAGGGCGAGAACGTGTCGGCCACCGTTGTTGAAAACGCTCAAGGTCTGTCGGTGACAATTGGTCGTAAGGATTGCCCTGTTAAGGTGCTCAGCGGTAGGGCGACAAGCCAAAAAAGCGGTGAAGCGGCACTGCAGTTTGCCGCTGATCGCTGTGATGTCGCCTGGGCGCTGCACGGCAATGCAATGACAGTGTTTGTTCGCGGAGAAATTCACGAATTTGGTGTGATTGATCCGCTGGCGGTTGGCAGTGGCGACGATGCCGGCGGCGATACGGTGCTGTCTCCCATGCCTGGTCTGGTGCGGGTGGTCTCGGCGATTGCCGGTCAGTCGGTAAACACCGGTGATGCCTTGTTAGTCTTGGAAGCGATGAAAATGGAGCACACGCTGCGTGCGCCCAGAGATGGTGTTATCGCAGAAGTACTCACCAGCGAGGGTGAACAAGTTGAAGCGGGGTCAGTCATGATCGCGCTGGAGCCTGAAGATGACTGAGTCTGTGTTGATCTACGAGATGTCGCCCCGTGACGGGTTGCAGAATGAGCAAAAACAGATTGCTACGGGGAAGAAAATCGAACTCGTCGATTTGCTCAGTGATTGTGGTTTTAGGAAAATTGAGGTGACTAGTTTTGTCAGCCCCAAGTGGGTGCCGCAATTGGCAGATGCCAGTGAGGTGATGGCGGGAATTGCCCGAAAGAGCAGGGTGACCTACGGTGTCTTAACGCCGAATATGCGTGGTTTTGAAGGAGCCGTTGCAGCAAAGGCAGGAGAAATAGCTATTTTTGCCGCCGCCTCCGAGGGATTTAGTCAGAAGAATATCAATTGTTCGGTTGATGAAAGCTTGCTTCGCTTTAAACCTATTGCTGAGGCGGCGCGGCAAGCAAATATTCCCGTGCGAGGTTACGTCAGCTGTGTCACTGATTGCCCCTATGATGGTGCTGTTGCACCTAGCGATGTGGCGCGTGTGGCGGCAGCGTTGTTGAACGAGGGTTGTTTCGAAGTGAGCCTCGGTGACACGACGGGTGTCGGTACGCCTGAAACCATTGATGCTATGTTAGGTGCCTGTTTAGACGTTGCGGAACCTTCGCAGTTGGCAGGCCACTATCACGACACGGGTGGACGTGCCTTAGAAAACATTGAAGTGAGCTTGCAGCGTGGTTTGCGTACTTTCGACGCTGCAGCAGGCGGTTTGGGTGGCTGCCCTTACGCACCCGGTGCAAAGGGCAATGTCGATACGGTACTGGTCGACGAATTGATGACAAAGCTGGGCTATCAAACAGGGCTCGACAAAACAAAACTATCGATAGCCGCTACTTTTGCGAGCCAATTGAGAGGGGTGAATGCATGAGTTTTGATACCTTACAACTTGAGGTTGATGATCGCGGGGTTGCAACTCTGACGCTCAATCGCGCTGAAAAACATAATGCCTTGTCAGCACAAATGCTGGATGAGCTCACCGCTGCTGCCGAACAGCTGCGTGTTGACGCGGCTGTGCGAGTCGTTGTGCTGGCAGCCAATGGCGTCAGCTTTTGCGCGGGTGGTGATTTGGGTTGGATGCGAGCACAGTTTGACGGTGACCGCCAACAACGAATCGCTGAAGCGGGCAAATTGGCCGATATGCTTCAAGCCCTTAATACACTTCCCAAGCCTTTGGTCGGCCGTGTTCAAGGTCCGGCGTATGGTGGCGGAATCGGCATGATGAGCGTTTGTGATGTGGTTGTAGCGGGTATTGATACCCAGTTTGCACTGACCGAGACCAGGCTTGGTTTAATTCCTGCCACGATAAGCCCCTATGTGATGGCGCGCATGGGCGAAGGGCGGGCGAGACGCGTTTTTATGTCTGCGCGAGTCTTTGATGCGGCAGAGGCTGTGGAGCTAGGTTTGGTTGCGAAGATGGCCAGCCCGGATCAGCTGGATGCTGCCGTTGAAGCGGAAGTATCGCCTTATTTAAAGGTGTCTCCCGATGCTGTTGCCGCTGCCAAAGCACTGGCTCGTTCATTGGGCCCCGTGATTGATGAGGCCGTCATAGCAAGTACCGTTGAGCGCCTTGCCGACTGTTGGGAAAACCCAGCGGCCTTGGAAGGCATTGCCGCATTTTTTGAAAAGCGTAAACCTAGCTGGGTAAGCGTTAAACGATAGCCTAGCTTTTATCACCAAATTTAGCGTTAGTCATGGCACGGCGCCGCAGCTGAGTTTTCACAACTCAGCGGTTCATCGGCCCAACTGACAGGGCTCGATTGCCATTGCAGCAGTAATGATGAAGCTGCTTCTCCATCACGAGCCTCCGCAGTCAGTGCCAGTCTACCTGTTGCCCATTGCGCTTCCGTGAGCACCATCAAGAATTTACCGGTTGTAGCGTCATAGGTAAATGAAACCAATTCACTACCAGGGTCTTCGCTGAAAAAATAGACCGTTGCCAATTGTTGCGCACTATAGTGATTGAGTTTGAGGAGACGATTAACGGCATCCACTTCCAGGTCATAGTAGACGCCGCTTTCCTTCCAAACGGTTCCGCGCACTGCGGCGTCTGTTAAGGAATATTGATTGTTTGTATCTAACACATCGGCGAATCCCTCTAGCACACCGCTGCTAGCGTCGATGCCGAGTGAAAGCGCGCGGGCTTGTTGGTAGTTCGAGTGCGTGGCTAAGCTTGCATTGTCTAAGGCCAGTTTATCTGCCCAGCTCAACCTTGAGTAGGAAGAATTCTCGCTCAGTTCGGCAAATGTCACAGACCTTTGCTGATAGAACAATCTGGCTAAAGAGTCACTGGCGTCTGAGACGGAGTTGCAAATAGTGTGACTGCAGCCACTGTTGCTGTAATCATTGAAACTCTGCCAGGAAGTGGGATGATTCATCAGCAGTTTGTTGGCTAACATCAGCCTTTGAACATCATCGACATTGCCGTCTTTTACGCGAGACGTAAAATCTATTCCACTCAGTGTCTGGAGCTCACTCAGCAAAATATGCGACAACGGGTTGGGTTCAATCACCTCGCCGTTATTCACGGTCGATGAAAGCGTGTTTTGGCTAAACGGTGGGATATCACCCAATACCCGAGTGATAACGCCACTGCTGCTGTCGCGAAGGCCGAGGTTTTTAAAATGCCTAGGTGTGTCATTGATGATGACACCCTCGCTTGCAATTTCCACATAACCCACATCATCACTGATGAACCCTGCGCGCAATTCCCTTGAAGCTTCTATAGGGGAGGAGCTGACGATTTCCACGTCACTCAGCAAAGCTGGATTGCTGCTGTAATACGGTGCGTCGGTGCTTGGATCTGGCAAATTGTATTTCTTCACAACTGAGCCAATGGGAGACGCTAGTACAGGCAGCGGGTCTACAAAGTCAGCTGCGGTGTTAGGGCTATCTGGGTTGGTTCCGGATCGGTATTCAAACGCGTTGCTCCAACTGTCGTTGTCTCTGTCGGCGTTCGGATCATAACCACTGTCGAGATTATTGACGGTGCTGTTGCTGTCTAGGTCGTTGCCGCCACCTAATAACGGGGTATTTGCGTCGATGGCACTGTGGTCAGAGATGTATTCTTCTATATCGCGTAAGCCGTCACCGTCCGTATCATCTGTAGCGGTTAGAATAAAATCAACATCCGATGCGTTGGCAATACCGTCGTTGTCGCGATCAAAGCCGCCGCCCAGCTGAGGACTATGGCTGTTAGTAGGATCGCTGCCGGCAAGGTATTCTGTTTGGTTGTTAATGCCGTCGCCATCGTAGTCACCAGAGGCAAGATAGTCAGGGTCGATGCCATTGGGGGTGTTGTCGTTGTCTAAATCTTGGTCGCCATGATCCACCGGGTTATTGGCATCATTCATATCACTATTGTTGAATTGTTCAACCGCATCGCTCAAACCATCGTTGTCCGAATCATGGCTTCCGGCAACAGTTGGGCTGTCGGTGTCTAGAGGGTCACTGCCTAAGGCGTGTTCCTCGCTGTCCAGCAAACCGTCGCCATCAGAGTCGCCTAGAAAAGGGTTTGTCCCCAATTGGGTTTCACGTGCTGCGTTGACGCCGTCTTCATCGGCGTCCAGTAAGGGGTTTTCGACCGGACTACTGTCGATAATGGGGTTGCTGCCGAGCGCAAACTCTTCTCCATCATTCAGGCTGTCGCCGTCGCTATCGGCTGTGAGCGGGTCAGAAAAAGTCTGTTCTATTTCTTCTTTATCGCTCAATCCGTCATTGTCTGTGTCTGCCGCTGTGGGATCTGTGCTGAGTACAGCTAGCTCGTAAGCGCTGTTGATTCCGTCAGTGTCGTCGTCAGTGGTGTCACCGACACCCGGTGAATTTGCGTTCAGCGGATCGCTGCCCAAAAGCAACTCCACGCGATCGTCCAGACCGTCTTGGTCGCCGTCTGCGCTGAGTGGATCGCCGCCGTTGGCTATTTCTTGGCCGTCGCTGAACCCGTCGTTGTCCATGTCAGCAATCGTGCTATCGAGACCTAGTGCTTGTTCTTGCAGTGTGTTCAGACCGTCGCCGTCAACGTCACTTAAGTGGGGGTTGTCCGCAATTGTTGGTATGGGGTCTACCAGCCATAGTCCCGCCCGTAGTCCAAGCCCATTGCTCCAAGTCTGCGGCTGTAGCTGCAGTGTTCCCACATCGTGATTTTCAGGCATCCACCAGTTAATGATGGTATTAGCGTCTTCATTCGCTAATTGCGCGTCACCGTCTTGCAGTGCGACCACCAGCCCAGGTGCGCTCGAGTCATGGTAGCTAAGAGAAGTGACCCAACGATTGCTGGAGGTATCGCCTTGCAATGCGACACCGACCAGCTTTGAGCCGTGAGGGATACTGATATTCATCCAAGGAGCGATGTCGCCAGCGGCGGGTCGCCAAGCTTGCGCATTTATTCTGCCGTCTGCCCCGTCACTTCCTTTGGTCACGGCATTTTCGGTACTGGAGAATTCCCGTTCATTGGCGTCGGGGTTGTGCAATCGCGGGCTGTTAGCATCATTAGGGTCGCTACCTAAACGATTTTCCAATAAATTGTTGAAGCTGTCATTGTCGCTGTCAACATTAATCGGAGCTGTATTATTGTCAGCACTGGTTTCCAGGGCCACTCTAAGAGCAGGTGTCAGGAACCAAGTGACTGGGTGTATTCGAATCGCGCTAATGCCCGCAGGTGCGTTAAACGGTATTCTGACCAGAGTATTTCGATCAACATTGGCATTGAACACTGCGCCATTGTTAGCGTATTCACGCATGCCTGGAGCAATTTCGTAGCTGAGTCTTAGCGTTTTCACCCAATTGGCGGCGTCAGAACGACCTTGAATCAAAACGGCTGCTACTCGGGTGTTGTCATTGACCGGTAGTTCTATCCACTCTGATGTTGTCTTGCTTTGTGGTGTCCAGGCCGCGTCCGACTGCAGCATTGAACGTGCATAGCCGCTGCCGGGTGCCGAGTCGTTCTTAATGCTGGAGTAACTGCGTTCAAGGTCTGTTGGATTGTACGTTGATGCTGACACGCTGCTATCTATGTCTTCTATTACAATCGTATTGTCAGGGTATTCGGCAGAGGCTAAGTAGAGATTGCTGCGGCCAGTACCGAGTGCAATGATCGGCGCCTCAATTACGCCATTGGTGTCGCTGACCCATCCTTTCGCAGGGTAGATGGCGCGTATAAGAGCGGGTGAATCGGTGCTAATGGTAAAAGATGCACCGGAAATAGGGTCACCTGCTGGTGTTTTTAGCGTCAGTTTTAACCATGAGTATTCGGTGGTAACCGTAGAAAAAAACCGCTGCTCTTCGAGCAATATTTCAGGTTCAGTTGGGTTCAGATTTTCACTGTATTCCCATTCATTGCTGAGCCCGTCATTGTCGGCGTCATCATCACCATTGTAATCGGCGTCACCCCCATTAGGGATAGAGTCCCTGTCGTGATCGAGATCACCGTACAGCACGGGGTCATTGGGGTTGTTGGGGTCTGAACGGTAGATGTTTTCTTCGTCAGACGTTGAGATACCATCGCCATCGTGGTCGTCTGCACGATCAACACTAGGCGTAAGATTATTGTCCCCAACATTTCCACCACTGCAACCCATTAGTAGCGTGATCAGAAGTGCTGCAGCGAGTGGTTGGTTCATCAAAACGGGCGTCCGGCAAACAAATGTTGATACGGTCGATAACCGTTGCATCTGCTGTGCCTAACTGCCGGATTAGCAGCCGTTTCATGAATTTACTGCATTTTAGGTCATAAATTTGGCCAATTTTACGGGCCCCATTGGTATTGGCGATCGGCCGTTAGCTGCGGGAAGGCTTTGGCTTTTGTCCAAGAAACATAACACTGGCGACTCCTAGTCCACCCAGCGCCCCCAGCGCGTGCCCATCCCAAGACACACCTTGTTGTGTTGGTAAGATACCGCTGAGAAGCGTACTGCCGTAAAGCAGCACCACTAACACCGCAACCGCAATTGAGGCCGCCCGCCTCTCTAATACACCCGCCGCAATTAAAAAAGCGCAGAGTGCAAATACCAGCCCGCTAGCCCCTATATGTAAGGCACTACGACCAAATAGCCAGAGTAAAACCCCGGAGGCAAGGGCCGTCAAAACCACCACTTGCGCACTGTTGGCTTGTGAGCCCGCTAATAAAATGAGAAGCACAGTAAGAGGAATCAGATTACTAATTAGGTGTGAGAAATTTCCGTGAAGAAAAGGCATGGCGAAGATACCTGTGACCCCGCGCAGGCTTCTCGGTACTAAGCCCAGTTGATCTAAAGGGAGAACGAGGTCAGCGACAAACGCGACACAGATAGCGCCCAAAAAAAAAGCGATGCCTCTTGCTTCGTCTCGATGTGAGCGCCGATTCTCTTCAGCGTAGAGTTTCGCCATTAAAAAAAACCTTTTTGAATTTTGCTTACTAATTAGTTTGTTGCATTGTTTGTAAATATGGGCATACGTTTTCGGTTGTTAACATTCCGCTCACTCGCCCAATTGGTTAATTATGGGCCATACGTGGCGATGTATGAAATTAGTTGCACTTTTTTGAGTCAGTTGGCTGCATAAAAACCTGTTTTCGTCTGGCAGTATTTATAAAAGAAGTATACGATTATGTAATAAAGTGCGATTTGCAGTCTTATGTAACGTTAGAGACTGGAACAGTAACCAAATGTATGGTTGTAAATTATTTTGCTTGTTTGGTCATTGCCTTGTGTGGAAGATGACTAAAGCTTGTGTTGATGTTCTCTCTCATCCCAGAAAGTTTCAGAGAGCGATTATTTTAAGTGACGTATGTTCAGTTCTGGCAGCTACGCTATTGCTCTAAGCAATTGCGTTTCGCCGTTCTATTTTTAGAAAGTGCTAGGGAAAGTGCAAAAATCCAGCGAACCTTGGATTCAAACGTTCGCAAGATATAAGAGCCGCCCACAGCATGAAGACGCTCGTTGTGCGCGGATAAAGCATTTCGGCCTGCAAGAGCGCGTCGCTCAAAGACAGGTCTCTAGCTACGAAGATCAAATCTAAATGTATAGCGTTGAAGATCTTATTGCGTTTGTAAGCATTGTTGAAAAAGGCAGTGTGACAGGTGCCGCTAATTCCATGGATCTGGACCCCGCAACTGTTAGTCGACGTCTGTCTAAACTTGAGACTAAACTTGGCGTCTCATTGATAAAACGTAGCACTCGCCGCATGGCAATCACGAGTGAGGGCAACTTATTTTACAAGCATGCCGTTGCTGCCATACGTTTGTTGCAACAAGCTGAACAATCTGTTCTCACGCCTGCAAGCGAAACTTCCTCGGATTCTATTTCTATTGCTGGCCCCCATTGGTTGATTCAAGACTTATTAGTGTCAGAACTGCAAAATATTATAGATGCGCAAGATGCAACACTCGAACTATTAGGGTGTGAAACATCCGATACCCTGCCAAGTCAAGCGGCTATTTGCTTCAGCGTAGGGCAGTACTCTGTAGCCAGTGAACATCAAGTCTGCTTATTAAGAAATCGAACAGTGTTATGTGCGGCTCCTGCATACCTTGCTCGGCATGGTGGTGTTTCTAGCGCTCAAGATTTGGCCTCAAGAACCTGTATGGCCTCGCGGGCTAATCACGTCTGGACGTTAAAGGATGCAACTGGTGTCACTTCCACAATTTCCGCAGGTAAACACTTACTGTGTGACGATGACGCGACATTAATGTCGCTGGCTCGCGCTGGTCAAGGCATTGTTGCTCTTAACAGCGTGCACGCGGCAAAGGCTCTGCGCGCAGGTGAGTTGATCGAAATTCTGCCCGGCCTGTTGCATGAATCGGATCGAAATATTTATTTGCACAGCGACTCGAATCGTTACGCGATGAACGGGGTTGAAAGCTGCTACAAGGCCATTCAAAAATCAATGAGTGGTCAGTAAGTAGTGCGGTCCCATCACTATATTTTGGCTTATGCTTCCGGGGCAGGTACTGATATAGCTTGTACCCGAATCGTGGGTTTACTCTCAAAGTAATTTATCGTCAGCGTTGTTCGACTCGCGTAGTTGACGGCAAGAGTCGAATACAGCTGAGCGTTACGCCAGTCTAATTTGAGTATATGTGCCAACAATAGTCTGATAACCCCGCCATGGGTGACGACCCAAAGGTTCTCTGCTTTGAGCTCCAGTATTTGATTCCAAGCAGCTTTTACCCTTGCTTGCATTATTTGCAGTGATTCCCCCTCTGGGCAAGATGTATTAGCCGGGGATTGCCAGAATGCAGTCATCGCAGGCCAATGCGGGCTGTGTTGACTGTAGGGAACGCCATCCCACTGTCCGAAATTCATTTCTTGTAGCTGAGGATTTACCAGCAGCTCACACTCAAGTTTTGTTGCCTGATCTTTTGCAAAATAATGGCAGCGTTTGAGTGGCGAGGTGACAATGCAATCTGGTCTACTTAGCGGCTGAGTCGCTCGCACCAGTTGCATGTAGCCCTCATGGCTGAGCGCCACATCTGTTCTGCCGTAAAGGGCAGCTGGACCGTCCACTTGTCCATGCCTAAACAGATGAACGGTTGTCACACTGATTGGCCTTTTAGTACTTGAGGTAAGCCAGCTGTGACCAAAATCACTCGGTCAGCGATGCGCGCTACAGCCTGATTTAACCAGCCCGCATGATCCACAAATTGTCGTGTGATTTCTCCCATGGGTACGATGCCTAGTCCCACTTCATTGGAGACCAAAATTATATTGGCATCGCTGCTTTGCAGTGCGTCACAAAGGCTATTGGTGAGTTGGTGAAGGTCTGTTGTTTGAGGATGGTGAAGGTGGTTACTGAGCCAAAGCGTTAAACAGTCCACAAGCAATAACTGATTTGAGTCTGTTTGAGCGGCTAATAACTCACTGAGCAGCAAGGGTTCTTCTATGAGCGGCCACTGCAGAGGGCGCTGTGACTGGTGCCTTGCAATGCGTGCGCGCATCTCCTCGTCCTGCGCACGGGCTGTTGCAACGTAACTCACTTCTTTGCCCGATTGTTCCGCAAGTTGTTCAGCTAAGCTGGATTTTCCAGAGCGTGCACCACCTAAAATGAGTTGAATCATAGAGAGCCGACCTGCCACGCCAAAATGACAAGGTAAATAACGGTTTCACTGAGCTGTTGGGCCGCACCGAGGCAGTCGCCTGTGTAGCCACCTATCTGCCGTATGATGTATTTTTTAAATAGAAACCGACCTAGCATCAAAGCCAGTAGCACAGAGAGCGCAACCTCAAGATCAAACAACAACAAAAACAACGAGGCTGTTGATAGAAGCACGAGAATATCTGTGTCAGACATGGCTTGTGACAAAGGTTTTGCTTTGCTCGCGTCCGGGTCTGCAGCATACGGCGTGTTATAAATAATGCTCGCGGCCATGCAGCGCGATAAAGCCTGCCCCGCTACCACGGCCACAACAACAGCTTCGACTTCTAGTAGTAAAACGTAATGCATCGCGAGTGTTGCAATCAAAGCGCTGCTTCCATAGGTGCCTAATCGGCTGTCTTTCATTATCTCCAGTTTGCGTGCGCGCTCAAAAGCTCCGCCGAAGCCGTCGGCCATGTCAGCTAAGCCATCTTGGTGGAAGCAGCCGGTCAGCAGTAGGTTAGCGATAATCATGAGTAGCACCGCGACGGTCGCTGGAAATAACTGCGACGCGGCGCTGTACACAAGCGCCATACAAAGACCGATGATTGCACCGACCACCGTGAAATAACGAGAGCTTGCGTTGAGTGTCTGCGAGTTGTAGTTCAGCTCCATCGTGATGGGGAATCGTGTCAGGAACCCCAAGGCGAGCAAAAACAGGTTTAGTTCACGCGTCAAGTTGTTCACGGCAGCTCAATTTTTGCGGCGTCTAAGCTGGCCATGTTGTTGTAGAAAGCCGTCGCTGATTGTAAAAGCGGCAGTGCCAATGCGGCTCCTGTTCCTTCACCTAGCCGCAGTTGTAAATCCAGCAAAGGCTTTGCATCGAGTGCATCGAGCATCAGTCGATGGCCTTGCTCATGCGAGCGGTGTGCAAACACCATATAATCCCTCGCTTCTGGAGCGATTCGTTGCGCCAAAAGGGCCGCAGCCGTCGCAATAAAGCCATCCACTAGAATAATGGCACCGGCCTCTGCCGTCGCCAGCATTGCGCCGGCCATCTGACCTATTTCAAAGCCGCCGACTTCTTCGAGAACTTGTAATGGGTCACGCCTGTCGCTTCGATTGATAGCTGATTCAATCGCCTGAATTTTCCTTTCCAGCTGCGTGTCGTCTATGCCGGTGCCTCGACCAGCAACATCGCGTGCTGAACAGTTGAGCAACTTCGCCGTCATGGCGGCGGCAGACGTGCTGTTGGCAATTCCCATCTCACCGCAGGCAATGACATTTGCGCCGGCAGACAATTTTTCACGAGCGACGGCGGCACCGAGTTGCAAACACTGTTGTGCTTGCTCAGAGGTCATCGCGGCCTCTAGTGCGATGTTGCGTGTACCTGGCCCCACGCGATGCTCGCGATAGTTTTCGTTCGATGCTGCGTGATCAAGTGGGGCTTTAATGCCAGCATCGATAACGGTTAAGTCCCAGCCAAGTTGCTGTGAAAAACAGTTGATCGCAGCGCCACCAGCGAGAAAATTCTGCACCATCAGCTGGGTGACTTCACTGGGGGCAATACTCACTCCTTCGTCGGCGACTCCATGGTCACCTGCAAACAACAAGAGTGTTGGCTGTTTGATCTCCACGTCATTGCCCAATACCAATGCCAATTGCAAAGCTAATTCTTCCAGAGCGCCGAGTGAACCGGGTGGCTTGGTCTTGTTGTCAATTTTGGCTTTTACGGCAGAGGCATTTGAATGGTCTAGCGGTGTAATGGAGAACATTTTTTTGATTTTATCAATTTATTGAGTGCCCTCATTATCAATGTTGCTGAACTCGCTTTCCAGTACCGTCGTGATTTTCGCTAGCTGTAGGTCGATTCGTGGATATGTCGCGTTGTTTTATCCCGCCTATACTGGATTTGACTGCACACACTAACGGCGAGCAGCTTTAGGTCGAATCCATTGCGCAGGGCTATATTTAGTCATTATCGCTATTAACTGCTGAGGCTCGATTGCAAACCCATACATTAAAACGGCTCTATGAGGCCCCCGCCTACCAAGAGGAAACCGGGCGAGACAGCTTTTGGTCTTAGACTGCAGAGTCTGTGACGTGTCCGCCGCTCGAAGGGGAGCGCACAGCTGACGTTGTCGTGATTGGGGCAGGTTATGCGGGCCTCAACTGCGCGATGCAATTGGCTCGCGAACATCAACGTGAGGTTGTTGTGCTTGATGCCCAATGGCCTGGCTGGGGGGCATCCGGTCGCAACGGCGGCTTCTGCTGTATCGGTGGCGGTAAGTTGTCCTACACGGCGGTTGCTAAGCGATGGGGTCAAGCGGCGACAAAGTCCTATGCGCAGACGCAGCGCAATGCAGTTAACTATGTTGAGCAGCTGCTCGAACAAGAAGGCATTGATGCCAGTATCAGTGGGCGAGGAGAGCTGTGCCTTGCACACAGTCGTCGGGCTGCCGCTGGGTTTGCGGCAGAGGCCAAAGAACTCGGTGATCTGCACGGGGTTGAACTGCAGCATTGGAGTGCTGCCCAAGTGCGCGAGCGAGGCGCAGTTGCGCAAGGGTGTAGCGAAGGCCTGTATAACCCCATCGGGTTTGGGCTCAACCCAGGGCGATACGTGACGGGACTCGCAGAAAAGTGCGTACAGGCCGGTGTAACCCTATTAGGGAAAAGTGCTGCGCTCGGCGTGAAACCAGAGCAAGGTCGCTGGCGTATTTCAACCGCCAATGGCTCAGTGCTAGCGCAAAAGCTGGTCATCACCACGAATGGCTACAGCAGTGACAACCTGCCGCAATGGTTAGCGGGACGTTACCTCCCCATTCTTAGCAGCATTATTGTGACTCGTCCGCTGCGTGATAGCGAATATGCAGAACAAGGATTTAGTTGTCACACCATGACCTACGATTCCCGCTCGCTGTTGCATTATTTCAGGCGTTTGCCTGATGGCCGTTTTATGTTTGGCACACGGGGTGGCTTAAAAGCGAGTGAGGCGGCAAGCCTCAGAGTACGAGCCAGAGCACAAAGGGATTTCGCGCGCATGTTCCCCGCGTGGGTTGGCGTAGAGCAAACCCATTTTTGGTCTGGCTTGGTGTGCATGACAAGCACACTCCAGCCGTTCGTTGGGCCAATTCCTGAGTGCGCCAATGCTTACGCGGCATTTGGTTGGCACGGGAACGGTGTGGCCATGGCAAGTCACGGTGGCCATCTACTCGCGGATATTGTGGCGGGAAAAACTTAGGCAGAGAGTATCCCCGAGCCTCTGCGATCAGTGCCGCATCGCATGCCATTTGGTGCAGCTCGGCGAAGTCTGTTGGCGCCAAGCTTTGCATTGGCTCGGGTGAAAGATGCTGTTTGGTAAAGGTAGGAAGAAATAGGTTCGATAGAGTGTGGTTTTTCAGAACCAAATTCAAATGGTCTATTTTGATAGAGTGTTGCGACTGAGCCATTAGCGCAGTAGTCAATGCAGCTTCATTGGCTATTGAGATATGCTGTCTCTAAGTGTCAAAGATTCACTGCAACGCCAAAGAATAATTTGGGACGCCAATGAAAAGAAATAAAGAAGAAACGATAGTGGCGTTGATGGCAGACTATAAACTGAGTCGCCAGCAAGCTGAAAAAGCCTGGGCTCTACGGGAAAACCCATTGGGCGACGTGGTTGAGGCACCAGATGACCAAACCGATGGAAATACAAGTTGAAGTTTGATTTTTAGCAGACCGAAAAAATTTGTTGCAAACTAGAGGTCGCATTTTATTTTCTCTGCCTAGTGTTGGCTAGAGCACACTTCCCAATCTGCTAAACTCCCCGCAGGTGACGGCCAAGGCTTTGCGTAGTTCCGGTCAGAGCGCATTTCCCAATCTGCTAAACTCATCTAACAAAATAATGCAGGCCGCAGTTGGTTCCGGTCAGAGCGCATTTCCCAATCTGCTAAACTAAACAAGAAGTTGCAGGCCCAGCAGGCAGCGTTCCGGTCAGAGCGCATTTCCCAATCTGCTAAACTGAGCACGGCACAAATAAAAACGATTGGCATGTTCCGGTCAGAGCGCATTTCCCAATCTGCTAAACTCATCAAGCCCGGTTCTATTAACGTAGATTTGTTCCGGTCAGAGCGCATTTCCCAATCTGCTAAACTAAAACGAGAATCGTTGGCTGTTGCTGGGTTGTTCCGGTCAGAGCGCATTTCCCAATCTGCTAAACTCGTAGGCCGTGGCGTTAGGCTTGCCAGGGTGTTCCGGTCAGAGCGCATTTCCCAATCTGCTAAACTATCCTTTTCCGTTGCTACTTTCTTCTTGATGTTCCGGTCAGAGCGCATTTCCCAATCTGCTAAACTACGATCTTTTGGTGGGCAATCTGTTCTGGAGTTCCGGTCAGAGCGCATTTCCCAATCTGCTAAACTCCTACTCCAGAGGCCGTGACCCGCACTTGCGTTCCGGTCAGAGCGCATTTCCCAATCTGCTAAACTAATATTACTCAGCCTATGGAGAGCAAGCATGTTCCGGTCAGAGCGCATTTC
>CALCKW010000079.1 GCA_937965695.1 uncultured Granulosicoccaceae bacterium
CGCCAACAGCGCTGGGCTCAACTGCTGGCTTAAAATTTCATCGTTTTCGTTGACTACCCGGCACTCTCGCAACATCTTGAACAGCACCTGCCGTGCTTTGGCCTTGGTCAACGTTGACGCGCTATCGAGGTTGTCGTGCCATTCGGCCTTGGCATTAAAAAAAACATCGTAATCATCGTATTTCACGACGAATCTCGCCGTGTCGTACTGGTGGGCTAGCACCTCTGTCGCAAAATCCCTGATCAATCGATAGCGCCTGCAGATAGCCAGCCAAAGCAGCTGCTTTTGCTCAGCCTCTGTCCCGGTTGCAAGTAAGTTCAGCTCGTCATGGCTTAGGTACTGTAAGCGACGAGACACTTCACCATATAGCTTTTTCAAGCTACTGTATGTGCGAGACTGAAACGTGTTGTTCTGCAGGACATGGGCTTTAACTGCTTCCCAATTATTGAGCTCACACTGTAGCTCTGCTACCGCTATCGATTCGTTAACTAGGGCAGCCCCCGTAGTAAAACTGAGTAGATACAGTCCGGCTGCCGTTTGGGGTGCCGAATCAATCATGTTGGTTGTGCTGGTCGTTGATCCACTGCTCAATTTCAGTCTGCTTAAATCGCCAAGAAGCTCCCACCTTGAAGGCCGGGATAGTGCCAGCCATGGCCATTCTGTAGACAGTGCGCTCGTTTACTTTTAGATACTCGGCAACCTGTTTTACGGTGAGAATTTGTTCAGTCAACTTTTTGCTCCCAAAAACAGGTGAGGCACAGCATAAATATTACGAAACACGGGGCTAACCTCTTACACCCGGCGGAGACTTGTTTGTTCTAGAGACTATATCGCTGAATGAGCAACTTGGCCCAGAAGTCCAATGGAAATACTGCCAAAACAACTCGGAACAAAAAGACTCTCCAACATCAGAGGCGACAAACTTCGAATCCACCGAGTTGGCCGAACGACCAAGACTTGAGTAGCCGTTTTGGCTAACATCCGATTACCTTCTGAGATGTCGAAATTGTACAGGGATGTCTAACAAGCGACAAGCAATCCAAAGCGCAGGTATTCGAGAGGGGTGTTAGTTGATAGCACCAGACATAGTGTAATAACCATCTAGGACAAAAAGGCATTAGCTTACGAACTATCAACCCAATTTCACCTCGGTGCATACGTCAGGTTCACAGGCTAAGCTTTCAATCACGACTTGGAGATCGCGATCTATAGGTTCGGATTTAGTGAGTACTCAGCGGTCAGCTGTTCACTAGCTAACCAGCATTGGGACGGATAGACCATAGGCATCAGTCGTAATGCAAAAAACTCAGCTCATTTTCATCCAATGTAACTACCTAAACGACGAAAAGCCCAGCGTTGCATAAACAACTATACAGCTGGGACAGCAACTTTTCTAAGACCACCTGATTCTCGTTCTTGAGCAACGAACTTCGAGTAAACATCAGTTGGTTCTGGTTGAAATATGGTGTCTCTAAGTTTTAGTGAAAACTCGTTTCAAGCCGAGCGTTAAATTGCATCAAGCGCACCTTCAACTGACCGCAGCCAGTATTTCAGCACATGACGGCAAGCATGCAATGGTGGTAAAAATTGCTCGTTATAATCTCGATTGTTTAGGTCTTTTCGGTCTACCAGTTTGGCAATGTCACGCCGACTGTAACGCCGATCTTCGAGTTGCTCAGACACGGCCACACGAGCCACTATTATTGCCAGTGTTGGGTACGTCCAAGGCGACCAACAACCGAGCGATACCCGATGCTGGTCGTAAAGCTCTGTCATCAGATCGATAGACAAGTCTCCACGACAGCTGCTATCACCAAGCACGCAGCAACGAATGGCTAGCTGCTCAACGTGCGGTAATCGTTCGAATATCTGCTGTAGTTGCGCCTGAGCTTCACTGCGTCGCATTTTATTTTCCTTTCATTTGTTACTTCGGTTATTCGCTGTTTATTCGGGTTAAGCGTCCGTGTTCACTTGTGTTTATTCGAGTGGTTTTTCACGGCAGATCCACATCCTAAACTTTGACAAAACCTGATAATGTAAAAGTACGTTGAATACCCAAAACAGCACGTACATAGGTATTTAGCACTGATTTCGCTATCAATTTTATTAACCACTTTACTGCTACTTTGACGTTTATAAATTCATGCCTAAAAACATTTCTGACCCGCTCAGCCGAGACGCTGATCTACTCGCCTTTGAGACAGCGCTGCAGTCTTTGCCCAATCGTATCTACTGGGATGTATGGGTTTTAGCTCGATCAACTGGTTGCCGTATCGGTGAC
Organism: uncultured Granulosicoccaceae bacterium; assembly: GCA_937965695.1. Taxonomy (GTDB): domain Bacteria; phylum Pseudomonadota; class Gammaproteobacteria; order CALCKW01; family CALCKW01; genus CALCKW01. The sequence continues at coordinate 2,282 of CALCKW010000079.1, forward strand.
GTGCTTTCAATTAAATTCATGGATGTCGATTCACAAGGTCGTTGGACTTTTTCACCACAGAAACAAAAGCGTGAATCTAAATCAGGCCGCCCTCTTCCTCAAAAAACAGTGCGCAAGCGCTTCAACAAACGTGCGCGAGACATCATCCACCAGCGTCAACAACTAGCAGTCGCTGCCCAGGTGTGGGTATTTCCCACACCTAAGCCTAGAGGCGAGGTAATCAAACCCATAACCCGCCAAGCTATTTGGCAGCAATGGAAGGTTGCGGCCAAACGTGCTGGTATAAAGGGCATTAACGTCGGCACGCACACCGCCCGTAAAACAACTGGTGTGCGCGCTTGGAAAGCCACAGGCGGTGATGCTGCCCAAGTGGCTCATTTGCTATATCAATCAGACCTGCAATCGCTGATGCATTACCTTGGGCTGACGGATGCCGCGAGTGATGCGTTGAGTGAGGCGATTGGTTGATCTACGCTAATGTGTCGTTATTCGAGGTTTAAGGCCCAAAGTTTTTCGCAACTCGTTTATCCCTGGCCGTGCACGTTTTCTATCTGCTTCAGTGACTGGCAATCTCTCAGGTAAAGCAACTGATTTGGTGGCCGCTGGAGTTTTGAACGTAGCTCCTCTACGCACCTCAGCGCAGACCTGGCTATAGGCATTCATCCAACGTGCGAGCATCTCCTTTTCTGGTTTAGCAGCCACTGCCGCAGAGCCAAAAAAATCGCCAGAACCCAAGCGACTTACAGTTTCGTACACAGCTCCGCAACTCCAATCTCTTCGTTTAGCCCGCGCAAATGCCAATGCAGGCAATGGCAACCCAAACCACTCATTTCGAGCCTCTCTAAGCAAGGTCTGGAACTCAATCAATGTTGGTGGCCAATGCCACCGCTCCGACTCTTGCAGAAGCCGGCTACGAATACTCGTCAGCTCTCTTGGTTCTGCATTTTTTAGCAATGAACACCATGTCATGTCAGCCTTTTCTCCGTTTTGAATAGCCCATTTACTCCCGAACAGTGACGCCATCGACAGCCACAACTTGGCTGCCATCTGCTTCGCCATCGCGTCGGTCGTGTTCGTTACCGAACTGTTCAAAGTCGTAGCTGGCTGGATCGTCTGGGTCGAGCCCAGTAGCGGCTGCGACTCGGCTAACGATCGATTGGCCAGTTCTGTTATTTTTTGCATGGTGTTTATTCTCGAAATATTCCGGTTTTGCGGTACGCCAGCCTGTAGCCACCAACTCATCAATAATTAAATCTAGGTCGATGCCAGCATTGTGTGTTTTACGAACAGCCTCCACCAACAACTCAAGTGCTTCGCTGGTCATTGGGTGCTTTTTGTGACGCCGCGCTTCGCAGTAGGCTTGCCACTTGTCACGGGGAAACCAAATAGGAAGAGAAAAACCAGATGTTTTCTTAGTTCGTTTTACTTCTGTCTTAGTTATTTCAGTCTTAGGTACTAATTCAGACTTAGTTAAGTCATACCGTTCACCGACTTGTCGGCTAGCGGTATGTTCGGTAGGTGGTATGTTCAAGGGCTGGCTTTTTACCGACGGTACCGCTAGTGGTATGTTCGGTATATCGCTGATAAATGACGAAGAGACAACTAGCTCAGAGCCTGCCAAACGACCATTTTCTGCAAATATCGGTACTCGCTTTAAGACACCGACTTCTTTTAGAGTACGGATAGCCGCCTCATACGCCCTACGGCTAATTTTCGGAAATCGTGTCTGGATATCTGCCTTGCGAATAGTCCAATCGATTGGCTTATCTACTAGGTACACCCACATACCAAGAGCGACATGATCAGCACTAGCGACGATGCTGGCACAAGCCTCTGATGACAGGACTACGTAGTGCCCACCGACTCGCCTAATCTGCTCAGGAGAATGTTTTCTTACAGCCATCAAAACACTCCCGACAAAAACTGACCGGCCATGAAAAAACTATCAAGAAGCCCCCGTTGATGTATTGCAGTGGTAGCGGTGACGCACGCCTCCACAGATATTGCCGGCAATTTCGACGAAGGTTTGGTAAGACGCTGAGGCAATATTGAAGTATTTGAAGGCAGGTCTTTGCAAGACCTGCTCATTCCACTATTCATGGTTTAACCCCTCTCTGCAGGTGCTAAACCATAGGCACGGCGGATGTCCCCCCATCTCCAGAGAGAGGCACCACCGATTTTTTCAGGCTTTTTGAGGATACCCAAACGAACATCTTTGTAGAGCTTTGCCGTGGTGATACTGAGTAACGGGCGTGGGTCTTTATCTGGGTTGTAGTTGCGGGACCGCGCTATTTCGTTTGCGCGTAGGCGGGTTTCGTCGTGGATGGTGAAATGCGGCGTTACGGTTGTCATGTAGTCAGCTCCGAATGGGTGAGTGAACACATGAAAACACGAGTTGGCAGTCGAGCTGACGTAACGTCAAAAAAGTATAAAACGTCAGATTTAATACTTTTTTAGACTCACTTCTCTGACGCTAGAATTGCTTTTTTTCTTCTGTAAAGTAACGAATAAAGTGCCGCCATATCATGCGGTTTAAGCTCCCCTTGCAGCGTCCAATACATTACCTCCCAATTAGCTCCGGATTCAATGCATGACGCTTTTTGTCCAGCAGAAGCGATCAATGCCTCCATTATTTCTTTTGGTTTGGGGTACATCACCTCAGTTTTTGCGATGCAATGCTCAACGGCTTCACCGATCTCAGAACTAGTGACATAGCCTGATCGATACGGCTCGCGGTCTCCAGGAGAAGCTTTAACTATGGAAGCCTCTGTTGTTTCGCCGTTAGCTCGCGAAACATTTTGATTCAATTCACTCCAGTCGCTTTGAAATGCATCAAGATCAGATCGATAGAAAACAATTTCAACTCCACTTGGCCAAGTGTTTTTTGAATCTTCATCATCTCGAATAAGCACCGCAGTACCAACTTCATCTAACTCAGCAAAAACGAATCCGACACCACTGTTCTCCTGTTTCGAAAAGAAGTTTTCAACCAAAGAAGTGACATGGAGTTTTGACAACTCCAAACTCGAGCTTCCCGTATAGCGTCTAGAGCTGATAAAACGTTTTTGAAGTTCAAGATCGTAGGCGATCCGATCAATGACACTTTTATATGAGGCCTTACAGAATTGAGAGAAGATATTTGTGGGGTTATCAAGCTCAATCATTTCTTGATTTACAGCGGCTATGAGGGGATTAGTCGCGTTGACATTTAGTTCCAGCTGCATTTCTAACTCTAGTAACAATTCGCTAGATTCGAACTTGGAAATCAAATTTGTCAGCTTAATCCAATTAGATAATGTAGCTCTATCAGTCCTATAGTCAGGCCGGAGTTCACCCAGATTCCACGTATGGAATTTTTCGAACGACCCGTAGACCGGCAATCTACCTTTCAACACGGCAGCACGTAGATCCTCTTCGAAAATAGGAGCTAAGCTTGTTTCCGATTTTCTTCTAAGGTAAGCGATGGATGATTCTAGGGAAAGTGCTGTTTCATCACTCATTTTGCGAAATCCTTTACAAGCTGTTTTACTTGATGGTCACCATCTGTTTAGTAAACAGCCAGCACTAATAGCAGTAAGTAAACTTGAACCATATAACCTTCTGTAGCATTGGAACAAGTTTCGTTAGTAGCCATTAATCTCCTATTGGTTTGTCTGGAGGGAAACTAGATAGTCCGCCCAACGTTGCATCATCTCGTGTCGCTGCTTGATAAACGTGGAACGGTCATAGGCTGAGCCCATCGGGTCCAATACTCGATGGCTTAGCTGGTGACGCACAATGTCCGGCCGTTCGTCTAACTGTTCCACCAATAAGGTTCTGGCAGTGGCACGCCAGCCGTGCGGGCTCATCTCACTGGCTTTAACATCCAAGCGCCGCAAGCCTTGCAGGATGCTGTTCTCGCTGATTGTCGGCCGGTCGGCGCCGTGTCCTCTACGCGGATTGGGAAAGCAATATTCACCTGCTGCGGTGAACTGCTTCAACGCTTTCAATATCTCTATGGCTTGGGTGCTCAGCGGTACCGTGTGCATTTTGCCTTTTTTGGTGCTGAGGAATGTCCACTCTCGCGCGTCGAAATCGACCTCTTCCCATTTCATTTTGCGCAGTTCACCTGGACGCACGAAAAACAACGGCGCGAGCTTTAGGGCCGCTGAAACTTGTGGGCTGCTGGCGTTGTAGCCGTCAATGAGTCGCAACACTTCGCCTACTCTTTTGGGGTTTAGTATTGCTGCGCGGTTTTTGGCTGGTGGTGCGACCTCCAGCGTATCGCGGTCTATTGGCGATACAGGATTATATCGAAGCCCTCCAATCTCTCGGACAATGGCACGATTGAAAACTCGCCTGATGTAGGTACGTTGCTTATGCGCTGTGTAGGCACGGCCTTTATTAACGATGTTGTCTAGCACTTCGGTGATCATAGGCGTTCGGATGTCAGCGATGGGCTTATTGCCGATGTGGGGAAATACCCAACGCTCCATCTGCGACGCGACCCGCTCGCGTGTGCCCTGCGTCCAAGACTTGCCTACCGATGCAAGCCAATCTCTAGCCACCACTTCAAAGGTGTTTTTTGAGGCCACTATTGCAGCCATCTTTTCGGCTTTGTGCTCTTCGCGCGACTCTATCGGATCTACCCCCAGTTTCACCTTGGTCCGGGCGCTTCTGTGGAGTTCTCGAGCCATGGCCAGTGAGATAGCTGGGTAACTGCCTAAACCCATGTGCCGCTCTCGCCCATAAAGCTGAAATCGATAACGCCACTGCTTACCGCCAGATGGTGTCACCCGAACATAGAGCCCTAGCCCATCATGAATTTTGCGGTCTTTTCCGCTGATGCTGGGTTTGGCAGCTTTGAGGCCGAGTTCGGTAAGTTTTGTCATGGCGATTCTCCCTGTGCCACAACCGGGTACCTTTTTGGCTGTTTTCAACCACTAATAGGTACTCGCCTGAAGGTACCCATTTTAGGGTCTATTTCGGGCGTCGGTCTGTGTGACGTCATGTTGTCATTGGTGGACATTATGATGTCTGACTTTTCAGGAGAACGCTATATGCATGCTGTTTGCGGTGTAAACAGATGACAACAGAGAGTGCTGGGAAATACGCCTAGAAAGCGGATTTGGTGCCCGGGGCCGGAGTCGAACCGGCACGACCTGTTACAGTCGGCGGATTTTAAGTCCGCTGCGTCTACCAATTTCGCCACCCGGGCTTGGGAGGTGAAGAACGGAATTGTAGCAGCAAATTATGTCGCTGTTACCACCGTTTTTAGATTATTTGTTTATGCCTTTCCAGAAGCCGATGTTGCGCAGCTCTGTGCCCTGCTATTTAGTGTCTCAGCAGGGTTTTGCCGCTAGCAATTTTTGTTGATGAGTTGTAGTTCTATGCGACGATTAATTGATCGACCAGAGATGCTGTCGTTGCTGGCTAGTGGACGTGACTCTCCATAACCTTCGGCGTTTGCAACGGTTGGCCATTGACCCGTTGCACGTGCCAGGTAATCAGCAACAGAACGTGCACGCCATTCTGATAGGGCTAAGTTAGCTCGCTCATCACCACGCGCGTCAGTGTGGCCGTGTACTTCATAACTCAATTCAGGACGCTCAGCGAGTGTCTCGGCAATTTGGTTTAGCGCTGTTTTACTGGAGTCGTCTAAGTGGTAGCTACCTGCGTCAAATGCAACGCTGTCGAGCACGCGGCTATGGGCTTCACACGAGTCGTTAGCTGCGACCAATGCCGCAACAACTGGCTTTTCACCACCACCGCCTTGAACTAACTGCGCTTCGGTTGCGACAGCAGCGCTAGCCGTTTCCATACGCTGAATTGGGCGACGAATATTGATGCCATTGGTCACCGGTTGTTCACAGGCGATGCCTTTGCTCAGGCGCAGCTCAATGCGATTAGCGCGGTATAGTGAGCTACTAGAGTCCGCAGCAATATCACCACCCAAGTCACCGAAGCCAACAGCTACCGGTAAGTTGTCAAAATTACCTGACTTGACCATCAAGTAGTCTGCCACGGCCTCGGCGCGACGCTCGGCCAAGACATGGTCAAAGGCGCTGTTACCGTAATCTGCGCTGTAGCCATAAACTTCGATAAACATGCTTGGATCTTTACGCAAAACTTCGATGACAGGTGCAAGCGCATTTTTTGCGCGTGCATTTAGACGAAAGCCAGCGGGCTCAAAATTTAGATCTTCAACAACGCGTTGTAGAGCGACACATTGCTCTGGGCTTCGCGTTGTGTGATCACCGAGTTGAGCCAATTGAAGCGCGGGTAGTGCCCACTCGTTACTGAATTCTTCTTCATCAGCTTCCTGATAATCAGCGTCATTTGCCGCTAGATCACAGTTTGGATTGCCGCTCAAAAGGATGTCGATGCGACGATTCACAGCGCGACCATCAGCATCTTCGTTGTCGGCTAATGGCAGATCAGCACCATAGCCCACTGCGATGGGTGGGTTTGATAGGTTGTTAGTGGCGTGCAGCAGGTATTGGGCGACGGCTTCAGCGCGGCGCTCAGAAAGAGTGAGATTTCGCTTTTCGGTGCCAACGTTATCGGTGTGGCCCTGCACTTCAACTTGCATCTCGGGGTCAGTGCGCAGTAGATCAACTACAGCGCTCAACGCTTGTCGGCTTTGGTCGTTGAGGAAAAAAGCACCCGTGTCAAATTTGACGTCGGTGTGCATCAATTCAGTTTCACCACAGCTCAGCAAAGCTTCATTTGCGGCCGAACCTCCACCCGATACAGTTTGTAATTGTGGTGCTTCCACTTCTACCGGCAAAGCAACTGCAACCTGTGCCAAAGCAATAATTTCTTGATCTAAGACTTCCTGATCATCGACCTCGATAGCAGCGATCTCAACGTCCGCAATCTCAGGCTGCGTCACAAACTCTTCTTCGAGGAATACGGGTGCCGTAAAGGTTGCTTCCGGAACTAGTGCTGCAACGTCGTCGCATTTATGACCACCGTTTACCAACACTTCGATTCGGCGGTTCAACTGACGGCCTTCAGCTGTTGCGTTAGATGCTCGAGGCTTACTCTCGCCTAGGCCCGTTGCTACAACGGCATTTTCAACCAATCCTGCTTCAAACATCAGGAATTGAGCGACTGATTCAGCACGTTTCTGCGACAATCGACGATTGCCTCGTGCGCTACCCGCATCATCTGTGTGCCCAAATACTTCAATGCTCAACTCTGGGTTTTCGCGCCAGAGTGTTACCAGAGGCATCAATGCTCTTTGATCTTCAATGTCCAGTCGGTGATCGCCTGAGTTAAAGCCGATATTGTCTACTACGTGTGTTTGTACACCACAGGCTCCGTGCCCTCTAGACATACGGCCCACTGCCTCAACAAAAGACTCTGATGCAGCGTTCAAAGCTAAGGCTGCGGGTGCAGACTGCGTTTCTGCTGGCAAAACCGCCGCTTCTGTATCGAAGCCCGGAATCTCTGCCAACAATTCGTTTGAAAGACAGCCTCTTCCGCCATCCAGCTTTAAAACGATCCGACGGTTGGCTAAACGCCCTTCAGCGGTGCCGTTGCCGTACATTGGCTGGCTCTCACCGTAGCCCAATGCAAGCGGTGGATTCTTGATCATGCCGGCACCACCAGCCAGATAGGCTGCTACTGCTTTTGCACGACGTTCAGAAAGCGCCATATTCTCGCGGGCTGTACCGGAATTGTCTGTGTGACCTTCAACCACAACACTTATGGCAGGATCGCGGCGCAGCAACTGCACGACAGGATCCAAAACACTGCGAGCTGAACGATTAAGCACCGCCTCTCCGTCTCCAAACTGGACCCCGGAAATCACTCGGCTAACAATCGAACAAGACTGAGCACCAGCAATCGCTTGGGTCCCGCCATTCAGATCAATCGAGTCACTCAAGGTGGGCTCAGCGATCGGAGATATCAGGGTAGAAGTAGAGCTATTAGGCTCCTGCTCCAATGACTGGGTCATTGGCTCTACGTCGTTTTCAACCGCAACCACTTGCGCCAAATCATGTGCTTCTTCTTGCGTCAAACCGTGCTCTGTTGCGGCTGGCAAGACTTCAATATCGTTTTCAAGGTCATCGTGCTGCTCAGCAACCAGTGCCAAGGGCTCCGGAGCGATGGTTTGAGCTGGCGCAATAGCTGTAGAGGCGACAGCAATTTCGTCTAAAGGCTTGTTTTGCTGTTCTTTAATCACCGCTGGTTGAGCAACGCGATGCTTGGCAACCGGATTGGCTGGTGCAAAGATGTTGGCCGTCTGCTCAACAGGCAGATGACAGTTACGACCACCCGTAATAGCGATTTCAATGCGGCGATTGGCAGCACGACCTTCCGGTGTCATATTGGACTCAACGGGCGACAACTCGCCCTGCCCGATATAAGAAGCAGCAAACGCTGTTTCAGGTGCCTGAATCATTAAGTAATTGGCAACAGACTTAGCCCGCAGCTCGGACAACAATTGGTTTTTGTCACGTTTACCGACAGAATCTGTGTGCCCAGTCACTTGCAAGCGAAGGCTGCTGTCGTTACGCAGTGCAGCTAAAATCGGCATGAGCGCTCGTTTACTGCGGCCATCTAGGCGATGGTCACCCATATCAAAGTTCAGGCCTTTAACTACCTGGTTAATGACCCGACATGCCTGTTTGTCCGAACCATAAGTAGCACTTATGGAAGATCCAGGCACGACATCGGGTACTTTTAAGGCAGCCGCTGTAGGAAGCTGACTTTGAAACGTCGAATTATCTGGATTTTCAGCCGAAACTCGCGTTTTATCGTCTACTTCTTCAATAATAGAGGCTGTTTCGCACCCATCGCCGGCTCTTAAGTTGAGCTCAATACGCCTATTTCGTGCTCTACCGGCAGCTGTATCGTTTGAGGCGATGGGATTGCTTTCCCCCATGCCCACGGCGCGTGGTGGATTATTGAAATTACCGACTGCCATCATTAGGTAACGACCAACAGCCTGAGCACGTTTTTGTGAAAGAAGCTGATTTTTGTGGGCTTCACCGTCAGAATCCGTGTACCCGCGGACTGTTACGCGAATATTGGGACCTCGTTTCAGCGCGTTCGCCACTCGATCAAGCTGTCGTTTGGAGTCGACCGACAATACAGCGCTACCGACCTCAAAAGACACACCACTGAGCTCTCGATCTACAGACTTGCACATGGCTTCGTGGGCAGTCTGTGTATTCTTCGCGCTGGAGTTTGGCTCCTCTGCACTGCTCTCTGCTGCCGATTGGGTGCTGGCACCTGCGTCAACGCTAGGCCCTGCTTTACTAGCCTCGGGCTCAACGACAACGGCTTGTTGCGGGCGCTTGTTTTGGCCACTGCCAAGGCGTGTGGCCAATGACAAAGAAGCAAATGCACTGCTGCCGCCATAAGATTCAACACCTAAGCGAGCTTCCACCTTATCGCCCAGCCGCCATTGCATGCCGGCGCCAAGCAACCCACTCACCTCACTTTCGTCTTCGAACTGAATTCTAGAGTCGTTGCTGTCGTATTGAAGCAACGCTGCTCCACCGCGCAGGTAAAAATTGAGCTTTGAACTGGGCTTTCGAAACAAATAATCAATGGCGATCGAAGGTATTTGATGGCTTGCCGTCGGCGTGTCACCAGGTGCGCTGGCTGGGTTTCTAAACCCTACTTCGCCCGCGTCTGTGTAGCCTACTTCCCAGCGCCATTGAGGTAAAAAGTATTTACCAAAGAACACCTTAGCACCTTGACTACTCACGTCATCAGCACTAAAACCATTGCTAACTCCCTCGGGCTCAATGCGGCTGACGCCACCGCCAAGTCCTAGGTAATACTTGTTGGCAGCGCTGCCACCACCAGACGACTGATGTAATTTGAGAGAATCACGATCATCGCCAAACTGGGGTATCTGCAACTCTGCGGCTACGGGTGAGGCCAATGCGCCTGCGAAAAGAGCCCCTGATAGACACCGCCAAGCCTTCAATAAGGCAGCTGGGCGCGCGTTTATATTCGATTTCTTCGACTGTATTGGTTGGTGAGTCGCTTCGACGTCCGCTTTTTGCGCAACTGCTTGGCGAACATGCGGCATTCCCCGCTTCCATTCCAGTTTTCGTATGATATGGCCACGAGAGCGATTGAGACGTGATGCTCTCAAGCGGCTCGATCCAGGTTGGCCAGACAGACGAACTTTGGTCATAGTGTATTTAGTCAATCTCACAGAAGCGCTTCCAATTTGTATCCGCCTTAAGTTCAGGCAGGAGCAATACAGTGTATTTAGTTACTGATGCTTACCGAGGGCAGCGCCAAATTACTGCCGAAACAGTACCTTTAGCTCGCTCTGGGTAAACTCTGAGAAAGACAAATGCAAACAAAACGCCGCTATTGGCGAGTTGAGCGGTCAGAAAACATTACACAACGGTTATGTACATACGATTTTGGAGAGATAAAGTTGAGCGACCGTGCTCTAGAACCCAGTAAAAACGTAGTAAAAGAGAGAATTGGAAACTTTTGAAACTTTTCGGAAGGCAAAAAAAAACGCCCACATACAGGCGTTTTTTTTTGAAAAACTTGGAGGCTGAACCCGGAATCGAACCGGGGTGCACGGCTTTGCAAGCCGCTGCATAACCACTCTGCCATTCAGCCAAATGATTTTTCATTGCTGGCTAACGCCAGCGACCAAGACCGAGAATGTTATCAGTATAGCAAGCTAAACACAAGTCATAATGCGGTGTAAATAACCGTCATTGTATGCTTAAAATCAACAGCTTAGCTGTTTGGAGCAACGCCTCCTATAGCGTCAGTAATCTGTGAAGCTGTGTCCATAACCGCTGCACTAAGGGCCGCAACGCGCTCTAGAGGCATTCTCACTGAGGGACCTGAAATTGACACAGCCGCTATAGCGTTGTTGTGCTCATCATAAATATTGGCAGCAATACATCTGAGCCCTAATGCTTGTTCTTCATTATCGATGGCGTAACCCTGCGAACGAACTTTGTCTAACTCTAACAACAATGCACTCGGTGTGCTTATTGTGTTCTTAGTCAAAGGCTTAAGACCCGTTCGACGAACCAAAGATGCCACTTCACGTGCCGTAAGTGCGGACAACAGCGCTTTTCCAACACCAGCTGCGTGGGCAGGCCCTGGTCGACCAAGATGCGTGACCATTCGCATCATCTGTGAGCACTCAATCTGTGTTAGAAACACGTGATGGTCACCGTTTAGAACCGCGAGATTACTCGTTTCGCCGGTATCTGCGACTAAACTACGCATAAACAACCTAGATTGTGCGATAAAATCGCGTTTCTTGAGATAGGCGTTGCCCACTGTGAAGGCATGTAAGCCGACAGACCAAAGCGCTGTTTGCTCATCATGTTCAACATAACCTTCCTGCCGCATTGTGGTCAGTAATCGATGCGCTGTTGATGCCGCGAGCCCAGCCCCCCCTGCCAGATCATTCAATGTCAGCCCTCGCTCACTTTCACTGAGCAAATTCAGCAGTTTAAATGCGCGACTTAGCGACTGAACAGACCCATTTGTCTTACTTTTATCCGACATTAGACTCTTTTGCCTTTGATCCGGTAGAAACAGCAGACACTGCTTTTCACGCTGCTCAAGCGAATCGTGAGATATAAATGATTATTTAAATTGCTTTTTACAGGACATAGCCATTCTGACGTAACACTGGTTTGCAGCAAATGAATAACCCTATAAGCATACCAAGGTCTTCATACTGACAGGCAATGAGCCTTGAAAACGCACTTTGAGTTTCAAGCAGCTTCCGGAGCAAGTTGGCGTACATTAATAAACCCAAACGGACTGCTGGAGCACAAACCCTCAAAACTATTTGTACGCGTATGCCTATAAAGGCTTTGCTTATCGTATCTAAGTGTACATATCATTCGATGCTTCAAGAGCGCCTTTCAGTAAACGGGTTGAATTGGACCAAGTCTGTTTTCGAGTACAAAGAGCCGGCATCCACGACGCAGAAAATATCGGTCGAACACTAAAAAGTAGCATTTTAATGCCAAATAATAGATATTTTCTCCACGCCTTAGATCCACTCAATCCCATTTTCAGTACACTAATGGAATAGCTCGTGGGAAATACATAGGCAACGTATCTATCTGTTTTTATTCGTTTAAATTATATAGGTGCTATTTTTATGAGATTCAATACCACTATGTGGCAAACAATAAACAAGCACTTACACGGAAATTCATTGGTTTGACGTACACGAATTGATACATAAACGAATATACCCACTTCCACTAACCTTTCTTTTACGTTAGTTTAGTAATCGCTTGGTGCCGAAGCCACAGAAATTTAACAACCGGAAAGCGGGAGATTTGGAAATGACAGTCGCCGAACTGATAGAAGTACTCACCACCCACGACCAAGGCATGGAGGTTGTCACAGGCGAGCTAGCTAAACCAGAGGTGGTTAAGGTTTTGGATCGACTCGTTCTACGCCAGTCACAGTGGCTGCCTGCCAAACCCCAAGAAAAGGAATGCGCTACCGCTTAATCAGGCTGAACCGTACTCCCCCGGCGCGCCTTGCAGAAATTGCATGCGCGCTTTTTTTTAAAGAAAATTAAACAAATAATTCCAAGAATCGGCCGCTTGTCCTTGTTTAGAGCTCAATAAAAGCCCGATTTGTCTTTTTAAGCTCCATGTTTAAAAATTTTAGGCAAAAAAAAACGACCCGGAAAACCAAAGGTCGTTTTTAGATTCTTGGAGCGGGAAACGAGACTCGAACTCGCGACCCCAACCTTGGCAAGGTTGTGCTCTACCAACTGAGCTATTCCCGCTTTATCTAGTGTGTTGATCAGCCACAATCGCCGAAACCAACAAAAACGCCCTCGAAAAATCAAGAGCGCATTAAAACTTTGGAGCGGGAAACGAGACTCGAACTCGCGACCCCAACCTTGGCAAGGTTGTGCTCTACCAACTGAGCTATTCCCGCAACGATCAAAGTATTATCAGCAGATGCGGCTTAGCTGTCAACATCTAATTTTGTAGCCGCTATTAAATATTGCGCCATACTCCAAATGGTCAACACGGCAGCAATATATAGGCAAATCAAGCCAATAGGCTGTACATCGAATCCAAATAATTGCTGCTTGTAGAGCAGTACAACCAGTGCAACGATTTGCATTGCAGTTTTGATTTTCCCAAGACTACTTACCGCGACTTTTGCTCGCTGCCCTATTTCTGCCATCCACTCTCTTAAAGCGGATATCGTAATTTCCCGACCGATAATAACAATGGCTGGCAACGTAACTATCCAGTTTTGAGCACTCTCAACCACTAGAACCAAGGCCACCATCACCATTAACTTGTCGGCAACAGGGTCTAAAAAAGCCCCAAAACGAGACTCAAGAGACATTCGTCGCGCCAAGTAGCCATCTAGCCAGTCAGTGATGCCCGCAACGACAAATATTAGTGCACACACAGGGCGCGCCCAGGGTGCATCTATATAAAATATGGCAGCTATTACGGGCAACAGAGCAATGCGTAGCCAGGTCAACAAAGTTGGTATATTCATAACTTGGATTTGGCAGCTCCGTTTCCCTGCCTAGCACGTTAAACGCACCTAGAAAATTCCAAAATGTAGTCAATCGCCTATTCTAACTACATTGCCGCCAAGACTACAGAGCAGCCTACAGCTCACCCCCAAATTTGCTCACCACGACCCCAAAATGCTTCACCAAAACCAGTGACTCGCTCTTTAACCGCCACTTTTGACGCACTTACAGCCTTTCATCCCGAGAAACGATCAGATTTGATGGCCGTTTAACGCAAGTTCTGCTCTTTGCCATCGCTTATGCCGTCCAATGCACAGCGCATTTATACACACCGAATACAAACAGACGCTGATCCGACAGAACATACGCCATAACAACGGGGCCACTGAGCTATCCGTCCGCATTATGCATCTAATTGCAATTTACTGTTCGTGAAAGTGGTCATAAACAGTTTGACCTAGGGCTGTGCTGATCCCAGGCACTCGTGCAATCTCCGTCGCACTGGCACGCTTGAGTTGTTGCAAGCCACCAAAATGGGTCAGCAATGCCTGACGGCGCTTTGGTCCCAGACCGTTGATTCCTTCGAGCGGAGAACGTCTACGAGCTTTACCCCGTTTTGCCCGGTGCCCTGCTATTGCAAAACGGTGAGCTTCGTCGCGCACGTGCTGTATCAGGTGGAGAGCTAACGAGTCGCTGCCCAAATGCCGCTCACTCGGATGCGCGCCTGTCAGTATCAATGTTTCCTCGCCAGGTCGCCGCTCAGGGCCTTTGGCAACGCCCACTAAGCGCACAGTATCAGTTAGCTGAAGTTCACTTAAGACTTGGCGAGCAACGTTAACCTGCCCGGCACCACCGTCAACCAGCAATAGGTCGGGCAATGGCTTTCCCTCTTTTAGGGTGCGCGTATAACGGCGTTGTAGTGCCTGGCGCATAGCCGCGTAGTCATCGCCGGGTGTTATGTCTTTGATGTCAAAGCGCCGATAGTCAGATTTCAGCGGGCCTTCTGCGTTAAAAACAACGCAGGACGCCACGGTCAACTCACCTTGTGTGTGGCTGATATCGAAACACTCGATACGCCCGGGTGGGTCCTCCATTTCTAACAACTGACGCAGTTCATCAAGACGCCGCGCTTGCCCTGCACGTGAAGCCAAGCGTTGCTTCAACGATATCTCAGCGTTGCTCAGCGCCATCTCCAACCAACGCGCCCTCTCACCCCGGACATTGTGACTGAGCACAACTTTGCTCTGGGCTCGCTCACTGAACGCCTCCGCTAACAAGTCTTGATCCGCAATGGCATGACTCAGGATAATGCGCTTAGGCAGCTCTTGCGAAAAGTAGTATTGAGTAACAAAGCTGTAGAGCACTTCTTCCGGTGACATATCTGCGGGCATACTGGGGAAAAATGCCGTGTTACCAAGACTCAGGCCATTGCGCACGTAGAAGATTTGCACGCAGCTCTGTCCACCGCTGACTGCGCAAGCGACTATGTCTGCTTGACCACCTGTGCCAGCCACAAATTGCTGATCAGTCAAATGTTTAAGATCAGAAATGCGATCTCGAAGGGTAGCGGCGCGCTCGTAAGATTGATCTTCCGCTGCTCGTTGCATCTCGTCGATCATGTCGTTCATGACTTGTTTGTTTTCACCCGCCAAAACACGACGCGTCATCTCAACATCGTTGCGATAATCTTCAGGGCTGATGATACCGACACAAGGACCACTGCAGCGCTTGATTTGATACTGCAGACAAGGTCGTGATCGATTTCGAAAGTAGCTGTCTTCGCATTGCCGGACTAGAAAGAGCTTTTGTACAAAATTCAGCGTTTTCCGAACTGCATAGCCGTTGGGGTAAGGGCCAAAATATGCGCCTTTTTGCTTGCGAGCGCCGCGGTGATATGACAGCCGTGGGTACTCTTGTTCGGTCGACATAAACACATAAGGATAGCTTTTGTCGTCACGCAATAAGATGTTATAGCGCGGCATGTGCGCTTTGATCAGTTGGTTTTCCAAAATCAACGCTTCTGTTTCACTGCGCGTGACTGTGATCTCCACACTGGCGATGTGCGAAACCAAGTTGCGAGTTTTGCGGCTGTCGACGTTTTTCTGGAAATAGCTGGATAGACGATTGCGAAGATTGCCAGCTTTACCGACGTAGATAATATCGCCGGCGGCATTTTTCATGCGGTAGACACCGGGCCGAGTGGTCAGGTTGCGCAGAAATTCTTTGGGATCAAAAGGGTCGAGGGGAGCCTGCTCAGCGCCAAGAATGGACTCGGATGATTGCTCAGGATTGTCGCTCGCAGAATCATCGCTCATGACTGTGATCCCACGGAAAGTTTGCCAACAGAGGACCGCCAGGCATCAATAGCGCAGCAGCGCCGATCCCCAAGTAAATCCGCCACCAAATGCTTCTAGCATCAGCAGTTGTCCACGCTGCACACGCCCGTCGCGCACGGCTGCATCTAGCGCCAACGGTATAGAAGCTGCGGATGTGTTGCCGTGGTGCTCAACGGTCAGCACGACTTTATCCATGCTCATGTGTAACTTGCGTGCCGTGGCTTTAATGATCCGGATATTCGCCTGATGCGGGATAAGCCAGTCGAGTTCTTCGCGGTTGAGGCCATTCGCTTCCAATGCCTCTTCAACGACTTCGCCCATCTTGGCTACTGCCATACGAAAAACTTCACTGCCTTTCATCTCAACCCAAGCACGCCCTTCCAGCACCGCCTGATAACCCTGAGATACACCGGGTGGTACGTGCAAGCATTCAGAGTATCGACCGTCAGCATGCAAATGAGTAGACAAAATACCTTGCTCTTCACTCGCTTCGAGCACTACCGCACCCGCTCCGTCACCAAAAAGCACACAAGTTGTGCGGTCTTCCCAATTTAGGATACGGGTAAATGTCTCTGCACCTATAACAAGCGCACGCTTGGCAGAACCGTTCCGTACAAATTGATCGGCAACACTCAGCGCATAGACAAACCCACTGCAGACGGCCTGGATGTCAAAGGCCGGACTACCAACATTACCTAGACGCGCCTGCAGCAGGCACGCAGAGCTGGGGAACACTTGATCCGGTGTCGTGGTAGCCATGACGATAAGATCAATATCTTCAGGCTGGAGACCCGCCGCTTCAATGGCTCGTCGAGAGGCGTGCTCCGCCAAGTCGACAGTGGTCTCACCTTCAGCGGCTATATGACGCTGGCCTATGCCCGAGCGCTCACGAATCCACGCATCGCTGGTATCCACAAAGGTGGCCAGCTCTTCGTTTGTCATCACCTTTTCAGGCAAATACGAACCTGTGCCGATAATTCGGGCGTAGGTCATGCGTTCTCCGCGCTAGAGTTGTCTTCAAGTTGTTTAGCAATCTTAGCAGGGACGTTTTCAAGTCCCTCAACCACCGCTAGATCAATAGCGTTTCCAAAGGCAAATTCGTTGGCTCCACCGTGGCTTTTAACCACTACACCATTGAGGCCCAACAGACTCGCTCCATTGTAGCGATCTGGATTGACCTTATCGGCGAAAGCTTTTAAAACGGGCATCGCGACCAGCGCTGATAGTTTCCCCCACAGGCTGCCCTTGAACTCTTCTTTGAGCCGATCGGTGACAAAACGAGCGACACCTTCAGAAGACTTCAAAGAAACATTGCCAACAAACCCATCACAAACAACCACATCCACGACACTTTTGTAGATCTGGTCACCCTCAATGAATCCCTGATAATTCAAATTACTGGCGGTGAGAAGCTTCCCCGCTTGTCGCACTTCTTCAACACCTTTCATGTCTTCAGAACCGACGTTAAGAAGCCCGATTCTTGGGGCCGATATGCCGTGCACGGCTTTGACCAATTCACTGCCCATGAGGGCAAACTGATACAGATTCTGTGCAGTGCTTTCTAGGTTCGCTCCTAGATCGAGCATATACGCACGACTGTTGTCTCCAGGAATCGCGCTACAGAGCGCTGGACGCTCAATGCCTGGTAGGGTTTTAAGGACGAATCTAGCGGTTGCCATCAATGCGCCAGTATTCCCTGCGCTGATACAGGCATCCGCATCGCCCGATTTGAGCAAGTTGATCGCAACACGCATGGAGGAATCTTTTTTACCGCGCAATGCGGAAGCCGGAGATTCGTCCATAGCCACCACTTGTGAAGCATGATGAACGGATACTCGGCTTTGATCAGCTCCACCAGCAGATGCCAAGGCTTGTTTGACCAGCTGTTCATCTCCGACGAGCACAACAAACAATTCGGCGTGACGTTTTAATGCAGCAAGTGAAGCAGCCACAACATTGGCAACGCCTCGATCACCGCCCATCGCATCGACAGACAAGGTCACCGCAGCCACATTGAGCCCTCCTTGATCAAACCAGTGCCGATTCGCCTTTGCGCAAATCGACAATCAACTGTGTAGTCAGACACCCGTGTGCCGAATACTAATCTTCGTCTTCTTCTGACTCTTCAACTTGAGCAACCACTTGCTTGCCGCGGTAGTAACCTTCAGCAGATACATGGTGACGCAGGTGCGACTCACCGGTTGTTGCGTCTGTAGACAGCGTTGGGCCTGACAATGAATCGTGTGAACGACGCATGCCACGACGTGAACGCGATACTTTACTCTTCTGAACTGCCATGGATATTTCTCCGTAAAAATCAATAAAACGACAGCCGAGCTATAGGCTCAATGGCTATCGTCAGGTTTCTGTTTGTTCTGGTCTAACAGCTGGCCTAAACCAGCAAATGCCTTGCGAGTGGGTGCTTCACTCTCTTCGGGGGACTCCTCCTCCGAAACGGTCAACTCACCCAGCCGTGTGGCTATTTCACCAGCGCATCCCCCTTCTTCGTGTTTTGGGAAGATTGGACACGCCAACAACAATTCGTCTTCGAACAAGTCCGACAAGCTCACCTTGCCCTTTTCATCCATCATCAGCACATCCAAATCCTCAGGCATGCGCTCGGCTACCGCCTCACTGCTCGCAAAGCAACAGTTGAAACTAACTTCAATGTCTGTCCAGCACGTCTGCAAACACCGCTGACAAGTCAGCGGCAAATTCGCCTTCAAGCTACCCTGTGCAGCGGGTCGACCAGATTCTAGGCGCTTGAAGCGCAATTGCACGGAAACCGGGCCCGCCGATTCGCTAAGTGCTGCTGCCAAACGTTGAAAGTGATCTATCTCTATTTCACCTTCGAACGCAGCTGCACCGCCCTCGGTACGTCTGCACAAGGCTACGGGGTCAAACTGGGTTGGTAATTGCTTTGCCATAAAACCTGACAATTATATTGGCGAGAATGAAGTGTGTCAAAATAGTTGCTAATACCGAATACTTTGGAGTGCACAAAATGGACATCAGCCACCCGATTTTACTGGCTTCGACCTCCCCTTACAGGGCTGCTCTGTTAAGCCGGTTGGGTCTAAGTTTTAAAATGGGCACGCCACAGTGCGATGAGAAGCATTTGGCGAACGAAAAAGCAGAAGATTTGGTTTACCGACTAGCCCGCACCAAAGCGAGAAGTTTGCAGGCTCGCCACGGCACTTCTTTGATCATCGGATCCGATCAGGTCGCCGAAATCGACGGCGAGATTCTCGGAAAACCCGGAAATGTCGAAAATGCAGTCAAACAATTGTCCCAATTATCGGGCAAAAGAGTCACTTTTTATACGGGCTTGTCTCTACTGAATGCCAAAACTGGCCACGAACAAATAGCGGTTGAGACCTTTGATGTCGTTTTTCGCCCGCTGAGCCACTTACAGATTGAACGCTACGTGTGGAAAGAGAAACCCCTGGACTGCGCAGGTAGTTTTAAGTCTGAGGGCTTGGGTATCACCTTGTTTGAGCGCTTCGACGGTCAAGACCCAACCACCTTAATCGGCTTGCCCTTGATGCGATTAGTATCACTGCTGCAAAACGAAGGTATTTCACTGCCCTGACGAATCCACAGAATCAGCTAAAATTGACGGCATCTGCAAAATCACAACTTATAGAAGGCGATCGCAAATGACTCGCACAACAGTCACGCGCGCAACCGTTTCAAAAACATACAGTTGTGTCGACAAACGAATAGACAGCTAAGGACAATTCCCAGATGAGCAAACTCTCGACCCAGTGGAATGCACTGAAGGCACATGCGAAAAGCCTTGAAGATAAAAACCTTCGCGCACTTTTCGCTGAAGACAGCAACCGTGCGGATAAGTTGTCGTTAGAAGCAGAAGGCATACTATTGGACTACGCCAAACAACGCGTAGATCCAACTGCCATGAATTTACTGGCCGCATTGGCCACTGCAGCGGGTGTGGAAGCTAAACGCGACAGCATGTTTGCTGGCGCGATTTTCAACAATACTGAAGGCCGCGCGGTGCTGCACACAGCCTTGCGCGACCCCAAAACGGGCTCGGCACGTGCCAGCGGACCAGAAACCGGTGACCTAGTGCACGCTGAGCTTGTCAAATTGCGCCAATTTGCCAATGACGTTCGCAATGGGAAATACAGCAGTAGCACTGGTGCGACATTTAGCGATGTAGTCAATATAGGTATAGGTGGCTCAGATCTAGGACCTGTCATGGTGACCGGAGCGCTGGCTCCTTATTGCGATGGCCCACGTCTTCATTACGTATCCAACGTTGATAGTGCTCATCTCAGCGACACCTTAAAAAACCTCAATGCGGAAACGACTCTTTTCATCATTGCTTCCAAAACCTTCACCACCATTGAGACAATGACAAACGCCTTGTCAGCGCGTGATTGGGTTTCAGAAAAAGTGGGCGCTGAAAGAGCAGGCTTGCATTTTGCGGCCGTCTCAACGGCTTTGGAAAAAGTGCAAGCCTTTGGTATTGACTCATCGCGCGTCTTCGGATTCTGGGATTGGGTCGGCGGACGCTACTCGGTCTGGAGCGCTATTGGTTTGCCGGTTATGATTGCCGCCGGACCCGAAAACTTTGATCAGTTTCTCGCTGGTGCGCACGAAATGGACGAGCACTTTCGCCAAGCACCGCTGCTTGAAAATGCTCCGGTGCTGCTCGGTTTGCTCGGGATATGGAATCGCAACATACTGGCACATAGCACCCGTGCAGTCCTACCCTACGATCAACGACTGGCGAGATTCCCAGCCTATTTACAGCAGCTGGATATGGAATCCAACGGCAAGGGTGTCACACGTGACGGTGACCTAGTTACAACCGATACGGGACCCGTTGTCTGGGGAGAGCCTGGCACCAATGGCCAGCACGCTTTCTACCAGCTGATTCACCAAGGCACCACCGTTATCCCTTGTGAATTCTTAATCGCTGCCAAGAGCCATGAGCCCCACCTTCAACAACACCAATCGCTTCTCATCGCTAACTGCCTGGCCCAATCAGAGGCGCTGATGAATGGACGCACAGCCGAAGAAGCACGCGCGGCTATGCAAGGAAAGAGCGAATCAGAAATAGACGCTTTGTTGCCGCACAAGGTTTTCCCGGGTGATCGACCTTCTTTGACGATAGCCTACGAGCAGCTCACACCGAAAATGCTGGGCAAGCTCATTGCGCTCTACGAACACCGCGTTTTTGTCGAAGGTGCCATTTGGGATATCAACCCCTTTGATCAATGGGGTGTTGAACTAGGTAAGGAACTAGCAACTCAATTATTACCCATGGTACTCGGTGAACAAAGCGTGGAACAAAAAGACAGCTCCACCGCAGCACTGGTTAAATATTTGAGCAACACATAAAATCAGCCAATTGCTACATCTAGTTGACTGCGCTCCCTCGGTTGTAATTAAAACTGCTGAGCAAAATCAACTAAACTTTGTGTAAATCAACATCGGCAGTGCCGGTGCACCAAAAACTAATTTAGAGTTCAGGCATGAATAGTTCACCCTTTTTAGCCCTGCTAATACGCATTGTTGTATCTGCGGTCGTCGTCTTTGCCACTTATAATCCCACTGGCAAATCAATTTACCATTGGATTGTTAGCCACAACAATCCAACCGACGCCTGGGTTGTTTTAGCAGGCATCGTCACAGTGCTGGCTTTGTTCTCCTTGCTGATCGCCAGCTGGAAAACCTTTGGCATGCTCGGCACCACCGTCATTGCAATTCTGTTTGCCGCAATTGCCTACCTGTTTGTGCAAGAAGGCTGGGTCTCCGCTGAAAAGAACCACTCTATACAATGGTTGGGCCTTGCACTTTTGAGTTTGTTTTTTGGATTTGGCCTGGCCGGAGCAATTATCTGGCGTCGAATCACGGGCCAAGTGATGACCGACGAGTCCGATGACGTGGGCTGAATTATTGTCACGCCATTGATCAATAAAAAGGAGAGCTGATAGCTCTCCTTTTTTTATGTGCTCGATGAATGAACGCTGGATCCAGTTACAAGTCTTCGCCCCGCGCTATACGCGGCAAGTCCCCATGCAACCCCATGGCATACCGAGAAACCAATTTCTTTGCGGGAGTCAGTCTATCGGCCAACCCAAGTGCCGAGCTTCTGAGCCCACTGACGTTGGGCTGATCCCATGAGAACAACTGCTGGATTGCATCTAAGGCTTTCAGCATTACCGCATTATCCGAACGACGCCAACGTTGGTATCGACCCAAAACATGTAACCCCCCGAACGCCCTTCCAGCGCGATGCGCATCGACGATGACTTCAGCCAGAGCCGCCGCATCCAGAATGCCGAGATTGACACCTTGCCCAGCAAGCGGATGAACAGAATGTGCAGCGTCACCGATGAGGGCCAAGCCTGGCTTGACATAATATTCTGCATGGGACATTGAAAGAGGAAAGCTCCCCCGCTCCAATATGGCCTCCACCCCACCCAGACGTTCCGGGAATGTCTCAACGAGCTCCTCCAGAAAGTTCTGGTCATCAAGTGCTTTTAAGCGCTGAATTTCCTGTGGGCTGTTGTACCAAACCAACGACGCGTGATGCCCCTGCAAAGGCAACAAAGCTTGCGGGCCACTGGGTACAAAACGCTGCCATGTTATGTCTTGTTGTGGCGCAGCTGTTCGAACTGTTGCAACGAGAGCCTGTTGATCGTAGCGTTTAGTTTTGACCCCAATATTCGCCATCTCGCGAACCTTAGACCGCGCACCATCCGCACCCACTAACAACGCTGCTTGCAGCTCCTCACCAGTGGCAAGGCTAATCACAGCGCCACTATCACTAAAGTCAACGGCAGACACCTGTTTAGGACATAACCATACGCCACCCAGAAATTTAAACCGATCTACAGCGGCTAATTGAATTTTATCATTTTCGACGATATGACCCAGATGGCTTTCAGCAATATCAGCACTGTCAAACAAAGTGCCTTGCACGTCTTCACCCTCCCACACCAGCATGCGCGTGTAAGGGCAAACTCCCGTCTCTTGCAGCACGTCCCACGCACCAAAGCTCTGCAGAATACGCTGAGATGCAACACTCAATGCACTCACACGCAATGCAGGCGTATTGAGCTCACCCACCTCTGGCAGCTCACTGGCCTCTACGATCGCAACACGCAAATTAGCCTGCGCTAAAGAAGCACCGAGTGTGGCACCGACCATTCCGCCACCCACCACCACGACATCAAAGCTGCTTTCCATACACGACTCGCTCAACAGATATCTTTATTATATCACTGGCGAAGCCTTAATCCCTCTGCGCTATTCATTCATCACACTCAGATTCTGCCAATTTGGCAGCTTTAGGGCGCCTGGATTTTTTGGATATGAATTAACAGTGCCTGCAAGACTCGTTGATCAAACCCCTCTACCTCTACACGATTGGCCATTTGTAGTTGAGGTTGCCCTGCCAAAGACTGCATCCAATCTAAAGTAGTCGTGTAAGAACGCAGGTTGTCCAAGTGTCCCAGATGACGGGTTCGAGACATGAATCGCTGTGCAGCTAGCTGTGGTGCACATTTGCAGTGCACCTGAACAACAGATGAGAAATGCTGCTGTAACCACTCTGTTGGTGTTCCAGAGGTAGATTGACCACCCGATGCTCGCCAATGAGAAACAACAACCGAAGAGTCAGATCGCAACAGGTGTCGCTGAAATTCAATGTCGCTCGCGCGGCTGAGTTTTTGCCGCCACTGGGCATCTCCCACACCGTATTGATCGAAAAAGGATTCCAGAATGTCGTCCTTATCAAAAAGACTGAGCCCCAGCCCAGATGCCAAAGCTCTTGCTGCAGTCGTTTTTCCACTGGCTGGAAGGCCAGAAACAACCACGCACAGTTTGGCCATTAGATCACCGATTGTCGACGTTAGTTACCGATAACAAGTTAATTGTACGGCCTCGTCGCATCTGACTCAACCAGCCTTGCAATATTCAGCAAGCAACCATCCTTACCAACGACGACGCGACCAGTTTCCTTCACTGTCTCGCTGCAGCTCAAAATTGGGCCAGAACGCTGGTTGCACATCGACGCTAACGAGTTGCTGGTAATCACTCAACAAGTGTGTGCTCAAGCGCACAGTATCACCTGATTTTCGATTTTTTAGCTGTGCAACGAAATCATCTAAGGATGCTATTGCAACCCCATCAACGGCTGTAATCAGACGATTCGGGTATAAGTTTTCTTGCAGCGTCGGCGAACCAGGTTCTATGTTGCTGACATAAACACCAGCAATTGGCCGTTCCATTTTTTGGCGAACTTCACGGGTTATTTCTTGTACGTAGACACCATTCCAGCTCACCACGCGTTCAGCGCCTCTAGCCGCCAAGCTTCGCGGTTGATACTCAATAGTCGTTTCAGTGCCGCCACGCAAAACAGTCATGTCGACCTGCTCTTTTTGAACCGCTATTTCAAGCGCACGCAAAGAGTTGATCGCTTGACCATCAACCGCCACCAACACATCTCCAACTTTTAGCTCGCCGCCGTTATGCACTTCGCGCACGTACAATGCGCGACGTTGCCGTACATCCAATCCAGCGAGTTCAGCGGTGCGCTCTGTGCTCAGACCCATCATGCGAGCCTCGTACAAAGGCACATAATTCAGTCTGGCGTCGAGGGCGTAATGCTGTTCGCCCTGACGAAAATCTTCGAGTGCTTGAAGCAGAATATCTGCAGGCATCCCCCACTCGCCTTCGTTGACATCGTTGCCATCGGGGAAAGCAAAGCTGGTCCAAAAGGCGTAGACCAAACCTTCGTCATCAGTCAACACACCGCCAAGCGAACGCGGAGGGTTAAGCAAAGAATAGGCATCCATCGGCGATTGAACAAATCGAGGCCACCGCGAACTGCTAAATATCAGCGTATCCGCATCGGATGATCCGGCAGGCTGTTTGATGATATTCCCACTGAGGCCGAATCCAACCAACGTTTTAATATCTGGGCTTATATCAGATTCACTGCGTAACAAAGGCGCTTCTAAGCGATCAAGCGGTAGCCTTGCCGGGTCAATCTGCACAAAAGCGATGTTGTGCTGGGGATGCAGATACACAACTTTTCCGGGCATCTGTTCGGTACCGAACAACGTCACCTGTACATCACCCAGAGTGGCGGGAACCGTATTGCGGTCAACCACCACAAGACCCGCAGCAGGGTCGATCAAAAGCCCGGTGCCGCGAAAATTGGTGGCGTAAACATTACTGACTGGGTGAGGCAAATCAAAATCTACGCGCACCAACAAAGGAGACAGACGATCCAGTAAGGGATCTCCAGTAGCGGGTGGCGGAGGCACGGAGCCACCTGCTTCAGCCATGACATCAGCGTTACTGTCGATCGTCTCACATTGCCACAGCAAGGCATTATCGCGCCGTTCGCACAACCCAGCTTCAAACCAACGGTGGTCAACTTTGACCCGAGAAAGCTCGGTCGTGTGCTCGCGACCTGGGGCGATGTATCGAACTAACCACTGATCATTGTGTTTGCTCTGTGCCAAAACACCCAAAAAATCATCCAGATTTTCTATGGATTGATCATTGATCGACGTCAAAATGGCATTGTCCGGAATACCACCACGACGGAAGACATAACCCGTATCAACGACGGCGACACCGCGACGAGGTTTGTTCATCGTGCGCGATTGATGCAGGGTCATGTCGTGCAGTAAACCACCACCAACCTGTAAAATGCGCTGGGGAATACCGGCGTGCAAATCTGAAACGTCAATCTGCATTTTTTGCAAATTGCCCTGTCGATACACTTCGACATCAACTTGCTTGCCTACACGGGCGTCGAGCACCGCATCCAGCGCAACAAACTCATGGACTGGCTTACTGTCAATCTGCGTGAGCACATCGCCTACTTGCAGCTCACCATCAGCCACTCCGCTGGGAAAAACTTGACCAACAACCAACATACCGGTGTTGCTAGCATCATCTTGCCGCGATTGCTCAACGACTTCAGCAGGCACGCCAAACCGTGCCACGGTGCGATAGGGCTTATGAGAAAAAACCGTCTGCAGGCCACCGCGAGCGACAACTTCCTCACTCTGCAAACGTTGCAAGGCATGCTGGATACGCCATAACGGCAGAAAGAAGCTACTGGCGGTTTTAGCATTGGCGCCCGCATTAAGCGCAACAACCTCACCTTTGATATTGACGACTGGCGAACCAGACGATCCGCCGGATGTACCCGATGCCGCTTGATAGTAAAAAGTATTGAAGTCGCTAAAACCGTAGCGTCCGTACCGTGGCGCAGCGCGATCGAGTCGGGCGATAGTGCCCGCTAAAATAGACAATTGCTCGCCACCATCACTACCGATAACTCGGATGTTCAATCCACGGCGCGCACCATCGGGATTGAGTTTCAATGCTCTTGGCTTGGCGAATCGCAACTTTTCAGGGTCATACCTGAAAATGCCAAAATCATGTATGGGGTCGCGATACACCGGTATAAGATCCACGCGTTCTTGGTTTTGAAAGGTCGCTGTTGCGCGTACCGGGCCTGCGCCAATGACGTGGCGGTTAGTCAGCAACAGTCCTCGCTCTGCATCCACAACAAAACCCGTGGCAGTCGTGCTTGTTTGCTCATCGTCGTCATAGGCTCGCAGTCGCGACAAGTTAATCGCCACTACCGAATCTGCTACAGCGCTGACCGTCGCGGCCCAGTTAGCCTGGGTATCTGGAGCTGTTTCTGCGACAGCCGTGCTCGGTACAACACCTATCGAAGCGAGGGCTATTGCCGCCACCAGGACACGCAGTTTCAAGTTTCTCATGCATTCTCCGTTGTTTGCCGTCAAAGCGCGCCATCCGCCTCGTTTACTGAGCTGGTCTCACTTGACGTTAAAAGACACCAACAACCAACCACCCCAAGTCAAAGTTTCCATGAACCAAAGACTAAGATTTTGGGCCGGTATCTGCCTGTGCTTACGTCGATTCTGATATCGATTGTTATACTGAGGGGCAACTACCTTGCCAGCTGTGTAGGTGGGCGAGCATTGTTCAGCGCTCCAGCAATCCTTGAATCGTTAAAACGATCAGCGCTGTGCCGGTGTAACAAAGGCAACACAACGAACGATAGCGATTCACCCTTGCTTAGAGTAGACGATCACCTCATGATTCAACGATTTGCACAATTATCGAGTTTTTACGCGTGAGCCAAAAACGTAGTGACCCGCTGGGCGACAATATCGACTGGTTTAGACAGGCCTCTCCCTATATAAATAGCATGCGAGGTGCAACCTTAGTTTTGTCTGCAACCGATGCAGCCATGCACCAAAAAACCGATGCGCTGCTTGGTGATATTGCCTTGTTAAACCATTTGGGCGTGCGTGTTGTTTTGGTGCACGGTATTCGCGACCAACTGGAACTCGCGCTTCAGGCCGAGCAAATCACTTCGAGCTTTCATGGAGGGCGCCGTGTCACACCCAGTGAGGCGCTGCCTACTTTAAGTGCCGTTATTGGTCGCGAGCGTATCGCCGTTGAAGCAGCACTTTCAGCGGGTGTAACCGGTGTGTCATCGACCCGGACTAACGTGGTTTCAGGCAACTACATCAAGGCCAAACCCTACGGCATCCACGAAGGTGTGGACTTTCAACACACTGGATTGGTTCGTCGAGTGGACGCCGTCGCAATTCACGCCCAACTAGACCGTGGCGCAGTGGTTTTATTGTCGCCTGTTGGGTACTCGCCAAGCGGAGAGCTTTTCAATCTACGACACGAAGATTTAGCCACCGAAGTAGCTGTGGCCCTACGCGCTGACAAACTCATTCACCTACTACCTAAACGCGACATGAGAACCCTAGAGCGGACGGCTATTTATCAAATGAGCCCCCAAGATACCGATGTACTCATCGCTCGCCGAAAAGCCATGATCGAACCCTTAAAAGTGGCGCTCAGTTGCGCTGCTGACGCCTGCAGACGAGGTGTTCGCCGTTGTCATTTACTCAACGCAGAACTAGACGGGAGTTTGTTTCGCGAACTATTTAGCCGTGACGGTTGCGGCACGATGATAACCACAGATGGCTACGATGGTTTGAGGCGCGCCAGTGCTGATGATCTGTTGGGCATTGAACAATTGATTCGCCCTCTTGAGCAGCAAGGTGCGCTGGTACCTCGCGCTCGTGAACAACTTGAGCACGACCTCGAGCACTACACCGTGATCGAACGGGATGGTCTTATTGTCGCTTGCGCCGCTATGTTCTGGCACGGAGACACGTGCGAATTAGCGTGTTTAGCGACGCATGCGGATTACCGAAACGCGGGTCACGCAGAGAACTTACTGAACCACCTGAAAAGGCAGGCGAAGATGGCGCATGCAAGATCATTGTTCGTCTTGACGACCCAAACCATTCATTGGTTTCGAGAGCGCGGCTTCAAAGCCGGAGACCTCAGTGACCTACCCGTACAGAAACGAGAACTCTACAATTTAAATCGCAATTCAAAAATTATGTTAAATTCATTGTAAGCAAAATGTTATGCACTTGATTGCAATGCATCGCAGCAGATACAGATGACCTACTTTTGTAATTTCCTATGGCCCATGTACCCAAATGTGGCTACCACAGGTCGTCGATTTGTTAGCACAATGTTCAACACAGGACGGCGACTCAAAAGTCGTCGGCAAACACAGAATTGAATAATAATCAGATGGCCGTTCATTGATGAGATTTCAACAAGAAAAAAACTTAAGCAATGATTCGTGTACGCGTTTCGAACGACGCCTCATGGGTATTGCAGCGACTGTGGTCACTTTGACGATCGCCTATTCGATCATTAGCTAAACGAACCCTAAACTGTCGGTTCGTCGTGGCGAACGGATTGTATCGATATCTCCATCTCTTCAAATAATCGCGAGTAGATTAATTCACCTATAACTGTCAATCACCTTGACGCCGCCCGGTGGGGAGTAAATTTCTCCTGAAGCTTTAATCGAGGCACCATTACACTGCTTTTCCGTCTCGCCAATGTAAGCCGATGGCACATTACTTGACCCTTATTTTTTAGTGTTGGCAAAAAAACCAGCACCCTGCTCCAAGTAAGGGAAAAGAAAGATGAATCACAAAAATGACGCACCCGACTTATTAAAGGTCGACGGCAGCACTCGGTTTGAAAGGCGGTTGATTGTTATTTCCCTGATACTTGCGGTCGTGACCCTGTGTATACCGGCAAACACCTAAAACGAAAAAGCCAATATATCTAGGCTTTAAAGAAAGCAATGAGATAACTGTTTAGCCTAGCCAGCCGCGCATTTGGATCCGCCTCACATAACAACTCTTGTTTCAGTTCGATCGGTAATGGGAGATTTTCGACCAAACGCCCACAGAGCCACGAAGCATTACGCTGTTTTTCCCCAACAGTTTGAATACCCAGCTGATCAAGTATTTGCCAAAGTGCTTCAAATTCCTCTGCCACAGGCGTAAAAGGGTCAGCCGCAAAATGCTCAACCTCTGCTAGCCGTAAACCGTCATCTTGAAGCCAACTGCTCTTGAGTTTAACTCTTGCCATGCCGCGGCAATCAATCAGCAGTAAGCCACTGTCTTCTTTGTTCCAATCTTCGATACGCACCTCGGTACCGATCAAATGTGGCGTTGCGGGCGCTCCGGCCTCTCCGCCTTGTTCTATTGCGGCCACCACAAACCCAATGCCTTCGCGACTGCAACGCGCAACCATGTCCACGTATCGTGGCTCAAAAATCCTCAGCGGCAAGTGTCCATCGGGGAAGACTACAAGGTTGAGAGGAAAAACGGGCAACTGACAGGCACTGGTTTTTTCAGTCATGGCGATTTAATCCAATCCCCACCGAGGCGCTAACTGTTGCTCAACGTCCAGCTGATCCAATACGCGAGCAACAACAAAATCAATCATCTCTTCAACCGTTTTGGGGTGTGTATAAAAAGCGGGATTGGGCGGCATGATAATCGCGCCTACTCTAGAGAGCCTTAACATGTTTTCAAGATGGATAGCACTGAAGGGCATTTCGCGCGGCATTAGAATGAGTTTTTTTCGCTCCTTAATCACAACGTCTGCTGCCCGTTCCATTAAATTATTACAAGTGCCCGCAGCCATTGAGGCGAGCGCACCCGTTGTGCACGGACACACGACCATTGCCTCTGGAACACCCGAACCGCTCGCTACCGGCGCATTCCAATAATCGGGGCCATAAACATCTAAAAGATCGGGATTGACAGGATACTTCTCAAGCAAAAATGTTTTGATATCCGCAGGCCTACCCGGCAAGGTCCAATCGGTATCCATACCCACAACTACTTGGCCTGGCTTCGAGATCATCAAGTGAACACGAACCCCGGCTTGCAATAAACACTCAAGCAGCCGAAAGGCATACTGAACACCGGAGGCGCCCGTTATGGCCAGCGCCATGCGTCTTGGCTCCTCTACACTCATGCGAGCACCCCTTTTTTACGCAACATTTTCAATTTCTCATCGTCCAGTTTTAACAAGTCTCTCAACACCTGATCTGTGTTTGCGCCAAGCGCTGGGGCATCGCAGTGATTACCCCCAGGTGTTGAACTTAGTTTCGGGTGCATAGCAGGCACTTCAAGGCTTTGACCGTTCGGCCGCTGCACCGTTTCAAACAATCCACGTGCTCTAAAATGCGGATCATCCAACATGTCCGCAACACTGTAGATGGGTGCACTGGGTACCTGCGCGTGCCTGAGCATCTCTAGTGCATCGGCGGAATCAAGTCCACTCGTCCAGTGCGTAATCGCGGCATCAATGATCGCTTGGTGTTCTACCCTACCCGCATTGTTAGCCATTTTTGGATTATGGCCTAAATCTTCTCTGCCTGCGGCTTTCATCAGCCGCTTGTAGATACTGTCATTGTTGCCCCCGATAACAATGTGTTTGCCATCAGCACAAGGATAAGTGTTTGTCGGCACTATGCCTGTCACGGTTGTACCTGACGGCTCTCGCACAGCTCCCGCACCACTATATTCTGGCACGACGCCTTCTAATAAATTAAAGGCCGACTCCAAAATAGAGGCGTCGACAACTTGTCCTTTGCCACCGGGTTTTTGCCGCTGCCAAAGTGCCATCAATGTGCCGATTACCGCATGCAATCCGGCTAAAGTGTCTCCCATACTCAAGTTGGCCCGCACTGGTGCCTCACCCGGATGACCATTCACGTATCGCAAACCACCCATCGCTTCACAGGCTGAAGCGAAGCCTGGGCGTTCAGCATAGGGACCGTCTTGTCCATAACCGGAGATACGCGTAAAAACGATATGTGGGTGGCTTTCTGCGTATTGCTCGGGGCCGATCCCCCATTTTTCTAGCGTGCCCGGGCGAAAGTTCTCGACCACCACGTCCACTTGCTCAATTAGCTGCCGCACAAGATCACGACCCGCTTCGCTGCGCAAATCCACCGCCACCGAGCGTTTGTTACGAGCCAAACTGTGCCACCACCAAGACGTGCCGTCTTCATCAAGCAAACGCCAATTACGCAGTGGATCGCCATCACCTGGGGGCTCAATTTTAATCACCTCGGCACCAAAGTATCCCAGCATGCTGGCGCAAAAAGGCCCAGCCAATAGCTGGCCAAGCTCAAGAACCTTAAGACCAGACAGAGGTCCCGTGTTATCCGTTTTTTTCGACATCTATACAGTTCCAATTGGCAATGCTGCTGAGATGAATGGTTTTCTCATAGAGAGCGACATCATACCCGTATTGATCTATCCCAAAAAATGACACGATCGTGTTAAGGCTTTTAGGGATCAAGCACAAGCTTAGGGAATAGAACAAACCGGCGGTGAAGAGATCGGGTGCGACACTTTGACTGTCTGTTTGCCGTGTAGGTTGCAGTTAGCGTCGTTCCAATAGAAAACACGTACATCCTTTGCTTCGAACAACTGGCGGCCAACACGTTCGCGGCATACACTCTAACTAACCCACTTAACAGAGAAAGTCCGCATGACCACTTTGCGTATCAGCGAAATAACCGATAAACACTTGGGGCAAACTGTGACCCTTCGCGGCTGGGTACGCACCCGTCGCGACTCCAAAGCGGGTTTGTCTTTTGTTCAACTGCACGATGGTTCGCGCTTTGACGTTTTTCAGGTTGTGACGCAACAAGACTTACCCAACTACATTGATGAGATTCAAAAGCTCACGAGCGGCTGTGCGATTATTGCCACGGGCGAACTGGTGGCGAGCCAAGGTGCAGGCCAATCACTAGAGATGCAAGCAAACAGTGTTGAGGTTATCGGCTGGGTTGAAGACCCAGAAACCTACCCGGTACAACCCAAACGCCACACCATGGAGTTTTTACGCGAAGTGGCTCATTTGCGGCCTCGCACAAATACGTTCGGTGCCGTTGCCCGTGTACGAAACGCTTTAGCGCAATCGGTTCATCGCTACTTTAACGAGCGCGGTTACCTGTGGGTACACACTCCGCTGATCACGGCGGCCGATGCGGAAGGTGCGGGAGAGCTGTTTAGAGTCTCAACGCTCGATTTGCAAAACCTGCCAAAAACAGACAAAGGCGAAATCGATTTCCACGAAGACTTTTTTGGTAGAGAAGCCTTCCTGACCGTATCGGGTCAGCTCAATGTCGAGAGCTATTGCCTTGCCCTTGAAAAGGTCTACACCTTTGGCCCTACTTTTCGCGCTGAAAACTCCAACACAAGTCGCCATCTAGCCGAGTTTTGGATGATAGAACCTGAAATTGCATTCGCTGATCTCGACGACTTGGCTACGCTCGCCGACGACATGCTCAAATATGTCCTGCACGATTTGATGGAGAGCAATGCCGATGATCTGGCCTTTTTTAATAAACAAATAGATAAGGGACTAATATCGCGACTGAAAAACTTCATCGACACCCCACTGACGCGAATGGATTACACCGACGCTGTTAACGCCTTACTAAAAGCAGACAAGAAGTTTGAGTTCCCTGTCTCTTGGGGCGTGGATTTGCAGAGTGAACACGAGCGTTGGTTATGCGAAGAATTTGTCGATGGTCCATTGGTTGTGCAGAACTATCCCAAGGACATCAAAGCTTTTTACATGAGGCTGAATGACGACAATAAGACTGTCGCCGCTATGGATTTATTGGCACCTGGCATAGGTGAGATCATCGGTGGTTCACAACGGGAAGAACGCTTGTCTGTGCTCGATGCCCGAATGGATGAAATGGGTATAGAGAAAGAATCCCTGGATTGGTATCGCGATTTAAGACGCTACGGGAGCGTGCCACATGCTGGGTTTGGCTTGGGCTTTGAGCGCCTTATTCTGTATGCCACGGGTATGTCTAATGTGCGCGATGTCATCCCCTTTCCCCGCACACCGCGCAACGCCCCTTTCTAAAAAAACCTCGTCATCGCACGAAGCTGCACGCCTGCAGCTTCGTGATAGTTCAAGTTCTCACGCCAATAATAATGTTTTGAGGCATACCAACTATTAAGTTGGTAAGTGGGCGTATGACTTCGCCTGTGTGTATTACTTCGATGTTGCTGTCGGTGCGTTTATTGCAATTACTCGAAAAACCAAACAACAATTTACGCAAACAACGACTCAAGCAAGGAAGCTGTCACATGAGTTTATCCCATCTAAAAACAAGGCGACCAGCCCTGTATTCTCTAATTACCGCAAGCACATTGGCCCTAGCTGGATGCGACGGCGGTGTTCTAAATCAATCCAGTAGCGAGGGATTTTCCGGTGATTTTTCCGGGCCCAATAGAAGTGCGGATCCTCTTCAAGGAAATTTGATCAGCGCGCGCAGTGCCGATTCAACAATATGTTTTGATGTCAATCTAAACGGCCATTGTGATCGACTAGAACCCAACACTAAGACAGCTAGCGACGGTAGCTTTAGCTTGATACCTGCCAAAACGCCCGCGCCATTGCTTGCAGAATTGTTAGCAGACGACGTAAACGCAGCTTTGACCCTATTCGCTGATTCAAACAGCGCTACCATCAGCGCATTGACAACCGTTCTTCACTGGTCAAAAAAGACGAACCCTACATTGCCGTCTGAAACAATCACTGAAAAACTACTGCAGATGCTAGCGATCGAAGATCTAGATTCCGTTGCTCCAGTTGAGACAGCAATCATAGAGCTGCCCTCCGACGAAACAGAGGGTGAAGACACGGCTGCAACAACGACGACCGATGGCGAGGCGGCCTTGGCCTCACTGGCGGAGACAAGCCCATTGCCGTCAGACCATGTAGACGTTGTGCGCCAATCCATCGAGAAATTGATTGCTAAAATTGATAGCGCCGCCCTGAGCGACGCGCTTGATGCAGGTCTAGATCCAGGCATGGATATTAACCGCGTTTTATTGAGCCGTTTAGTAGCGGATCAAACGCTAAAGCAATTGCCCGCTTTAGCTGAAGCCATCAACGACAGCATCAACCCTGATGCCCAGCTTTTAGTGGACGCATTGCCACCGATAGAATGGCCTGCAGATAACATTGTTTTGGCGTTGCAACAGTTCGCGGGCGACCTGCCAACAGAGGCGGATCCCTCTGCCTTGCTAGAGGACGGATTATTGGGATTGATGAAGGTTTGCAAAACTAAAAACGACTGCGCATTGCGAAGCAAAAAGATCAGCACAGATGACGATTTAAATCTCAGCGTAGAGAACTTCACCTTACTTGCCGACGGCAGTGCCGTGTATATCTCACTGGGTAAAGATGAAGTATCCAACCTTGTGCTATCAAACGACGGAGAGTGGGAACCCTTAGATACCAGTGGTATGGCAAGCCTCACCCGAGCATCTGAATATCGCGCTGAAATGCTAGACGCCAATGACATCAGCTTTGAGTTGCGTGCTACCTCTCAAAACCTTCGTGATACGCCGGTTGCACCGCTTTTGGAGAATCTAGCATTGAGCGCTGGTGACCTGCCTGCAGCGCAAGAAACATTCGGTTCCGGTGCGAAACTAGCAACACTGCAACGCACTCAATTAGACGATCGCTTTGAAATTCTGTTTCAGCCTTCGCAAGAAACTCTAGACAGGGCCGCAGCTGCACAAGCATTGGTGCAGGCTGAAATCACCTTAGATAGAACACAACAAGATCACGCCATTGCGTCAGATACACTGCGAGAACTGCAATTTGCCAGCGAGCAAACGACAGAAGTAGCTGCAGCTGACGCGTTGAAAGTTGAAGCATTAGAGCGCGCCCTATCTGCCATTGAGAGCGCACTGGCAGAAGCCAATATTGCACTCGAAGAGGCGACAGCTAACTCTGCTGCCATCCAAGAGAGTGAGGAACTCGTCGCGGCATACGAATCTGTGTTGTTAGATGCCACCAATAAAGTGCGTGAGCTAGAAGCGCTGGAAAGCGATGCCCTAGCCAATGTCGCTGAGGCGGAGCTAACGCTGGCCGAAAAAGAAGCTGCACTAGCGGCCGCTATTACGGCACTTGTAGACGCGATTGCTGGCGCAGCATCTGATTCAGAGACGGCAACAGAAGGTGTAGAAACCGATGAAGCAACGGTGGCTGAGCCCGAGTCTGACGAAGAGGATAACCCTGCGGTCATCGAAGCAGAAAGCCTTAAGTTACAAGCAGAACGCGATGTCATTGTGGCCGACGCCTCTCTTTCAGAAGCCATTACGGCAGCAGAAGATGCAACTGCAGCACTAGCAGTGGCGGCAACGGAACTGGACAATGCAGAGACAGCCCTCGCGAATGCACAACTGCAACAATTGCCAGACACGGATGCTGAAGGCATCTTACAAGGTGCACAACTGCTAGTCAGCGCTAATGAAACCAATCTGAGTTTAATTGAAGGCCAAATAGCGGAAGCTAAACTAGCCAGTGAGATGTCCGGGAAACTGGCAAGCGATGATCTCGCAGCAATGCTCAGTGCTCAAGCAAATGCAGACCAGTTGGCCAAAAGACTGATCACTGCAACCGATGACCTCAGCGCAGCACAGTCTGCGGTCTCTTCAACTGAGTTATCGATGACCAATGGTTGCGCTGAGCAGTTACCCAATCAAGCAGCGGACAATTACAATTGTCGCGTGCTTGAGCGTCGCATCGGCGACTCTCCCAGCCGTGTTGTCAATACACTGGCCGAGCTGACCTCCACAAGTTCAACCTTAACACTACTGCAACTGCATGCCGACTACGCTGTTTCCCTGCTCCCCGCACTAGGGGCAAGTGAAGGGCAAGTCATTTGGCACGGAACCGACGAAAGCTATGACCCAGCTGATGCCACTCAAATAAAAAGCCAGTGGATGCAGGCACGTGTAAACGGTGTACAAATAATGACTGTAGAGGTGCCTGCAGCTTTACGTGAAGCGGGTCAAGCGAGTGAGTTGTTAATGGCAGAGCAAGACAACTATGTCCGGCCTGGTATTGTCGTCAAAGCGGGGGAAGTCGTCACTGAAACACTGCTTAACGAAGCCGCGCTAAGTGCATTGCTACCCTAGGGAACCTCTTCTGGTCAAGTCATGCTCGCGCCATCGACACGCTAAATTCAGCCCAGCGGCATTGCAAATCTAGCCAATAGCACCATTATTGCCGTCGATTTGCTCCTTGCTGGGACCAATTTTTTCACGCCGACGTCACTGACTGGAATTTATCAGAGGTTCCCTAGCCTTTACCTGAAACAGAGACCACCAATCGGGTGGTCTCTGCCCTTTCTGTATTTGATTTTCTCGATAAATCTGTTGCACAGTGAGCTCCATCGAGTGCTGATCCTTTGACGGAGACACATTGCGCTCTATACTGGGGGTGATAGATTTGGCAGTCACTAATCACGCACTGAGCGGAGAGCCCTCAATGCCGCAACACAAACCTTTTAAGCCGTTGTTTATAATATTGTTTTTGGCAATATCGGTCATCAGTGGCTGCAGTACACTGGCCCAAAAATTC
Source organism: uncultured Granulosicoccaceae bacterium (assembly GCA_937965695.1). Taxonomy (GTDB): domain Bacteria; phylum Pseudomonadota; class Gammaproteobacteria; order CALCKW01; family CALCKW01; genus CALCKW01. Next base: position 38,945 of record CALCKW010000079.1, read on the forward strand.
AACCCCGATCCACCGGTTGTTAGGCTAGTGGGCATTGAATTGGTGAAAATGGAAGTCCTACAGCAGACTTTCAAGCTCACGTTAAACCTGCAGAACCCCAATGATTTTGCCCTACCCATCACGGGCATGCAGTTTTCCGCCGCAATAAACGATGAAGACTTTGCCAGTGGAGTTTCTAACCAAGGAGTTGATTTACCCGCCTTGGGAGAAGCCAATATGGAAGTTCAAGTGCGCTCGGGGCTGATGCAAATCATCCAAAACCTGAACAAACTGGGCAGTGCTAAATCGCTCGACTATATTCTCAAAGGCAGCGTAAAAGTCGCTGGTGTACCGGTGAAGATCCCCTTCAGTGAGAAAGGCACCTTAAGCCAGTAGAATCGTTAACGCAGCAATTCAAACTCAACAGCCTTTCCCAATATATCGCTAGCCAAGCGGTTATTGGTCTCGAGATTCCCTGTGCAGATAAACCGAGATTTGCGTCCTACACCGTCGCGATTTGGATGACGCCTTAGGTAGTCTTTCAACCCTGCTGCAACCAAATCGGCTTGGTTATAAATACGAACTCGTGGCCCCAGGGCACTTTCAAAGTGGTGCTGTACCAGAGGGTAGTGAGTACAGCCAAGCACGGCCATATCCGGTTGCGGCATTCGCGTCTTTAAAGCTGCCACATGCTCAAAAACCAATGCACGAGCGCGTTGTTGCTCGCCGGCTTCCAGAGCCTGCACTAAACCTTTACAAGGTTGCGTCTCCACATCGATACCGACGCCACGGCTGGCCAATTCTCTTTGGAAAGCTCGACTCGCTACTGTGGCAGGTGTTGCAAACAAAGCAACTTGTCGTTCGGACTGGTCCATTGCAGGTGTAGATGCTGACCAAGGCTGCTCTGTGATCGCTTCAACCATGGGGACAAAAACCCCCAACACGTGCTTTTCCGCTGGCCTGCCCTGCATCTGCAATCCACGCAACGCTATAGCACTTGCGGTGTTGCAGGCGAGAATCACGAGATCGCAATCGAGCTGCCAGAGCTTATGTGTGGCTGCAGCGGTCAAGCGATAGATATCTTCCGCGCTGCGTTCGCCATACGGAGCACTGGCGCTGTCTCCAAAATAAACCAATGGCAATTCGGGCATAAGCGCAGCAATTGCCTTGTAAACGGTTAGGCCACCTAAGCCACTGTCAAAAATCGCAACCGCCATATCAGTCTTTTATCCGTTGTTGGCAAATTCACACTCCGCTATTAAAAAATCTGGCCAAATGCCAGCCTCGTGCAGCCGCTGAGACAAAGGCTGCCCTGCCAACAATCCATGATCCTGGATTAAAACGCTTTTTAGCCCAGCCATTCTTGCGCCGAGAATATCAGTGTGCGGCGAATCGCCAACCATCGCTATGCGCGATCTGTCCGCATTGGGCAGCAACTGCTGCACCCTCGCCAGTGCAATCTCATAGACATTGCCGTGTGGCTTACCAAAGTAATCAACTTCAATACCCAAGGTACGAGTCAAGTTGCGCGTCACTTGCCCCGGCTCACGCGAGAAGTAGTCTGGAAAAGGAGCACAAACATCAGGATTACCCACCAAGACGGGCCGTCCGCGACTTTGTAAATTTTTACGCAACAACCAATCGTGTTGGGCGCTCCAATGCAGCGTTGAAATCATTAAAAAACCATCGACCTGTTCGAAATCTTCAGCGCTTTCGAGCTGTCTGATCGTGGCAGGCAGGTCAGGATAAACACCTGCGGCCGTCGGCGTCACTCCCCAGATAAAATTAGGGTGTTCAACACTGTGCAATCGCAGCCCTTCTCGCAAGGCGTCACGACTGGTGAGTACATTCTCTGCGCTAAAGTGAAAACCTAGATCCGCGTACTTCTGCACCATTGGCTCAAC
>CALCKW010000080.1 GCA_937965695.1 uncultured Granulosicoccaceae bacterium
GCAAAAGCAGACGGCACAGTAGACAAGCTGATCGCAGAGTACTTTGAGAAAGGTCCTTTCTACAAGAATTGATCGGATTGAGTATCCATCCACGGCATCTGGTGCCGTAGTTTAATGGATGCAATTATCTAGGTGTCGCAAACAGCGATGCCCGGCGGTGAGTGTGATTCGCACTCGCCGCTCAATTTTTTGAGCCTAAGCAAAACGGCAGCAAACTATGCTAGAAACACTTGGCGCTTGGATTGGTGGTGCCTTTGGCAGCGATGCGCAAGCGAGCTTTGCCTATCTCACCAACGGTAAACACTTAGCGTGGTACGCCAGTGTGCGATACACGCTGATAGCCGCTTGTGGTGGTGCCTTGTTAGCGGTGCTGTTTGGGCTCATTGGTGCAGCACTAAAGAACTCTAAGTTTTTTGTCTTCCGAATGGTTGGAAACTTCTACACCACTATCGTGCGTGGTGTGCCGGATGTGTTGTTCTTCCTGTTTTTCCCGCTCGCCTTCGAGCAGATGGTCGAGTTCTTTTTTGCGCAATCAGCCTGCACACCAGCGGAGCTTGCCGCAGGTGACAAATGGCCACCATGCAGTGCGGCTCAATGGTATCTAAGCAGTACTGAATACCTGTTACTAGCCTGTGTCTCGCTCGGTATTGTCTACGGTGCGTTTGCTGCCAACGTCATCCATGGGGCATTGCGTTCCGTGCCTTTTGGTCAACTGGAAGCCGCGAGCGCCTATGGATTCAGTAAGCGCGATGTGTTCTGGCGTTTTCAAGTACGACAAATGTGGGTCTATGCACTCCCGGGTCTATCAAATGTTTGGATGCTATTACTCAAGGCGACATCGCTGCTTTCATTGCTGCAAATAGCTGACATCGTACTGTGGGCAGGGCGTCTAGGCGCACCCAACTACATCGCTCGAGTGGGAGCCGTTCACCCCGATTGGCGCTGGCGCTACTATTTAGCACTATTTGTGTTCTATATCATCATGGCGATGTTGTCAGAGCGCTTCTTCAATAAAGTGCAAGCCCGTGCAGGGCGCGGCATGTTGCGAGAATCCTGATATGGAATCTCTGTTGCAAATCCCGTTGATCAATGATTTAGTTATATTGGCAAAGCCTGCTCTGTTCAATATATATTTCGCTGTCATATCAATCCCCTTTGGGTTTCCGCTCGCGGTGATGTTGGCCGTGGCTAAAGCCAGTTCCAATCGATGGATTTCCGCACCAGCCCGTGCCTATATTTATGCTTTTCGCGGGTCGCCGTTGTTTATTCAATTTTTTATGTTTTATTCATTTGCGCTGGCTTTCAACATCAGCCACTGGAAGCCTTGGGGCATTGATCACATCGTCTTGAACCCACTTTTTTTAGGGCCGTTGGTGCTGATATTCAATACCTGCGCTTATGCTGCCGAAATTTTTCACGGAGCACTTAAAGCCATACCTCAAGGCGAATTAGAAGCGGCGCGTGCTGTTGGTATGAGCCGTTGGCAGCAGTTCCGTACCGTTAAATGGCCTAACATGATTCGTCTGGCGTGGCCTGCGTACACCAATGAAGTGGTTTTTTTGTTTCATGCAACAGCACTTGTTTATTTCACTTTACCCGTGATCAATGATCAAAAAGATCTCATGAACAAAGCGGGCGAGTTGTTTGAAAAAGATTACAACGTCTTTCTACACTTCACCGCCGCAGCGTTGTATTTTCTGCTGATATCGTTGGTTATTTTTTACCTATTTGGGTTGATCAACCGGCGATTAACCCGTCATATGCAACGAGAGACTGCAGCAAAAATACGTTTCAAACCTCAGTACATGCGTTGATCGAGTGATCTGTTGAACTCGGGGCTCAGATCTTTCACACCATGTGCTTTAAAAAGATTATGTACTGCTAAAATAAGAAGAGTTGTTCCACTGGTCGGCTCTTTGTCTTGCACTATTTCCGTCTCAAACATCGCAGTTGGCCATTGACCTCAGCCTCGGGGTGGCTTGTCTTGTGCCTAGCAATATTGCCGCAGTCAGTACTAGCGGACTGCACTCCGTGGCAAGGAGATACGGCAACCTTGGAAGGCCGCCCCATTGGGGCAATAACCATTGATGCCCAAGATATCTTTGACCCCTCTCAAAGCTCAGAAAATCACTGGATACACCGGCTTGCCAATAAGCTGCACTATCAAACAAAAAACCCAACCGTGGAACGTAAGCTGCTATTCACTGAAGGTGATTCTTTTTCACAGCGAGTGTTAGACGAATCAGAGCGATTGTTGCGAAAGCAGCGTTATCTGGCCGATGCGAGCATTAGCGTCACGCGGATCTGCAACGAAGAGGTCTGGGTTAATGTGACCACCACGGACACTTGGAGCACTATCCCAGAGATATCACTCAGCCGCGTCGGTGGCGAGAGCCAGACAAAAATTGCCTTGGAAGAACACAATTTATTGGGATTAGGGCAAGACTTGAGTTTTAGCTACGAGAAAGAGCTAGGTAGGGTGAGCCGTGCACTGAGCTACCAACACAACGATTGGGCAGGTAAGCACCAATCGCTCAAACTAGAATTGCAAAATAATGAAGACGGTGAGCGTTATCACTTTGCATTATCAAAGCCTTTTATTGGGCTATCAGATACCTATGGCTGGGGTGTCAATAGTTACATTGATCGGCGCTCAATAGACCTCTACGAAGCGGGTGAAATCAATGAAACCATGGGCCAACGCCAGCAGTATTTGGATATAAATAGGCGTTGGTCACGCGGCATAAAATTGGGCCTGCTGAATCGGTGGACCGCTGGGGTTCGTTTTGACATGCATGACTTTGAAACGGTCACTGACAGTCAATCAGAAGTAGCGTTTGAGGATCGTCGCGAAATATATCCCTATATAAGTCTTGGGCATCTGCAAGAGAAATTCATCAAAATGCGGCATGTGCGCCAACTGACAGGTGTAGAGGATATAAATCTAGGCAATCAATACCATGTTCAGCTGGGGTACAGCGCACGTGCATGGGGCTCGGACAACGACGCCCTGGTGCTAGAAGCCAATTTTCAGCGTGGCTATCGTTGGTCGCAAAAGACTCTTTTACTCGGTGACACATGGGCCTCCACTAACTTGACCAGCGGTAAGTTTGAGCAACTAAATATCGGCGCTGTTGCTCAATTGCATCGACAACTGAGTGATAAAGACCAAATTTTCGTTGAGCTTTTAATAGACAGTCAGCACGCTGAAACTGCCGATCGGCAGCTGACAATAGGTGGTGACAACGGTTTACGCGGTTATCCACTTAAGGCGCAAAACGGGAATCGACTGGCTAGACTAACCCTGGAAATACGCCACTACCCGGACTGGCATCCGTGGCATTTACTGAGATTTGGTGCTGCTTTTTTTGCTGACTACGGTGCAGCGTGGCGCGCAGGCAGTGCTTCACCCGACTGGCTCTGGGATCTGGGTGTCGGCTTGCGCCTGGGTTCTTCACGATCTTCATCTGGCCGTGTGTTACACCTAGATCTTGCTGTCCCGGAGGGCAGTGGCTCGGCTCAATGGACGGCTACCGCGAAGTTACATTTTTAAACGCTAGCCAAAGCCTAAATATTACTGAAAAGCCGTTTCGCTGAAGCTGCGCAGCTTGCGAGAATGCAAGCGTTCGTGCGGCATTTGTGCGAGCTTTTCCATGGTTAACAATCCTATGCGCAGGTGCTGATCGACTTGCTCTTTATAAAACGCCGTCGCCATGCCGGGCAGTTTTAGCTCTCCATGCAGTGGTTTGTCAGAGACACAAAGTAGGGTTCCATAGGGTACTCTAAAGCGAAAGCCATTAGCTGCAATAGTGGCGGACTCCATATCCAGCGCAATTGCGCGTGACTGCGACAAACGACGCACAGGTTCGCGTTGGTCACGCAGTTCCCAGTTGCGATCATCTATTGTCGCCACGGTTCCGGTTCGCATTATTTGTTTTAATTCACTGTCACTTCGGCCAGTTATCTCAGCCACTGATTGCTGTAAGGCTACCTGTACTTCTGCCAGCGCGGGGATTGGTACCCAAACAGGTAGATCTGCGTCCAGTACATGGTCTTCACGTACATATGCGTGTGCCAACACGTAGTCGCCTAAACGCTGTGATAATCGTAGACCAGCACAGTGACCTAGCATCAGCCATGCATGTGGTCGCAGTACGGCGACATGATCCGTGATGGTTTTTGCGTTACTTGGACCCACGCCAATATTGATCAAGGTCACGCCACTTTTATCTGCACGTTTCAAATGATAGGCAGACATCTGCGGGTTACTTTTGCTCTTCGATTGTTCTGGCTCTTCACCCGCTCGTACAATCACGTTGCCCGGCTCAACAAGCTCTGTGTACTCCCCGCGTTCAAGCGCTTCGCGAGCGTAACGACAAAAGCCGTCCACGTAAAATTGATAGTTGGTAAAAATTACGTAGTGCTGAAAATGCTCAGCTTTGGTTGCGGTGTAGTGCGCCAACCTAGCCAATGAATAATCGATACGTTGAGCAGTGAAGGGCGCCAGTGGCTCTGCCTCACCTGGCTTCACCTCATGTGTACCGTTGACGATATGGTCGTCTGTCGTCGCTAAATCCGGTGCATCAAATATGTCTCGCAAAGGTCTTTCAATGGCATCTAAGTTGGCCTCTACATGTGCTAAATCACCAAAGGCAAAATGCAGCGGAATAGGCGTCTTAGATTCACTGATGACGATTAACTCGCCGTGATTGCGCAACAACTGCGAGAATTGCTCTTTTAAATATTCGCGATATAAAGCAGGGCGTGTAATGGTTGTCGCGTAGCTGCCCGGCCCACTGGTGTAGCCATAAGAGCGATTAGTATTTACTGGCGCATAAGAATGCGTGGTGATAGAAACTTGCGGATAAAAAGCCCGTACACGCTTATCTGAATAAGTTCTCCCGGCGACTAGCTCGCTAAATGCGTCACACAAAAATGCGGTATTTCTCGCGTAAAGTGCTTCAAGACAGTCGATGGCGTCGGCGGCGTTTTCAAAAGCTTGTGCAGCCTGAGGAGGTGGGGATAAAAATTCAGTTTCTGTCACGGTTCGATAATACTCCAAGTCAGTGGTCTTCAGTTTAGTTTACATTATCTTTAAAGCACTTACTTAGCTCAATCGTTCCTCATAGCAGCTATACAGCTACTTCTTGTGCTCCACGCAATCTTCATAAAAATCTATGATTTTATTGCTGGCGCTAATTACTTGGTCGAGACAATTGATATAAATCATAACGTTGAAGCAATAGAAAGGCTTAGAATATCTGTGTTCTGCAATCGCTATTTTATAGCTGAATCGGTTTACGGATTTCCTACGCACAGAGTGTACAAAGTCTGTTTTTTACACGTAGATTTCTCCATTCGAAGGCTGCTTGAGGCCAAGAAACTGAAAGCCAAAGTTTCGCAAGGGTTCGGTTACTTTTTTAGTTCTGCTGAATCTTGTGGAGGCCCAATTTGGGCTTTGTAAGCCGGGATACCAACCTGTTGGTTGATGTTCTGTGAAAGCTAGGTCAGCGCTTCAACAGCTTTCTCGAAAAGGTAAAATTAAGACTGGTGCGCAATGAGACCTGTCTGTGCTCGTTAGCCCCATTTGTTTTTAACAAAGAGGGATAGTTGAGTCTTTTTTATCGAACAGTCGCGGAGATGGAATAGTGAACTGGTTGAAAATAATCGATCAGGCTAATGTTATGGCAGCGAATTAAATCCGTGGATAACGTATACATATCTGGCAGTAACCCTAGTCAAACGTAAATCTATAGACGTACTACCGTTCAAGTATTGTTATAATGTCAACGCAAGATAGAAATGTCCCTCTTTGTGCAAAGTAGAAATGTCCCTTTTCAGGGGATAGGCTCTAGGGTTTGATCTTCACATGTTTCGTTGATGGCTAAGTTCTTGTGGCGATGAGTTTCTTCGTGAATTTTCTG
>CALCKW010000081.1 GCA_937965695.1 uncultured Granulosicoccaceae bacterium
CATCGTCACCAACTGCGCCATACTGGCCAGAGGTGAAGCGTTTGCAGCACGCCAGCCGCCTGCCAAAGCAGCACTGGATGCGCTGGCCATGAGCATCGGATTCGGGCTTGTATTAGTGTTGCTCGGTGCCCTGCGTGAACTCATCGGCGGTGGCACACTACTCGCCGACGCACACCTGTTGTTTGGCAGCAGCGCTAAAGATTGGGGCTGGGCAATCAGTGATTATCGCGGGTTTCTACTGATAGCACTGCCACCAGGCGCGTTTTTTGGACTGGGCTTTATACTCGCCGCTAAAAACGCGATAGAGGCAAAGCGCACTGTCGAGACTATCGCTTCGAAGGAAATAAAAACTAGCTAGAGTGCTGTTGATCGGCAGTAGCCAGCTGACTCAAAGACGTTCTTTACAAAACTTACTGCTTTAACAGCAATCTAAAAGACAAAAAATTTGGCCAAAAAAAAAGGCCGCATATAGCGGCCTCACATTTGGTGCATCTTTCAGCTTGTTAGCGTCCAGAGCGCAATTCCCAATCATCTAAACAAACACGATTCTATTTTACCAACTTCTAATTGTCAATTAGAATGTACTTAGTAATACACTTTCAAGGACGATAGAAATGGCAGCTATGCAATACCGTCTCGCCCTAGACCTAGGAACCACGTCCATTGGTTGGGCAGTTCTGCGCTTAGACCAGAACAACAACCCCTGCGCCATAGTAAAACTGGGTTCACGTATTTTTAGCGACGGACGCCACCCCAAAACTGGCACCTCATTGGCGGTAGAACGTCGTCTTGCAAGGCAAATGCGCAGACGAAGAGACCGCCTACTTAAGCGCAAGCGTTCTATGCTAGACGCCCTAGTGACTTTCGGGTTTTTACCTCAAGACGACGAAGCCCGAAAAGCGTTAACCGTGCTTGACCCCTACGAACTCAGAGCAAAGGGTTTAGATAAAACCCTGAGTGGCCCTGAATTTGGTCGAGCATTGTTGCATATCAACCAACGCCGTGGGTTCAAGAGTAACCGCAAGACAGACAGCAAAGACAATGAGGGGGGCGCCCTAAAAAGTGCCATTAAAAAACTACGCGAAACTCTGGATGCAGAAGGGTACCGCACACTAGGTGAGTGGTTAAACGCCAGACATGTAAAAGGCGATCATGTGCGCGCGAGGCTAAGCGGAAACACCATTAAAGACCGTGCGTACAACTTTTACGCCGATAGAGGCATGATCGAGCACGAGTTCGACACACTGTGGGCCAAGCAAGCGGAACACAATCCCAAACTATTCAGCGTTGCGGCACACGACAAGCTCAAAGACATTCTGCTTTTTCAACGTAAGTTAAAACCCGTATTGCCTGGTCGCTGCACCCTTGAACCAGAGCTTCACCGCGCACCGCTGGCGCTGCCCAGCACACAGAGATTTCGCATTCTTCAAGAATTAAACAATCTACGCATTGTCAATTTAGACTTAAACGAGACGCCACTTACGCTGGAGCAACGCAATATTGCTGCCGACGCCTTAGAAAAAAGCAAAGACGTCACATTCAACAAATTGCGCAACCACATTCTTAAGCTACCAAGCGATACAAAATTCAATCTAGAAGATTTAAAACGAGACAGATTGAAAGGCAATCTAACCAGCTTTTCTCTTGCCAACAAAAAGGCTTTGGGTGATACATGGCATGAACTCAGCCTAGCCCAGCAAGATGAAATAGTAACTGAACTTTTAAGGCAGGAAAGCGAACAAGAGCTTCGGGCATGGCTGTCGGTAAATCTCGAAGTAGACGCTGATACCGCACTGGCTCTGAGCAATGCATCCTTACCTGACGGATACGGCAGCTTGAGTAAAGAGGCATTAGCTCAAGTGCTGCCACACCTTGAGAAAACGGTCATTACCTATGACAAAGCCGTTTTGGCTGCAGGGTACGAAAGCCATAGCCAACTTGCTTATGGCGAGACAACCGGTGAAATTCTTTTAGAGCTGCCCTATTACGGTATACCGTTAAAACGATACGTAGCGTTTGAAAAACCAGATCCAAAAAACGACGAGGAAAAGTACGGTAAGATCGCCAACCCCACCGTGCATATCGGCCTGAATCAAATCCGAGTGGTCGTCAATGCGCTCATTAAGCGTTATGGCCTGCCTGCAGAGGTGCACATAGAAGTCGCCCGCGACCTAAAACTCAGTCGCGAGCGAAAACTGGAAATTCAAAAAGACCAGAAAAAAAGACAAGATCGTAACAAAGATTTGTTAGAAAAAGCCTGCCAGATACTCAGCGAAACGGCGGAGCATCTTAGTCGCACAAGACGTCGTGCGCTAAGCCAGAAAATGCAACTGTGGACCGAGCTGAATCCCGACGATTGCGCAGACCGTCGCTGCCCATTCAGTGGCAAGCAAATCAGTATCCACCAGCTACTCAGCGACGAAGTAGAGATTGAGCATATTTTGCCATTTTCTCAAACGCTCGACGACGGCATGAACAACAAAACCGTGGCATTTCGTGAAGCTAATAGACTAAAAGGAAACAAAAGTCCGTTTGAAGCCTTTGGAGATGACATCTATGCAGAGCGAGGTTACGTCTATAGTGACATTCTCCTGCGTGCCAATAAAATGCGTAACAACCCAAAAACCAAGCGTTTTGCCGCTGATGCGATGGAGCAGTGGCGCGGAGAGAATGATTTTCTAGCTCGCGCAATAACAGACACTGCGTACCTTGCTCGTGTCGCCAAACAATATCTCTCGTGTGTTTGCCCACACAACAAAGTAGTCACCGTGCCAGGCCGACTAACGGCGCTTTTACGCGGCCACTACGGTCTCAACCAATTGCTCTCAGGCAATGCCCACAAAAACAGGGACGACCACCGACACCACGCCATCGACGCGGCAATTATTGGTATAACCGACAGATCGCTCTTGCAAAAAGTAGCAACCGCCAACGCCAACACAAAACAGCAACAGCTCAACAAACTCATTGATGACATGCCACAACCGTGGCCCACGTTCAGGCAACAAGTCGCTCAAGCGGTAGATCATATATGGGTTAGCCACAAACCCGATCATGGTTATCAGGGCCGCATGCACGAAGAAACTGCGTGGGGCTTTGCCCCCAATGGTAAGGCGACAATGCGTAAGCGAAACGAAAACAACCAACGCGAACGTGTTTACGAAAATAAAAAACTGATACCTATCAGTGAAAGCAGTTCAACACGGCACGGCCTAACCGATGAAGGTCAAGCAAAAGCCTATAAAGGATACGTGGGTGGCAGCAACTACTGTTTAGAAATATGTCTGAATGAAAAAAAGCAATGGAAAGGCACTGTTGTAACGACATTCCAAGCTTACCAAGCTGTCAGAGAGTTCGGAGAGTCGAATGCACTAAAACGCTTACGCAGCCATGAGTTTAGCTTCTCCGGACTTCCATTGGTCATGAGAGTAATGATAGGAGATATGTTGCAACTAACTATCAACGAAGAGAAGCAGATATATCGAATCTGCAAAATCGACCCAAGCGGCAATCTTTGTATGGCTAAATTACATGAAGCCAACATCTCAGAGCGGACGAGAAACAAGGACATTAAATATTTCAATAAGACTGCGGGAAGCTTGCAAAAAGCACGTGTTCGTTTAGTTACTTGCAGCCCGATCGGAAAAATTTCTATCCAGAATTAAAAGGGCGTAGCGTGCAAAGTCGAATAATAGAAATAGCCGAAAACAGCAGGCATCTGGCTCTCCACCGAGGTTTTATGACGGTACGTGGCAAAGGTGATGATCGTGACGAAATCGGCCGTATCCCATTGGACGACATCAACGCGGTGATAGCCAATGCGCACGGCATCAGTTACACCAACAATCTGTTGGTGACACTGGCAGAACGCGGTATTCCCTTCGTGCTTTGCGGAGACAACCACAACCCCGCCGGTATGCTCTGGCCCATTGAGGGTCATCACTTACAGGCAGGCCGTATGGACGCACAAATAGCTGCCAAACTGCCCCTCAAAAAACGTCTTTGGGCGCAAATTGTCAAAGCCAAGCTCGCCCAGCAAGCGGCCACGCTAGACGCATGCGGGATCGCAAACACACCCGTAGAAGCGCTGGTGAAAAAGGTTAAGAGTGGCGACCCCCATAACATAGAAGGCCAAGGCGCTCGGCGATACTGGCGCTTGTTATTTGATGAGAACTTCCGCCGCGATCAACAAGCGTCCGACCACAATGCACAGCTCAACTACGGTTACATGGTGCTGCGCGCTGCCACGGCCAGAGCTGTCATTGCCGCAGGGCTACACCCAACGTTGGGCATTCACCACAGCAACCAAGGCAACGCGATGCGTTTAGTCGACGATTTAATGGAACCCTTTCGACCCTTGATTGATCAACGCGTCAGGCAGCTTTGGCTACTAGCCCAAACAGAGGTGTCCCCAGAAACAAAACGATTATTGGCCCATTGCTTGTATCAAGACATGATAACCAGTGAAGGACGAACGCCCTTGTATTTATGTGTACAGCGTGCGGCCACCTCACTGGCTCAAGTACTGATGGGCGAGCGCGAAAAGATAGAACTCCCCCCACCCCACACTGAACCACTCGAACACGAGCAAGTGTGGGATGACTAAGCCCGTCAGCAAAACTCTAGGAGAGAGCTGTGCTAACGGGATACCGAATAATGTGGTTGGCTGTGATGTTTGATTTACCAGTAATAGAAGCGGAGCAACGAAAGGCTGCCAACAAGTTTAGACTTACACTAAAAGATATGGGCTTTGAGATGACACAGTTGTCGGTGTATATGCGTTTCTGCACCAGCCACAGCCAATATGACACGTACTGCAAACGGGTAGAATCTGCCTTGCCAGCAGGCGGAAAAGTGAATATTCTGCACTTTACCGACAAACAATACGAAAGAATCCTCACTTTTCATGGCGGAAGGCGACAAGCCACACCAAAACCGCCCGACCAGTTCGCCTTATTCTAATGAATGTGCTTGTTTTTCAGATCTCAAAACAGCAAAAAGCCCTGAAAAATCAGGGCTTTTTAGCATACAGAGTTTAGCAGATTGGGAAATGCGCTCTGACCGGAACT
>CALCKW010000082.1 GCA_937965695.1 uncultured Granulosicoccaceae bacterium
TTGCCCGCAAGGCACCTGCTAAAAAAGCTGCTGTCGCTAAAAAGCCCGCTGCTAAGAAAGCCGTTGCCCGCAAGGCACCTGCTAAAAAAGCTGCTGTCGCTAAAAAACCTGCTGCAAAAAAAGCCGTTGCCCGCAAGGCACCTGCTAAAAAGGCTGCTGTCGCTAAAAAACCTGCTGCAAAAAAAGCTGTTGCTCGCAAGGCACCTGCTAAAAAAGCTGCTGTCGCTAAAAAACCTGCTGCTAAGAAAGCCGTTGCTCGCAAAGCACCTGCTAAAAAAGCTGCTGTCGCTAAAAAACCTGCTGCTAAGAAAGCCGTTGCTCGCAAAGCACCTGCTAAAAAAGCAGCTGTCGCTAAAAAACCTGCTGCTAAGAAAGCCGTTGCTCGCAAAGCACCTGCTAAAAAAGCAGCTGTTAAGCGAAACGCAAAAAAATAAGTTCAGCCATTAGCTAGTCTCAACCGCCCCACCACACGGTGAGGGCGGTTTTTTCGTTTTTAAGGCATTGACTTGCGCAGTCAGTGACCTCTCCAAAGGATCATCCCCACATCTGCTAAACTGCGCTTCGCGAGAACCGTCTCCCTAATTGACACTTCCGCTCAATGTAGCTTTTATAGAGAGTAACCCCGTATGTCCCTCCTCCGTCTCACCGATGTGCACCTAGCCTTCGGCGCTGAACCTGTGCTTGATGGCGCAAATTTGGCTATCGAACCCGGTGAATGTGTCGCCCTAATCGGTCGTAACGGTGCAGGGAAATCCAGCCTGATGCGTTTGCTATCGGGTGAGCTTCAGGTGGACTCGGGCCAGCTCGTTCGCCAACAAGGCTTGCGAACGGCCCTGCTCAATCAATCAGTTCCCACTGGCAACGACGAACGAAGTATTGCTTCGATGGTAGCAACAGGTCTGGCAGAAGGAGGCCGACAAGTTGCGGAATATCTCGCTTTAATGAGCGATGCTGAGCCCGATACCAACAAGCTACAACAGCACTTAGACGCACTAGATGCGTGCGACGGTTGGCGAGGCGAGCAGAAAGTGCAGGCTATCCTCAATCGTCTCGGCCTTCCTAGCGATTCCAGTTTCGGTAGCCTTTCAGGCGGTATGAAACGGCGTGTCATGTTGGCAAGAGCGCTAGTTGGTGAACCCGATTTGCTGCTACTCGACGAACCCACTAACCATTTAGACATCGAAGCTGTCGAACAGTTAGAAGACACTGTGCGCAGCTTTGGCGGCTCAGTGCTCTTGATCACGCACGACCGTGCTTTTCTGCGCCGCCTTGCTAACCGCATACTCGATTTGGATCTAGGCAAATTAACCAGCTGGCCGGGTAACTACGATACCTACTTGCGCGGAAAGGCAGCGGCACTGGAAGCACAAGATCGCGCGAATGCTCAGTTTGATAAAAAACTTGCCGACGAAGAACGCTGGGTACGTCAAGGTATTAAGGCACGACGCACCCGAAACGAAGGCCGAGTTCGTGCCCTCGAAGCCATGCGTCGCGAACGCAGCAAGCGCCGCAACGCTGTTGGTGTTGCCAAAGCCAAGCTGCAGGAGGGCGAACGCTCAGGCGCCAAAGTGGTCGAGTGCACAGCGTTGAATTTCAACTTACCAGAAGGCCGTGTGCTGGTTAAAGACTTAGATTTGCTGGTACAGCGCGGTGACAAGATCGGATTGATCGGCCCCAATGGTGTCGGCAAGACCACTCTCATAAAAATGCTGCTCAGACTGCTAGAACCTACTTCGGGCAGCATAGAACTTGGCACTAACTTAGACATCGCGTGGTTTGATCAACACCGACAGCAGCTGAACGAAGAGCAAACCGCTCAGGAGAATATCTCTGGGGGCTCAGATACGGTCATTATCGACGGCGAACCTCGTCACGTACTCAGCTACCTGCAAGACTTTCTTTTTGCACCCGCCCGATCGCGCGCACCTATTCGCCGACTATCAGGTGGAGAGCGCAACCGTCTATTGCTAGCCAAGCTATTTGCAAAACCAAGCAACTTGCTTGTCATGGATGAACCGACCAACGACCTCGATATAGAAACGTTGGAGCTACTCGAAAGTTTACTCGTGAACTACAAAGGCACCCTTCTTCTCGTCAGCCACGATCGTGATTTCCTCGACAACACAATCACCAGCACGCTCGCCTTCGAAGGCAACGGTCGCGTCGCTGAATATGTAGGTGGGTATAAAGACTGGCTACGTCAAAGGCCTGAACCACAAGTTGCAAAAGCAAATAGCAAAAAAGTTGAGCCAATAAAAGCTGAGCCCGCGCCCGTGACAAAGCCCAAGAAAAAACTCAGCTACAAAGATCAACGCGAGTTGGACGGCTTGCCAGCTCAGATTGAAAAAATGGAAGCCGAAATGGAAGCGGCACAAACCCTACTTACCGACCCTGACCTTTATAAAAAAGACCCCAAGGCCTATCAACAAGCCAGCGACGACATCGAACGTCTCGGCAACGAAACGTTAGCAGCAATGGCGCGTTGGGAAGAGCTGGAGGGATAATTCAATTAATTTAATTCGACCTCTAGCGCGTGTTGCATTTAATGGTTGATAAACCTGACATTAAGTTCTAATTTCTTCATGACAGAATTGTTGGCAGCGACTCTGTTGTGAACAGCTACCTTACAAAAAAAAGAAACTAAGGCCAATGACGACTCTAACTCTTCTGGCTGCGCTCGCACTGGACGCTCTCTTGGGCGAGCCAAGACGCTGGCATCCGTTGGTGGGTTTTGGCAACTACAGCCTAGCCATCGAAAATAGGCTTTACCAATCATCGCGTTGGTATGGGGTATTGGCCCTTACATTTGCTGTATTACCATTTGTTTTGCTGACGTTTTTCGCTCAGCAATTTATCCCAAGTGCCCTGCTCACTGTTGTGTTGCTGTATTTGGCTATTGGTCACAAGAGCCTCGCACTACATGCAAACCCTATCGCGACAGCTCTGGCTGCCGGAGACATCGATCAAGCGCGTCACAGACTTAGCTACATCGTTAGCCGGGATACCGACGCCATAGACCCAGAAGGCATCTCAAAAGCTACCATTGAATCAGTCTTAGAAAACGGATGTGACGCTATTTTTGGGGCGATTTTTTGGGCAGTCATTGCCGGCGCTCCGGGTGTCGTGTTGTATCGTTTAGTCAACACGCTCGATGCCATGTGGGGCTACAAGAATGTTAGATACCTTCAATTTGGTTGGGCTGCTGCTCGACTGGATGATGTCCTGAATTTCATACCCGCACGTCTAACGGCTTTTAGCTACGCACTCGTGGGCAACTTTAAAAATGCCCTTCACTGTTGGCATGCTCAGGGCAATGATTGGAAGAGCCCAAACGCAGGCCCAGTGATGGCCGCAGGTGCAGGCAGCATGAACGTGTTGCTAGGCGGAAGCGCACAATATCATGGTAAACCCCAAGCCCGGCCCACATTAGGCATGGGGAATTCCGCAAAAGCTATCGACATTAGTCGAGCACTGCAGCTTGTACGCCGTGCTCTAGTGGTTTGGGTGTTTGTTTTTGCAGTGGTTAAAATACCACTAACACTCTAGAAAAGGCAGTTAATTATGCTGCATCACGGTGGTCGCCTTAAGACTGCATCTGCGCAATACGGTATACCCTTAGAGAAGTGGTTAGACCTATCCACAGGCATCAACCTCAGCGGATATCTTGTGTCTAACGTGCCAAACGAATGCTGGTTACGCCTCCCTGAAGATGAAGACAATCTCGAAGCAGCAGCCTGCGACTACTATGGTGCTCAGCAACTACTGCCTGTTGCGGGTAGTCAGGCCGCTATTCAAGCACTTCCACATATGCGAGCACATTCGCGAGTAGGTGTGCTCAGCCCAGGGTATGCCGAACACGCCGCAGGCTGGCAAAACGCAGGACATGAAGTGCTTCAGTTGTCCGCAGACGAAATTGAAAAAAAGCTGCCTCTCCTCGACGTGTTGGTGCTGATCCACCCTTGCAATCCCAGCGGGCAACGCTTTAGCACGAATGTGCTGCTGCACTGGCATTCACTGCTGGCACAACGCGGTGGCTGGTTAGTCGTGGACGAAGCATTTATGGACGTGACTCCCGAGCACAGTATCTGTGCGCATGCTCATCTGCCAGGCTTGGTTGTGATGCGTTCGCTTGGTAAGTTTTTTGGTCTCGCTGGAGCTCGTGTTGGCTTTGTCGCTGCTGAGCCAAAGTTACTTTCAGACATGAAAAACAGATTGGGGCCCTGGACTATCAACGCACCTGCACGCTGGGTCGCGACGCAAGCGCTGCAAGACACCAACTGGCAGCTGGAAACACGAGCTCGCCTCTTGAGAGATGCATCGCGAATGATTCGCTTGCTTAAGCAGCACGGATTAACTCCCAGCGGCGGCAGCGCTCTTTTTCAGTGGCACTGTACCCAGCACGCAGCCGAACTACATCGTTTACTGGCCGCACAAGCGGTGCTTACTCGCCTGTTTGATCAACCTGCAGCAATACGCTTTGGCATACCAGTAACAGATGCTCAGTGGGCACAACTAAAATTGGCCTTAGAATCACTTCCACCCCATCTAAGATAAAAAGCCAAAATCTAAGAATCGATCATAGAAATCTGTCCAGTGTCACAAATTTATCTCTCAGAGCCGCATCAAGGACTAATTGCTCACTTAACACAGGGGGCCATTTGGGTGTACACTCGCTCCAGATTCGAGGTTCTCGATAGGCTCTGCCCATCGAGAAGAAATAGGGAATGGCGTTAAAAGCGCCGACTGCCCCCGCAACTGTAAGTGAAACGCAACGATTGTGATCCACTGGTCTATTGACGGACTGGGAAGGAAATCTAAGCTCGTCGCTCCTCTTGTTTTACCATGAGAGCGGCAATTCACAAGTCAGGACACCTGCCTCTGTCGTAGTAATCAACTAGCCGAACGGGGTGATTTGGCGGGTGGAGATTTGGTCGTGCACGCCTGATGAATTGTGCCGCCCCGCCGCCAAGACGCCCCGCCATAAATTGTCCGGGAGCCGTCGCTTGAACCGATTGCCCATTACTATCGCCTTGCTACTGAGCTGCACAACTGCTGCTGCGGATACGCTCGCGCCGATTTTAGTGGAAACAGAGGTTGATGTCGAAGCCACCGAACCACAGGTCGGTGATGTTGTACTTGAAGAATACACTGGAAGCCACAGACGCATAGAACGCGAGCAGCTGCAGCGCCCGGGCGGTTCACTGGGCGAATCGCTCGCTTTTGAAGCAGGCGTGCAACATGGGCAAGCAGGTGCTGAAGGTAGCTACTCTGCTATTACACTACGTGGTGCAAGCTCGGCCCAAACGCCCTTATTCTGGGACGGCGTTCGACTCAATGGTGCCGCCCAGCCAACCGTTGATTTATCTGATCTAGAGTTGCTCAATTTAGAATCTGTGGATATCTATCGTGGCAGCGCACCCTTGCAATTGGGTGGTGGTATTGGTGGGGCAGTTGCCTTAAACAGCCCGCGTACGCAAGGTAACGCGACCACACTTCGATTGCAGGCCGGTAGTTTTTCTAGCAGTGGACTTCAACTGGGTTTTTCTGTCGGAGGTCAAAAATGGCAGAGCAACACAGTTTTCAGTCATCGCAAAGCAAAAAATGACTTTTCGCTCATTAACGACAATGGGACGGATTCTAATCCCGACGATGATCGCAGAGAGCGACGCAACAACGCAGCCTTTGAACGTAATGCGCTATTGAGCAAGCTAAGCTTCAATCCGAAACCCAACGAGCAATACGACGTTAGCATTCAGCATACCGCACGTGATCTGGGTGTTCCCGAATGGCGAAATCGAGCGGATAACCAAGCATCCTTTGATACCAAAGTGTCACTACTTCAATTAAATCAAAGGCTGACAAGCTTGCGAGACTCCGACTGGAATACGCGCATTGGAGTGCACGCACAGCATCGCCAAGAAAACTACGACGATCGCTTGAGCCAAGTAGGCATTGGTGCTCAGCACAGTCGTTCGCGCAGTGAAAGCAAAGGTGCTACCGCATATGCCGAGCATATTGGTCATTATGGAACTACAGCCCTACAAGCTGAGCTAAGACAGGAGGAAATGCGCAGCAATGACTGGATTGACGATGTCGCTGCCGACGCAAAACGCCGCGAGCAAAATCTTAGCGCCCATTACGCATGGTTTAACGAAAACGAAACACTGACGCTTACTGCTGGCACACAATGGCAGGGTCTTAGTGACAAATACAATGGTTTGTACAGAGATGGGAAAGATCGCCGAAGCGGCGACCACCTTGGATTCAGCTTAGGTGCGCAATTTAACCCGAGTGAATCTTGGCGCTGGCAATTTAATCTGGGCGAATTTTACCGTGAACCATCTTTCTACGAACTCTTTGGAGACCGAGGGCTGCATGTAGGAAACGAAGATCTAGAAGCAGAGTCTGGCATCAACGCAGACCTAAGCCTGCTTTGGCGTCACGCGAGCGGAGAAGTTCAACTCGGAGCGTTTCAAAGTAATCGCGACAATCTAATCGCTACAGTGTTCAGTGCTCAAGGTATTGGACACAGTGAAAACATAGGTGGCGCGCAGGTGCGCGGGCTAGAACTGAGTGTGACGCAGCAATTTAGTCCACAGTGGAATATGAGAATCACCGCGACCGCCCAAGACGCCGAGAATCAATCTCGCATCATTGCTTTTAGTGGCAACCAGTTGCCGGGACAAGCACAACTACAAGGCGCACTGCGTGTCAATCACATGCGCCCAAGAAGTCACTGGTGGTTCGAAGGCTCGGCGCTCGACGGAAGATTCTACGACACAGCAAATATTCTGCCTGCAGAAAATCAGCTGGTTATCAACGCCGGGGGAACTTTAACAAAACAGCTCTGGAGTTTTTCTCTGACGCTAAACAATTTGACTGATGAGAAAATAGAAGACTTCAATGGCTTCGCGAAGCCCGGTCGCAATGCACACATCAGTGCCAGTTACCAATTTAAAATCAAATAACACCAAGATAGGATTAAACTTTATGACCACAAAGAATAGCTGCACTAGCCGGTCTCTGAAATTGTCAGTTGTCGCTCTAGCCATCGGCTTAACCGCCTGTAGTGATAGCGACGATGGAGTCAAAACATATACCGTCAGCACTGACAATGTAGCCATTGCAACAAGAGCCGCTGACTATGGCTCAGGTCGTATTGATCTACACAATGTTACATCCGGAGAACACGTATTTTCTTTTCCGGCAACGGGTTCAGATATTCGTGCCACACTAAATGGCACCGATGTTTATCAAATTGCACGCTATCAAATGGACAACATCACAAAATTTGAAGCGGGGTCAGATGCTACTGCCTACCAATATTCAGTAAACGGCACGGACTCAGCCGCCAACCCTTATCAACTGATCTTTGCCTCTGACGAAAAAGCTTACCTTCTCCGTTATGGCAGCGACAAGATCTGGATTATCAATCCCAATGCCGACACTGAAGCAGGATACAAACTTGGTGAACTAGATATTAGTGCCTACGACACAGATGCACCCAATGCCAACAGCGGTGTTTTGGTCGGAGACAAGTTGTTTGTATTGATGGAGCGATTAGATGGCTTTAGCGTTGACAAACAAGGTTACATTGCCGTTTTTGACACAACCACAGAAACTGAAATTGACACCGGCCAAGGAACAGCTGATAGCTTATTGGGCATCCCAACTGGAGTAGAAAATCCCGAAGGCTTGCAGTACAACGACGCGAATGACCTGCTCTACTTAACCGGTCGAGGCAATATCTTCCAAGCCGATGACAGTGAAGGCGATCGATTTACTGGTGGATTGGTTACAGTTGACCCAGAGAGCTATGTAGCTACCCTTTTGCTAGACGATGGAACCGAAGCGGACAACCAAGGCTTCTTCAAAAACGCCATCGCCATTGATGGCATGGCCGGTTACGTTTTGAGCTATACCGGTGGCTTCAGTGGTACCAATACGCTGCGTCGCTTCAACACGACTACTGGAACATTAGCCGACGGAGCCATCGCTGAGCTCGAAGCATTGGACATTACGGTTGTAGCCAAAGCCCCCAATAATCAACTTTGGGTTGGTATCAATGGCGACTCTCCTTCAGTCAATCGCATCGATCTAAGCACAGATGAGTCTGTTGGTACGTTCAATACAGAACTAGTACCATTAAATTTTGCTTTTGCTGAGTAAAGTTTTAGGTACTGCAACTTTGGTTATTGTGTCGATGCTTTCTGCGTCGGCACAAGCGTCCAAGTCAGTGACAGTCGTGTCTATGAGTGTCTGCGCCGACCAACTCCTGCTGGAGTTGGCGGACGCGGAGCAAATTATTGCTCTGAGTAGACTAGCAAAAGATTCTGACGCGGCTTACAACCACAGAAAGGCAGCTGCATTTAAACAGACAAAGCCTGTTGCTGAGAGTGTTCTGGCGCTGCAACCAGATCTTGTTATTGCTAGTAGCTATGGCCAAAAAAACACTATTTCGCAGCTGAAAAATTTGGGGCTTCGTGTTGAAAAAATGCCTATTGCTCAAACTCTCGATGAGGTTTTTAACAATATCGTCCGTGTGGGTGACTGGCTTGGCAAATCGTCAGAGGTCAAATATTTAAACGATCAGCTGAGAGCTCGACTAAAAAAATTACCCCCAGTGAAAACCGAACGTCCTCTTGCTGCCATCTTTGATGCCAACGGCTACACAGTGGGCAAGAACACGTTGCGCGGTGAGATGTTAGAACTAGCTGGGTTTGACAATCTAGCTAATAAAATCGGCATCACACACTACGGTAAAATCCCTTTGGAATCGCTACTGATACAGGCACCAGAAGCTCTTGTAGACTCCCCCTATGCAGAGGGCACTTATTCACGTGCGCAGGAGTTACCCAAACATCCCGCATTACGTCGCAGTAAACTCGCACCTACCGTTATCCCACTAGCGGTTAACAGCACTATTTGCGCTGGACCCTGGACCATAGACAATATAGAAACTCTGGCTAATCGGCGCGTTGAAATGCAGAACCTTAAACCATGAGAATACAATTCGGATTGCTCGCCGCTCTAGTGGTATGCCTTTTTTTTGGCTCATTAGCCGTGGGACCCGAGCCAATCTCATTGTGGTCCAGTGTTGCAGCTGCCCTTAAAGGCGAGGCCTCAATACCCGCAATCATCCTCACTGAGATTCGACTACCTCGCGCACTTATCGCCATTTTTGCTGGCGCCACTTTAGGCCTCTGCGGCGCTGCAATGCAGGGACTACTGCGCAACCCGTTAGCAAGCCCAGGGCTGGTCGGTAGTTCAAGCGGCGCAGCCCTTTTTGCTGTGTTTTTTTTATATTTTTATGCAAATAACACCGGCAATTGGCTTTTACCGCTCGTCGGTATGGCCGGAGCACTTGGCGCTACAGTGTTGGTTTATGCACTCGCAGGCCGACAGGCAAGCATCACCACTATTATTCTTGCGGGGGTTGCCATCAACGCATTGGCAACAGCATTGATGTCGTTATTGTTAAATCTGGCTCCTAGCCCCTATGCGGTGCGCGAGCTGGTACTTTGGACTCTGGGTGATCTCAGCGATCGCAGCATGCAAGACCTCTACTTAATGTTACCTGCCACCTTATTGGGTTGGGCCATGTTACTGGGCATTGGCTATCAACTGAATGCGCTCACACTTGGTGAACAAACAGCCGGCACTTTAGGTATCAATACAAATCGATTGCGTTGGCGCGTCTTCATAGCCGTTGCATTAGCCGTGGGCGCTTGTGTCGCGACAACCGGCATGATCGGATTTATAGGCTTAGCAGTTCCTCATCTACTACGTTCGTTGGTAGCGCACGACCCAGGACGGCTGCTGCCTGCATCTGCTCTTGGAGGGGCAAGCATGCTTCTGGCAGCAGACATCTGTGTGAGGTTGGTTCCAACTGATGCTCCGCTCAAAGTAGGTGTGGTAACAGCACTGGTTGGGGCTCCCTTCTTTTTACATTTGGTGTTGCGCAGCCGCAGGGAATATTTATGACTTTGCTCAGCTGTAAAAACACCAGCATCGTCCTCTCTGGCACTACCGTTGTTGACGACTTTTCCATGCAATTATCAGCGGGAGAGTTGGTCGGATTGATCGGCCCGAATGGCGCCGGAAAATCTACGCTCTTGCGCGCGCTCGCAGGCGTATACCCAGTACAGTCAGGTCACATAAGACTTTTAGACAAAGAGTTAAGCACATACAGCACTGCTGAACGTGCACGTCATCTTGCGTGGCTAGCACAGAGCGGACCGATCAACTGGCCACTCTCTGTAGAACGACTAGTGGCTCTTGGTCGCACACCCCACCAGAGAGCATGGCAACGCACTAGTGTATCCGAGCTAGGTATTATTGACCGTGTACTGGCAGAAACCGACTGCCAGAATTTGCGACATAGAGATGCGACGTCTCTTTCAGGTGGTGAACGAGCACGCGTTTTATTAGCGCGTGCGCTTGCCAGCGAGCCAACTGTACTGCTTGCCGACGAGCCTGTGGCAGCGCTTGATCTCGCGCATCAATTGCAAACTATGGAACTACTACGAAACTTCGCCCATAACTCCACCGCTTGCCTTGTCGTGTTACACGATCTGTCTTTAGCAGCGCGGTACTGTGACAAGTTAATTTTGATGGACAAGGGTCGACTTGTCGCCGCCGGTAGTCCACGTCAAGTGCTTACGGTAGAGGCGTTGAGGGAGGTATACGGGGTAGAGGCAGAAATTAGTAATGAAGGCATTCCATGGGTGCTTCCCAAAAGACTCATTTAATTTTTTATTTTTTTAAATTTTCGCTTGTGTCGTGAATAATTTGAACTATCGTTCAGTATAGATCGCTAAGATATGTTCAGTTGCTAGCAATCTAAAGTAAGATTCCCCCGCCACGGCGGTATGTTCAATCGACCTCTCAAGGAGCGAGCAAAATGATCTACAACATTTACAACATCTACTAGCTTATTAGCAACAAAAACTACCTCTTCTATAGGTAGGAATGTGGGGTAAAATTGTTACCCCGCATTTAGTACTGGGCCACTTTTGCGTTATGCTAAACCCATGACCAGTGATGCTACTAAGACGTCAGTTGAACTTCCGCTCGACTACTACCATCAAAATTTTTGTCAAGTTCTCTCTGTGGTGCAACAGCGCTACGGTGATCTACTCAGTGAGTATGAATTAGGTTTCCTACAAAAATTCTACAGCGCTAGCAAAAATGCCCAGTGCTTGTATGTGCGTTTGTCTGGACGAAGCAAGTCTCTCTTCAGACTATCAAAAATCCAGTACTCAGAAATTCCAAACTTATCGCATGCGGCTATAGAGCTGGACAATCTAGAGCTAATTTCACTCAGCGCAGATTTAGAAATAGAAGAAATGCTGCCGCTGTTCACAAAACCGGAATTGATTGAATTACTCGGTATATCCAATGGCAGTAAATTTAAGCGCTCAGACCTAGACGCTTATATCCTTGAACAACGGAGCATTTTGACGCTCACTCGATTAAAAAACGCAGATACAATAGTTGCCGTATTACAGGAAGAACATCTACCTACCTTCAGACTTTGTTTTTTTGGCAATTTGTATCAGGACTTAACTGAGTTCGTCTTACGCGACTTAGCCGTTTATCGATTCGAAAGCTACTCCCTTGATACCACTAGCCGTCAATTTGAAAGCAGAAAACAACTAGAACAGCATTTGCGCTTCTACGCATGCAGTATGTTATGCGATGAGACGGTCGCTGAAGGCAGCGAGTCTATTGTGGCACTGTCCAAGGCACTGCCGACACCGTTAGCCCATGATTATTCTCTTATAAGGCGTGTGTCGCGGTTACGTAACCGATTGGCTAGAGATTTAGAAAGGCAGCAACACGACGAACTCGCTTTAAACTTGTACGAAAAAAGCAATTACCCACCATCCCGTGAACGGCGTGCTCGAATCTATATGGCGACAGGCAAGATCGAGCAGAGCTTTTCTTTATGCCATGAAATATTGCAAGCACCAGTGGATGAGGCTGAAGCGGTTTTTGCACAGCAGTTTTCTCAACGTCATGCAAAGCGTCATAACAAACCGTGGGACCCCATCGTCACAACAGTTCCTGAAGTTCGCCATTTGGAGCTGGAGAAAGATCGATCTGTGGAACTAGATACGGCTAATCATCTAGCGCGTGATGGTACGTGTTTCTACGTAGAAAATTCTCTGTTTAGTAGCGTTCTTGGGCTCGCAATCTGGCCTGCTATTTTCGCGCCGGTGCAAGGCGCTTTTAGTCACCCCTTTCAGCATCGCCCAGATGACTTTTACGACGCTGACTTTAAAGCACGCCGCAAAGACTATATTGATGATGCACTCATGCTACAACGTAATGAGCCGACCATTTTTAAGCAAAAATTGTTGAAGACTTACACAACAAAACAAGGCACTGCCAATCCACTTGTTCACTGGCAAGCAATAGATGAGACTTTGCTCAAAAAAGCGTTAGAACAAATACCTGTCGCGCACTGGCAACTCGTGTTTGAGCGACTACTCGCCGATCTGCGAAATAACCGCAACGGCTTGCCCGACCTAATTTATTTTCCAGACGATGGCGGATACGAGTTGGTCGAAGTCAAAGGACCAGGGGATCGTCTACAGAACAATCAGAAGCGCTGGATGCAGTTTTTTCACAGCCACGGTATCCCGCATTGGGTCGCTCAAGTCAGTTGGAAAGTAGAACCCGAAAATGTCTAATTCGGTCAGTGTTTCTATCACCGAATTAGTACAATTGAGCTGCGCCACTGGGGATTTAGTCAACACCGGCCCACCCGGTCCAACAGCGTTACAAGGGCAACGTGCGCACAAAAAACTACAAAAAGAACGCTCTGAGGATCAACAGGCGGAAGTAAAACTTGAATCTATTTTTGAGTTTGAAGGGTGGTCAATTAAGCTCGGTGGACGCGTAGATTTACTCGATGAAGTTCAGCGCCCTCCCCAAATTATCGAGATAAAATCCTGTTTAGCAGCTCCCGACAAATTACCTGAAAGCCAACGTGCCCAACATTGGGCACAGCTGTATTTTTATGGCTACTGCAAACTAAACAACCAGAAGCTCGACAGTATTAAACTCAGTTTGCACTGGATAAATCTCAACGACAACAGCCTAGTCACCGAAGATAGAAAATTGTCCCGACACGAGTTACAGGAATTCTGTGAACCTGCATTGCGTCGATTTTTGCAATTTCACGTTTTGATAAAAAATCACCGACTGGGCGCAATCAATTCAGCAAAAAGCTTAACGTTCCCTTTCGCGGACTTTAGACCCGGGCAACGGCACATGGCGACGGCCGTTTTTCGGTGTATTCGCGACAAAGGCAGGCTAATCAGTGAAGCACCGACCGGCATAGGTAAAACGATCAGCACCCTATTCCCTGCAATAAAGGCGATGGGTGAAACTCACACTGAACGTATCTTTTACCTCACTGCAAAAAATTCAGGCCGCCAAGCAGCCGATCAAGCGGTAAAGAGCTTACGGCATAACGGCCTCGCCATTAGTTCAGTGCAACTGAGTGCAAAGCAGCAGCTCTGTCATTGCAGCAATGGTAGCTGCGATAGGACTGACGACGGCTTTTGCCCACTTACCTTGGGGTTCTTCGACCGTTTACCTGCTGCCCGCGAAGAACTGATTAAGTTACAGCATATTGATACTGATGCACTTGATGCAGCAGCCCATAAGCATCAGGTGTGTCCCTTTGAGCTCGCCTTGCAGCTCGTTCCATGGATGGATTTGGTCATCTGTGACTACAACTATGTATTTGATCCACTGGTGAGATTGACACAGGTCGTGGAAAGCGCATCTAAAATATGCCTACTGATTGACGAAGCACATAACCTGGTGGACCGCGCCAGGAATATGTACTCGGCCGACCTATCTAAGCAAGATTGTCGCGCTGCGATAAAGATCAGTAATACCCAGCCCGTTCTGGCTAAGCGCTTTGCATCACTCGACAGAGCAATAACGCGATACACATCTGAAGCCACAGAACCTTCTGTTGAAGAACTCTCACCACTCGCCATAAGCCGTGCCGTGGCAAAATGTATAACCGAATTTGGCGAACCACTAAACGGATCGACCCTGCCACCGGAGTTGGGTGAATGGTTTAAAACTCTCTACAGATACGCCGTCATTGACGAACTCTATGGCGAGCATCACCGCACCATAGCCTCTCAAAAAAACAAGGACCGACAGATAAAATTGGCCTGTTTAAATGCTACCGATAAGTTGCTCACCAGCTTTTCGTCATTTCAATCTGTTGTGTGTTTTTCGGCCACACTGAGTCCCAGTCACGTTTATCAAAGTAACTTAGGGCTACCAGTTGGTACCTTGCACCAGCAACTGAACTCACCTTTTGATTCAGATCAATTGGGTTGCTATATATGCAGTGACATTGACACACGCTATGCAGCAAGAAAAGCGTCAACGCCAACGTTGATAAAAATCATCGAACAACTCTATCGTGTAAAACCAGGTAACTATTTAGTCTTCTTCCCTTCTTACGCTTACCTCAACGACGTCTACGACCTGTTCAAACAACAGCACCCTGATATTCCTGTCGCTGCACAAACCCGCACAACAGATCCTGAAGAGCGTGCGGTTTTTCGGAAAATATTCGAGCAAGCTGGAGATGTGTTGGGCTTTGCCATACTCGGTGGCGTGTATAGCGAAGGTGTTGACTATATAGGTGAGAGTCTTCTCGGGGCTGTCGTTGTAGGCACCGGATTTCCCGCTGTAGATACTGAGCTGCAACTGGTTAAAACCGATTATGAACAGCAGGGCTTAGACGGTTTCGACTATGCATTTAAATACCCAGGCATGACTCGGGTGCTGCAAGCAGCCGGACGTGTAATACGAAGTGAAACAGATCGAGGCGTGGTAATACTTGCCGACCGTCGGTTCAATCAAGCATTTTATCGGCAGCTAATGCCTAGCTTGTGGTGTTTAGAATCCCTAAAAAAACATAGCGAACTAACGCCTGCATTGGAAAAATTTTGGCGATCTAATTGATATGGCTATTAAAATGAACAAGTATTCAAAAAAAAGTAATTTGTTGCCCTAAAATAGAGTTACTAAAGAAATAACAGCTTTGACTGCTATTTCTCAACCTATCGGCCCCCAATAAATGCACAAGGGAACGGAATGAGAAGCTTTCACTGACCTCTGGTGATGTCTTTTCCCTAAGGGCCTCAACAATTAGAAATAGCATTACCTGAGGGATTTAGAATGCAAGTGTTGATAAGGCAAATACGACAAGGCGATATTTCTGGATTGACCGAAATATTTAATCACTCAGAAGTGGTTCGCAATATCTCTCAATTGCCCTTCAGCACTGATGAGCAATGGATGCAGCGTTTGCAAAAAAATGACCACGGCATGACGCTGGTGGCGGATTTTAACGGTGAAGCAGTGGGCTGCATTACGCTTATGGCAGAGCCGTCAATGCGACGTAAGCATGTGGCTACCTTAGCAATGGCCGTAAGCCCGAATTACCATCGACAAGGCATTGGCACGCAACTGTTAGAAGCAGCTACCAGTCTAGCGGATGATTGGATGAACGTTGCTCGAATCGAACTCGGTGTTTACACATCTAATCGTGCTGCGATAAAACTGTACAACCATTTTGGCTTTGCTATCGAAGGAGAAGCTCGCGCATATTCCTATGGAGAAGGTAAATATCAAAACCTGCTTTATATGGCAAGAGTACGAAAATCACGCAGCAAAAAAGCATCGAATTCTGAGACTGTTAGTCTCGCAGCCCAAGCTTAAACAACCCTTTATTTATTTGCTCTGCCTTAAAAGTAAAAAACCCTCGACAGAAAACTGACGAGGGTTAAAAGCTAAAGCTTTATTCGCAATAAATAATATTACCGAAACGGTTCTATTACTTAGCCAACAAACCTTTAACTAAGTCATACAGCTCTTGCGCTGGTAGACCGCGCGC
>CALCKW010000083.1 GCA_937965695.1 uncultured Granulosicoccaceae bacterium
AAGCAATGCAAGCGTGTGGTTGCGCAGTTGAATGCAAGGCCGAGAAAGTCCTTGAACTACCGTTCGCCAGCGCAGAAAATGAACGAGTACTTAGCGAGTGTCGCTAAAAAGCCGTTATGCACTTGAAGGTTGAATCCGCGAGTTGTTTTTAGGTGTAATTAATTATTTATCTGTCGCCTAAAAAAATGAATAAGTAATAAGCATAGCTTGTAAGGTGTTTTATTATTGTTTTTATAAGTAGTCAATCAATTATGTAGCACACTAATTGCGAAGAATTGTTTTAGATAAGGAATATCTATTGTATTTAAAACAACAATTGAAATGGAGTTTAAAAATAATGGGAATGTTGCAAGAATTCAAAGAATTCTCCATTAGAGGAAATGCTGTTGATATGGCGGTTGGGGTTGTTATTGGCGCTGCGTTTGGAACCATTGTAATGTCGCTCTTAGAAGATCTTATTCTGCCACCTTTAGGAATGCTTTTGGGTGGAACCAGTTTCACTAACCTGTTTTTCACACTCGACGGTAGCGAGTTTGCCACCTTGGTTGCTGCAAAAGAAGCGGGTGCACCGGTTGTGGGTTACGGCTCATTTATACAAACAGCAATAAACTTTATTATCATTTTGTTCGCAGTTTTTATCATCGTAAAAGCGATGAATAAGTCATCGGCAACACGGGCGGCAGAAAAAGCAGCAGAGTCTGCACCTGAGCCAAGTGAAGATGTACTTCTTCTGCGAGAGATTCGAGATAGCATGGCAGCTTCCGTGACAAAACTTGAAGACACTCATACATTAATTGAAATCGCGACCGCCAAACCACCTGAGATAGAAGAAGTGCAGGAAGAAGCGCCGACAGAAGAAACAGATCCAGAATAATATTGTTCGTGAACTGGCCTTGTATTTATATAAAGAGAGTTGCATTGGCGAGTAAACTTACATGTGCTGCGAATAAAAAAGGGTGCCGATTGGCACCCTTTTTTTTAAGGCTCTCCTAAAAAAAGATTGCCGGTTTGCTTATCTCTTTTTACGGTTTGCAACATGGATTGCTCGGCCGTCCGCTGCCAGTACAGCCTCGTGGAAACCTTCGGAGAGTGTTGGGTGCGCAAATATGGTGGACGCCAAATCATCCAAAGTTCCTTCCATTTCAATGGCAATGACAGCTTGCGCTAAGATCTCTGAGCTTTGAGCGCCATAGATATGCACGCCGATAATACGGTTGTTATCGGCACGAGCGAGGACTTTGACGGTGCCCTCCGTTTCGTTGATCGCTTTTGCGCGCCCACTGGCAGCGTACGGGAAGCTGCCGACTTTGTAGTCGATGCCTTCGGCTTTGACTTCTTCTTCTGTTTTACCTACCCAAGAAATTTCGGGGTGAGTGTAGATAACATTAGGTATGGCATCGTAATTGATGTGTCCGTGTTTGCCGGCGATACGCTCAGCGACAGCAACACCTTCTTCGGCACCTTTGTGAGCGAGCATGGGGCCACGTACAACGTCGCCAATTGCCCATACGTTTGGTACATTGGTTTGGCAGTTGTGGTCTACGTGCACAAAACCACGTTCATCGAGCAGCAGTTCCAGCTCGTCTGCCGCGATATTGTGTGTATGAGGTCGACGACCAACAGCCACGATCAATCGGTCAACAGTAATTTGCTGCTCACCTTTGGCGTCTGTGTAGCTGATTACTACCCCATCTTTAGTACGCTCAGTTCCTTTGACCAGGGCACCCAATCGAATATCCAAGCCCTGCTTTTGAAAGCCACGTAAAGCGGCTTTTGCGATGGCCTTGTCAGCCACGGATAAAAAGTCTGTCTGCGCCTCGATGACAGTGACCTCTGAACCGAGTCGGCGCCAAACGCTGCCAAACTCGAGCCCGATAACGCCTGCGCCGATGACACCCAATGTCTTAGGTACGCTGTCCCAGGCAAGCGCACCTGCGTTGTCTACAACGATGTCTTCAAACAGTGGGGCGGGCGGTATGTTTATTGGTGTTGAGCCAGTCGCAATAATAATATTTGCTGCTGTTGCTTGGCTGGTGCTGCCATCAACGGCTGTTACTTCAACAGTTTTCTCGGGCAATACACGACCGGTACCTTGCAGCCATTCTATGCCGTTGGCTTTGAACAGTTGCTCAATGCCGCCTGTGAGCTCAGAAACAACTTTGTCTTTACGCGCAATCATCGTGGGAATGTCAGCGCTCAGTCCTTCAGCGACAATGCCATGTTCTGCCCCGTGCAATTTCATTGCTTCGAAACGTTCTGAACTGTCTAGTAGCGCTTTGGTCGGTATGCAACCGACATTAAGGCAAGTTCCGCCTAGTTTTGGATTGCCACTGTCGTCGAGCCATTTCTCAACGCAGGCTGTCTTGAGGCCCAGCTGGGCACAGCGTATGGCTGCTACGTAGCCTGCGGGTCCGGCGCCGATCACGATTACATCAAATGCGTTCGCCATTGGAAAATATTCCCTGCTTTGGACTTGCCATGGGGCAAACCCTAAATGAATGTAAAGGCCTGCAGCACAGATTGGCCGCAGGCAGGTCTAACGCTCTTATATGTCGAGCAAGATCTTGGCTGGGTCTTCTACCAGCTCACAGATGGTTTTCAAGAAGGTTACTGCCCCTTGCCCATCGACGATGCGGTGATCGTAGGAGAGAGCCAGGTACATCATCGGGCGAATAACAATTTCACCATTGACCACGACGGGGCGCTCCTTCGTTGCGTGCATGCCCAAGATCGCACTCTGGGGAGGGTTCAGGATGGGTGTCGAGAGGAGGGAGCCGAATACACCGCCATTGGAGATGGTGAACGTTCCACCGGTCATCTCCTCCATGCCTAATTTGCCATCACGTGCGCGTTTGCCAAAGTCGGAGACGTTAGCCTCGAGCTCTGCCAAAGTTTGTTGTTCTGCATTACGCAGCACTGGCACCACTAAGCCGCGATCGGAAGAAACAGCGACACCAATATCACAGAAGTTGTGATAGACAACATCATTGCCATCTATTGACGCATTCACATCTGGGTAGCGTTTGAGTGCTTCAGCAGCCGCTTTGATGAAGATTGACATAAAACCAAGACGAACACCGTGAGACTTCTCAAACTGATCTTTGTGTTTCGTGCGCAGCTCGATGAACGGCTTCATATCCACTTCATTAAAGGTGGTAAGCATGGCTGTGCTGGACTTGGCATACAACAGACGCTCTGCGATGCGTGCGCGTAGGCGTGTCATCGGTACACGCTTTTGGCTGCGCTCTTCATCGGGAATATTCAGGCCGCCAGCTGTTGGGATTGACAAAGCGGGAGCGGCCGCCGGAGCTGCTGCTGGGGTGGCTTTTGTCGCACCTTTAATGTGGGCTTCAACGTCTTCTGGTAGTATGCGGCCATTTTTGCCGCTGCCTTTCACGTCCGACGCAGAAAGGCCGTGTTGGTCTAAAAGCTTCCGTGTGGCGGGACCCGTTTGGCCGTCATCATTGCTTTCTTCTGCTGGAGCTGGAGCTGCGGTTGCTGCAGCAGGGGTAGCCGCAGCTGCATCGCCAGCGACTATCTTGCCAAGCAGTTGATCGGCGACGACTAATGCACCCTCGTCTTCGATGATTTCTTGCAACACACCTGCGGCTGGTGCAGGCACTTCGAGCACGACTTTGTCGGTTTCGATGTCGACTAGCACTTCGTCGCGTTCTACGGCTTCGCCTGCTTTTTTGTGCCAAGCAACAACTGTTGCGTCAGCGACGGATTCGGGGAGTGTAGGCACTTTGATTTCGGTGCTCATGAAACTGTCCTGTTCGTTATCAATGTGATCGCGCTTCTGCGCACAATTAGTTGCTGATTTCGTTGTCTATCACACCTAAGGCCTGATCGACCAGAGTGCGTTGTTGGGCGTTGTGTACGCTGGCGTACCCGACTGCCGGCGAGGCTGACGGGTGGCGTCCGGCGTACTCTAAAGTTTGGCCTTGCTGCAATACCCGCTCAATGCGGTGTCTCGTGGCACGCCAAGCTCCTTGGTTGCGCGGCTCTTCCTGAACCCAGACGATGTTGGAGGCACTGCTGTATTTTTTGCAGAGACCCTCGACTTCGTCGTAAGGGAAAGGGTAAAGCTGCTCAACACGAGCGATGGCCACGTTTTCTAACTCAAGTTCGCGGCGTTTTTCCAGAAGGTCGTAGTAGACCTTTCCGGCGCAGAGTAACAAACGCTGCACTTTTTCTGGGTTGGCGCCATCAATATCGTCGATAACCGGCATAAACTGATTTTCGGTGAGATCGTCATGCGTAGAGACTGCTAGGCGGTGACGCAGCAAGCTCTTGGGTGTGAATACGATCAACGGGCGTCGCAAAGGGCGCATCATTTGTCGGCGTAGCATGTGGAAACACTGCGCGGGAGTAGAAGGCATGAGTATCGACATGTTGTCTTCAGCGCAGAGTTGTAAAAAACGCTCAACACGGGCTGAACTGTGCTCTGGGCCTTGGCCCTCGTAGCCGTGCGGTAGCAACAAGGTCAGTCCACATAGACGGCCCCACTTGGTCTCACCCGAACTAATAAACTGATCGATAACGACTTGTGCACCGTTGGCAAAGTCGCCGAACTGTGCTTCCCAGATCACCAGTGAGTGAGGGTCGTGTGTAGCGTACCCGTATTCAAAAGCCAGCACCGCTTCTTCACTCAGCACTGAATCAATCACAAGGAAGTTGGGCTGGTCCTCCTTGACATTTCTGAGCGGAATGTAACTGCTGCCATCGTTCTGGTTATGTAAAACCGCGTGGCGATGAAAAAATGTACCTCGCCCGACATCTTGACCTGTAATCCTTACTGGATAGCCATCGTTGAGCAAAGCTGCATAAGCTAAGTTTTCGGCAAAGCCCCAGTCCATCGGCAAAGCTCCGGCGCCCATTTTGCGTCGGTCGTCGTAGATTTTGGCGACGCGGGGATGCAGCTTTAGACCTTCAGGGTGTGTCGTAAGCTTTTCTGACAAGCTTTGCAATGTGCTTGGGCTGATACGGGTATCTGCTGGAGTGCGCCAGTCTTTAATACCTACAAAAGGTTTCCAATCAACGTGCACGCCTGTTTTGCTTTGCGAATTCGAGTTGATATGCGGTGCAACGCATTCGCCAGCATCCATCGCGTCACGGAAATCACTGACACGTTTAGCGCCACCACCAACGTCAATCACTCCCGCTTGCTCTAGCGTATCTGCATAGAGCTTGCGCGTAGTAGGAAGAGCACGAATGATCTTATACATTTCTGGCTGTGTCGCTGCTGGCTCGTCCGCTTCGTTGTGACCATGGCGGCGATAACAGACCATGTCGATGACCACATCTTTTTTGAACTGCATGCGGAAATCGAGTGCGAGTTGCGTGATGAACAGCACGGCTTCGGGGTCATCGCCATTGACATGGAAAATCGGTGCGTTGATCATTTTCGCCACGTCGGTCGAATATTCCGTCGAGCGAGCATCTTCTAGGTTGGACGTCGTGAAGCCAATTTGGTTGTTGACGATGATATGAACGGTGCCCTTGGTGGAGTAGCCTCGCGACTCTGCCATATTGAAGGTTTCCATGACGACGCCTTGGCCCGCAAAGGCAGCGTCACCGTGGATGACCACCGGTACTACGTGATTTCCTGTGCCATCACCATGACAATCCTGACGAGAGCGCACACTGCCTTCAACAACCGGAGATACAATCTCAAGGTGCGATGGATTAAAAGCCATCGCTAGGTGCATCAGGTCGTCAGTTTCTGTGAGTACGTCCGATGAAAATCCCTGGTGGTATTTAACGTCGCCGGAGGAGAGTGCTTCGTTGCGCTTGCCTTCAAATTCTGAGAACAAATCGGCTGGGTTCTTGCCCAAAATATTGACAAGAACATTCAGCCGGCCACGGTGGGCCATGCCGATCACTAATTCGTTAATTCCATGCGAGCCTGAACGACGAACCAGCTCACTCATGATGATGATCAGGCCTTCGCCACCCTCTAGCGAGAATCGCTTTTGGCCCACGTATTTGTTGTGTAGATACTTTTCGAGACCTTCAGCAGCCGTTAGCCGGTCGAGCAACCAGCGCTGTTGTTCTGGGCCGAATTCTGGATGACCGAGAACAGGCTCAATGCGCTGTTGTAGCCATTCTTTTTGAGTGGTGTGATCAACGTACATGTATTCGAAACCCACTGTAGAGCAGTAGGTTCGTTCGAGACGTTGCACGATGTCGCTGAGTTTGGCTTCTTCCAAGCCAAAAATCGCTGGTGTTTTGAAAACGGTGTCGTTGTCGGCAGACGAAAGACCGTATTCGTGTAGATCCATCTCGCGCAATTCTTCAGAGCGTTTACGGTTGCGTCCAAGGGGGTCAATTTTCGCCAGCTGATGGCCGCGCACGCGATAAGCATTGATCAGCTGAGTAACACCGATCTGCTTGAGCTCATGGTTAAGGCCTTCGGAAGAGGCGCTGGCGGCTGGCCGCCGACCATTGTGACGCGCGAGATTTTGAAAGTGGGCACGAACGTCTGAATGAGGTACGTCACGTGCGCTGCCGTTGACCAGGGGCAGGCGATCGAAGTATTCGCGCCAGTTTTCTGGTACGTCGTTTGGATCGCGCAAGTAGCTCTCATAGAGGGCTTCGAGATAAGCGGCGTTACCGCCCGCTAGCATCGAGGTGCTTTGCAGTTCCTTCAGCATGGATCAGGTCTCGTGGACAGTTATTTTGGTTCGCGCCTGCCCCGGAATTCGGCGGGGCTGATAGGTATCAGCGGCGTGCGTTAAAGTAATATTCATCGGTGTTCGGCTTAACGAGGCAAATTCAACGAATGTTTCCCTACAAATTCCGAGCTATCGAAGCTGGACTTCGGACTCTCGTTGAATGGGCGTGAGCCAGAAAGCAGGTTCATTGCGTCAGCCGCTCCGTTCTACGCACAATAATTGTGCCGAGCATTGTCGAATTGTCTACGTAAATTCGTTTCTGCTGTCTGCACTTTGTGTGTCTACAGGTATATATCTCTAAAGGGGGGTATTGTATCGCAAGAACGAAGCTGTGACAGCCAGAGAAGCTCCGCGGGCAGTCTCTTTTTAAATCTGATCGACTTTTGCGCTTTTTCATTCTCACATGTAAAGAGGTGGTAGGTATAAGGGGTTTGAACGGCAGGGATCATTGCTGCAATTATCGCTTGGTCCATCGCTCCGGATTAGCCCAGTACTTTGAATTCAGCCAATCGGGCGTTTTTTTATAAAAGCTGATGGAAAAGCAGTAGGCGATGTAGTCTGAATTGAGAAATTTGGGCAGAGGCCGCCGTGAGAACCCTAAACTAAAAAGACTCTCTTCTAGCACATGTGTGTTGGAACCAATCGGTATTAGTGCTATCACCTGTTTGGCCCACCGGTCCCGAGCCGCGGCGAGCGTTTGTTGGAATTCTTGCTCACTCACATTGGCCTGTGGGTCTACATAAATCGCGAGATCAAAGCGAATGTCGCCCGACTGTTTGCGAGCAGCATTTGGCCAAATACGCATGAGTTGTTCAGGCGCTGCACCGCATAAAAGCACGCTAGCGGTTGCATCAACTATTGGCTGGCAAGTAACGTCTAATGCGTTGCTTTGGGCCACACGCGGCCTCCTATTTGCCAAGCCAGCAGGTTGAGTAGCACTGAAGATGCAATCAAAGCCACCGCAGAGTTTCTAAAAAAAACACGCGGTGTGAGATTCCAGAGCACCTCTCCGGGGCGGGTGCGCCAAAGGTCGTTGTCAAACAACAGTGGATGAAAAACCTTGTCCCAGAATGGTCCGAACAACGGAATGATAATGGTTGTGGCGAGTAGGACAAACAAGGCACCTTTGCCGGCTGGGCCAAGCCTACTGGGGTCTTGAACCAGCATTATCGATAAGACAAATACGGCAATCAATGCGACTACCGCCAGCACTTTGTAAATTTCGCGAACCTCTTCTAAATGCGCACTACCCCGAGCGTCCCAGCTTGCTGCTAGAGGCTCAAGGTGCAGAAAGTAGCGACCCATGTTGTGTGAGCGCTGTTCAACACCATTGCTACCTAGATTGTTGCAGCGATCATGGAAATTACAGTTGTAGCTATACCATGAGGTACTAAAGATCAGTGGCAAAAGAGCGAGTGCCAACGTAACCAATAGCAAGGCAGTAGTAGTTAGCGACGTAAAGAGTAGGCGCAAGATTTTTAGTCCTTTTTCGCTTGAGATTGCGCATAAGCGTCTTTTTGTTCTTGCGTTGCTTCAAGCTGGTGGTTCTCTTTCCACTCGTCGTAGGTCATGCCGTAGATTGCTTCGCGTGCTTCGTCCATGCTTAGTTCAATGTCGCGCTCATCCGCAGCAGCTTTGTACCACTTGGAAAAACAATTGCGGCAAAATCCGGCCAGTATCATCAAATCGATGTTCTGTACATCAGTTCGATTCTGCAAGTGTGCTAGCAGGCGTCGGAAAGCTGCGGCTTCTAGTTCTGTTCGGGTAGCATTGTCCATGGGAATCTCCAAATTTGAAACGCTGCGCCTGCGAAGGGGTTGACAGTTTTTGCACACCCCGGAGCGCGGATTTAGTCATTATAATGAGTGTGTCGCAATTATGTGGCTTCACTTTCCGGTTTTTAGCCAAAATGCTTAAGGAAAATACATGCTGACTTTTTTTGCCTTGGTCGCTTTGGTGGCTTTTGCCGGCTGGTGGTGGCAAGAGCGTAAGCTGCATGAACGGGCTGTCGTCTTGGCTAGGGCTGCTTGCAAGCGATACCAAGTGCAGCTACTGGATCAAACGGTGGCCTTGGATTACCGCAAACCGCTGCGTGTAGATGGGCGGATGCGCTTAACGCACGGGTACAGATTCGAATTTGCAGTGACAGCCATGGAACGCCGAACAGGCAAAGTGGCGTTTGTCGCTGGTAATGTCAAAGAAGTTAGTCTTGATCTCGTTTTGGATGAAGACGGGGCTGTGACGGATTTAAAGCCTGAATGAGAGCTTATCTGCCGAGAAATGTGTCGAATTGATCATGAAGTGCTCGCTTAGTTCTAGAATTCACCTTGACCGGCCGTTGAACGCTACAATGGCGGCAACGATATAACGTATTTGTTTTAGGAGTTTTACATGAGTGATTGCCCGTGCTGTTCAGGACAAGAATATGCTGATTGTTGTGAGCCATTTATCTCTGGAACAGCTGCTGCTGAAACAGCTGAGCAGTTGTTACGTTCTCGATATAGCGCGCATGCTGTGGGTGCAGTGGACTACATAATTGCAACCAATCATGCAGACACACGCGACAGCATAGACCGCGACGCCACCGAGAAGTGGGCTGCGGAGTCGACTTGGATTGGGCTAGACATAAAACAAGTCAGTGGAGGGTCTTCGAAAGACACACAAGCACAAATAGAATTTGTGGCGACTTATCGAGACGGCCGTGATCGGACCCAAAAACACCATGAGCTGGCGCTGTTTGAGCAAACGGACGGGGCGTGGTTTTTTAAAGATGCTGCGGCACCCAAACAAGAGCAAGTTCGTCGTGAAGGTGAAAAAATTGGCAGAAACGACCCTTGTTCTTGTGGCAGCGAAAAAAAGTACAAAAAATGTTGTGGGAAAGC
This sequence comes from uncultured Granulosicoccaceae bacterium, assembly GCA_937965695.1. Classification (GTDB taxonomy): domain Bacteria; phylum Pseudomonadota; class Gammaproteobacteria; order CALCKW01; family CALCKW01; genus CALCKW01. The sequence goes on from CALCKW010000083.1 coordinate 9,560, forward strand.
GGCTTGATCTTTCGTGTCATCGAGGCATTCACAGCCTGATATAAAGGGCGCATTTAGCAGGAATCAATAGGACTTTAAATCATGGAAAAACCCTGGCTTACTTCTTACCCTGAGGGCACCGCCCAAAAGGTTGATATTTCTGTATGTTCCGATGTCGCGTCTCTAATGAACGACACCTTTGAGCGCCGCAAAGACGAAGTCGCGTTGATCCACATGGGCAACAAGTTGACCTTTGCTCAAGTGGATGAGCACGCCAATAATTTTGCTGCTTATCTGCGACATGGAATTGGCTTAGATAAAGGCGATCGTATAGCGGTAATGATGCCCAACTGCAGCCAATACCCTGTCGTTGTTTTGGGGGCCTTGCGTGCAGGGGTTACGGTGGTAAACACTAATCCGCTATACACCCCGACAGAATTACACCATCAGCTAAGCGACTCCGGTGCCCGCGCAATTGTGATCATGGATTTGTTTGCTGACACCTTAGAAGAGGTGCTGGAAAAACATTCTGTTGAGCATATTTTGATTACATCGCTCGGCGATATGATGCCATTCCCCAAGCGGCTGCTTGTGAACGCGGTTGTGCGTTACGTTAAAAAAATGGTTCCAAAGTACAGCTTGCCAAAAGCGATTCGATTCAATCAAGCGCTTGATTTGGGCGCTGCGGCTAAGCCTATTCGTGAGGACGTGAATCACGACGACATCGCCTTTCTACAATATACAGGTGGTACTACCGGGGTTGCAAAAGGCGCTATGCTGACTCACGGAAATATGGTGGCAAACGTCTTGCAATCGGAGGCCTGGATTAAAGCCTCAGGAATCTCTGGCGACAACGACGACTGCGTGGTTACAGCCTTACCGCTTTACCATATCTTTGCTTTGACAGCTAATTTCCTGACGTTTACACGCATGGGTGTACGTACGTTGTTAATTACTAACCCCAGAGATATGCCGGGCTTTGTCAAGGATCTTAAGGCTAATCGATTCACTGTGTTCACAGGCGTCAACACCTTATTCAACGGCTTGCTCAACACACCTGGTTTCAAAGAATTGCCATTCCATGACTTTAAAGTTGCTTTGGGTGGAGGTATGGCCGTGCAGCAAGCCGTCGCAGAGCGTTGGCAAGAAGTTACCGGTAAGCCTTTGTTGGAGGCATATGGCCTAACTGAAACCTCACCTGCTGCGTCGATAAACCCACTAAATATCGAGCGTTATAACGGCTCGATTGGTCTGCCTATTTCTTCCACTGAGATGTGCATACGGGATGAAGAGGGAGTTCACTTACCCGTGGGCGAGTCAGGAGAGCTGTGTATACGTGGGCCACAGGTTATGAAAGGCTATTGGCAGCGACCTGAAGAGACGGCAAAAGTGTTGGACGATGAAGGTTGGTTACGCACGGGTGATATTGCTCGCATGGATGAGGCTGGCTTTTTCTACATTGTGGATCGCCTGAAGGATATGGTTATTGTCTCCGGCTTCAACGTTTACCCCAATGAGATAGAAGGGGTGGCTGTGTGCCACGAGAAAATCATCGATGTGGGAGTTATAGGCGTGCCCGATAAAGATTCGGGTGAAGCCGTGAAATTAATTGCTGTACGAAGTGACGAGTCTGTTAGTGAAGAAGAATTAATCGCCTTTTGCCGCGAAAAGCTAACGGGTTATAAAATTCCGCGATATGTGCAGTTTGTCGACGAATTACCCATGACTAATGTTGGTAAAATCCTACGGCGGGAACTGCGCAGCCTTTATGGTGGCGAGCAGTCGTGAGTCATTTCTGGCAAACGCTAATTGATGCTGAAGAATTATTTGGGTTGCTTGAATCAGAGCGACCTTTAGTTCTATTCGATTGCCGGCATCAGTTGACAGCTCCCGAAGCAGGTTTGCAAGCATGGCAAGAAAGCCATTTGCCCGGTGCGTTTTATGCGCATTTAGACACTGATCAAGCTGGCCCGAAAGTCCCTGGTGTGTCGGGCAGGCATCCTTTGCCTGACCGCGAAATACTGGCTAAATGGTTAGGCCAGCGCGGAGTAGAAACGGGTGTGCAGGTGGTGGTTTACGATGACGCCGGTGGTGCCATTGCCGCGCGCCTTTGGTGGATGCTGCAGTGGTTGGGCCATGAGCAAGTAGCCGTGCTAAACGGTGGTGTGCAGGCTTGGCAGAATGCAAACTTTCCAATGGACAACGAAGAACCCAAAATGCGGCTTGCCAATTTTGCCGCGAAAAAAAGCGAATATGTGGCAATAGAAGTCGATCAAGTAGAGGATTCTATAGCTTCCCGAGAGCTATGTTTGCTGGACGCGCGCGATGGTGCGCGGTATCGAGGTGAGGTAGAGCCTTTTGGTCCAGTAGCTGGGCATGTGCCAGGCGCCCATTCCATGCCATTTGCCGAAAACTTACATGAAGGTTTTTTTAAGTCAATCGATGAATTGAAACAACGTTTTGCGAACTACTCCGAGCGTGGTGACGTTGTTTGCTATTGTGGGTCAGGGGTGACAGGTTGTCATAACATATTGGCGATGGTCCACGCGGGAATGGAAAAAGTACCGGCCTTGTATACAGGTTCGTGGAGCGAATGGTCACTTGATAGCACTCGTCCAGTAGCTACTGGGGCCAGTCCCGGATAATTGTTGCTTCTTCACCGGGCTGGCCTTCAAAAGTTGCTCGGTGAATGTTTAATTCTCCGTTTTTTCTATCTTCGAAGTATCGTTGTAACGCTTCGGTCATCACTGAGAAAGCCATCTCAGACCAAGGTATTTCGGATTCTTCTAGTAGGGCGATAGCTTTTGTTTCATCGCCTGCTTTTGCTTCACCCTGAGCGAGGTCGCCTACATATAGCATGTAAACGTGGCTGATACGTGGTAAGTCATATATCGCGAATAAGCGCATATTTTCTCCTACAGCACAGGCCTCTTCTTTGGCCTCTCGCAACGCGCCTTCCAGGGTGCTCTCACGATTTTCCATGTATCCCGCAGGCAGAGTCCAATAGTTTATTCTTGGTTCGATGTCTCTTTGGCAAAGAAGGATCTTACCTTGATGCGTTAATAGGCAGCCGACGACAAGTTTCGGATTGCTGTATTGAATATGCTTGCAGTTGGGGCATATCGCGCGTGGGCGGCTATCATCTGCTGGAATGAGGAAGTCCACACGATGGGCACACTGAGTGCAAAAGTTGATTTTGGCCAAGTTGCGAATCCTCAGATCGGCTTATCGCCGAGTAGTTCTTGTTTTTGATATTGGAGTGATCGCACTTAGCACTAGGCTAGCACTGGCGGTAGCTGCTTTTGCAGTGGCATTTTTTGTTTTACAGCAATGGCGCCGGTCAATGCAAAGCCTAAAAGAATGCCGTCTGGCGAATTAAACAAAGCCAATTGTCCACCATCTTCTTGTGTCTCACATTGCCATTCACCTTCAGAACCGGGTGCCGCTGGCGAGACAACGATTGGGTGTGCAGGTGTTTTTACACCAACTGGCATTGCGGGCAATTTGAGAATCGCAGCATTTCCAGAGAGAGTTTGTGCGAGTGTTCGAGCAGCATGCATTATCGGCAGTACATACGGTAACACAAGGCCGTCAATCTCGGCGCAGTCTCCCAGAGCGAACACCCCGCCCGACGATGTAGCCAGTGCATTATCGGTGACAATGCCCCGACCAGTTTCAATACCCGCTTGCGCGGCGAGCGAAGTATTAGGTCGCAAACCCGCAGCTGACAATACCAAATCTGCATCGACGCTATTGCCACTTTTAAGCCGCAACAGGTAGCCGTCTTCTTTTTTGCAAACTTCGGATACGGTATCTTGCAGGTGCCAATTGACTTGTAACTCTCCCAGCGCGTGTTGCAGTGCTCTGCCAGCGGGTTCAGGCATTAGGTGTTGCAAAGGGTGGTTGTCCGGTCCAATAACGTCAACTTCAATGCCTGCATTGGCTAAGTCATTTGCAAATTCACAGCCTATTAGTCCTGGCCCCATGACCGCAACGCGATTACATGTGCTGAGTTTTTTTCTGAATACGGCGTAGTCTTCCAGAGTATTGACACTCACCACATCCCGCGCCCCGTCACCTGCTATTGGCAATGTGATTTGTGAAGCGCCAACAGCGAAGACCAATTGGTCATACTTCCAGGTTTTTTCGCCACTGATGACTCGTCTAGCGTCAAGATCAATACTGTCGACAGTTGTGCGAGTCACCACTTTAGCATTTAGCGTTTCAGCCATTTGTTCTGCGCTTTGCTGTACGAGCGCTGCCGCAGTCTTATCTTTTGCGAGAGCATTGGAGAGCATCGGTTTGGAATAAAAAGCACCATCATCTTGGGTTATCAATATAAGCTCGCGATCTTGATCCAGCTTACGAAGCTCGCGCGCCAAAGTGTAGCCGGCGAGACCCGTGCCCAATATAACGATTGCGTGCAAAGTGTTTCTCCTGAAGAGACTATAAAATGGCTGAAAAAAAGATTCGGAAACAACAAAAATACGTGCAAGAAAGCATTTTGTCTATGCGCGATAGCGACAAGTGCTCTGGTGTGCAGTAGATATAAGTAGCGTTTGTGTCGACTTCAGATGGCCGGATTCTGAATGACGCGAGAAAATAGCACTGACACAGTCAGGCTGTGGCTTTTGGTTTGTTAGGAGAAATTTGATTGAGAGTGAACGACTGCATCAGCACTTTGGCGCACTGTAATTCGCGCGCTTAACTTAAGCTGTCGTCAGTAGTTTCGGTGTCCACTATTACGTCGATAGCTTGCAAGCCTCTTTCACTTTCCTGCAAGGTGTATTGCACCAACTGCCCTTCCTTCAGCTTACGGTATCCATCTCCGTGTATGGAACGGTAGTGAACAAAAACATCTTGCCCGTCTTCACGGGAGATAAACCCGAATCCTTTCGCGTTGTCGAACCATTTGACGTGTCCGGCTTCCTTGTCAGACATACTACTCACCTAGATTATTGCTTAAACAGCAAGTATCTCACACTCCGTGGTGCTTTTGCTTTGGCAATACGCTTTTTAGCTCGCTTTTTTGACTGATTAACAATTATATTTGCAGAGCAGTGGGGCGGCCGATGTCAAACCACTCCCCTGTTTGCTCGTAACCCTTTAGTTCACCTTGCTTGGCCAGTGAACGTAAGGTATCAGCTAGTTTGGCTGTGGTGTGCGTCGTTTGTGGTAATAGCTGGCAATTCAGTATACCAACACCGGCATATGTTAATTTTTCAGTACCCGTGTTTCGTAGGTAGCCATCGTCGGTAATCGAAAAATCACCTTCTGGATTGTGTGGTGGGTTGGAGGTTAAAACGATGCTCGGACTGCAGTGGTTTTGGTGGAATGCACCAAGATCCAAATCGGTCCAGATGTCACCGTTAATCAGCAAAAAGGATTTGTCACCCAAAAGATCTGATGCCCTTGAGATACCTCCAGCAGTTTCTAGTGGTGTATTGTCTTCGCAGGAATAGACGATATCAAGGCCGTAACGCTGCCCGTCTCCGAGCTGTTGTCGTAATTGCTTGTTATGCCAGCTACAGTTAATGAGAACCTGCTTAATCTGTGCATCAGCAAGCCTTCGCAAGTGTCTTTCTATAAGTTTTTCACCACGAAAGTGCAGCAGAGGTTTGGCTGTATAGTGTGTTAAAGGCCGCATTCGAGTGCCCATTCCTGCAGCAAGAATAAAGGCGGTGTCTAACACAAATGCGCCTCGAGGCCGTGTCTTTCAATTAGGCGTTTCAACGGCGCTAATTCGATATATCGATCGACAACATCCAATACATAGTTAAACGTACGCGGAATATCTTCGACGTAAGTGTCTTTGCTCTCTAGTTTCTTGAGCCGGCAAAAAATGCCAATAGCTTTGAGGTGCCGCTGTAGACCTGTGTATTCAAACCATCGACGGGTGTCTGCCAACGAGTGCATTTGACACAGGTGAGATTGCAGGCTTTTTTCATAAGCTGATGCCAGATGCTGTTGCACTTCATTTGGGGGTAATGCGATGTAGCAATCGCGCAAGAGAGAAACCCAGTCGTAAGTGATTGGGCCCTTCACGGCGCCTTGAAAGTCCAGTAACCCCAATTCCCCGTCTTCAAGCAACATTAAGTTGCGACTGTGGAAGTCTCGATGCACAAAACACTGAGGCTGCTCACCGAAAGCCCTTATCAAGACTGAGCTTAGTGATTGCCAATCTGCTAGATCATTGCTGGAGAGTCGAATACCCAAATAATTTTCCAAACACCACTCGCTAAAAATAGTGAGTTCCCGCCGTATCATGCTTTCATCGTAGCGCGGAAGGTTATCTGAGATATTTTGTAGCGATGATGATTTTTGAAGTTTGTGGATAACTGATAGTGCGTCGCTGTAAAGTTTTGTTTGATCTTGTGTATTTGCAACAGCTTGTGCAAATGTTTGGGAGCCAAAATCTTCTAACAGCATCCAGCCGTGATCCAGATCTGATTGGAATATAGTTGGTGTGCTTAAACCCACTTGGGAGATGGCATGAGCAATATCTAAAAATGATTGGTTCTCGCTTTGCGGTTGTGGTGAGTCGACAGCTATCAAGCTATTGGACTCAACCTCGAACCGAAAGTAACGCCGCGCGCTCGCGTCGCTGCTGGCTGGGTGCAGCGACGCATTGGGGTACCCGTGTTGCTCGAGCCAGACGATTAGCTCCTGTTGTCTCGAGTCAGTTTTCGGGGCCATTTAATATAAAGTTCCGGTTTACATCGCTGAACAATCGCAAGTTTTGTGGGCTGACTGCTTTATTGAGAAGCGACTTTAAAAAGCTTAGCAACCTCTCGCCGTGAAGATGTCGCGCTTTGCCTTGTGACTGCTACTCTCTAGGGTAGCTAGAGTGTGCACTTAGCACAGGAGTTTGTATGAGAAAGTATTTTATCGCAGCGATGTTGTGGGTGTCGTGCAATGTCGTCGACGCAGCTGGCCTAGAACTGGATTTAAGCGAAGAATCCGGTGAGTTTACCTACTTGATCAACAGCCGTGGAGTTGTTGAGGGTGGGTTGGATGTTGGTTTTTCATTTTTCTACAATAACCGCGAAGACGTTGTGCTCGGCGCAAATATTTTGTCTTTGGGTCAGCAGGCAAAATATGGCCAACCGTTACAACTGGGTGTTGGGGCTAAGCTCTACGGTGGCAAGCTAGAAGACGATCGTGAGATTGGTGCAATAGGTATAGGCGGGCGACTGGGTTACATCATTCCTTCGCAATTTTCACCCGTGGCTTTGGTGGCCGAGTTTTACTTTGCTCCTAGCGTCACAAGCTTTAGTGATGCGGAGCGATTGATAGAGCTGAACACCCGCGTGGAAGTAGAGATTACACCCACAGCTATGGGTTTTTTCGGTTATCGGTTAACCACTGTGCGCATGGCTGGTACTGAAGACGATATGGAATTGGATGATAATTTGAATGTCGGTGTTCGTTTCTTATTTCCCAGCTACGGTTCCCGCCGTTAATCACATTGGAAAGACTATCTTGCGGTAGTCCCCTTTCGAGCTGTGTTAGACTTTTGCGCTTCTTTTAAAGCACAAGAGCGCAGAAGTCGTGAGCATTAAAGCCGATAAGTGGATCAGACGCATGGCAGAGAGTGAGGGCATGATAGAGCCCTTTGAAGCGGGCCAAGTGCGAGAGGTTGGTGGTGAACGTGTCGTCTCTTATGGCACTTCAAGCTACGGCTACGATGTTAGATGTAGCGACGAGTTCAAAATTTTTACTAACGTAAACAATGCGATTGTCGATCCCAAAAACTTCGATTCAGCATCTTTTGTCGATGTGAAAAGCGATGTTTGTATCATCCCTCCTAACTCCTTTGCACTCGCGCGCACGGTTGAGTACTTCCGTATTCCGCGCTCTGTTTTGACCATCTGCCTGGGCAAATCTACCTATGCTCGCTGCGGTATTATCGTCAACGTGACACCTTTGGAACCCGAGTGGGAAGGGCACGTCACTCTCGAGTTTTCTAATACGACGCCGTTGCCGGCGCGAATCTACGCCAATGAAGGTGTGGCACAGATGCTGTTTTTTGAGTCTGATGAAATGTGTGAAACCAGCTATGGTGATCGAGGTGGTAAGTACCAAGCCCAGCGAGGCGTGACCTTGCCAAGAATTTAGATCTAGAGCGAGGCAACAGCTATGTTGCCACACGATGGTGCAACATAGGCCAACCTCTGTTACTCGCTATTTTTGCCAGTGGTTTATCAGCATTGACCACTGTTGGATTAGCAACGCGTTCAAGCAGCGGCAGATCGTTTATCGAGTCGCTGTAGAAATAAGCATCATCAAGGTGGTGTCCCCAGCTGGTAGCCCAGTCTTCAATGATCGCAACTTTTCCTTCCCTAAAGCAGGGTATTCCGTCAATCATGCCCGTGCATTGCCCTAATTCTTCTTTGAGCTCAGTAGCAAATACGTGATCGACGTCCAGCAGGGATGTGCTGGCTTCGACAATAAAGCGATTTGTCGCGCTCATGACGATGCGCGTATGACCTTGGCGACGATGGTTTTCGAGTAACTGATGGCTCTCCTGAGGGATGCGTTGGCGAATGTATTTTTCTTTAAATTCATCTCTCCAAGCCAATAACTGTTTCTGTGGATAGTTCACTTGAGGCGCAGATTCATAAGTAGCCCAGTCTTGAGCTTGTAACTTGCCGTTGTTGTAGAGTTCTGTGAAACGTTCTTGTGCCCGTCGATGCTTTTCCGCATCAACGACGCCTTTAGTGATTAAAAAATTGAACCAAAGTTCTGGCCCGTCGCCATCGAGCAGTGTGTGATCAAGGTCGAATATCGCTAATGTCATGGGGTGTCTCTATGCTTTTTGTTTCACAGTAAATTTATAGTGCATTGCTAGTGAGCATGTTTCGTGGAAAAATCAGTCTATCGACAGAATTAGTAGTAGTCATGATTGACTCAAATGGTTATAGACCGAACGTTGGCATTATTCTAAGCAACCCGCGTGGACAGGTGTTCTTAGCTCGAAGGTGTGGGCAAAACGCGTGGCAGTTTCCGCAGGGAGGTATTGATCTCGAGGAATCGCCTGAAGAGGCAATGTTCAGGGAGCTTTTCGAGGAAACTGGTCTGAATGCTCAAGATGTAGAAATCATGGGGTGCACCAGTGATTGGTTGCATTATGATTTACCTGAGCGGTATGTTCGTAAGCACCAAAAGCCGCTTTGTATAGGCCAAAAGCAAATTTGGTACATGCTCCGTATGTTAGGCGAAGATGGCAGTGTCAATTTGGCTGCCACTAACCACCCGGAGTTTGATCATTGGCGTTGGGTGAGTTACTGGGCCCCCGTCCGCAAAGTGATTTACTTCAAGCGTCGTGTTTATCGAGAAGCGTTGAAAGAGTTGCGACCTTTGGTCTTTCCGCCTGAATCGTTGGATGAGATCGGGCCTCAGGAAAAGCCTTGATTTGTTAGAAGGGTTTTATCACCACTAGCAGCACGACAGCAGCAAGGGCGAGGACCGGAACTTCATTAAAGATGCGAAACCAGATGTGGCCACGTGTGTTGCGATCGTCTCTGAAAACGCGAACAAGGTGGCCGCAGTAGAGGTGATAGGCAATTAGCAACATCACAAGAATCAGCTTGAGTTGAAACCAACTCTGTTGCATAAAAGTAGGCAGATAAACCAAGGTGAGCCACAGGCCAAAGGCGATGGCTAGCGCGCCGCCTAAGTTGGTCATCACATAGAGCTTGTGTTCCATGACTTTAAAGCGCTGCAGTCCTTGAACATCGTCAGCCGGTGTCATTGCGTGGTAGACGAACAATCTTGGCAGATAGAAGAGACCTGCAAACCAAGTAATGACAAAGATAATATGGAATGCTTTGACCCATAACATGGCGTTTGATCTCTCTTTAACTTAAAACTTTGGATTTTAAGAACATCTGTTCGGACAGGCTGGCTACTAGGCGCACTCAGTAAGTGCCCCAGATTCTAATTTTACATGGTTAACATGAGCCTTCCAGTACTGTACAAGTTTCGTCGGTTTTTGATTTTAGTGTTAGCGCTGATTCTGGTGTCATGCGGTGCTGGCCCGGCTCGTGAGAAAAACGCGCAAGCGAGCTGCCAAACGCAGAGAGTGATAGACGGTGATAGCGTATTAGCTATCTGTGATGGTGAAGCCATTGAACTAAGGCTTGTATGTATTGACGCGCCGGAGTTAAAGCAAAAACCTTATGGCCAACAAGCTAAAAGTGCGCTCGTTGATGCACTGGGTGCTAGATTTGACGCGCAGTCTACAGATAAAGATCGTTACGGTCGGACTTTGGCGACATTGTGGCGAGGTGAACGCGAAATTAATCTTGAGCTGGTGCTTCAAGGTGATGCCTTGGTATATCGCCATTATTGCGGGCAGCCTAGCTACTTGCGGGCCGAAAATGACGCGTTTCAGGCCAAGCGCGGGGTGTGGGACGAACGCTTCCCTTTTGTTGCTCCATGGCAGTGGAGGCGCAATGAACCTTAGTGCTCAATTGAACCTCGCTCTTTGATGTGGCTAGTCTGCTTTTAGACATGATATGACTTCTTGAGCTATGTTTTTGAGTCTACTGATCGATTTTTCTCTTTGCTGAGATATGATGTGATCATCCTTAGAAGTGACCGTGGAGAAGTGTGTGCAACCTATTTTTGTGATGGTTAAATGTGAACTGGGTAAGGCGTATGCTGTTGCTGAATCCATTTCCGATGAATTAGAGGAAGCTTCGGAGGTCTACTCAACTTCTGGTCAGTTCGATCTGCTGGTGAAATTTTATCTTCAAGAAAATCAGGATGTTGGTCGATTTGTGACTGAGCAACTGCAAACCCTCACAGGTATCACTGACACGCAGACAATCGTTACTTTCAAGGTCTTTAATTGATCCGCCGATTGAATCGTTACTCTGCTCGCTTGACCTTCGAGACGGTGAGGTGCAGAATTCCCGACTAATTTAGTAGGTTATTTGTCCGCTTAAGGGGACCTGAGAATTATGAGTACTGAAGTACAGACAACAGCAGAAGCGGAAGAGCCGCTGGTTTTTACAGAAGCGGCTGCAAAAAAAGTAAGCACTCTCATAGAAGAAGAAGGCAATCCGGATTTGATGCTGCGGGTCTTTATTTCGGGGGGCGGGTGTTCTGGTTTTCAGTACGGTTTTACTTTTGATGAAGAGCTTCAAGACGGCGATACTGAGGTTGAAAAAAGCGGCGTAAAGTTGTTGATCGACCCGATGAGCATTCAATACCTTGAAGGTGCTGAGATTGATTACACGGAGGGCCTAGAGGGCGCCCAGTTTGTTATTCGCAACCCCAATGCAAGCACAACTTGTGGCTGCGGATCCTCTTTTTCAGTCTAGTTTTTAGGTTCTGCTGGGCGGATCGAATCGTACCCCTAGGCGAACCGATGACTTGGCGCCTGTCACGCTGGGCAGGTTGCCAGGTAAATCTAAGCAGTATTGTCGTGCCAGCCAAGCCATAAGAACGGATTCCATCCAATCAGGTTCAATCCCGCATTTTTTCGTCGATTCAATCTTGTTGTTAGGCATTAGTTGCTGCATAAGGCACATGAGAGCCTTGTTTTTGACGCCACCGCCACACACATATAAGTGATTAGCGGAGGGCAGGTGTTGCTCTAATGCGTCACCTATACTTTGAGCGGTTAGGGCTAGCAAAGTCGCCTGAACGTTTTCCGCTTTTTCCGATCTGCCAGCTAATCTTTTGTGCAGCCAGTTGAGATTAAAAACGTCTCTTCCGCTGGTCTTCGGAGGTTGCCATTTAAAATAGTCAAAGCTAAGTAACTCTCTCAGCAATGGCCGGTTGACTATACCTCTTTCAGCAAACTGTCCGGAAACATCAAATGGTTGCTGTATGTGCTTGTTTGCCCATTCATCCATCAAACAATTACCCGGGCCAGTATCAAAACCTAAGACTTTTCTTGTTGGATTTGCTGGCAGTAGGCTTAAATTGGCAATGCCTCCAATGTTGACAACAGCCACATCGCTTTCTGCATTTCTCAACAACTCAGCGTGTAGTGCAGGAGCTAAAGGGGCGCCATGTCCTCCGGCTGCTACATCAGCTCGGCGAACATCCCCTACAACAGATATGTTTGTTTCCGCTGCTAGCAGGTGGCCATTGCCTATTTGGGTGGTGTTATAGATAGGAGAGCTTGGTGCGTGATCGATTGTTTGGCCGTGAAAACCAATGGCGCAAATTTGTGTAGCTTTTAATTCGGCTTTACTAAGTAGTGCTTTCACCGCTGCTGCATGTGCATGTGCTACTTGTGTATCTAAGTGACTAAGTTGTCGCAAAGAGACGATCGGATCATTGTTGAGATCTAGCAGAGTGCTTCGCAGTTCTTTTGGTAGTATGTGCTCATGTGTTGCGAGCAATTGCGGTTTGTCGGAGGAGGGAAACTGCACTAGAGCTGCGTCTATACCGTCGGCGCTAGTGCCACACATAAGCCCTATATAGAGTTCGACGTCTTTGTTAGGCACTAGTTATGGTCAAGTGCCGGAGAAAATCAAAGTAAAACTTAGTCATTGTGAGGAAGCGAATCTATTGGGGTTAAGAGCTGTGAGCTCTTGCATGATCGGGGCAGTCGCTGTTTTAAATTGTTGCATTTGATCATCAGGTACACTGCCTGCGCCCGCAAATTTAACTGTTTGCGGATTTACGTGAACTCCTTTGACCCTGAATTCGTAATGCAAGTGCGCACCAGTCACTCGACCTGTTTTGCCAACATAACCTATCACTTCACCTTGTTTTATTTTTTTCCCGACGGTTGTGTTTTTGTGTATTTTATTCATGTGGGCATATAGTGTTGTATATCGTTTCCCATGTTGCAAAATAACAGTCAAGCCATAAGTGCCGCGGCGACCACTGTATTTGACCATCCCATCTGCGGTAGCTTTAATGGGTGTGCCAGTAGGAGCCCCGTAGTCGACACCTTTGTGTGCTTTAATGGTGTTTAATACGGGGTGTTTGCGCTGCAAATTAAAAGGTGAAGTGATGCGTACAGTGTCTACCGGGTTTCGTAAAAACTGCTTTTGCAATTGACGACCTCGAGCGGTGTAGTAGGCGCCTTCGCCTTCTTTGTCCTCGAAATACAGTGCCTGGTGCGTCGACCTGCCCTTGAACTCAACACCCAATAAACGACCGGTTCGCACTAACTGCTCACCTTTGTAATAGCCTTCGTAAACGAGTTTGAAAGTATCATTTGGCTGTACGTCCATCGCAAAATCGATGTCCCACCTAAATATGTCAACCATCTGCATGATGTGTCTATTTGAAACACCTGCTTTTGCAGCGGAAAGGAAGAGCGAGTTCTCTACTACGCCCATGTTGACCATGATGCGCCTTTCAAGCGCAACTTCGTCCAGGTTCGCTGAAAATTTCGCTTCACTTTGCCTGTCTAGCATCAATGTTCTGGTATCGTCGATGACATATATGATCTGCTCTACCAAACCAGCTTGATCTTTTTTGAACGTTATTTGTTCACCGGGAATGATAGTTTTTAAGTGTTCAGAAGCTAGCTTGTCTTGCATGATATTGGCAGCTTCGCGTACTGACAGCCCATACACCTGACCAATAGTTGAGAAAGAGTCGCCACCGGCCACGGTCGCTATCTGTGTGCCAGCTGTTTCGAATGATGATTTTTCCAGAGGTAAAGCTGTGTCGAGCAACTTCTCATTCAAAGCATCGAGTGAACCACGTTTCTGATTGTTCGAATTGTCTGAAAGAAGCGCTTGTTGTTCAGGACCTGCATCCACGGGTGGCGTAGCGATTTCTAGTGATGCTGTATTTGGAGTCTCGATATACTCTATTTCAGAAGGCATTCGGATTGCTGGTGCACCAAAATAAGCATATTGAATTTCCAAGGGACCGCTACTTTCAATAGGGCTACGGTGAAGTGCGTCTTGGTCACTTTGATTAACATTTGATCTGTCAGCGTCTATTTGAGCTTGGCTGCTGTGTCCGATATAAGCACCCGTTGCAACGCACATGAAACAAGCGAAACCATACACCGCATATTTGCGGTGTCCTTCTGCCATCGCATTCGTCAGTTTTCCTGTGCGTTTGGCCATTGGTCTCGAGTCGGACTGGCGGGTTGCTCCTCGTCTCGAGGCGGTTCTTGTACGAATTGGCAAAATTAAGCTCGTTGTTGCACTAAAGGGTTAGAGATCTAATTGCGCATGATATTTAAAAAGGTCTTTAGTCAGTATATACACGCGAAAAATCGTTACCTAAATAGGAGTTCCGAAGCATTAGCTTCAGCTGTGACCTTAACAATGGGATTTTGACGTTTACGCGCTTTATTCTCAAGCCCTCTTTAACAGATTTTGAATAAATATGTCGTATGCCGCTGTAGCTTAAGGCGGGCCATGCCCATGATCCGCTCGCTGCTTCGAGCCGAAGAATAGCAGCTAACTATTTGATGTATTTAATTGTTGACAAGGGATGAGGATCGCGTAGAATTCTGTCTCTTGGCTAGATCGCTTCTCACGAGAAGCTGATTGAAAAGTCGTCAACAAAGTGTTGACGGCAGCGAAAAAGGCTGTAGAATAGTCGAACTCGCAGCAGCGAGTAGCTCTTTAAAAATTTGTGACTGAATAACTTATGTGGACGCTTGTGTCGATTGGTAGATTGCCAATTAGATGAAGCGACACTTTA
>CALCKW010000084.1 GCA_937965695.1 uncultured Granulosicoccaceae bacterium
GGTGAATGCGGGTTCGCCCGATATTAAAGTCGTGCAAGCTGCTTGGTATGGCGTGTAGTTTAATCGTGCGGTGCACCGCTCTTATGTGGCGATGTGCCTGCTGCGATGGATCTTGGATTGTCGAATAGTTATTTTTTCTTCACGCTTTTTTACGGTTCAGCCGTCGCAGCGTTAGATAGTGCGTGGTTCCAACGCTTTAGGAATTGCCGACGCTTTGCTTGATCTAGATACACCATCAACTCGGTAGCCAGATGCACAGGTTGCAATAGTGCGCCGTGCTCGTCTCGCCTTGTGCCATCCGCTTTATTGAGTGAGTCTAAGTTTGCTTCTGATTCCAATATTTGCTGGCCTTCTTCAGATAACAAGTAATCTAAAAATGCCTCGCCCTGCGACGGATTAGCGCTGCTGTGCGGCAGCAGTGCCACACGCGAAAGCACTAACTTGTAGTCATTGATCGGCATAATGGCCAGGTCGGCTTGGCTAGTCATGGTGCGTTTCGCATAAGAGCCGAGAACGTTGTGAGCAATTAAGCTTCGTCCACTGGCGACTCGATCCAGCATGGCTTGTGTGCTGCTGAATAGTTTGATTTTGTTGTGGCCAAAGCTGCTGGTAAGCTCCCATAAAGAGTTACTGCGTTTGGCATCCTGCGTTGCTAGCAAAAATCCGACACCAGAGCGTTCGGGATCGTAGCTGATTATTTTTCCGTAAAACCTTTCCGGTTCATCTCTCAGCCATTGCGCCAACTCTCGACGACTGAGCGCTTCGGCAGCCTCTGGCAGAAGGCGTGAATTGTAGACGGTTACTGCGGCCTCGAAGGTGACCCCGAAAGCCTCATTGCGCCAGCTAGCCCAGCGGGGCAATTGCACCGTCATGGCCGATTGATAACGCCTTGAGTAGCCGTCGTTGGCCAGCTTTATCTGTAAGTCCATCGCTGCACTTAACACAAGATCTGCGCCTTTGCTGGTGCCGTGGTCGCTGCGAACTAGTTCGTAGAGTTCGATACTGTCCAGATCTCGGTAGTGGATGCGCAACCCAGGATTGTTGTCAGCATAGCGTTGCAGCACGGGTTCAAAAACGGCAAAATCCGTGCTGCTGTAGACTGTTAGCGTATTGTCGGCAGAGGCATCTTGAACGCCAACATTGTGATCGCGATTAGCCGCCAAGACGTTCTGCGTACCCAGCAATAAAATCAGGCCTAGCCAGCGGATGGAATCAATAACTTCTCTCATTGGCGAAGCATATCACCAACTCCTATAACAAGTTGTCGCATGAAAATTCTGCTCGTAGAAGATGATCAAGCGCTGGCCGAAGCGCTCAAGCGAGCGCTGGAGATGCACGGTCAAGTGGTGGATTTGATCACCGATGGCGCACAAGCACTGGCGTGGCTGAATAGTGAACACTTTGACTTGATCGTCCTAGACCTAGGTTTACCAGGGCTTGACGGTATGGAGTTGCTGCGCGAGGCGCGTGCAGGTGGGCATCAAATGCCTGTGTTAATCATCACCGCTCGTGATGCGGTGCCAGACCGGGTGGCGGGGCTCAATCTCGGTGCTGACGACTACCTAGTGAAACCCTTTGAATTAGATGAATTTCTAGCGCGTGTTCGTGCCTTGTATCGGCGTGCACAAGGTCGAGGCAGCGATGCGGTAGAGCTGGGGCCGTTAGTGTTTGAAGGGTCAAAACGTGAGCTGCGACACGGAGACCACGTGATCACTATGACGCCGCGCGAGACAGCGCTCTTTGAGGTGCTGTTGCAGCAAGTTGGCGCGGTGGTAACCAAACAACAAATAGGAGACAGCCTTTTTAGTATCGACAACGATGCCCAATTGTCAGCCGTTGAAGTCTACGTGCATCGCTTGCGCAAACAATTAGCGCCCTATGGTTTGAGCATTCGCACGGTGCGTGGGCTTGGTTATATGTTGGAGAAACCAGAGTGAAGCCGCCCGACGGGGGAGGGCTTGATACGGATGCGGCTGCACCGCCTACCGCTCCGCGGTCTGCAGCCCAACTGAATGCAGCCCAATCAATACACCGGCGGCTGCTTCTGCGGCTTAGTTTGCCTTTGTTGTTGTTGTCTTGCCTAATCGCCGCCGGACTTTACTTGTTCTCCGTAGCGAATGCCAACCGTGCATTTGATCGCGCCTTGCTTGGTGCCAGTCTTGCTATATCTGATCGAGTGGTTATCGAAGGCGATGAACTGTTGGTTGATTTACCTTATGTGGCACTGGAGATGCTCTCGGCGACCGCTGAAGAACGCGTCTACTACCGCGTCAGTGATGATGCGGGAAACCCGGTGACTGGTTACGAGCAATTGCCAGAGCCTGAGCTGCGACCTTGGCTTGACAGCCGCGAGGACGCCGAGTGGTTCTATGACACTGAATACTTGCTACAGAGCGTACGAGTGTCCGTTATCTCACGAGTGGCGTTGGGTGGCAGTGAACCAATTCGTTTTTTGGTTTATGTTGCTGAGACTGACAATAGCCGTCGTGCCCTGGCTCTGCGTTTGTTGTTGGTTTTTGGGCTTGGGATGGCGCTACTAGCAGTGATTGTTATGGCGTTGGTCTGGTACAGCTTGCGACGAGGTTTGGCACCGCTGGACGAGTTCTCCCGCTCATTGCAAAGGCGTACGCCCGAAGACCTGCATCCGTTGGATTTACCTGTTCCCACTGAATTGCTGCCGGTGGAGCAAGCCATCAATCAACTGCTGCGCAGGCTCTCGCGCAATCAGCTCGAACTAAAACGATTTGTAGAAGATGCATCGCATCAGCTACGTACACCATTGGCTGCACTAAAAGCTCAGCTCAGCCTTGCTGACTCTGAGCATGCCCCTGCACAGGTGCGCCATGATCTACAACAGGCGCAGCGTACGTTGGATCGCAGTATCCGCCTCAGCCAGCAGCTGCTCAGTCACGCCCGCGCGGTTGATACGGGTCGTCTGCAGCGGTTAGACCTGGATGCCATGGTGGCGGGTGTTTGTCGTGAGTGGGTGCCTGAAGCACTAAAGCAGCATATGGATCTGGGCTACCAAGCCCCTGTGCAGCAAGTGCAAATTGTTGGCGACGAATTGCTGTTACAAGAGATGTTACGAAATCTGATTGAAAATGCTGTTTTGTACGGTGAACCCGGTATGCAGATCAATGTTGAATTGCAGCCGCAAGACGATGGCGCTTTGTTGCGTGTGGCGGATACCGGCACTCCCATCGACGGTGCGCAAGCCGAGCGTCTGTTTGATCGATTTTATAGGCCTGCAGGCAGTGGTGGCAGTGGCAGCGGTCTAGGGCTGGCAATAGTGCGGAACATTGCGCAACTGCACGGGGGGGACGCGCATTTGCACGTGACAGAGCAGGGCAACCACTTTGAAGTAAGGCTTGGTCCCGATCCCACCGCGATGGATCGGCCGCTCAATAGCGATGCAATTTAGCCGAGCTGAAAAATTGTATTAAAAGCATCGATGTTTAAGTGATTGTAAATAATCATGTTTTAAAGGATGAGCCGCAAACTTTGGACGCTGTGCTGCAGCTTGGAATTGGGCTTGCTCCACGGGTCGTTCATTGTTGTTATAATCGCTTCGCCAGATCGCTGGTACTCAATTTTTAAGACCGCACAACATCTGGTCAGCAACAATTGCTTTTGCTGGAGTTCTGTTGTCTGTAATACCTCAGTTTCGAATTTACGCTTCGAGCCACTGGAGACTCAGCTCAATGAGCAATCAATACGTGGTCTGTGCTCTGTACAGATTCACCACCCTCGATAACTACCGTGACTTGCGCCAGCCATTGCTCAAGACGATGGAACGCAACGGCGTTTGCGGCACCTTGCTATTGGCCCGCGAAGGCATTAACGGTACGGTGTCGGGAAGTCGCGCGGGCATCGACGCATTGCTCAATTGGTTGCGTAAAGATCCGCGATTAGCCGATGTAGACAGCAAAGAATCCCTCACGGAAGTCGCCCCCTTTAAGCGCACGAAAGTGAAGCTCAAAAAAGAAATCGTCACCATGGGTGTGCCCGGCATTGATCCCACCCACGTGGTCGGTACCTACGTTGAGCCGGAGCACTGGAACGAGCTGATCAGTGACCCTGAAGTGGTACTGATTGATACCCGCAATGACTACGAATACCAAGTGGGCACCTTCGAAGGTGCCATCAATCCAGATACTGACACCTTTAGAGAGTTCCCCGCGTACGTGCGCAAAAACTACGATCCGGCCACGCACAAAAAAGTTGCTATGTTTTGCACCGGCGGCATCCGCTGTGAAAAATCCACGGCCTTGTTGAAAGAGCAGGGCTTTGAGGAGGTCTATCACCTCAAAGGCGGTATCCTCAACTACTTGGCAAAAGTGCCGGAAGAACAAACCACTTGGCAGGGTGAGTGTTTCGTCTTTGATGATCGAATTACGGTTAACCATGCGCTCGAGCGTGGTAGCTACAAACAATGCAATGCCTGCCGTATGCCCTTGGATGCTGATGACTTGGTCAGTGCTCACTACACCGTGGGTGTCAGTTGCCCGCATTGTTATGCGACTCGGACCGAGGCGGATCGCGAGCGATTTGCTGAGCGTGAGTTGCAGGTGCGCCTGGCCAAAGAAAGAGGCGAGACACATATAGGTAATCAGGCTAAAGCGGATATAGAGCGCAAGCGCCAAGCTAAATACGCGCTGCGCAATCAGCAACGCGAAAAGCAAAAGCGCGCGGGCGGTAGCTCTAACTGATGCCTATTCTTCTGTTCAAACTGAATGGCGTACCGCTCGACGAAGCGGAAGACGTGCGCGAGTTACTGCACGAAGAGCAGGTGCCTTTCTACGAAACCCCACAGGGTTTTTGGGGCTTTTCGCTCGGTGGTCTGTGGATGGCTGACGATCAGTTGCATAGGCAGAAACAAGCCGAAGAGATAATAGATAACTACCAACAACAGCGTCTTGAAAAGGCGCGCGCAGTTTATCAACCGCGCTCCGTGTTAGCTGCCATTATCGAAAAGCCACTACGGCTAGTATTGCTGTTTGCAGTCATTGTTATTTTATATTTTTCGGTTTCGCCTTTTTTGCGACCGTTGTTTGCCTGATTCGGAATCAACCATGCTCGTTTTACTTTCGCCCGCAAAAACACTCGATTTTGAAGCGCCACCAACGGTGCCTGCACACAGCAAGCCGGCTTTTCTAAAAGATTCACAAGAGTTGATCGATCAGCTTAAACATTTACAGCCTGCTGAAGTGGGTCGCTTGATGTCGGTGAGCGACAAAATTGCCGAGTTGAATGTCGAACGATTCAACCGTTGGAAAACCCCTTTTAATCGTAAAAATGCCAAGCCTGCGGCCATGGCCTTTAGAGGTGATGTATACATTGGTCTGGACGCTGACACACTCAGCGAAGAAGACTTTGAATTTGCTCAATCGCGACTACGCATTTTGTCTGGGCTGTATGGACTGCTGCGCCCCTTGGATTTAATTCAACCTTATCGTTTAGAGATGGGCACCCGTTTTAAAAATGAGCGTGGAGGAAACTTGTACAATTTTTGGGGTGATGCTTTGACTAGCACCCTGAACAAAGAACTGAAAAAATCTAAAGGATCCGCGGTGGTCAATCTGGCCAGCAATGAGTATTTTAAAGCAGTCAAAGCAAAGCAGTTGAAAGCGCCATTGATCACACCGGTTTTCCACGACTGGAAGAACGGTGACTATAAAGTGATTAGCTTTTTTGCCAAAAAAGCACGTGGCATGATGGCTCGCTACGTCGTGGACAAGCGATTGGATAGCCCTGAAGCGCTGAAGCAATTTGACTACGGTGGCTATGCTTACAATGCTGCAAAAAGCACAGATGACAATTGGGTTTTTCTGCGTAAGCAAGCCTAGGGAAGCTCAGATCGAGTTTTGCTTGCACCGTCGACGCGCTAATTTCGGCCTAGCCGCGTAGAAAATCTAGCCAATAGCACTACACTTGCCGTCGACTTCTGCCTTGCTGGGTTCAATTCTCTCGCGCGACGTTACTCTCCGGACTTAATTTGAGTCTCCCTCTCTTTTATTAACGTGTGCTTCACAGCGTTTCAAAATAGCGCGTGGTGGCTTCATCAGCAGGGTAGCTCAGCTCTAGTCGTACCGTTGATAGCGTGACTTCTTGGACCGAGCCAAATTGAGCAATCATTGAAAAAAGTGATAGCTGCTGATCTCCTAGCTTCAGTTGCATGGGGATAACAACCTGCATTGCGGCTGGCGTTTCTATAACGTTTTTAACGAGACGGGGATGCTTCGACAGACGTTGAATGAAAGCGTGCAAAGGGCTGTTGCCAGTTTGCTCCAAGGACTCGGTGCGCAGGCGTTGCAGCAAACTGTATGCTACTTCTGTCCAATTCACTAATGGGCTTTCGGGGTGGTCAAGTAAGAACATTGCTTCGACTAAATTTGTCGCCCCGGCAATGCCCATCGCTGTAAACAATTTGATCGCGGGAGTGTTAGCTTGCAACAGATTCCATTGTCCATCACAAGCCACAGCTGGCCAGGGTGCATGGTTCTCGATCGTCGTGTGGATGGCTCTTTGTAGCATCGCTACACTGGCGTCGTCGGGCGCGCACTGTGGGTAAGCGGGGGCAAAGCCGGCGCTGACTAATCCAACATTTGCCTCTGCGGGCGGTACATCCAGTGTGTGTACTAGGCGCAGTACCATAGACCGGCTTGGTTTGGCGCGGCCGCTCTCCAGAAAGCTGAGGTGTCTAGATGAAAGCTCTGCCACACTTGCCAAGCTTAGTTGGCTGTAGTGTCGGCGTTTTCGCCACTGTCGCAATAGGGTGCCAAATTCGTTCATGCGTTTAGCTTGCACGATTTGTCTGTGAAAATCACTTACCTCTGAGGTAATTGCTTCGATTACCTTTGCCGCCGAAAATGAAACCATCTTGAACTTCGGAGTGTTATCTCATGCAAAACCCCTCACTGACTCATGCCTGCTTCTTACTGAGACTATCCAGTTACGGTATCTTACTGTTCTCGGCCGTTTGGTGGACAGCTGCGTTGCCATCGTTTGATATGCCTGCCAAAGTAATGCTTGATACTTTAGTTTGGCCCATTGATGGCAGTCACGATGTACTGTCAAAAGATGCGCGCTGGCTCAGCGTTATCGGTTCAGGCCTCATTGCTGCCTTTGCAGGAATGCTGCTCTGGGTTGTCATCCCAGAACTGCAGCACGGGAACTACCGTGTAATTAAAGGTGCGAAGTACAGCATTTGGGCTTGGTACATTGTCGATAGTTTGGGCAGTGTACTTGTGGGTGTTGCTTCTAACGCGGTGTTCAATACGGTTTTTTTGCTCATGTTGTTAATACCACTCTGGCTTGCTGAGCGGGCGCAACACTAGCGCATACTCGGGGCACGGTGCATCATCAGCTTGGCGTCTTTACTCCAAGCTTTTTTGTTAGCTCAACATTCTGAAGTATTTAGCTATTTGATGATAAGTGATTAGGCAGCTGAATCCGGCCTTAAACGCGTTTCGAGGACGCTTGCACCGTATCGATCCGTCGCATGATCTCCGATTCGAAATCCAGATCACCTTTGAGCCAGTCTTGCAGCATCAGCTGTGAATCATCTCCCCAAAAAATTTGATCATCGACCAACACGCTTGGCACACCAAATATGCGGTCAGCGACTGCGCTTTTGGTGTTTTCGACGAGGTGACTTTTGACGGCTGGGTCTTGTGTGATGTCGTCAGCTTCTTTGAGTGTCATGCCTAACTTCTTTGCCAAAATCTCACGGTCTTCGTCTTCGACTAATCCAAAGCCATTGGCCCAGACGTGATCAAACACCGTGTCGATAGCTTCAAAAGAGCTGCCGTGAGCAATTATAAGGCGTAGCCCCCACAGCGGATTAAAAGGGTGTGTGGGTGGTAGCGTGAAGGGTATACCTGCACACTGTGCGCGCCATGCACTTTGTCTGAATATAAATTGCCGTTTAGGTTCAATCTCCGCGGGACCTAACTGTCCCCAATGATTGAGCAGACCGGCGAAGAGCACTGGGGTTGGCTTGATATCCAATTGATCGCGAAGTGAGGTGATCTGCTTGCTCTGCAAATAGGCAAAAGGCGAGATGATGTCAAAGTACCAGGTTGCGGTTTTTTTCATGCGTTGATCCTCGTCTTTTTCTGGTGTGATTAAGGTTGGCCGTTTTATCTAAGATTCTCTCGGCACTTGCGCTCTATCGTCTAGACCGTAGTCGCGCAGCACCGAGCAAACGCGCAGACGATAGTCGCTGAAGTATTGATTGCGACCTATTGCTTGAGCCTTTTTATGTTCCAAGGTTTCGCGCCATGCCATGACGGCCTCTTCGTTTTCGAAAAAACTCAGCGACAGCATTTTTCCCTCAGTCGTGATGCTCTCAAATCGCTCCACAGAGATAAACCCATCGATTTTCTCCAACAGAGGGCGTAATTCAGCAGCAACTTCTAAGTAACGACTTTTGTATTCAACGCTGGGCCAAACTTCAAAAATAACAGCGATCATGGTTTATTCCTTAATTAAAGGTGCGTGTGGAGCGGACACGTTACGTAGAAAAATACGTTTCTCTTCTAGCAAAAAACCTTCTCGTTGGGCGAACTGGTAGTTCTGCTGACCCAGCGGGTGTTGTTGCAGTTTTGCACGGTAGCGCTCGTATGTCGCTAAGTCTTCTATAGAGTAGACGCCATACGCTGTTTGGCTACAACCCTCGTGCGGTGCGAAATAGCCTATTAAATCTGCTCCACAAGCCGGAATAGCTTGGCCCCAATGGCGGGCGTACTCAGCGAACTGACGGTGTTTTGTTGGATCTACTTTGTATTTGATGAAACAGGTAATAGCCATGTGCTTGCCTTTGTTTGATGATCTGAGCTGCAGTTTAAGAGCTTGAATGTGCTTAATGCTTCGGTTATGGTCGAACTATTTTTGAATCTCCACCAATCGCTCGACTGTGTGCCGCTATCGGTGACCCTGTTCGGGCTGCCATGCTTGTCACGTTGATGGATGGCCGAGCGTTGACCGCCAGCGAACTCGCCGCTGTCGGTGGCATCAGCGCGCAAACCGCCAGCTCGCACTTGTCTAAGTTGCTCGACGAAGCCTTGCTGTCCGTCGAAAAGCAAGGGCGCAATCGGTATTTTCGCTTGGCGAACGCCGATGTTGCATCGCTACTGGAGCAGATGATGGGCGTTGCTGAACGCAACAATGTAAAACACCCGCGCACAGGACCGTCGGCCCCCGCGTTGCGGCGTGCGCGCGTGTGTTATGACCACCTTGCGGGCGAACTTGGGGTGGCGGTTTATGACAGCTTTATGCAGCGGGGTTGGTTGCAAAACAGTGCTGCGCAGATCGCACTAAGTTCCGCGGGTAGAGAAGGGCTTGAGCAGTTGGGAATTAGCCTCGATGATGTGGGGAAGTCGAGGAGACCGATGTGTAAGTCCTGTCTTGATTGGAGTGTGCGCCGGCATCATTTGGCGGGCGTCTTGGGTCAGCTTGTATTGCAGCATTGTTTTAAATCAAAGTGGGCAAAACGCTTGCCTGATTCTCGTGTGGTGCAATTCAGTACACGAGGCGAAAAAGCTTTTTTAAACGCATTTGTTCACTAGGGCACCTCTGACCAAGTCATGTTCGCGCTGTCGATTAGCGCCTTTCTGGGTTCAAATTTTTCAAGCCGTCGTCGCTGAACAGGCTCAATCTGAGTTTCCCTTGCGCAACAAGACGACTTTTTCAACGGTCAGTACGAATAGCGTGTAAAGCATTGATCGATACGATCTTCAGCCGTCGTTGGCAATGCTAAATCTCTGGAGCCAGCAAGCCATGAAAGTAGCCATTGTAGGATTCCATCTCGACAAAGAAGACGATTGGGTCGCGGAGTTAGCGTGTGGGCATTTCCAGCATGTACGTCATGATCCTCCGTGGAAGTTGCGCCCGTGGGTTGAATCAGAGCAGGGCCGAAAGAATCGCTTGGGGTGCCTTTTAAGCTGTGTCAAATGTGATGATGGCGCTGCATTGGATTTTTCACCCGCTGAAAAATAAGCTGCAAAGCAAGGTTTGGTGAATTTTTAACCATTGCTCAGGTCTGACAGAGCATCATTTATAATTCCAACCAGCGTTGTCGTGAGAGTTCCAAATGTATGCGTATTCACTGAAGTTGTTCTCTCATCTTGGCAAAAAAGGGCGTGATGAAGACTTATGATTGCGGATGATTCTCGACAGGGAAAAAGCTACTGTCGTCGTTACTGTCGATATGGCGTGGTTGCTTTAGCAGTGGTTTTGCTCAGTGGTTGTATCAACAGCAAGTTGGTAATAACGCCACTTTATGGTCGACTTGATAACCAGATGCGGGCGCAATTTAACAAGCTGGGCGACTTCAATAAAGAGCAAAAACGCGCTGTTGAACAGGCGATTGGGACTTTTCATGTATGGCACCGAAAGTCTGAACTGCCGAGATATTCCCTATGGATTCGTGAGCTTGCCGACGCCATAGCGAGTAACGAAGCTACGACCGCCGAAGAAGTTGAGGGTTGGGGTGTATCGCTGGCTGATCATTCGCGCCGGGCCCGCGAATGTTACCCCATCTACTTTCTGGTGGATCAAATGCAGTCGCTGAGTGACAAGCAAATTGATTTCATCGAGCAGCGGTTCAAAGAAGAATTGATAGAAGATCGCGAACGCTACAGCTCAAACACTCCCGAAGATCGCATCAAGCGCCGAATCAAAAATATCGATAAATGGGCAGGGCGAATTAGTTTGGATTTAACGCCTGCGCAACTCGCCTTGATTAGAGAAAGCTTGGCGCAGCAGGTCAGTATGAGCGCAAAATATAATGATCTTGTTGAGCAATGGAACAAGCAATTGTTTAAGCTTGCTCGTGATCGAGACAACCCCAACTTCAGCGAATTAATGAAAACCCATCTGAGTAAGCGCGGGTCATTGCTATCGACGACTTACCCTGATCAATGGCAAGAGAATCGCGATCTTTGGCAGCAAACGGTGCGCGATGTGCTCACCAGTTTGAGTCCAGCTCAGCGCAAGGCTTCTAGCAAATGGCTCACCGTTTTTGCTGGAACTCTAGACAAACTCTCGAAAGATAAACCTTCATTTAGCGCAGGTGACGATACCTCTGTAGGCTGTCTTGTCGGGTCGGACAGCCTCTAATGGAAATTACGGGCTTTAACGTCCATGGCGCCCAACAGATAACTGGCGTCTTCTACTTTCTTGGCCACCAGATGTGAAACACCGTCGACCCGCTGAGTGTCTCCAGCCACAATCACCAAGCTGGTACCGAGAATAGCTTTTCGGTAGCGCTCCAGAATATCTGCCCAGCAGACTACATTGATACGCCCTGTCTCGTCTTCGAGTGTCATAAACATCACTCCCTTGGCGCTGCCGGGGCGCTGTCGCACAGTCACCAAACCGGCTAGGCGCACATGCGCGCTGTTGTTACGCTGCTCCCACTCGGCGGCGCTGATTACGCGCTGTCGTTTCAGGATGGGGCGCAGCAGTGCCAGTGGGTGGCGACCCAGCGTTAAACCGGTACTGCGGTAGTCGGCAGCGATGTCTTGACCTTCTGCAGGAGCGTTGAGCTCTAGCGGCAGCTCAGCTTGTGACGCAGCGCTGAGGAGACCCGGTAGCTTTTCTACACCGAGGATTTCCCACACGGCCTTGTGCCGATGACTGGCTAGTGCGTGCAGGGCATTGGCGGCGGCGAGGGCTTGTTGGTCGTGTTTGTTCAGTTCGCTGCGCAGGCATAAGTCGGCGACGTTTGCGAAGGTGTTCAGGGCACGCGCGGCGACAATGCGCTCAGCCGCGCCAGATGACAAGCCGTGCACTAGGCGCAGGCCAAGGCGAAGCGAAGGTTTACCGTTGGCCAGAGCTTCTAGGGTGTGGTCAATCTCGCTGACCATGACATCCACAGGATTTACCGTCACGCCGTGCTCGCGCGCATCGCGCACCAAATCGGAGGGCGGATAAAACCCCATCGGCTGGCTGTTGAGCAGCGCACAGCAAAACTCGGCGGGGTAGTGGCGTTTGAGCCAGCAGGAGGCATACACCAGCAATGCAAAACTAGCGGCGTGGCTCTCGGGGAAGCCGTAGGCGCCGAAGCCTTTTATCTGATTAAACACCGCCTCGGCGAAGTCGACGGGGTAGCCTCGCTGGTACATGCCGTCCATCAGTTTCTGTTGGAATTGATCCACCGTGCCGTGCCGCCCCCAAGCGGCCATAGAGCGTCGCAGGGCATCGGCTTCTCCGGCGTCAAAACCTGCGGCAATCATGGCAATTTGCATGACCTGCTCTTGGAACACGGGTACACCGAGGGTGCGATCCAGTGCCGCCTTTAGCGCCTCAGAGGGGTAGACGACTTCCTCTAGACCTTGGCGGCGCTTGAGGTAGGGGTTGACCATGCCACCTTGAATGGGGCCAGGGCGCACGATGGCGACTTCGATCACGAGGTCGTAAAAGGTGCGTGGGCGCAATCGCGGCAGCATGGTCATCTGCGCGCGCGATTCTATCTGAAATACACCGATAGTGTCGGCCTTGCATATCATGTCGTAGGTGGCAGTGTCCTCTTGGGGAATATTGGCCAGCGTCCAATGTTGGCCGTGGTAGTTCTTGATCAACTGAAAACACTTGCGAATCGCACTCAGCATGCCGAGGGCGAGTACATCTACTTTGAGTAAACCCAGCGCCTCTAGGTCATCCTTGTCCCATTGGATAATCGTGCGGTCGGGCATGGCGGCGTTTTCTACGGGGACTAGTGTGTGCAGGGGGTGGTGTGAGATAACAAAACCGCCCACGTGCTGCGAGAGGTGGCGAGGCATGCCGATCAATTGCTCCAGCAACCAAGCAAAGCGTTTAATCAGTTTGGATTCTGGGTCCAAACCCAGTGCGGCCATGCGTTCGGGGATCACTCCGCGACCGTCCCACCAAGCCATCGAACGGACCAGAGCATCGATTTGGTCTTGTGCCAGACCCAGTACTTTTCCTAGCTCTCGCACGGCGCTGCGAGTGCGGTAGCTGATCACCGTGGCTGCCAGCGCTGCACGTTCTCGTCCGTACTTGGCATATATGTATTGAATCACCTCCTCGCGCCGCTCGTGTTCAAAATCCACGTCGATATCGGGTGGCTCGTTGCGCTCGCGCGAGATAAATCGCTCGAACAATAAATGCCCCTGAGTGGGGTTGACCTCAGTGATGCCCAGACAAAAACACACAGCAGAGTTGGCCGCTGAACCACGCCCTTGGCATAAAATCCCCAGCCCTCGGGCGTAGGCGACGATGTCGTGCACAGTGAGGAAAAAGTGCTCGTACTTCAGCTCGGCCACCAGCTTTAGCTCGTGTTCGATCTGTGCTGCCACCGCACTTGGCACGCCTTGGGGCCAGCGCATGCGGCTACCCGCCAAAGTGAGTGCACGCAGGTGCTGGGTGGCGCTGAGGTCGTTGGGCACCAGCTCGGCGGGGTAGCTGTAATTGAGTTGACTCATCGTGAAATGACAGCGCTCGGCGATGGCGTTTGCGTGTTGCAGGGTGTCTGAGGGGTAGAGCGTCTGCAGCTCTTTGATGGGCCGCAGGTGGTGTTCGCCGTTGGGGAATAAGCGCGTGCCGGCAGTCTGCAAGGTGCAGCCGTGGCGAATAGACGCCAGTACATCTTGCAAAGCGCGGCGTTCGCGGCTGTGCATGTGCACATCGCCAACAGCGGCCAACGGTAACTGGTGCTGATGGCTGAGTGCACGTAACCAAGCCAAGTGCTCGACGTCACGCGGGCCGCGGTGCAGCGCCAGCGACAAGTTGCCATTGGGGAAGTGCGTGGCGTACCAACGCACCAGTCCAGCACAGGCTGAGACTTCAGCGACGCTGATATCGGGTAGATGCAATAAGGTCTCAACAGCGGCGTCGCGCAGGCCTTGGTAATCGCTCAGGCCCAGCTCATATTCGCCTTTGCCAGCCGCGCGTCGCCCGCGGGTGATCAGCTCGCACAGAGCGCTATAACCGTCGTGATCACGCGCCAACAATACCAACCGTACACCGTCTTGCAGCTCAAACTGTGCACCGACAATCAGCTGCATCTCGTGCTTACGCGCCGCCTCAAAGGCACGCACAATACCCGCCAGCGAACCGTGGTCACAAATTGCCAGCGCACGGTAGCCCAGCGCCTTGGCTGCGGCGAAGAGTTCATCGGCGTTAGAGGCGCCACG
>CALCKW010000085.1 GCA_937965695.1 uncultured Granulosicoccaceae bacterium
TAACTGTGGTCAACACCAGAAAAACGGGTGTTGTAAATTTAACTCGACGTCTGATATGAAACCTTTCGAGCGAAGGACAGCAGATTTATTCCCAATTATATCAAAACGTTGCTTAACAAGCTGGGATGGTAATGTTTCATAACACGCCATTCTCATATTTGATACAGACACGATAGACCTATATTGATACTGTTATTTAATACAGTTATTTTGTGGAGAGCTCTATGTCAGAATTTTTGGACCATTGCCGCGATAAAATGCGGGTTCATCATTTGGCATACCAAACAGAAAAAACTTATATCCACTGGATTAAGCGATTTATTGTTTTTCACAATAAGTCCCACCCCAATACAATGACAGAGCCAGAAGTAGAGGCTTTTTTAAGCCATCTAGCGTCTCAACGCCGATGCAGTCCCAGCACACAATCACAAGCATTGTGTGCTTTAGTGTTTCTCTACAAACATGTGATTGAACGCCCACTAACCCAAATGGGAGGTATTCAGTTCGCCAAACGCAGAACTACTGTGCCTGTGGTTCTAAGTATAGGCGAGGTAGCCCAGATACTAAAGCAAATGAGTGGCGTTGATCGCACCCTTGCAATGGTGCTTTATGGTTCGGGTTTACGTGCAACGGAGGCACTTTCACTGCGGGTTCAAGATATCGATTTTGACAATCAATGCCTTCACATTCGTTTTGGAAAGCGGCGCAAAGACAGAGTCGTTACTCTCGCGTCTACTCTTGTTGAGCCCCTGCGAACCCAGCTAAATAGTACTTTAGCTCTCCATCAAACGGATCTTACTAGAGGACTGGGTTCTGCACCTGTGCCTTTGAGTCTTCGGCGCAAACTTGGCGACTCTTTAAAACGCCCAGGCTGGCAATACGCCTTTCCCTCTTCAAACCTGTGCCCGATGCCAGAGACAGGAGAGATCGTTCGCTTCCACCGCCACCCAGATGCCTTGCGCAAGGCGATAGCCCGCGCGACCAAAGCAGCGTATGTCCAAAAGCGAGTCACTTGCCATACTTTTAGGCACAGCTTTGCCACGCACTTGCTGCAATCGGGTGCGGATATCCGCACAGTGCAAGATCAACTGGGACATGCCGATGTTAAAACAACAGAAATCTATACTCACATCATCAAACGGGGCGCAGCGGGTGTACGCTCACCGCTTGAATCATTATCTATCTAGAAAAACTAGCCCTGCCGTTCATCCTTGAGTAGCTCAGCAATCGCAAAGGCCAACTCTATGCTCTGACTTGCATTTAACCGCGGGTCACATTGGCTTTCATACTGACGCGATAAATCGGTGTCTTGCAGGCACTGAGAACCACCGGTGCATTCGGTGACATCGCGACCGGTCATTTCAATGTGTACACCACCTGGGTGCGTGCCCTCGGCGCGATGCACCGCAAAAAAGCCTTTTAGTTCTGCCATGATGTTGTCGAAGTGACGCGTTTTTAGGCCGCCGTCTGCTGTGTGTGTGTTGCCGTGCATGGGATCACAAGACCACACAACAGCCCCCCCATGCCGCTTGACGGTCTGCACCAATGCGGGCAAATACTCGTTCACTTTGTGAGCACCCATGCGCGATATCAACGTCAGTCGACCAGGGGTATTGTCTGGGTTGAGCACGTCTAGCAATCGACGTAGATCATCCACACTAGTCGTTGGCCCCACTTTAAGACCAATGGGGTTACTGACGCCTTTGAGGAAGTTGACGTGTGCGCCTTCTGGATCACGGGTGCGATCGCCAATCCACAGCATATGCGCTGAGGTGTCGTACCAGCGGCCTGACTCTGTGTCTTGTCGTGTCAGTGGTTCTTCGTATTCCAACAGCAGCGCTTCGTGCGATGAAAAGAGTTCCACCCCAGACAAGCGTCCACCATCAAGATCAACCTGACAAGCTTGCATAAATTTTAATGCTTCGTCGATTTGCTGGTTCATTGCGCGATAGCGTGGCGCCATTTCGCTGCCATCAAGAAAGCTGGCATTCCAACGATTCACCGCGTGCAAGGATGCAAAACCGCCCTGTGCCAATCCGCGCAAAAAATTAAGTGTTGCCGCTGATTGCGAGTACGCGCGCAGCATGCGTGTGGGGTCAGGCTCACGAGCGGCGCCATCGAAAGCCACGTCGTTAATGATATCTCCGCGGTACGACGGCAGATCCACGCCGTTGCGGCTTTCAACATCGGAGGAGCGCGGCTTGGCAAACTGCCCCGCTATGCGCCCTACTTTTACCACCGGGCAACCCGCGCCAAAGGTGAGCAACATCGCCATCTGCAAAAACACTTTAAACATCTGTTGTAGGTTGTCAGGGTGGTAATGCCCAAAACTCTCGGCGCAATCGCCGCCTTGCAGCAAAAAGCCGCGCCCCTGCGCGACCTCGCCTAGCGCTCGAGTGAGTTGATCTGCCTCACCAGCAAACACCAGCGGGGCTGACTGCGAAAGCCGCGCGCGGGTATTCGCCAACGCGTCGACATCAGAATAGTGCGGCATTTGCACAGCGGGAAATTGACGCCAGTGATCGGGCTGCCAAAGGTTGCTCATTGAGGTATCCATGAGGTTGTTGTCTATTTGGGCAAAGCTATGAAGATCACGAATTGTGACACACCCACTGCAGAGGATCAGCACTGTGCGCCGTCATTCACCCCTTGAAGCAATCAGGCATCTAGGGAAGCTCAGATCAAGCCATGCTCGCGCCGTCGACGCGCTAAATTTAGCCCAGCCGCTTTGCTAAACCAGCCAATAGCACCTCATTTGCCGTCGATTCGTGCCTTGCTGGGTGCAATTTATTCACACCGACGTCACTGATCGGGCTTAATCTGAGGCTTCTTAGTCACTTTGGTCGGTGTTCTGGTCTCTGATTGGTTGATCCGCTCGTGTTTTATCTCTTTTTTTTGAGTGCTGAATAGGATTGCCGATTGCGCACATAGTTCTGCCGATTAAAACAAGCAGAGCTCAGCACGATAAGCCATGATCACTAGGAGAAAAACACTGGGGAAGACCGCTATGCCGCTCACGATGAATCGCGAAGTTTTTATCACCTGTGCAGTCACGGGTTCAGGCAGTTCACAAGACAAATCACACCACGTACCGCGCAGCCCCGAGCAAATTGCCAACAGCGCGATTGACGCCGCCAAAGCGGGCGCCGCTGTCGTGCACTGCCACGTGCGTGACCCCGAGTCAGGCGTGCCCAGCCGCCGTCTGGAGTTATACCGCGAAGTCACCGACCGCATACGCGATTCCGGCACGGATGTGGTGCTCAACCTCACCGCCGGCATGGGCGGCGATATAGTTTTTGGCTCGGCTGAGTCACCGTTACCGCTCAACAAAGACGGCACGGATATGGTCGGGGCGACAGAGCGTGTGGCGCACATCGCCGAGTGCCTGCCAGAGCTTTGCACACTTGACTGCGGCACCATGAACTTTGCCGAAGCCGACTACGTGATGACCAACACCCCTGGCATGCTGCGCGCCATGGGACAAATGATGACCGACTTGGGTGTGCGACCCGAGATTGAAGTTTTCGATACGGGTCACCTTTGGTTGGCCAAACAGTTGGTGGCCGAAGGCATCATTGAAGACCCTGTGTTAGTGCAACTGTGCATGGGCATTCCTTGGGGCGCACCCAATGACTTGAACACGTTGATGGCTATGGTCAATAACATCCCCGAGAGCTGGCACTGGTCGGCTTTTTCGATTGGCCGTGATGCCATGCCCTACTCGGCAGCAGCCGTGCTGGCCGGTGGCAATGTGAGGGTCGGCCTAGAAGACAATATTTGGCTGGACAAAGGTGTGCTAGCCACCAACGCGCAGTTAGTTGAACGCGCCGCCACTGTGGTGACTAACATGGGTGCCAACATCATTGGGCCAGAAGCCGTGCGGGAACGCTTGAAACTGCAAAAACGTGCTCCGCGACAAGCCTGACCCCAGCATCACTCCATGAATGTTTTTATCACAGCAGGAGCATCCGGCATTGGTCGCGCCATGGCAGAGGAGTTTCTATCACAAGGCGCCTCAGTGGCTGTCTGCGACTTTGATAAAAGTGCTGTGGCGGATTTTCAGGCGGCCAACCCTAAAGCACTTGTGTTTGACGCTGATGTCACCGACGAGCAGCGCATTGGAGATGTATTTGCGCAGACGCTGGAGACATTTGGCTCGTTGGATGTGGTGTGTGCAAACGCCGGCATTGGTGGGCCAGCGGGCGCTGTGGAAGACATTGAGCTCGAACAATGGCGCGCTTGCATTAATGTAAACCTAGACGGTGCTTTTATTACCGCTAAGCAGACGGCCCGGCATTTCAAACAGCAAAAGTCTGGTTTGCTTTTGTTTACGTCTTCCACTTCTGGCTTGTTTGGCAGCCCTTTTCGCAGCCCATACAATGCAGCCAAATGGGCGCTGGCTGGTTTTACCAAAACGCTGGCCATGGAGTTGGGCGAGTACGGCGTGCGGGTGAACGCCATTGCCCCAGGTGCCGTCACGGGCCCACGCATGGACCGAGTCGTTGCCATGGAAGCCAAGTCGCGCGGTGTCAGCGAAGCCGAGATACGCGAACTGTATGTTAAAGGCGTATCGCTCAAAACCTGGGTGGACGCGCAAGACATCGCCAATATGGCAAGCTTTTTAGCATCAGCTGCCGGCAACAAAATATCCGGTCAAATTTTAGCCATAGACGGCCACACGGAAACATTGAATCCATGAAGCGCTTAATCACACTGACGCAAGGAAGGTGCGATACATGAAAACAATCGGACTACTCGGCGGCATGAGCTGGGAAAGCACCAGTTATTACTACCGCAACATTAACGAAAGCATCAAAGCGTCTTTGGGCGGCCTGCATTCAGGCAAGATTGCCCTTTACAGTGTGGACTTTGCAGAAATTGAACGTCTGCAACACGCCGGCGATTGGGACGCCACCGCCGAGATACTCAGCGGTGCGGCGAAAAAAGTCGAAGCAGCGGGTGCAGACTTTTTACTGATCTGCACCAACACCATGCACAAGGTGGCACCGCAGGTACAAGCAGCCATCAATATTCCGCTGTTGCATTTAGCTGATGCGACTGCGCAAAACCTCGTGGACGACGGCATCACTAAGGTCGGCTTGCTGGGCACCGGCTTCACCATGGAGCAAGATTTCTACAAGGGCCGATTGCGCGAACATTTTGCGCTGGATGTCATGGTGCCATCCAAGGCTGATTGCAAAATCGTGCACGACATCATCTACAAAGAGCTTTGTCTAGGCCAAGTGAAAGATGCCTCACGGGTAGAATACCTGCGCATTATCGAGCAGATGGTTGAAGCAGGCGCTGAAGCCGTCATTTTGGGTTGCACGGAGATATGCATGCTTGTCACCCAGGCAGACACTGACACAAAGCTGTACGACACCACGGCTATTCATGCAGAACGCGCCGTGACCTTGGCGCTGGAAAAAAACTAGAGAGCTGTCAGCGCGCTCAGCAAAGGCTAATGCTGCTTTAATAAGAGCTCGCGAGTGCGCAGGGCCAAACACACTAACTGTCGAAGGACCAAAAAATGTCGAAGTCAAAAATTGCTGCCGTCATTGGTGGCGGTGTTATAGGCGGCGGTTGGGCTGCACGCTTTCTTCTAAACGGTTGGGATGTACAAGTCTACGACCCCGCCAGTGACGCTGAGCGTAAGATAGCGGAAGTACTGGCCAACGCTCGTGCCAGCTTGCCGCAGCTACACAACAACGCACTACCCGCCGAAGGCGAACTGCGTTTTTGCGACACCATAGAAGAAGCCGTCAGCGGTGCCACGTGGATTCAAGAGAGTGTGCCCGAGCGTTTGGCCATCAAACACGCCACGTTTGCGACAATACAAGCCGCAGTAGATGACACCGCGATTATTGGTTCATCGACGTCGGGCTATAAGCCTTCTGAGCTCCAAATAGATGCCAGCAAGCCTGCGCAAATTCTTGTGGCCCACCCTTTCAACCCTGTCTACTTGCTGCCTTTGGTTGAAGTTGTTCCCTCACCACAAAACGACGAAGACACCATTGAACGCGCCAAGAGTATTCTCAGCGGCGTCGGAATGAAGCCGCTGCGCGTGCGCAAAGAGATCGACGCGCATATCGCTGATCGATTCTTAGAAGCGGTTTGGCGCGAAGCCCTGTGGCTAGTCAAAGACGGTGTGGCCACCACGGAAGAAATTGACGATGCTATTCGGTACGGCTTTGGCTTGCGCTGGGGCCAGATGGGTTTGTTCGAAACCTACCGTGTTGCCGGTGGTGAAGCGGGCATGGCGCATTTTATCGCGCAGTTTGGTCCCTGCTTGCAATGGCCGTGGACGAAGTTGATGGACGTGCCGGAGCTGACCGACGAATTGGTGCAAACCATCGCGGATCAGTCAGACGAGCAATCGGGCATGCACAGCATTCGCGAGCTGGAACGCATCCGCGACGACAACCTTGTCGGCATGATGCAAGCGCTAAAGCAACGCGACTGGGGGGCCGGTGCCCTGCTTAATGCTCACGACAAAACACTTCATAGCGAGAATAATTGATCATGGATTTTGGGCTCAGCGAAGAACAACAGATGATCGTCGACACAG
This sequence comes from uncultured Granulosicoccaceae bacterium, assembly GCA_937965695.1. Classification (GTDB taxonomy): domain Bacteria; phylum Pseudomonadota; class Gammaproteobacteria; order CALCKW01; family CALCKW01; genus CALCKW01. The sequence continues at coordinate 6,569 of CALCKW010000085.1, forward strand.
TGCGCAGCTTTGTCGAAAAAGAAATCTACCCGCACGAAGACCACGTCGAACGCACCGGCGAAGTACCGGCTGAGCTGGCACAAGAGCTGGTGCAGAAAACGCGGGACATCGGTTTTTACGCCTGTAACCTGCCCGAAGAAGTCGGCGGTGGCGGTCTGGGTGATTTAGACTTTGCGCTGGTGGAGCGCGAATTGGGCCGTGGCAGTATGGCGCTCAACCACTACTTTGGCCGCCCTTCAGGCATTTTGATGGCCTGCGACGCTGAACAGCGCGAACGCTACCTGCACCCCGCTGCCAAAGGCGAGCGCTTCGATGCTCTGGCCATGACTGAACCCGATGCGGGTTCTGATGTGCGCGGCATGAAGTGCAGCGCCAAACTCAACAACGACGACTGGGTCGTCAATGGCACCAAACACTTTATTTCACACGCCAACGTGGCCGATTTTTTTATCGTGTTTATCGCCACTGGCGAAGAAGAAACCCCGCGCGGTACAAAAAAACTCATTACCTGTTTTTTGGTCGACCGCACCACACCCGGGTTTGAGGTACTGCCCGGCTATGAGTCGGTCTCTCACAAGGGTTATAAAAACTGCATTCTCAGCTTTAAAGATTGCCGTTTACCTAAGGCCCAAATACTCGGAGAAGTCCATCGCGGGTTCGACATCGCGAACAGTTGGCTATACGGCACCCGTATCACGGTGGCGGCTATGTGTGTTGGTCGAGCGCGTCGTGCCTTCGAGACCACCATCCCCTTCTGCGTCGAGCGTAAGCAGTTTGGTCAGTCCATCGGGAAGTTCCAAGGCGTCAGCTTTAAACTTGCAGATATGATCACCGAGATCGACGCCGCTGACTGGCTAACGCTCAGCGCGGCTTGGCGACTGGAAAAAGGCTTGAGTGCCGACCGCGAAATTGCCAGCGCCAAGCTCTACGCCAGCGAGATGCTCTCGCGCGTGACCGACGAGTGCATTCAAATACACGGCGGTATGGGCCTGATGGACGATCTGCCTTTTGCACGCTTTTGGCGTGATGCAAGGGTGGAACGCATCTGGGACGGCACCTCTGAGATTCAGCGCCACATCATCAGCCGAGGCTTACTGCGTCCGCTGGAAAGTTAGTCGATTGTGGCCCGGCCGATAAATGCTGTGGCCCAGATTGCACCACCCCAAACTAACCGCGAATCCTCGGAACACTCAATGAACCTGAACCGCCTGCTACAACCTAAAAGTATTGCCGTGTTTGGCGGCGCGTGGGGCCGCAATGTCATCGAACAATGCCAGCGCGCCGGTTACAAAGGCGAGATTTGGCCGGTGCACCCTAAAGCCGATGAGGTCCTGGGCCTGCGCTGCTATCGCGGTGTCGACGACTTACCCACCGCGCCCGACGCCAGTTTTATCGGTGTTAACCGGCACCTTACGGTGGACATCGTGCGCCAACTGGCTAACCGTGGTGCGGGCGGTGCCGTGTGTTTTGCCAGCGGTTTCGCCGAAGCTTCCGCCGAAGATTCCGCTGCCACTGACTTGCAAAACAGCCTTCTACAAGCCGCGGGTGATATGCCCATTTTTGGCCCCAATTGTTATGGGTTAATCAACTACCTCGACGGCGCACTGTTGTGGCCGGACCAGCACGGCGGCGAGCGCGTCGACAGCGGCGTGGCTATCATCACGCAGTCTTCAAATATTCTGCTCAACATCACCATGCAGCGACGCGCCCTGCCCATGGCCTACGCGCTTACCGCTGGTAACCAGGCGCAGCAAGGTCTAGCGAGCATGGCCCATGCACTGCTTGATGACCCAAGAGTCACCGCTATTGGGTTGCATATTGAAGGCTTTGGTGACCTGCAAGCACTGCAGCAATTGACGCTAAAAGCACGTGAAAAAAACATCCCCATCATCGCGCTCAAAATGGGCCGTTCAGAGCATGCGCGTACGGCAATGGTTTCGCACACTAACTCTTTGGCAGGCTCTGATGCAGGCGCCAATGCGCTGCTGCAAAAACTCGGTATCGCTCGGCTGAGTTCAGTCAGTGCTTTTATAGAAACACTCAAACTGTTGCACCTGACAGGGCCACTGCCGGGTAACAGCATTTCGTCGATGAGTTGCTCCGGCGGCGAAGCCGGTTTGATGGCCGACACCGCCGAAGACATGGACTTGCACTATCTGCCACTGGACGAAAAACGCCGTGCAGCCTTGCGCCAAGCGTTGGGTCCGCTGGTGGCGCTGGCCAACCCACTCGACTACCACACCTACATTTGGGGTGATCTACCCGCGATGACGGCCACTTACACAGCCATGCTTGATCAGGGTGCCGATCTCAATATGTTGGTGTTGGATTTTCCGCGCGAAGACCGTTGCGGCACAGAGGCTTGGGACCCGGCTGTGCAAGCCTTTAGCCTTGCGGCTAAACAAACAGGCAAAGCGGCGGCGATTGTTAGTAGCTTGCCCGAAAACCTGCCGGAGGCAACCGCCAACGCACTGATCGCCCAAGGCATTGTGCCCCTACTTGGCATAGACGACGCCTTGCGCGCTGCTGAAGCCGCAGCGCAGTGCGGGCGTTATCTCCGAGCAGAACCCGCACCGCCCTTGCTGGTGCCACAGCCACGCGGTGGAACCACACAGCTGCTTGACGAATCACAGGCCAAAGCAGCGCTCATGGCACACGGCTTACAAGTGCCTATGTCAGCCACCGCACAGAGCCCAGGAGAGGCCGCCCAAAAGGCAGCGACGATCGGTTTTCCACTGGTGTTGAAAGGCATGGGATTGGCGCATAAGTCGGAATCGGGTGCTGTGCAACTCAACCTGCACAGTGCAGAACAGGTGAAAGCCGCAGCCGAAAACATGGCAGCACACACCTCGCAGTATTTATTAGAGCAACAGATCGAACCGCCCGTGGCTGAGCTACTGGTCGGTGTGGTGCGCGATCCCGCGCATGGTCTGATACTGACACTTGCTGCCGGCGGCATCTACACCGAGATTCATCGTGACAGCTGCAGTCTACTGTTACCTGTACAAGACGATGACATTGTCACCGCCTTACGCAGCCTACGCACGGCCCCACTGCTGGACGGTTACAGAGGAAAGCCAGCTGCGGACCGCGATGCCATTGTGCAGGCGGTGCAAGCCATCGCCTCATACGCTCAGTCACAATCGCACGCCCTTGCCGAAGTTGAGGTGAACCCGTTACTGTGTCTACCACAGGCTGCCATTGCAGTCGATGCGCTCATCAGACTGTACGACGGAGAAAACGCTTGATCGAAATAAACCAACCCGAGCCCTTGATTGAAACCATTGCGCAACGCGCCCAATCGGAACGACTATTTGTCGCCATCACGGGAGCACCCGGTGCGGGCAAATCCACCTTGTCAGAAGCCCTATGCAATCACTTCAACACCGACGACAAAGAGCCAATCGCGGTGGTCGTACCGATGGACGGCTATCACCTGGACAACAGCATATTGCAGGCACGTGGTTGGACAGCACGCAAAGGCGCACCCTTCACGTTTGACGCAGTGGCCTTGGCGTCAGACCTAGAACGCATAGTGGATAACGAGACCGTTTTTGTGCCCGTGTTTGATCGCGACAAGGACTGCAGCCGCGCCTTTGCGCGCGAGGTGAATGCACAGCACCGCATTGTTCTGGTCGAGGGGAATTACCTCTGCTGCAATGAAAGTCCCTGGGAACCGTTGGGGGCAGGTTTTGATGTGCATGTTCACATTGACGCGAGCCGAGAGCTGTTAGAAAAAAGATTAATGCAACGATGGCTCGATCAAGGCATGAGTGAAGAGCAATCGCGTACCCGTGTAGAAGCCAACGATATGATCAATGTCGATTGGGTGTTAGAGCACACGGCTGATCCCGATATTTTATACGCTTCGCTGGATGCCTAAGGCCGCCATGATCCAATGCACAGAGCGTTCTGAGTTTAGCCGCTGGCTACTAGCTGACAGGCTTAAGCACAACCTACTGAGCGTTGTACAAAAACCTGCGCGGCACAGGGCTGAGGTATTGACTCGTGTCTGACACACTCAGGATCGCCAGTTGGAATTGCGCCGGTGCCCTGCGAAAAAAACGCACGCTGCTTGACACCTTAGGCGCCGATGTCTACATCGTGCAAGAGTGCGAAGACCCGCAACACGCCGATGATGACTACCGACAGTGGGCGGGTCAATATTTGTGGACAGGCACCAGCAAGCACCGCGGTTTAGGTGTGTTTGCTCGCAATGGCCACCGCCTAAGCAAAGTGATAAACCGCGCGCGCAAACCCATAAGTTACACCTGTAAAAACTCGAACAGAAGCTTCTCGTGGCTGCCCAAAGATCCCGAGAGTTTCATCCCGTGCCGACTCAACGACAAAATAAATCTGCATGCTGTTTGGACCAAACAACAAAAGCCCAACACTTTTTCATATGTAGGCCAGCTCTGGCAATACGTGCGGAGCAATCAACGCAAGCTAAAAAAACCAGCAACTATTATTTGTGGCGATTTTAACAGCAACAAAATATGGGACAAAAAGCACGGTGAGTGGAACCACACTTCCGTGGTTGAAGATCTAGCAAAACTGAACATCAGTAGCCTGTATCACCGCCAGACGGGTGATGCCCAGGGGGAAGAGTCTCAGGCGACATTCTATCTCTATCGCCATTTGGATAAACCCTACCACTTGGACTACGTATTCCTGAGCGAAGATCTGCAGCACAACGCAACGCTGTATGTCGCGGCGGATCAACCTTGGCTTACACACAGCGACCATCTTCCCCTCATTTTTACTATTCAACTCTAAAGAAAATTGACAACCGTCAGGAGCAAAGCCCATGACAACAGCAATCAAAACACGTACTGAAGGGTATATTCTCGAAGTCACCCTCGACCGACCCAAGGCCAACGCCATCGACTTGGCGACCAGCCGCTTGATGGGTGAAACCTTTATGGCCTTCAGAGACAACCCTGAGTTGCGCGTCGCTATTCTACGCGCAGAGGGTGAAAAGTTCTTCTGCCCAGGATGGGACCTCAAAGCAGCGGCTGATGGCGACGCGGTGGACGGCGACTACGGCATTGGTGGTTTTGGTGGCCTTCAAGAACTGGGCAACCTCAACAAACCTATCATCTGCGCGGTCAACGGCATCTGCTGCGGCGGCGGCCTTGAACTGGCACTCAGTTGCGATTTAATTATGGCCTCTGAGACAGCCAGCTTCGCCCTGCCCGAAATCCGTTCGGGCACTGTCGCTGATGCGGCGAGCATCAAACTTCCAAAACGTATTCCCTACCACGTCGCGATGGACTTATTGCTTACCGGTCGTTGGTTCGACGCCGAAGAAGGCAAACAGTGGGGCCTAATAAAAGAGATCACCAAGCAAGAAGAGCTGCTCGATAAAACTTGGGATTTAGCGCGTGTGCTGGCCAGCGGTCCACCGCTTGTATATGCCGCCATCAAAGAAGTGGTGCGTGAAGCGGAGGACATGAAATTCCAAGATGCATTAAACAAAGTCAGCAAACGCCAGCTGCAAACGGTTGATGTGCTCTACGGCAGTGAAGACAACTTAGAAGGCGCCCGTGCTTTTGCTGAAAAACGTGACCCGGTTTGGCAGGGTAAGTAATTAGCAGCTTAATGATCTGCTCGTGCGATGTGCTTCAGCGCATCGCTAGCTTTAGGGTTGCTGCATGACATTACACCCCTACCACGCCGATTGGTGTTTAAACTTTTACCCAGTGGTAGGTAG